>NZ_CP045997.1:0-692488 GCF_010233585.1 Spirosoma endbachense
CGTTGTCGAAGCCAAACCGAGCATTTAGCCGCCAACGGAAAAGGCCTAGAAAGCCCCAAATTAATCGAAGAAGAGCAACTTGATGCTTAAGTTGACAGCATTGGGCGGCCCGGCGCATCGGCAGCCCAGCTTATAGGTTTGTCATCAACCCCATTCATGACTATTCCGTATAAAATATAAATTGGAAGAGTACTAGGTGTTTTATTGATCGAAACAGTCATGTGAGTGTAAATTATCTGCACATGACACAACGTTCCTTCCCCTATACAAAAAAACATTTCAGACGATCGGTAACCGGTTTCGTACTTTATCTTGTACTTGGGCAGTATGCGCCTGTAGCTATTGGTCAGCTAAAGACAGATACCGACTCAATACGAACGCATACGCTCAATCAAATTACGGTTAAAGGCGTACGACCGACCGTTGTTGAATCATTACCCGAGGTGCACAATACCTACCTGATGGGCGGTAAACGCAGTGAGGTTATTCGGCTGTCTGACATTGACGTCAATGTCGCCGAAAAGAATCCGCGACAGGTGTTTGCCCGAATTCCCGGTGTGTTCATTTACGACATGGACGGCACCGGTAACCAGATAAATATTGCTACACGCGGTCTGGACCCACACCGATCGTGGGAAAATAATATTCGCCAGAATGGCATCATTACCAACTCCGATATGTATGGCTATCCGGCTAGCCATTACTCACCTCCGATGGAAAGTATTGATCGGATTGAGTTTGTGCGAGGAATGGGTTCGCTACAATACGGTGCGCAATTTGGCGGTATGCTTAATTACGTAACTAAAGGCGCCGATACCTCGCGTCGATTCAGTTTCCAGACGCTCAATTCTGTTGGGACATACGGCCTGTTGAGTACCTATAATGCCATTGGTGGTCGAGTTGGCAAGTGGACATACTATGCCTATTATTACCGACGGCATTCGAATGGATATCGGGAAAATAGTAAATCGGATGCCGAAGCTCAACTGGGGCGGCTGCACTTTCAGGCAACGAAGCGCCTGGGGCTAACTGCAGAACTAGGCCGCTCAACGTATACCTACCAGATTCCCGGTCCGCTCACCGATGCCATGTTTGCACAGGACCCGCGCCAGTCGACCCGGAGTCGAAACTATTTTAATCCGGATATTTATGTTCCATCGCTGAAACTGGCCTGGCAAATCTCCGATCGGACCAGTTTGCTCTGGACAACATCGGCCGTACTGGGGGCTCGAAACAGTGTTCAGATTGACGCCTTTGCAACAATACCTGACACCGTTAATCGAATGACCGGCCAATATCGGCCCCGGCAGGTGGATGTCGACCATTTCAATAGTTATACAACAGAAGCCCGGATACTACATCAATACAAATTGGGCTCCGTTGGCGGAGCTTTAGCCGCTGGTGTCCAGTTAATGCGAACAGACCTGCACCGGCAGCAGCTTGGCGTAGGCTCAACGGGTAGTGATTTTGATCTCTCCCTGAGTACTCCATTTAAGCGAGACCTGCATTATCGAACGAAAAACATCGCCTTTTTTGCCGAAAATAACCTCAACCTTACAGATCGTCTGACCATTTCGCCCGGCATTCGGATTGAAAGCGGAACGACCGAAATGCGTGGAACTATTACCTATTATGACCCCGCTAATCTCCCAACAAATATTAGCCATCATTTTGCCTTGTTGGGTGTCAATGCGAACTATAAACTTACGGATGAAGTGAAACTATACGGCGGCTGGTCGCAGGCGTACCGCCCCGTGGTTTTCAAGGATATTATTCCAGCCTCGACCTATGAACAGATCGATAAGAATCTGAAAGATGCGTATGGGTATAACGCCGAACTAGGCATTGAGGGACGCTGGCAGGGCGTACACATAAATCTGACACTCTTTGACCTTTTATACCGTAATCGGCTGGGTACTTTGCTACTGACGAATCCGGACGGAACGAACTATATTTTTCGGACAAACATTGGCGACAGCCGAAGTACGGGTATCGAGGCTCTGCTTGAATCGCAGTTGATTCGTACCGACAAAGTCCTGATCAGTGGATTTACATCAACCGCGGTTAACCATGCACGGTATATCAATGGTCAGGTATCGACTGGAAGCGAAAATCGGTCAGTGAAGGGCAATCAGGTTGAATCGGCTCCCCGCTGGACAACCCGAAATGGATTGACGGCCCGGTATGGAACCGCCAGCCTGACACTTCAGTACAGTTACGTTAGCCAAACATTCTCCGATCCACTGAACACAACCGTAGCGTCGGCTAATGGGGCAATTGGACCCGTGTCTGCCTATAGCCTATGGGACCTGAATGGAACCTGGCACATTGGCCGCCAATTGACCCTGCGGGGGAGTGTCAATAACCTGCTCAACAGACAATATTTTACCAAGCGTCCGACATTTTACCCAGGGCCGGGTGTCTGGCCTTCCGATGGACGTAGTGCGGTGCTAACAGTCGGGCTGACTTTTTGATGATGCACATTCGGGAAAACGTAAATGTCGAGTTTGCATTCTGGCCCGTCATATTAATAGCGTACACCGTTCGTAATAAACAATAACCCTATTTTTCCTGGAATCAGGCCGTTTTTTTGGGAATTTCCCTCAAAACGGCCTGATTATTGCATAAAATCTATAGTAAATGTCGCCTGTTCGATCGTGCAAAATTCCAGCTTACAAGTTGTTTACTTGATGCCGGAGATTGCCCTAAGTATGGCTGGTTTGCCAGCACGGCAACTACGAAAGATCCAGGGCGACATTGGGTTTCTATATGTACTGGTTTCAGTTACATACTTGTGACTTTGTTTAACTATTCAGGTCAAAAATACAGGCGTTTTGCCTACAGGATTTTACGGAATGATTAGAATAACATCAAGTAATAAGACCGATGAGTATGTCCCTTCAAGCTCTGCTGACTTACCGGTTGTAATTGAAAACTGGCACCACGCAGTCATAGATCTTCATACCTGGTATGAAACTTTAAGTCAAACGATTGCTGCTCACAAACAGGTAGCCCGCAAATTGATGCATCCCGGTGCTAACTTCTATGGTCAATACCCACTTTGTGATCTTGAACAGGTTCATTGTGCGATGATTCAGGAAATCAGCCAGTTGATAAGCGTTATGGATAAATCGTCGGCGCAGAATCAACTATCTGAACAGGCAACCATCGAGTGCCTTCATGCCCATACACTACGGCTACAGGAGCAGGCCCGCCGAATCCAGCAGGTACTTTGCCAAAGTACATAAATGCCTCCTGAAACGCCACATGGTACAGATCGGACAGGATTTATGCCTGACAATCAGTACCATGATCGTAGAACGTATCCGCTGTAACCAGCGATATGTACGATTCTTCGTCATTTTATTTCTTGCCAACTAATGAATTCCGTTCATTAGCAATGCTGCTCATGCTTGAATTAAAGCAGTTTATTCCTTCAGCGGGTAGGTGATCACTATTGCCTGCATATAAATTCCCGCTTGGTCGCGCTAGATTTTATGGGTGTGGTCCAGAACAATTTGCCAGATATAGACTTTGAATCGCTTGTTGGGTTATCTGTATAGATGACGCAAATGCTACACGAACAGGCGAAAATAACCCCTGAAGCACTCTTTCATCCCGGTAAATGGAAACTGGATATTGGATGGATAGCAAAACTTTAAGCGCTATCAGTGCCAATCTTATAGGTATTATCTGATTTGCTTCCCAGATAAAGAGGCATCCAAAGCGATAGGTTCAACAATCAACTCAATTGCACTTAGGCTATCCGACCTTAGAGGGGATAGGATTGCTGGGCCGCAAAAACAAACAAAGAGCGCGCAGAGCTTATCTAGTGAAAAACTTATCGGTACTCTCTTTTTTATTAGTAGGAATTTTCTTGCTTGATTTTATATGGCTTTATGGTTAATAGTGGGCTATTAGACGCGCTTAAAGAATACTTTGTAGAATTTAATATTAAACTATAATTAAAATACAATTTAATCTTTGGTAATGCCTGTAAATTCCTGATTTAATGAGTAAAAATACTCATATTCTGGACTAATTCTTGCAGATTGTGTTTTGTGTAAAATTGTACTTTTATTCTATAAAGAGCTTACTATGTATGCTTAATAGATATATATGTATACAATAATAAATTAACTAAGATCGGTATATAATTTTGTATTTCTTTCATAAAATGTAATATTATATTAAAATATAGACTAAAAATGAATTATTAATTTTAAGGGTATGTCGATCAGTTTTTATAAGAAATTATAATTTTTTTTATATTTGCCTTTGGATTAAAAAAATGCTCACCTACTTTTGCAGGATACTTACTGCAAGTATTATAACCTAATCTACTCTAATCAATTTATGAGAAGAAATTTACTGTTGAGCCTCCTGCTGGTGTGCTCAACCTGGGCTTTTTGTTGGGCGCAGGAACGGAAAATTACGGGAAAGGTATCTTCAGCTGAAGATGGAACCACGCTTCCCGGTGTGTCGGTGGTCGTAAAAGGGACCACGGTTGGAGCTGTCACGGATGGCAGTGGTACCTACTCGATAGCGGCCCCTGCAAAAGGTGCGTTGGTGTTCTCCTTCATTGGCATGGCGTCCAAAGAAGTTGAGATAGGAGCGAACTCAGTCATTGATGTCAAATTAGCAACGGATACCAAACAACTTGCCGAAATTGTCGTAACAGGGGTCGGGGTTGCTACCGACAAACGGAAAATTGCCATATCGGTTGAATCCGTTAGTGGAAAAGATTTACCACAAACGCCTTCTGCTTCTGTAGATCAAGCCCTGATCGGTAAAATTCCGGGTGCTCAGATCACCAGCCGGAGCGGTACACCGGGCGCTGACGTAAACATTCTGTTGCGCGGAATCAACACCATCAACCGGGGAACGCAACCCATGATTCTGATTGATGGTATCCAAATGGGAGCGACCAGCCTGCAAACGATTGATTTGAACTCAATCGAGCGGGTTGAGGTAGTACAGGGCGCAGCAGCAGCTACTATTTATGGAGCGCAGGGCGCAAACGGTGTAATTCAACTGTTTACCAAAAAAGGTAAAAACGGCGTGTTGAATATCGATTTCTCGTCCAGCATTGCAGAAAATACATACTTGAATGTAGGCGGTTTAAGCAAAGCGAAATTCCATGCTTTTGCCACCGATGCCAGCAATAATATCATTGGATCGTCGGGTAAGCCAATCGTATATGATGCTCTCAATGGCATCTATTCGGAGAACGTACAGTATAATTCTACTGACCCGACCGTTACGAACAGCAAGCCTTACAACGCGAATCTGCTATACCACGATCACTTCGATTATTTCTTCAAACCAGCCCAAACAGTTAATAACAGTGTTTCCATTTCGGGTGGAAGTCAGAAAGCCGATTTTGGCCTGTCTGCTTCCAATAGCCATCAGGAAAGTAACATTATTAACAATGGGTATTGGGATCGGAGCAACCTATCGGCCAACATTGGGATGCAGCTGGCCAAAGGGCTTACCCTTCGTTCGATCACGCAGTTAGCTTACACCAAAAGCACACTGAAAACCAGTGACCGGACCATTCTGTTCAGCTTGTTGAATGCGTATCCATTGGCTGATTTTGATCTGACAACCACGGATGGTTCTATTCCTTATAACATGAACCAGACCATTGGTATCAATGCGTCGAACCCATCGTATCGGCAGGCATACACCCGGAACAATGACAATAAGGTTGACATCATTCAGAACCTGAACCTTAATTATAAGTTTCCGAAGTATGTTGATTTAGACCTGAAATACGGGTTGAATTTCCAGACGCAGAACCGTGATCTGGAATACATGAACCAGGCAAACAATGCCAATAACAAATATTGGTTAACGCAGGGATCAACCAACTATATCTCGAACTACAACACAACGAATACGGGTGATCTCACAAAGTATGTGAACAGTAAAGTGTTCCAGAATTTCCTGGCAACGGCTACGGCTTCTTTTGACTTTAAAGAAGATTTTCACCTGAATGTCCCGATCAAATCGACCACCCAGGCATTGTTCGACTGGCGTAACAGTCAGGTAAAAGAATATACCAGTGCGGGCATTGGTTTACCGGCTGCCTATTCGCCCTACAATGCCGCAAATACCACATCGTGGCGGGTCTATCGCGATTACTCGGAGCCATTTATTACCTATGGCTATTTATTGAATCAGCGGTTCGAATATGGTGAGTTTGCCGGGATTTCGGGTGGTTTCCGGAGTGATTATTCATCGGCCTTTGGTCAGGGCTCCAAGCCATTTACCTTCCCGCGTGGCGATGCTTACCTGCGTTTATCGGCGCTGAAGTTCTGGCAAAATAGTTCTGTAAACAGCTTCCTGCCAGAATTGAAACTGCGGGCAGCCTATGGTCAGGCGGGTATCCAGCCTCAGCCTTTCGACCGTTACGTAACCATTACGCCAACAACGGTAGGGAACACAACGGCATTTTATTACGCCAATCAGCAGAGTAACCCGGCATTGGGCGTAGAGGTATCGGAAGAGTTGGAAATTGGAACCGACATGGTATTTAGCTTATTTAAAGGCAGCAGCTGGTTAAATGCCATTGCGCTATCAGCTACCTACTGGGATCGGAAAACAAAAGATGCTATCTACCAGGTTGACGTGGCTCCTTCTGTCGGACTGGGGAAACTGACCGATAATGCCTTTACCTTAGGTTCGAATGGGCTTCAGATGTCGTTAAATTCGACTGTTTACCATAGCTCTAATCTGAAATGGAATACGACGATCAATTTCGGTAAACAATCCTCCAAAATAATCGCCGTCCGGGGCGATGCTCCGATTATTGTTACATCGAATGCAGGTAGCACCAACTATGTCCTGAAAGCGGGCGAGAAAATCGGGCAGTTGTATGGCTACAAAACCATAGGTACTGTCGATGCGAAAGACCCCAACGGCAACTTCTTCATTCCACAGGCCGAACAGGAAGCTTATACGGTTGCCAGTAACGGGTTTGTTGTCAATAAAGCAACGAAACAGCCCTATTTCACGGCAGATAAATACAGTTTCGGTGATCCAAACCCGAAATTCAACATGTCGTTTATCAATGATCTGACCTTCAAGAACTTCCTTACTTTTGGTGTTCAGCTTGATTGGGTAAACGGTAGCCACCTGTACAATCAGACGAAAGAATGGATGTACAGAGATGGTATCCACAGCGATTATGCTAACCCCTTCACCATCGATGGGCAAACCGGTGCCTGGACGGCTTTCTACCGGGGTGTTTATGCACAGCGTACAGCCAACGGCACCAAAGATTATTTCTATGAAGATGCGTCGTTCCTGCGTCTGAGAAACATTTCTGTAGGTGTTGATCTGGCTAAAGTATTTAACATTCCGGCTGTTAAACGACTCCAGCTTGTTTTATCGGGACGTAATCTCTGGACGCTTACCAAGTACACGGGCTTTGATCCGGAAATCAGCTCAGGAACGTCGAACTCTGCCTGGGACAGAGGAACTGACCACAGCACGATGCCAAACTTTAAGTCGTACCAGGCTTCGTTGAACTTCGGATTTTAAGGAACCCCATCTCAAAAAACTGACCTTATGAACAAGTTAAAGATACTTGCCTTAACACTGGCTTTCTCCGGGTTTATGGCATCTTGTAAAGAACAACTGGACGTTAAGAACCCCAACCAGCCTTCGTCACCGGCCTTAAAAACCGAGACTGGTCTGATTGCCTTCGGCGAAGGGTTTTACGTGACCGGTTTTAGAGATGTAAAATATTACGATGGCGTGCCAGGGTATTTCTGGTCGGGAGCCATTGGTAATCATGAGTTAATGGGCGACGTCATCGGGACCGACATTGCTAACGTCTTTATTAACCAGATTGGTGCGCCAAACCAGATTACGCTCGATGACGGTACGATTTTGCTGAATCCGAACTCGCCCAATAAGCAGATCGATTTTATCCGGATTACAGCCAACGTCAACTCGACGGGTTTTCAGAACTCGATCTACTACGAATGGGCCTACATGTATAACATGAACAATGCCGCTAATACATTGTTAGCTAACATTGATGCGACTACGTTTTCGGGCGAAGCGGATACGAAAAAAGGCATTCTGAAAGCCTGGGCATACTGGTGGAAAGGCTACGCGTATTCCCGGATCGGTTCCATCTATTATGCCGGTATTATTAACGATAAGGCAAATGGGGAAGCCCTGAATGGTACAAACGGTAATTATGTGGCCAAAGAAGCCATGATTGCCGAAGCCAATAAAAACTTCGATGCAGCGGCTACAATTCTGAGTGGCTTGACGGCCAGCGCTGATTATACGGCTACGATGACGGGTTTAATTCCTAACTTTAACCGTGTTGGTAAAGGAGGAATATTGACGCCAGCCATGTGGGTTCGCAATATCAATACAATGAAAGCCCGGAATATACTGGTCAATACGCGTGTGAACGCCATGACAGCTGCTCAATGGGCCGAAATTCTGACGCTTACGAATAATGGTGTGCAGGCTTCTGATCTTGTCTTTACGGGTCGTTCCAATGCCGCCGGTGACTTCCTGTCTCCAACGGCTGGTACTGTTTCCGGGAAAACAACGGGTGCGAACAACACCTATAAAATCTCCGAACGGTTGATTCAGGATTTCAAAACGGGTGACCTTCGCCTGTCTAATAATTTCCAGCAAAGAGCCTCGGCATACATCGGGGAAACCTCACGGGGTAATGCGTTCTTTACCCGATGGAACCTGGTTAACCGGGGAGCGTCTGGTTCAGAAGGATTGGCCTCTGTTATTTCGTACTCAAACACGAATGCAGGCGGTTATGAATTATTCCTGGCAAGTTCGTACGAAGAAAACCAGTTGATGAAAGCAGAAGCGCTGATCTATACCAGTAAGATTGAGGAAGGTCTTGCCCTGATCGATGAGGTTCGCAAGGCACAGGGAGCCGGTCTGGCTGTCGTTACCGGAAAAAACCTGACGCTGGATGCGGCTAAAGAAGAACTACGTCGCGAACGTCGTATCGGTTTACTGTTCCGCGCCCTTTCATTCTACGATGCCCGTCGTTGGGGATTGCTTGAAACAGGCCGAAAAGGAGCTGTTGCGCTTAGCCGCACGGGGGTCGTTAGTACAAACGCAACCATCACCTACGGCTATCTGGATTACTGGGATGTACCGGATAACGAAATCGTCTATAATCCACCAACCAGCGGAAGCGCACCGACAAAAAATCCCAAAACCAATTAATCGGATTGCTGTCTACGAAGATTCGTTGATTAGCTAAGAAAACTCCCGGTATCAGTAGCTTTCAGCTGCGAACCGGGAGTTTTTGGTTTTGAGCGTATCGGGTGAATAACCGTAAACATCGAACGACAGCTTGAGAAACCGATACGATGGGTGTACCTTTGTGATACCTGAACGATATGAGCTGGCTTATCGCGTTTGAGCAATCAGGCGAGGAAAGTCCGGGCAGCGCAGAGCACTCTACTTCCTAACGGGAAGGAGGACGGCTGGGAACGGCCGTTCGACAGCCAGTGTCACAGAAAATATACCGCCGATTTTTCAATGAGCGAATGGGATAATGAGTGATTGAGTGAATAGCTGGCGCAAGCCGGTCCACTCAGGCAATAGTTCGCTCATTCGCTCATTGAAGAACTGGTAAGGGTGAAAAGGTGGGGTAAGAGCCTACCGCCCGGCGGGCGACCGACGGGGCAGGATAAACCTTAGGGGCTGAAAGACCAAATAAGCGTCGGATGTGGGGCTGCTCGTCCCCGTTCTGGAGTAATCCCAGCCGGGAACAATCCAGATGCCGACGCGGGTAGGTCGAATGAGGTGGCCGGTGACGACCATCCTAGATAAATGATAAGCCATTCGGTTAACCCCGGAGGACAGAACCCGGCTTATAGGCTCGTGTCAATCAGGTTTTTTGTCATGCGGACCTCCTGTCGGTAGGTAAGAGAACTAGAATTTTCTATATTCTCACTTACAGACAGGAAGTTCGCATTATTTTTTCAAAAACTTTCCTTACCTTTGCGGCCACGTTTTACAGGGGAGATGCGTCTCCCATCAAAACCAACAAGCACAAATGGCTGTTAAAATCCGTTTATCGCGTCGTGGACGCAAAAGAATGGCGATATACGACATCGTCGTGGCAGAATCAACTTCGCCCCGTGATGGCCGGTTCATCGAGAAAATCGGTTCGTATAATCCCAACACAGACCCTTCGACGGTTGTATTGAAGTCGGAGCGGGCCGTACATTGGCTCTTAGTTGGTGCTCAACCGACCGATACCGCCCGTTCGGTATTGTCGCATGAAGGCATCATGTATCGCAAACACCTGCAGGTAGGCGTTAACAAAGGCGCTATCACGCAGGAACAGGCTGATGAGAAATTCACAACCTGGAAAGATGATAAAGAGAATCGTAAAGCAGGTTCGGCCGATACCAAAACGCAAACCAAAGAGCAGGCTCGTGCCGCGCGTCTGGAAGCTGAGCGTAAGGTAAATGAAGCGCGTGCTGAAGCGATCGCTAAGAAAAACAAAGTGGAAGAACCTGTTGCCGAAGCACCTGCTGTAGAAGCAGCCGTTGAAGAGGCTCCAGCTACGGAAGCTGCTGCACCAGAAGAAACTCCCGTTGCAGACGCTCCTGCTGCGGAATAGTTTTTCGACCGGTCCGGTTATACCGGAAATCCGGAAAATGGATTAGTAAAGAGCCTGTTCGTTTGTGAGCAGGCTCTTTTTATGAGTAAGGCAACCAGTCGGCGTTCCGGCGGGAAGCCGTACTTTTGCCAGAAAATGCGGCTTCTCAGCTGCTTCCCCTATGACTAAGGACGATTGCTATCAGGTAGGCCATATCACCAAGACGCATGGCGTAAGTGGTGAACTGGTTCTTTATTTAGACGTTGATAACGCCAGTGAGTATGCCGATCTGGAATCGGTACTGTTGGAGGTGAAAGGCGACTTGATCCCGTATTTCATCGAATCCATCGCTATCGTGAAAGGTAGCCGGGCAATTATTGCCTTTGAGGACGTTGATACCATCGAACAGGCCGAACGACTGATCAATTGCGGTGCTTATTTACCGCTCGATGAACTGGAACCGATTACGGATGAAACCCGATTCTATTTCCATGAGATTGTCGGCTATCAGGTAGTCGATGCACAGGAAGGACCTTTAGGCACAGTTCGTGGTGTGTATGCCATGAATGCACAGGATCTGATCGCCATGGATTATCTCGGTAAAGAGGTTCTGATTCCCATCAATAGCGATATTGTGAAAACGGTAGACCGGGCTAATCAGAAGCTGAATGTTGCCCTACCGGATGGTTTGTTGGCGATCTACATGGAAGAGGACAGCAAAGAAAAGCCAGAAGTTAATGGCGACGAGGACGATACCGATGAGGATTGATATTATTACCTGTTTGCCCCGATTATTGGACAGCTTTTTTGCGCATTCCATTCTTCAGCGGGCGCAACAGGGTGGTTATGTGGAGGTTGTCGCGCATGATCTGCGTGACTTTACGGCCGATAAACATCGGCGGGTAGACGATTATGCCTTTGGCGGAGGAGCCGGTATGGTGATGCAGATCGAGCCGATTGCCCGCTGCATCCGGTCTTTGCAGGCCGAACGTACCTACGACGAGCTTATTTACATGACGCCTGATGGTGAACGTCTGAATCAGCAAACGGCTAATTCGCTTTCGTTACGTCAGAATTTAATTATCCTCTGCGGACATTACAAAGGGGTCGATGAGCGCGTTCGTGAGTTATTTATTACCAAAGAAATCAGCATTGGCGATTATGTGCTATCGGGTGGTGAACTGGCAGCGGCTGTGCTTTCCGACGCTATAATCCGGTTATTGCCTGGCGTGCTTAATGATGAAACATCGGCTTTAACGGACTCCTTTCAGGATAATTTACTGGCTCCTCCGGTCTACACCCGCCCGGCCGAATTTGAAGGCCATCGCGTACCTGATATTCTGTTATCGGGCCACGAAGCCAAAATTGACGAGTGGCGGTATGAACAGGCACTGGAACGAACACGGATGCGGAGACCCGATTTGCTGGAGTAGGAGGGTCCTCCTAAACTAAACGATAGAGAAATAATTGGAATGGCTGATTTGGGGTTATTTATATTCCCAAATCAGCATCAGGAGCGGCTGGAATTGGTGAGTTCATATTGTCGAAGTAAGCCAACAATAGCCATTACAGATCACCAGACGTACGTTCCGACAGAACCAGCTGGCAACGATGTGCTAATCTGTTTGCCATTTTCGCGGATATTAAAAGCCTGTGCTGACGCCTTCGTATTCAATACAATCACGACTTTTCGGCCATCCGGTGTTTTAAACGCCACATTTGGCAGCGTTTCTGACGTATTGGACTGAATCCTTACTGAACCCGGACGGACAAATTTTGACGCAACGGCTACATTGTAATAAGCCGGATTACGGGTTATGGTATTGCCAGCTATTGTAATGGCCCCCAGGCATTCTGTGCACCCGCCAACAGTATGAGGTTGCTGCTTCGGGTCTGCTGCCAGGTTCCATTCCAGCACCGTCCGGCTCCAGTTTCGGGTGGCGCCAATAATCAGTGTCTTCACGTGCCAGGCCAGATCACCCTTCAGATTCCCCGGTGCACCAATCCACTGTTCGGTGAAGTACAGGTTCTTATCCGGATGGGCATCATGAACCTTCGAGAGTGCTTCAATGGGCCCGGCATACAGGTGAAACGCTGATCCGTCGACGTACTTTTTGGCTTCCGGATCGTTCAGGATCGAAATCGGGTAGTCGGGCCGATCGGCGTTGTGGTCGTATAGGAAAATTTTGGTTTTAATGCCCGCTTTTTTGAAGGAAGGGCCTAAGCTCTTCTTGATAAACGTAGCCTGCTCGGCGGGTAGCATCAGCAGACTCGGGTTGTTGCCCGGATGCAGCGGCTCATTCTGGATGGTAATGGCGTCGATCCGAATGCCTTCGGCTTTCATACCCTGAATGTAGTTTACGAAATACTGAGCATAAGTGTCATAATAGTCGAGCTTCAGACTACCACCTTTCGAGTTGTTATTTGTCTTCATCCAGGTTGGTGGAGACCAGGGTGAGCCCAGAATTTTCAGGTTAGGATTAATGGCCAGAATCTGTTTCAACACCGGAATCAGGTGAATACGATCGGGGGCCAGTGAGAAATTTTCAAGTCTGACATCGGTCTGGCCTTCCGGAAGGTCGTCGTACGAGAAAACCCGGTCATCTAAATCCGATGCACCAATACTGAGCCGCAGATAACTTACGCCAATGCTTTTTCCTTCTGTCGAGAACAACTCCTTCAACAGTGCTGCTTTCGCCTTAGCGTCCATCCGGTTGATGAGCATGGCGCTGCCGCCTGTCAACGTATAGCCGAAGCCGTCGATCGATTGAAACGTTTTCGTGGCGTCGATATCGATGGTTGGATTCGCGTTGATGGATGTGCGGAATGAGAGTGTGCCCTGCTGCTTTACAAATAGAACTGATCGATTGGGGTTGGTCAGCCAGAATTCGACGTTTTTTGGGGAACCCTGACTGAATGCATTGTTCTGGAAGCCAGTAGTAAAGACTAAGTTGGCAAGCAGGCAGAGAGCCGCAGTTTGCTGTTTGAACGGAATGCCCATGGAAAGATGATCGGTTTTAAGATACGGTTTATGGTAAGAAACATGCTCATGGCGATTGCCGGATCTATTTGGTGAGCAGGCTGTTTTTCAACTACTAAAACGTCATGCAGTGTATTCAATGCAGCCGATTATTAAAAACCTGAAGCCTGACCATCTTTACGCATTTCGCTGGCACCCCAGTAGATCTGGTTTTTAGCATCCCACAGAATAGCCTGATAACCCCCAAAGAAATCGGTTTCGGCCAGATGATGCCCACGACGTTCCAGCTCAGCACGAACTTCGCGGGAAATACCACTTTCCAACGCCAGCCGCCCCCCGTCTTTCATGACCGTTCCGATGGGTTCACTACTGCCCGAATGGCTAAATCGGGCCGCGTCACCCGCTTCCTGTACGTTCATGCCGAAGTCGATAATGTTGCACAAAATCTGCAAATGACCCTGGGGTTGCATGGCTCCCCCCATTACGCCGAAGCTGAGGAAGGGCTCACCATTTTTTGTGACAAAGCCTGGAATGATGGTATTGAAAGGTCGTTTGTTGGGCGCATAAACGTTCGCGTGGTCGGGCTGCATCGTAAAACTGGTTCCCCGGTTATGAAAAACAAAACCGAGGCCATCAGGAACCATACCACTGCCAAATTCGAGCATGTTGCTTTGGATCAGCGATACCATATTTCCCTCGTCGTCGGCTACGGTCAGGTACACGGTATCGCCAGCGCGGAGGGCAGGGTCGCTTGCATCGATGCGTTCGGCGGCTTTACTGGGGTCGATCAGCTTGCGACGACGCGCTGCATAGTCTTTGCTCAGTAAAGCATCGACAGGTACTTTGGCAAAATCCGGATCGGCATAATAACGAGCCCGATCTTCGAAGGCTAATTTTTTGGCTTCTACCAGCAGATGAAGGTAATCGGCGCTATTGTGCCCGAGGCTTTTCAAGTCAAAACCCTCCAGAATTGTAAGCATTTGCAACACGGCTATTCCCTGGCCATTGGGCGGAAGTTCGTGAACCGTAAAGCCCCGATAGTTGACAGAAACCGGTTCGACCCAGGTACTCTGGTGGCTTGCCAGATCCTCTTTCCGTAAGTATAGGCCCGCCCGGCGGGCATAACGGTCGATCGCTTCGGCTACTGCTCCTTTATAGAATCCATTCCGGCCACCCCTGGCAATTTTTTCGTACGTATTGGCCAGATCCGGATTCCGGAATACCTGCCCTTCCATTGGAGCCTTTCCGTCAATAAGAAACGTTTTGCGAAAGTTATCGAATTCGGTGATGTCGGCCCGATTGTCGGCCAACCGACGGGCGGCTACCTGCCAGGAGTAGGCAATCACCTGCGGTACCGGAACGCCTTCGCGGGCGTAGCGAATGCTCGGTGCGAGAAGGGTTGAAACAGGTAATTTACCGAAACGCTTATGCAACTGAAACCAGCCGTCTACTGCTCCGGGCACCGAAACCGATAGTGGACCGTACAATGGAATCTGCGCCCGTTGGCCCAGAACCGTCTTTAGGGTCTCATACGATAAGCCTTTTGGCGAGCGGCCGCTGGCATTGAGTCCGTACAGTTTGCGATCTTTGGCCGACCATACAATCGCGAACAGGTCACCACCGACACCGCCATTATTGGGTTCAATAACACCCAGTGCGGCATTGGCCGCGATAGCCGCATCGACCGCAGTTCCGCCCTGTTTGAGTATATCCAGGCCAATCTGAGTGGCAAGGGGATGGCTCGTTGCAATCATGCCATGTTTCCCAAGCACCGGGCTTCTGGTGGCAATGTTTGATCCGGTTATACGATCACCTTTGCCGGTTACGGGCTGCCCGAAGAGTGGAAAGCCGAAAAGAAATAGGAAGATGGATAGGTGACCAGCCAGCCGGATTTGCATTTGACAGAATGGGGTAAAAATCAACTTCCC
This sequence comes from Spirosoma endbachense, assembly GCF_010233585.1. Lineage (NCBI taxonomy): Bacteria > Pseudomonadati > Bacteroidota > Cytophagia > Cytophagales > Cytophagaceae > Spirosoma > Spirosoma endbachense. The sequence goes on from NZ_CP045997.1 coordinate 15,527, forward strand.
GAAAGCATGACGCTTTCGGGAAGTTGTTGTTATTCAGAGGAATTTAAAAAAAGCCACTACTCCTTTAAATTTTTCAGATAGGCAATGCTCTGGCGAACCTGAACATCTTCGTGATTGCTTTCATCCTCAATAAAATAATGCTTGATACCTACTTTTTTGCCAGCCTTCAATACACCGGGCATGTCTACCTGACCTTTGCCCAGTACAACGTCGTTTTCGGGCGGTGTACCACCGCTGAGGTCACCTTTAATGCCCTTTTTGAGGTCTTTAAGGTGCATGAGTTTCCAGCGGCTGCCATATTTGTTCAATAACGCGACCGGGTCAGCACCGCCGTGCTGGGCCCATAAAATGTCCAGCTCAAAGGATACATACTGCGGGTTGGTGTTTTGAACAATGTAGTCGAAAAGGGTTCCGTTCTGATACGGACCGAACTCGTAGCCGTGGTTGTGGTAGCAAAACGTAAGGCCGTTGTCTTTCAGGGTCTTACCCACCCGGTTGAAATCGTCGACGGCTTTTTTTGCGTTCTCGATGGTGAAGTTGCTCTTTTCGTGCGGTATCCAGGCGACCATGACATAGGAAGCCCCCAGTTGTTTGGCGTTTTTGACGATGCTTTCCGGATCTTTCACAATCTGCTCATACCCGGCTCCAGTAGCAACCATCTTGATGCCCCGTTTATCCAGCATTTTTCGGTATTCTTCGGTTGTTACACCCTTTGGCGTGCCACCCTCCATTTCTGTAAAACCCAATGCCTTGATCGTGTCCAGCGTGGCCACTACATCTTTGGGGAAATAAGCCCGGTAGGTATAGGCCTCGACGCCTAAAGGAAAGGTATACAGCGGTTTACGCGATTGGGCAGAAACGCCGGTTACGGAAAGCGATAACCCAAGCAATAGGCCCAGGGGATAAGCGGATTTGAACATAACGTAAGGATTTAAGAATAGTAGATAAAGACTACCAATCGATACTACTACTGTTTTTTGCCTTCACAGTATGTCATAAAAACAACGTAGAGTTTGAACTGCGTTGTGCCACGGTTGCCGATGACGAGTTGATAACCGTGGTAAGGCATTGAGCCAAAGTCCTGCCACGAATCATCAGCAATTACTGCGTTGCCTTCTGCCGGATTTCCTGTAGTCGTTGTTTTAGCTGCTGTACCCGTGCGGGATATTGATTGGCTACGTTTCGTTTTTCACCCAGATCGGTGGCAAGATTATACAGTTGAGGCTGGGGATTATTTCCCAATTCAGTTGACGTGAATTTTTCAAAGGCTGGACCGTCGCTGGGATCAATGTATTTCCATGATCCCTGAACAATTGACAACGTTCCGGCATGTTCAACAATCTCGGCACGGCCGGTCGGATCGCGACCAAGTAGCGCATTTAGTTGATTTTCGGTGTCCGGAGCGTCAGTGTGATTGTACTGTTGTCCTAAAAGAGCGGCAAAATCGGCCAGAAAATCAATCTGGCTGATGGGAGCGTCTGATTGGCCGGGTTTCACCTTTCCCGGCCAGCGCACGAGCAACGGCACTCTCGTTCCGGCCTCAAAAGCGCTGTATTTTCCGCCCCGCAACGGCCCGGCGGGTCGGTGCCCACTCAGTTTTTGTACGGCCTGATCCTGATAGCCATCGTCTACAACCGGACCATTGTCGCTCGAAAGCAGTACCAGTGTATTGTTTGTCAGCTGTAAGCGATCGAGCGTTTTCAGGATTTCACCCACTTCCCAATCAAATTCGAGGAGGGCATCTCCGCGTGCCCCCAGCCCGCTTTTACCCACGAATCGAGGGTGCGGAACGCGCGGCACATGAATATCGTGGGTTGCGAAGTAAAGAAAGAATGGCTGGGCCGCCACTTTGTTTTTTTGAGTGCTCTCAATGAACTGAACCGCCTGTTTGGTGAATACATCAGCCATGTCCTCATCTTTCCACAGAGCCGATTTGCCACCCGTCATGTAGCCAATGCGACTAATGCCATTGACGATGGTCATGTCGTGGCCATGCGATGGTTTCATCTTTAGCTTATCCGGGTTCTCACGGCCCGTTGGCTCATCGCCAATCTTTTGCTTGTAATCGACCTGAATCGGGTCTTTGGGGTCAAGATTGACGACCCGATGATTTTCCACGTACACGCATGGCACCCGATCGCCGGTAGCAGCCATGATGTACGAGTGAGTAAATCCCACTTCCACCGGGCCGGGTTTAAGGTCACCATTCCAGTCTGGTCCTTCGGGGCCACCCAGGCCCAGATGCCATTTACCCACTGATGCAGTTTGATAGCCAGCAGCTTTGAACACGCCGGGCAACGTACTACGCCCCGGTTTGATAATAAGTGAGGCATTGCCGGGGGCAATGCCCGTGCCTTTTTGACGCCAGGCGTATTCACCCGTCAGGAGCGAATAGCGCGAGGGAGTACAGGTTGCCGAGGTTGCGTAGGCGTTCTTAAAGCGTAATCCCTGACTGGCCAGCCGGTCTACGTTTGGTGTTTTGACTTTGGTCGATCCATAACAGCTTAGGTCGCCATAACCAAGGTCGTCGGCGTAGATGAGGATAACATTTGGCCGTTGAGCTGTCTGACGCGCATCCGCTTTGGTAACCTGAGCGATTTCTGCCGTGCTGGATAGAGTCAGGGCAATTACAGTAATAGTGCGTAGCAGCACAGCCATGTTATTCATCGAATTAGCGCTAGACCAGAGATAAAAAAGGTAATTAAATGATCAGGGTATGCCATTATTTATAGCAAAGCTACCCGGACAATTTAATTACCTATACACAACTACAAAAGTTGTTACTTCGTTGATAGCTGACTGGTGGACGCTCTCACTGGTGACGATTGCTGTAGCTGAGTTGTTCCTTCATCCACGTTGACAATGTAGGCTCGTCCGCCCTCCCGTTCGATCGCTTCGGCTACCTGTTCAGCGTTATCAGGCGCATAGGCGAACATGCAACCGCCCCCGCCTGAGCCGTTAATCTTTCCGCCCAGCGCTCCGGCAGTCAGAGCAGCGTCGAGCATCCGGTCAATTTTGGGTGTCGAAATTCGCTGCGCATCGCGAAGATTGGCATGGTGGGCCGTCAGTAACTGCCCAAGCCGAACATCGTTGAGCGGTGCGGCCGATTGGTCGGACGACTGAATCAGGGCCAGGGCTTCCTGAAGGATATCACGATTCGAGAGTGTTCCTTTCAGAAGTATATAATCGTCTTTCGTTAGAAATTTTCGGTACTTTTTTACCTCATCGACATTGGCCGTATGTAATGAGAAAGCTGGATTAAGAACTGCTAATTGCTTCACAATCCGTAACATACCGTGTTTCACCCGTCCCAGTATTCGGATGGTATCTTTCGGCTCTCCCGAATCGCCCAGAACGAACGTTCCTAAAGTGGCACGGTAGGTTTTTAATCGAATAAACGGTTTCGATTCCAGATAAATGACACCACCAAGTGCCGTAGAGTAGTGGTCCATCATACCTCCCGGTTCGCCGAATTCCAGAACTTCGGCCATATAGGCAAGCTCTGCAAGCCGTTTGGGAAGAAGCACCTGAGGGTTATCGGCCAGTTGGCTCAGCACATTGAGCCAGGTAACCAGCAGGGCTGATGAGCTTGATGTACCCGCGTTAATCGGAATTTGCCCGCTGACTTCACCATCTATCCCCTGACTAAATTGAAACCCGGCGCGATGCAACACGTTGATGGCACTGCGGAAATAATCTCGATCATGCCGATAAGTCAGGGGTAGATCGGTCAGGCTAATTTGTTCCTGACCACCAATGTCGGGTAAGCGTAGTCGAACAATTGGCTGGTCGATGCGCTCGCCGGTTAAGTAAATTCGGCACGAAATAGCCGAGGCAATGACGGGAAGTCCCAAATAATCCTGGTGCTCACCATAGAGGCAGATTCGACCAGGCGTTGAGGCATATATGGATTGTTTATTCATTCACTAGGGAAAGCTAAGCGTATTCTGATCAACTAAAACGAAACAGATGAAGCGTTTAGGGAAGTACATTGGGCAGTGAGTGCAAATCGACCGCGGGTGGCTGACCCGTTGCCGGACGGCTGAGGGATTTGTTCAATGGAACAGGATTGGCGAAGAAACCACCATTCTGCAGGAAGAATTGGCCATTTTCGACCCCACCCGCATAGTCCAGTCGCTGCCTGTTTTTAGCGGTTGCGTCCCCGGTAAACGAAGCAGTTGCCAGTTCGATCCAGTTGCCAGTCGTACTCCTGACCCACTGATTCGTATAAAAAGCTTTTCGCCCGGTATACCCAACCTTATCGTTGAAATTTTCCAGAAAGGAGTAAAGCCCGGTCAGGTAGGTGGTTGTATTGGGCTTTTTCCAGGTTGCAATAAACTGCCAGTTCCCGACTTCCGGAGCGAAGAACCAGGACGAGAACAGGGTGTTTCCTGATCCATCCGGTACGCCATGAGTTAGAAATCTATATGAGGTTCCGGCTTTCCAGTTGTATTTCAGATAGCTCTGCCCGCCAGTTCCTTCACCGTCGAATCCATTGTCAGTGACGTTGGGGCCTTTTCGGACGAGTGTAGTCTTGCCTGTCGAAGGGTCCCAGACCGAAAACAGGATGCGTCGTTCGGTTGCGCTATTTACCTGAATACCAAAGTAACCACCCGAAAAACCATTGGCCATGTAATACGAGCCTATGTTGTCTTCGCCAGATGGAACCGTTATTTCGTTATAAAACCACTCCACCTCTGTAGCAGCCGGAGGGGTGTATTTGAGGTGAACGGAAGGCCCTCGTCGCGACCAGTAATAAGTAGCCGGATCATTGGCGAAAACGACGTTGGAAGTGGCTGCAGGGCCGGTGATGATCAGGTCGGAAATCTCACCATATGAATCGCCGGTTTTATTGACGCCCTGTAAATCGACCTTAACGTATCCGGCGGCAGGAACCGTGATCGATCCGATGGGTATCGTTTGAAAATCAGGCGCTGTCAGGCTGATCGTGAATGGTTTCCCATTGACCGAAACCTTGATCGTACTCGTTCCAGATGGCACTTTCGCCCGTATAGAAACTGCCATTTTTTCGGTTTTATCCAGGCGGAAATAAATGCTGGCCGTACTTCCTGGATTACGCCAATTGGTTAGGCCCTGAGCTGTAATAACCTCAGATCCACCCGAAACTGTCTGCGTGATGAATCCATTTCCGGCTAGTGGAATGGATAGCGTCGTATCGGCCAGATTAGACAAATGCAACGTTTTTCCCGCTGGAGAGGGCTCATTGGATGCGCAGGCTACCGACACTACGAAAGCATATAGAAACGTGACGATGCCAGATTGCATGGATGGTACGGGTTTAGGGTAGCGAATATGTACAGCAGCCAGCCATACGCTGGCTGCTGCAAACTTATAATGGATTCTGCTTCAGATTGCGATTCAGGGTAATCTCGGCTTCCGGGATCAGGTGGACAAGCTGCTTATCGTCGGGAGCAACCGTTTGCTGGCCGGTCTGGGTATTGTGATAGCCGGGGTAGTTGCGAACCAGATTCAGGTTGTTGCGGTATAAATCGTAGGGGCGGTGGCCTTCAAAAGCCAGTTCCAGCCGTCGCTCCTGCAACACCACGTCCAGTACAGTCGGCAATCCTTTCAGATCCGTAGCCGAGTAGAGGTCGGTTCCGTTCAATCCGGCCCGTTTGCGAATAAGGTTTACGTCTTCGATGGCTTTTGCCAGTTCACCCGTTTTGGCATACGCTTCGGCCCGGTTCAGATACATTTCCGACAGGCGAAGCAGGACTGGCGAACTCAGCGTAGGAATGCCACCCTGATTCGAAAACTTGGTGATATACACTTTATCGATCCCATTCCGTTTTTCCTGCAGGCCCTGTGCCGTCAGCTTACGAACCAGAAAAACCCGGCGCTGATCATTCGGATACTTGTTGACCAGATCCTGGTAGGCCTGGGACGCATATACTTCACCCCAGCCAACACCACCCGGCGAGGTATAATACATGGAGCCAATGGCACTAAAGCCCCGGTCATCTTTCAGCGTGTGCTTGATCGCCAGAATAATTTCCCGGTTTTGCTCATTCTCAACCGAATAGAAATCCGGTACCTGCGTTGGGGTAGAGAGCGTAAACCGACCATCGGCAATGACCTTATTCGCGTAGTTGATCGCATTCGCATTATCATTCATGTACAGTGATACCCGCGACAGTAACGCATAAGCCGAAGCGGCACTGGCGTAACTGTTCGTACGGACACTGGTCATGAGTTGGGCCGCTTTGGTCAGATCATTGATGACAAAGGTGTACACATCTTTCACCGTTGCCCGACTGGCATCGTCGTCGGCTTTGGTATCGGTTTTGATAATGACGCCAGGATTTGTTTCCGGACTCTGATTGTAAGGACGACCAAACAGCCGAACCAGGTCAAAATGGACCATAGCCCGCAGGAACAGGTTCTCACCCAAAAGCTGATCCAGCTCTTTTGATGTTCCTTCTTTAATGGCACCAATTACTTTGTTGCAACCCACAATAACCTGATAGCCTTTCCGGTAAATCTGGAGCGAATTGCCCTGATCTGACGTATGACGATACGTATAGGTCAAAAATAGCGGGTCAGTCGTAGTGCCGCTTAGCGTCAGGTTGTCACCCGGATACTCGTTCATAATGAACAGGTTACGAGTAAAGTCTGAATCTTTCAGGAAGGTATAATTGCCATCCGTGGCGGCCCGTAGCCCCTGGGCGTTCTGCAGAATAACTTCTTCAGAAAGGCCGTTGTAGGCAGTTTTGTCGATACTGCATCCGGACGCTAACAGTACGCATCCCAGCATCATAAAGCGTGAAAAAATAGGTATCATATTCAGAGAAAGATTAGAAGCTGAGTTGAACGCCAAAAACAAACTTTTTGCTGAAGGGGTATTTCGTGCCGACCTCGCCCGTTTCTGTCACGTCGGGGTCAATACCCGAAAATTTCGTGATCGTGAACAGGTTATCGCCCGATGCAGTCAGTCTGACGCCGGTAAGCCTGGCTTTTTTCACTAAAGCTGTCGGTAGATCGTAGCTCAGGCTGACGTTGCGCAAGCGGAGATAATTGCCATTTTCGAGAAAACGCGACGAAGGACGCTGGGCATTGTTGTTGCCGCCAATCACGTACTTCGGGTGTGTGGCAATATCACCTTGTTTTTCCCATCGGCTCCAGCCTTTCTGCAAAGCCATCAGGTTATAGCGGTCATACGCACCATCGTTGTCGAACAGGTTTCGGTCGCCATTATACAGCGTCGCCCCCGTCGAGTAGGTGAAGAACGCATTCAGCTCAAGACCTTTCCAGCTCAACACCTGCCGGATACCACCGAACAGTTTCGGGTTGGCGTTGCTACCGATAAACTGAATCGTCGCTTCGTTGTAATTACCCGTTGTCGTCGATGTGCCGTCGGCATTCACTTTTTCCCAGAGTGGTGAGCCAGTCTGCGGATCGACGCCCGCCCAGCGACGCATGTACCAACTGTTCAGGGGCTGGTCGATGGCGAACGGGCGCATGTTGTTCGCTACAAAGGTTCGGTCGCCGTAGAGGGCGGTAACCCGGTTGCGGTTCATGCCTGCGTTGAGTTCCGCCCGCCACTTCAGGGCCGAATTCTGAAGAATATCAGTGGATAAAACGACCTCAAGCCCCCGGTTCAATACGGCTCCAACGTTCTCTGTAATGGACGCATAGCCGCTGGTAGCCTGCAACGGACGATTGAAGAGCAGGTTGTCTGTCAGGCGGTTATACAGATCGACCGAGACTGACAGGCGACTCCATAATGTAGCGTCAACTCCGAAATTCGTATTGTTCGATACTTCCCAGGACAGGTTCGGATTTTCGATTCGGGTTGGATAAGCCGACGGTACGCCGGCATACTGGCCCGTGAGGTTATACAAGCCCTGTGACGCATAATCACTGATGCCATCGGCGTTACCGGTTGTACCGTAACTCAGCCGGAATTTCAGGTTATTCAACGTAGGATTGCTCCGCAGGAATGCTTCGTTGGAGGCCACCCAGGTCAGCCCAACAGCGTAGAAATTACCGTATTTGTGGTTGCGCCCAAATTTCGAGGAGCCGTCCCGTCGAAACGAAGTCGTTACAAGGTATTTCTCGTTATAGCCGTAATTCGCCTGAAACAGATACGATGAAAAAGCATTATCTGTTTTGGTACCATTGATGCTCTCGGCCTGCGATGTAGCGTCCAGGATATTGAGTCCCGAAAAAATCCCCTTGCCAGTAGCGCCCAGCGACTGATAGTAGTACGTCTGATACTCGTAACCCGCCAGCCCATCCAAACTATGGCCACCTGCGAAACTGTGGCGGAAGCGAAGCAGATTTGAGGTGAGCAATGTATTGCTGCGGTCGGTGTAGTTGGTCAGCCGCCCGAACACATCGGCAGCACTGTTACCCCGCAAATCCTGACTGGTTTCGCTGGCATAAATGGAAGTCTGCGCCCGGTTGGTTGTGGTTAGCGTGAGCCAGGGAAGCAGGTCGTATTCCGCTTTCAGGAGCAGATCGCCCGAAAGCGTGTTCTCCTTGAAGGTGCCATATTGCTGATTGTAGATGAAGTTGGCATTATCACGGCCATACCATGTTTTAGCCCCGGTAACCGGATTATAAGGCTGGCCATTCAGGTAAGGGTCGTCGTAGGGCAGGTAGGTGTAAGCGCCATAGAGCGAGCCACCGCTGTTATCGTATCCACGCGTGTAAGTTCCAGCCGTGTTCAGGCTAACGCGAAACTTTTCACTCACGTTATGGCTGAAATTGAGCCGTAGCCCAAAGCGATCCAATCCAGTTTCTTTCAAAATACCATCTTCCTGATAGTAGTTGCCGCTCAGAAAAAAACGGGATTTGTCGTTGCCTCCCGATGCACTTAGCTCGGCCAGTGTGTTGCTGGCGGGTCGAAACGCCTTATCGAACCAGTTGGTATTGGCGTTCTTTTCCGGTGTAGGCAGGTAATCATTGACATTGGCTGTTGGCCGGTCGCGCTGAAAAACCTGTTTCTGCAGTGAATACAACTGTTGACCGTCGAGTAATCGAAAGTTTCCCAGACTCAGATATCCGACCCCTTTATTTAATCGAGCCGTAACCTGCGTTCTGCCCGAAGCCCCCCGGCGCGTCGTAACAACGATAACTCCGTTTGAGGCCCGCGCTCCATACAGCGCTGTTGCCGAAGCATCTTTAAGCACCGTAATCGATTCAATGTCACTGGGGTTTGGAATGCCGCCAATAACACCATCCACTACATAAAGCGGATTTGAACTGGCCGTGAGGGTACCCACACCCCGAATCAGGATTTTGGGTGGAGTCCGTGGGTCGCCCGAGCTATTGCCAACGAATACGCCGGCTGCTTTCCCCTGTAACAACTGACCAACGTTGTTGGCCGTTACGTCCTTCAACTCCTTTGCCGATACGGCCTGAGCAGCCCCCGTCAGGGTTTTCTGCCGGGTGGAGGTGTAGCCTAACACGACGACTTCATCCAGCATGGTGTCGGCTTTTTTGAGCGTAATCTCGGCATTGGTGCGATTACCAACGGTCAGCGTTGTTCCCTGAAAACCAATCGAACTGATTTCCAGTACATCGGTTGCTGTAGCGCGAACCGAGAATGTACCCTGGGCATTGGTGGTTGTGCCCTGCGTTGTGCCACGAACCACGATGGTTGCTCCCGGTAATGGCTGACCGGTGTCGTCGCGAACCAGGCCAGTAAACGTCACTTGCTGCGCAAATCCGCTGATGCTTAGGCATAGCGTCAGTAGCAACGCTTTAACGAAAAGATTGCTCATGGTAGAATGTTTAAAGAAATGAGATAGGTAAGAGAACGAAGGGTAAATATGGTAGTGTTCACGGTATGGAGCCGTGAGAGCTAGAAGGTGTCGGGTTTTGGGGTGCCATAGCCCGGTAAAACCCGACACGAATCTGATTGGTTGATTATTGATTAATAGACCTCATTCAGGCCGAAAATAGGCTTATTGGTTTTCCACTTACCCCTGGTGAAATCAGGGATTTCCATGGGTTTGCTGCCTCCCGCAATGCTTTGTTCCGACAGGGGGCTGATGGCACTCCAGGCCGCAGCGTCGTAGACATCGATGGGTGGAGCGACCTGATTTTTGATAGATTCGATGAAGCCACGCAGCACAAAGAAATCGATGCCACCATGCCCGGAATTCTGTGCCGTTTGAGCGTGCTGTTTCCAGAGCGGATGGTCGTATTTTTCCTGATAAGTGTTAAACGACTCCCACTGGTGCGGTTTAGGACTAACGCCTTCTAGATAAATCGTATCGCCATCGTCCATCCATATCCCCTGCGTGCCCTGGGCCCGGAAACCCAGCGAATAAGGGCGGGGCGAGTTCGTATCATGAATAATGACAATATTCTCACCATTGGCGCACTCGACTACCGTTGTGACCACATCGCCCAGCTTGAAATTGACCTTTGCGTTCGGATGATCCGGCCCGCCTTTATCGACAACGTATTTATGCAATCCCCTTGATTTTGTGGCCGTTGAGGTCAGGTGCGTAAACCGATTACCTCGGTTAATATTGAGCCAGTGAGCAACTGGTCCGAGACCGTGGGTAGGGTAGAGGTCGCCATTCCGATCAACAGAATGCTGGGTGCGCCAATGCGCTTCCGAGAAACCTTTCGTGCCAAATTCAGCACCAATGCCCCCGATCGACTGGCCATCGTTGAATTTAATATTCCGCAGATCATGTTCATAACCGCAGTGGGCGTAGGTCATTTCACCGAACATACCCTGACGAACCATGTTGAGAATGGCCATTACATCGCGCCGGTAGCATACGTTTTCGAGCAGCATACAGTGAGAGCCGCTCTTTTCATAAGCATTGACCAGATCCCAGGATTCTTTCAGCGTAACCGTGGCCGATACTTCCAGACCAGCATATTTGCCCGCTTTCATGGTTGCAACAGCCATTGGTGTATGCCATTCCCAGGGCGTAGCAATCACAACACCATCAATGTCTTCACGTTTGAGCATCTGCAGGAACGCTTCGTCGCCGGTTGTGTAGGCAGGTGGTGTTTTACGGCCTGCTTTCTCGATCATGGCATTGGCTTTCGCGATAGACTTCGGATCAGTGTCGCAAATAGCCGTAATCTCTACATCTTCGCGGAATAATGCCTGCTGGAGATGGCTGCGCCCGCGAGCGCCAACACCGATGAACCCTAGTCGTACTTTTGATAAAGCAGGTAAGTGATTATTGGCTGAGGCTGATGTAAATAACGATGGAATAAGGGGAACGGCAGCGCTACTCAGAGCAGCAGTCCGCAGAAAAGAACGACGCGTAGTTGTCATTGTTGACACAGGTTTTATGAGAAGGGCAAGAGGCCAAATGGGGCTTTCTGTAGTGCCGAAAGGTTTAGGAAAATTAGTCCTTCAAAACGCCATAGTAAACAGGGGACGGCTCTATAATAGCGACAAAAATGGATTGGACGCGTGCGCAAACGATTGCCCTACCCTGTGCAAACGTTTGTCAAAAACAGAAGAAATTTTCGATTCCAGTGGATAAATAGCTATTTTGTAGAAGCGATTAATCCAACTGATGAAAGAAACAATTACAATCAAGGAAATTGCCCGTCGGTTACGTATCTCACCGTCTACTGTTTCGCGGGCTTTGCAGGATAATCCGCGTATTAGCCAGACAACCCGCGAGGCTGTTCGTGCTTTGGCAGGTGAGTTAAAGTATTTTCCGAGTACCACGGCCCGTAACCTGCGGAGTGGAAAGACGGGTGTTTTCGCGATGGTGCTGCCCGAAATCAGGGAGAATTTTTTCTCGGAAGTGGTCAACGGTGTCGAAGAACTGGCGTTTAGCCACCAGTATACCGTTGCCCTCTATCAATCGCATGATCTGTTCGAGCGGGAAAAGCAGATTCTGGCGGTGCTGGCGTCAAATCGGGTCGATGGGATCATGCTGTCGGTGGCGAAAGAGTCGCAGCAATTTCAGCACGTTCAGGATCTGATTGACCGGGGCATTCCCGTGGTTTTATTCGACCGGATTCCACCAAAAATTGAGGCTCATCAGGTGGGCTGTGATATTGAGAAAGGCGCTTATGACGCCACAAAGTGGTTAGCGCATCGTGGGTTTCGCCGGATTGCCCTACTGAATGGACCTCACCCCCTGGTGGCCAGTGAAGACCGGTATCGGGGCTATATCAAGGCGCTGGTCGAAGAGCAGTTGCCGGTCGAAAATGCACTGATCAAGCGGGTCGATCTGACCACTGAAGATATTACGGAGAAAATGACCCAATTGCTGATGTCGGCGAATCGGCCCGATGCGGTGCTGGCTTTTAACGATTATGTAGCCCTGGATGCGATGCAGGTTTGTAGAAGGCAGGGTTTGCGCATCAATGAAGATATTTCGTTCGTCAGTTTTGCCAACCTTCCACTCAATACCTATCTGGAGCACCCGCCATTGGCTTCCGTTGAGCAGCACCCCTATCAGATTGGACTGAAAGCGGCTGAAATTCTGCTGTCCATCACTGATCCTAAAACAGACGATCCTGACAAAGGCTTTCAGCGGGTTATGCTGGAACCGGAGTTGATCATTCGAAATGGGTAGTTGTGCCGTGGTTTCAATTTCCCTGGTAAATCGTCAAGGTAGCTTTCAAAACCCTCAAACCAACTCAATTGGCTGACCGACGAAATTATGGTAGCCATTTCGTTCGATTAATGAATGCTATTGTAGGGTCAACGTGTACACATTAAAACAAACTAGTCAATGAAAAAGAAAATGACTTTCATTCTGCTACTAATATTTTGGTCCAAATCCTTTAGTGTTGCTGGCCAGGGTAATTTTGATAAACGTGTACTTAAAGGCTCGATAGAATCATATTCGGTGTCGATCAGTGGAACGGACATTATTGTTAAAAATCAGAAAAACAAGTTAACAAGAACAACTCCTAATTATAATATTGAAAAGGTTTCAACATCTGGTATAGATGCTAACAAAGTTTATACGGATATAATGGATAATTTAAGGACAGCTTTAAGTAGTAAACAGAAGTCACTGTTCAAAGCAGGAAAAAATATATTAGTAAGTTTTGAAATTAATAATCAGGGAAAAATAGAAGAGCCTGTTTTTTTTCTGTCAAAAGATTCACCATTGACAATAGCTGAGATTGAAAATATAGAAAAGATAATCAAAAAAACTAGAATGAACTTCAAAAATCCTGATCAATATTCATCAATTAATTTTATACCATGGAATATTGTACTAAGAAGTAAAGACTTATAAAAGAGGAGACTACGGCACTATTATGAGGCTTTAGGTTTCTCTTCAAACACCAAGGCCTTTGCAGGTATAAGCAAGTCTGTTACTGAAATTAGGTGAGATCAACTCTAAATAATGACACATTAGATGATTCACTGATAAAGAGGTCAAACGCGCTTGTCAGGCTTCGAGTCGGCTGCGAAAACTCAGTGAATTTGCCTCTTAAACGTAAACTTAACGTGATTAGAATCGAAAAAAGTCAGTAAAAAACTTAATAAAAAACGGTCTACCACAAAAAAGAAGCAAGCCATGACTGGCATGCTTCTTTTTTATGCTTTTTACCCAAAATACGCCAGCTTTTCAATTTATTGCCAGAACTCTACCCTTCAAGCGGCCATGTATATTACCGAATATTCGTGATTCAAAATTGAAAAACTCACGCTACAAAAAGCGGTTCAATACGAAGTAATGAGTTTGCGGACAGAATAAATGGTTAATGCAATCGGGGCTTTCACTAGCGTCGCATTAACCTAGTTCTGGTTGCTCGGCCGAAATAACACCCAGTTCCTGACCTACTTTGGTAAAAGCAGCTACGGCCTGTTGCAGATGCGCTGGCTCGTGACCTGCCGAAATCTGTACCCGAATCCGGGCTTTCCCGTTTGGCACAACTGGATAGAAGAAGCCAATGACGTAAATGCCTTCCTGAAGGAGTCGGGCGGCAAACTCCTGCGCCAGTGGCGCATCGTAGAGCATGATCGGGACAATGGGATGCTCGCCGGGCAGAATGTCAAATCCGGCAGCGGTCATGGCTTCCCGGAAATAACGGGTGTTGTTTTCCAACTTGTCACGAAGGGCGGTAGAACCTTCCAGAATGTCCAGCACTTTGAGCGATGCGCCAACTATGGATGGGGCTAACGTATTCGAAAACAGGTACGGACGCGACCGCTGGCGCAGCAGCTCAACAATTTCTTTGCGAGCCGCCGTGAACCCACCCGATGCGCCACCAAGCGCTTTGCCGTAGGTGCCGGTAATGATGTCGATACGGCCCAGCACATTTCGGTACTCCGGTGTACCACGGCCCGTTTTGCCCATAAAACCGCTGGCATGGCATTCATCAACCATGACCATCGCACCATATTGATCGGCCAGATCGCAGATTTTATCCAGTTGGGCGATGGTGCCGTCCATGGAGAAAACCCCATCCGTAACGATCAACGTACGGCGTGATGTTGAAGCGGCTTTCAACTGGGTTTCCAGGTCGGCCATGTCGTTGTGTTTGTAGCGGAATCGTTTCGCCTTACACAACCGAATGCCATCAATGATGGACGCGTGGTTAAGCTCATCCGAAATGATCGCGTCTTCTTCGCCTAGCAACGGCTCGAACACGCCACCGTTTGCATCGAAGGCAGCAGCGTATAGAATGCTGTCTTCAGCCCCGACAAACTCAGCAGTTCGGCGTTCCAGTTCTTTATGGATATCCTGCGTTCCGCAGATGAACCGCACCGACGACATACCGAATCCGTGACTGTCCAGGGTGTCATGAGCAGCCGCCACTACATCCGGGTGAGACGATAGGCCAAGGTAATTATTGGCACAGAAGTTTAAAGCCTCCCGACCGTCGTGAATGGCAATAACGGCCGATTGGGGCGATACAATGATACGTTCGGACTTATAGAGACCGGCTTCTTTAATCGCGTTTAGTTCTTGCTGAAGTTGTTCTTTGATCGTTCCGTACATGGTGTTTATTGGACTGAGACAAGCGGCCGGTAAACCGTTGTCAGGTTAGCAATCATTTCCTGCGTCATTCGGGCCAGATCGAAGGCGGGTTTCCAGCCCCAATCATGCCGGGCAACTGAATCATCGATAGTTTTTGGCCAGGATTCAGCAATTGCCTGCCGGAAATCCGGCTTGTAATATGTTACAAAATCCGGAAAATATACCTGAATAGCTGCCGTTAGTTCGGCGGGCGTAAAACTCATACCCGCCAGATTGTATGAGGTCCGGACGCTGATTTTCGATTCGGGAGCGTCCATCAATTCAAGCGTAGCGCGCAGGGCATCATCCATGTAAATCATCGGCAGCAATGTATCTTCTGCCAGAAAGCATTCAAAATCATGCCCCTGAACAGCCTCATGAAAAATCGATACCGCATAATCCGTAGTGCCGCCACCGGGCATAGACTGGTAGCTGATCACACCCGGATAGCGGATGGATCGAACATCCAGGCCATACCGTTTATGGTAGTATAGCGACCAGTTTTCGGCCGCTACTTTACTAATCCCGTAAACAGTAGCCGGGTCCAGAAATGCCGTTTGGGGAGTCTCATACTTGGGTGCGTGTTCGCCAAAAGCAGCAATCGAGCTGGGTATGAACAGTTTTCTGATTTTATGCAGCCGGGCAACTTCCAGTACATTTAACACGGTTTGCATATTCAGATTCCAGGCCCAGAGCGGGTCGCTTTCACCCTTTGCCGACAGTACAGCAGCCAGGTGGTAGATTTGCGTAACCCGATGCCGACGAACAACCTCGGTCAACGCATCGGGTTTGGTGGCATCCAGCAATTCAAAAATCCCCTGGTCTGATTCTGGTTTTCGCAAGTCGGCAGCAATGACATTGTTGACACCGAATCGGTTTTGTAATTGCGGGAGCAGGGCTGTTCCGATCTGCCCGTTTGCACCGATAACTAAAATGGTTTCTCGTTTCATTGTCTGTCAATAGAAACTTTGGAAACAGATGAAGTGAAGTTCAGCTAATCAATGATTTCAGTATTGATTATTTCTGGCACAAAGTTAAGTTTGCAGATAATAAATAGATCAAAAGATTATCAAACAGTGAATATTGTTCCTTTGAACCCTATTTGAAGATAAAATTTCTAAATACGTTTTGAGCCGGAAAGGCTTGGAGAAAAATTTTCGGCATGGAATTAATCGACGAAATCGATAAGAAGCTGTTACGATTGCTTCAGCAGGATGCGAAGTTAACGACGAAGGAACTAGCCGCTCAATCAGGGCTGACGCTGTCGCCGGTTTATGAACGAATCAAACGTCTGGAAGAACTTGGCTTCATCAAGCAATACGTTGCGGTGTTGAATAAGAGCCTGCTGGGGCAACCCATTACGACGTTCTGCCAGGTATCTATGCGCTACCATGACAAAGCGTTTATTGATAAGTTTGAAGAAGAAATACAGAAGCTGGAAGAGGTACAGGAATGCTATCACATGGCCGGACAGGTTGATTTCCTGCTTAAAATACATGTCGGTAGCCTCAATGAATACCATGATTTTGTGAAGTATAAACTTTCTCAGATTGAGAACATTGGCGTGCTCAACAGCACGTTTGTTCTAAAGGAAATCAAGCATAATCTGGGTTATTACATTCCATAGTGATCGCTGTTTCCCCAAAAACTGGAAAGAAAAATTAATTGTTAATGCGGGGCAGGGCCCAGCCTTTGCGGATGGCAGTCAGACGAACCAGCGTGATGACGCCCGCTGAAACGATAAAGTTTAGGTTGGGGTCGAGGTTCAGAGACCAGCCAATCTGGTACAGAACGGCACCCGCCAGACAGGCCGTTGCGTAGAGTTGCCGATCAAAAATCAGCGGTAAGTCATTGACCAGTGTGTCCCGGATCACCCCACCGAAAAGGGCAGAAATGACACCCAGTAACATGGCTGCCCAGTTATTTACGCCTGCATTCAGGGCTTTTTGCATGCCCAGAATGGTATAGATGCCAATGCCGATGGTATCGAAAATCAAGAGGGGTCGGCGAAGCGTTCCCAACCACCACCGGCGGCATAATACCGCAATGATAACGCTTACAATAATGACAATCAGGTAGTTTGGGTCGCGTATCCAGGCAATGGGGTGAGCTCCCATAATGATGTCTCGCAGCGTGCCACCTCCAATGGCCGTCAGGAATCCAATAAAAAATATACCGAATAGGTCGTGATACATTTTTTTGCTCAATGCCGATAGTGCACCAGAGATCGCAAATACGCTCGTGCCCACTAAATCGGTCAGGTACCAGATGGTCATTGAAAAAGCAATCAGTTTGAACTACTTTTTGGGAGATTTCCCAAAGGTACGCGATCCGCCTTATCGAACTGCTGGCCGAAGTGACGATGCCCGGACAATCAACTGGGTTTCCATCACTTTCGTTTCTCTGGGCACGACTGTGTCTTCGGTAGCGTCTAGTTGTTTCAGTAATAGCCGTACCGTTTCAGCACCCATATCCTGTATGGGCTGACTGACACTGCTCAGGGCTGGCGAGAAAAAAGCGGAAACCGGTTCATTGTTGAAACTCACCACCGCTACATCCTGAGGAATGCGCAACCCTTTTTGATTCATGGCATACATAGCCGGATAAGCCACCCGGTCGCTGATCATAACCACACCGTCGGGAGGTTGGGGGAGACTCATCAGCGTCAGCGTTTGCATGATGGTGTTTTCCTGTGTATAATCGCAATGAACCACATACTGATCGCCGATGCTGAGGCCATGTTTGGCCAGGGCTTCCCGGTAACCGGCTACCCGCTGATTGCTGAGCAGTAGTTGTGAAGGACCAGCCAGAAAGCCGATTCGCTGACAGCCATTTTCGATTAAATGTTCGGTAGCTTTAAAGGCGGCTGCCTGATTATCAACAATTACTTTAGAAACATCGATGCTTTCGGCATAACGGTCAAATAACACCAGCGGAATGTTCTTACGGGCCAGTCGTTCGACATGCTCATAATTGTCGGTATCCCGTGAGAGCGAAATAATAAAGCCTTCAACCTGACTCCGCATCAAGTTCTGAATATTGGTGATTTCACGCAGATAGGACTCGTTTGTCTGGCATACCAACACGCTATAGCCAGCCTGAAGGGCC
Source organism: Spirosoma endbachense (assembly GCF_010233585.1). Classification (NCBI taxonomy): domain Bacteria; kingdom Pseudomonadati; phylum Bacteroidota; class Cytophagia; order Cytophagales; family Cytophagaceae; genus Spirosoma; species Spirosoma endbachense. Next base: position 33,580 of record NZ_CP045997.1, read on the forward strand.
GATTCTTCAATGCTATTGAGCATTGCCGAAAAGTAATAATAGCTCAGGTTCGGTACAATCACACCGATGGTCCGGGTTCGGCTTTTGGCCAGATTCTTCGCTAACTGATTAGGCTGGTAGTCCAGTTCTTCGGCAAGCCGTACTATAGCACTTCGGGTATCGGGATGAATTTCGGGCATTCCACGTAAGGCACGCGAAACGGTCGAAATTGAAATGTTAAGCGAACGGGCAATGTCTTTGATTGTTACGGGTGTATTTTTCACAGCACTGGGATCAATTCGTAAAAATATAACTTTTAAAGGAAATCAATGGAGGTGCTTTCACCTACTGCCTATCGCTGGATAAAATCGATTATCAAGTATAAATAAAAATATTTAATGTTTTTAAGATCCAATACCACTATGCAAGCGTTACCGCAAGCGTTTGCGGTAACGCTTGCACCAAAAAAGCGATTTATTGCAGGGGCAACCCCTTTTATTTTTGTATTAACCCTGTATATTAGTGTAAAATACCCAGTAAACGCATCTAAAGCGGATACAGAAAAGCCATTAATAAATTACATAGGCTGGTTGGGAGAATTGTACTTTACAGAGGACGTTAACAGGTGTACTACTGTTGTTAAAAACAGATAGTGCCAGAAATAGGTCTGAGTCAGTTTAAATGTGTCGAGATAACACAAAATACGTTTTACTCTTTTTGTAACTTACTGGTATGGCTACGTCCACGATGATTCCTACTGATGAAGTGCTAATGGCACAACTCTGGGTTCGCTTCAAGGCCGGGGATGAAAAAGCGTTTGACCAATTGGCCCGTGCCCGATACCGGGTCTTGTTCAATTATGCCACCCGTTTCACTAAAGATCGGGATCTGATCAAGGATTGCCTCCAGGATTTATTCATGGAACTATGGAATCGACGCAAAGCCGTTGTCGAAACGCCTTATGTAACGATATACCTTATTAAAGCGTTGCGAAATAATCTGATCCGTAAGCTACGTCGGGAGCAGGGATGGCGGGCTGCTACTGAAGAAGGCATCGAGCCTGAAACCGTGATTACTGACGGTCTGACCGCCGAAGCTGAATGGATTGCCGAAGAAGCTATGACTGAAACGGAGCAGAGCTTACGGCAAGCTGTTGGGCAGTTACCTAAGCGGCAGCAGGAGGTCGTTTTTCTGAAGTTTTACGAAGGGCTTTCAAACGACGATATCGCGCAGGTGATGGACGTTGAAAAACAAACGGTCGCTAATTTTCTGTACCGCGCCATGACGCAACTGCGCAATTACCTGCCTGCCCGTATTTTTTCCTGATCCTCAATCAAGCGAGCTAATTTCCAGCCCTGATACGCTTCTTTGCTACCAGCAAATAGCGTATCAGGGCTAGTCATTTTTAAGGAAACCTCCCTGATTCCTGTCAAATTCATTGTTCAGTGGTATTTCCCAACTAATTCACAAAAAATTTCATTCGGAAAGGGTATCGCATTCGTGTAGCGGTCTATTTCATTATAAAAAGGAGGAAACTGTCAGACCAATAGCATGCCTGATTATACCGACTATACGTTTGACGACTTTGTGCTGGATGCCCGGTTTCGGGAGTGGGCATTGACCGATTCGCCCACTGAACGGGAATTCTGGAACGACTGGCTACAGGCGAATCCCGATAAACTCGATCTGGTGCTGGCGGCCCGGCAGTTTGTGATTCAAATGCACCAGTCGCACGATGATTTGACGGATGAGGAACTGGATACCGAATTAAATCGATTGCAAACGGCCCGACAGCAGTCGCCCGATCTGGACGAACAAACAGGTCGGCAATGGTTTGGTGGCTGGCTGCAGGTAGCCGCTGCTTTGCTTGTTATTGGCCTGGGTAGCTGGTTTTTTATTAGCCGACAAACGGCTAAAACACCGTTGGCCGTTTTTCAGCAAAGGGCTGAGCAACAGACTGAATCGTTAAGGGAAGTTACCAATGAGACGGGAGCCAGTCGGCTGGTCAGATTGCCGGATGGAAGCCGGGTAACACTGCGCAACGGGAGCCGGATCAGTTTCCCCATCGCTTTTACGGCCCGTCAACGGGAGGTCTTTCTGGTTGGAGAAGCTTTTTTTGATGTTGTTCGGCGCCCTAAACAGCCTTTTCTGGTTTATACGAATCAGCTAACGACTAAAGTCCTGGGGACTAGCTTCACCGTACGGGCTTACGAAGGCGACAAAGAGGCTAAAGTAATTGTTCGGACGGGTAAGGTGTCCGTATTCAAGACATCAGCCGCCGGAAAGCCGGGGGAGTCCGATAAAGTACAACCCGCTTTTATTCTGACGCCCAATCAGCAGGTAACCTTTAATCAGGAGGAGAAACAACTGACGCGTTCTTTAGTAACTGCACCAGAGCCCATTGTGGCTTCGACAGCGCAGCTACAAACCGTTGTTTTTGATCATACGCCCGTAGTAAAGGTGTTCAAAAATCTCGAAGCTGCCTACGGTATCCTGATTAACTACGATGCTGATTTGCTGGTCGGTTGCGAATTGACTGCCGAGTTCGGGCAAGAGTCGCTTTTCGAGAAACTAGACCTGATTTGCCGGGCCACGGAATCAAGATATGAAGTGATCGATGCGCAGATTGTTGTCTATAGCAAAGGTTGTCGTCAGGTTAACGTACAGCGATAAATACCCAATAAACCAGCCTAACACCAGTATGAACGAACACGACCCGTTAGTCGAACAAAAGCAGGTATAGCCCTATCTCAGTCGCTGGCAGGTGATGCCAAAGCGGACCTACTGACTTAATTCTCATCATCCAGATTCCGGCATTTTTTAAGATCCAGTTGAAAACTGGGTAAGGGGATTTTTTGCGCCAAACTTTTAATGAGTATCTTTTCTTAATTCTATGATAACCACTACAAAACCACGGGTGATTTTCGGAAAAATCATGCGAACGGCGTTTTATCAGGTCTTCATCCTGGCTTGGTGTTCCAGCCTGGTGCTGGCCTTCGACGGAAAGGGGCAGGAAGTGCTAAACCGCCCCATTTCAGTCACGATCGAAAATCAGCAGGTCGAGCAAGCCATCAAAAAAATTGGTAAGCTGGCTTCAGTGCGCTTTATATATAGTCCACAACTTATCCGGTCCGACCGAAAAGTGAACCTGTCGGTACAGAGCCAGCCCCTTGCCGATGTGTTGAACACGCTACTGACACCGCTTCATGTGACCTATGAAGTTGTCGGTTCACAGATCATCCTGCGAAACGCAGACAATAATGGCCAACGGACTCTTCCAGTGCCAACGAAAGAAGTTCAGATTGCACCGACCGATCAAACCGTAATCGGCACCGTTTCTGACGAAAAAGATGCTCCCTTACCGGGCGTAACCATCGCGGTAAAAGGCACCACGCGAGGCACAACAACCGACGCCAACGGAAAATATTCACTCACCGTACCCGAAAAAGCAATCCTGGTCTTCTCGTTTGTGGGTTATGAGCGTCAGGAAGTAGTGCTGGGCAATCAAACAGCGCTGAATATTCAGCTAAAGGCAGAATCACGGGGCCTGGACGAAGTCGTCGTGGTTGGTTATGGTACACAGAAACGGGCAACCCTCACGGGTTCCGTAGCTACTATCGACGCTAAAGTGTTTCAGGATAGAGGGGTTGTCGACAACCCATTGTCAGCACTACAGGGTCAGATTCCGGGTGTTGTCGTTACCCGCACCTCATCGGCTCCCGGCCGGGCAAACTGGAACTTTCAGGTTCGGGGCGCTTCATCGAGCAACGGTGCCGAACCGCTGATCATTGTCGATGGTGTACCCCTAGTGAATCAGAGTGCGTTGAACTCCATCAATCCAAACGATATTGAAAACATATCGGTACTGAAAGATGCTTCGGCTGCCATTTACGGTGCCCGAGCGGCTGGTGGCGTCGTATTGGTTACGACTAAACGGGCAAAATCGGGCAAGGTACAGATCCAGTACGATGGGTCTGTTTCTCAGAAAACACTTGGCCTGCAACCGCACCTGATTAATGTGAATCAATTCGGGCAGGGGCTGCTCGATGCCACGACGAACGATTTTTATGGTGTTCCACCGACCTCGTTCCTCTGGTACCGACTCGGACAGCTGGAGGTCAATCCGCCCGCTTCGGGTTTTATCGACTTCACGACCAATAATGGGCAACCGATCAGTCCAGCTTCGCATCCGCTGAATCCGGGCTTTGGCGATGTGAAGGACTTAACGTTTTTCAACACCAACTGGGTGGATGTATTATGGGGGAAAGCCACGTCTACGCAACATAATCTGAGCGTATCGGGGCGGGGCGAAAAATCAGGCTATCGGGTATCGTTGGGTTATTTGCGCGATGGAAGCTTGCTGCAATGGGGCCAGAACTCGAATAGCCGCTACAACATTCGCCTGACTCACGATTACCAGTTTACGAGCCGGTTGAAATTAGAATCGAATATCTCACTGGAGAAAAATGACATTGTTCAGCCCACCCAGTTGGGCAATGTGTTAGGGCAATATCAACAGCCCGGTTTCCCAATTTCGACGGTGGATGGCAAACCCTATGCCTGGGGAACGCAATACAGCCCGAACTGGCAGGCCGAATTGGGTGGTGAGAATAAGGAATATAACACACGGGTATTCACTAATTTCAAGTTGACCTACGAGTTAGGGAAGAACCTGCGCTTAGTGGGAACGGCGGGCTATAACTGGACATCGACCGATATCAAAGAGCAAGCGAAATCGATACCCTGGTATAATTACCTCGGAACGATTCAGGCAGCGAGTAACCCCACGCAGCCAAACACCTATTATTCGCGTCGATTGATTAAAGATGCCTATACTAACCTGAATGCGTATCTGGAATATTTTAAAACCTTTAACAGTACACACGATGTAGGGGTTACGGTGGGTACGAACTACGAACGCGACGAGGCCAATGCCTATACGGCCAGAACCAATTACGTTGCCAATGATAATGTGCCTTCGCTGAATCTGGGTATTGGCGATAACACGACCAAGAGTGTAACCGAGAGCCAGAATCACTACGCGATCGGGTCTTATTTTGGCCGCTTTAATTACGCATTCAAGCAAAAATATCTGGTTGAGGTCAACGCCCGTTACGACGGCTCTTCAAAGTTTAGTGCGGCCAACCGCTGGAAGGCATTTTATGGTATATCGGGCGGGTGGCGTATCTCGCAGGAAGACTTTATGAATGGCTTGACCTGGCTGGATGAACTGAAGCTGCGTGGGTCCTATGGCACTGTTGGTAACCAGAACGGGATTGGCCTGTACGATTATATCCAACTCCTGAATGTGAGCGCTACCGCCGGGCCAAATAATAGCGGATTCCCCATTATTGGTACGGCTCCGGTCGTCTATGTAGCTCCAACCGCCAGCCTGGTGAGCCTGAACCGTACCTGGGAAAAGATAGAGACCACCAACTTCGGCGTCGATTATTCAGTTCTGCAACGGCGTTTGTCGGGTAGCTTCGATTACTTCGTGAAGCATAACCGCAACATGCTGCTGGGGCAAACCTATCCAGCCGTAATTGGTGCAACAGCTCCAGCCGCTAACATTGGTCACCTGAAAGCCTGGGGATGGGAAACGTCGATTCAGTGGCGGGATAAAATCGGTAATGTAAACTACCGTATTGGTGGTTCTTTGACCGATAACCAGAACAAATTGATTAGCTATGGTGGTGCCAATGTGCTCAACCCAGGTTTAAATGGTCCCGTTGAAGGCTACCCACTCAATTCATACTTTGGCCTGGAGTATGCAGGCCGTATTCAAACGGCAGAGCAACTGGCTGCGTACCGGCCCCTGGCCACCGGCAATAACATCAGTATGCCCGTAACAACGGCTACACTACCGGGCGTTCGGTTAGGCGATAACATGTTCAGAGATCTGAATGGCGATGGGAAACTGACAACACCGGGTGATTTGAAATACCTGGGTCGCGACGATCCACGCTACAGCTTCGCGTTGAATCTGGGTGCCGACTGGAACGGGTTCGATTTCTCGGCGGTGTTTCAGGGTGTTGGTCAGCGAACAATTTTCCGGGAAGGAAACTGGCGCGTACCATTCGGTTCCATCTTCCAGGGACAAACTGATTTCTGGGTAGGCAAAACCTGGACGCCAACCAACACGGATGCCTATTATCCGAATCTGTCTGCTGGCCAGAACGGTACAACCTACAATACCTACAACTACCAGACTTCGGATTGGTCAGTACAAAATGGGGCGTATGTACGGTTGAAGAATCTGGTCGTCGGCTACACGCTTCCGCAATCCCTGACCCAAAAGGTGAAAATTGACCGGTTTCGCATCTACTACTCGGGTAGCGACCTGTGGGAAATCAGCAAGATCAAGGATGGCTGGGACCCCGAAGCACCCCGAGCTGCGGGTCGTATTGCTGATCCTAACCGGGTTACGGCCGTTGATCGGTATCCCTTCTATCGTTTACATACAGTCGGCGTAAACGTCACCTTTTAATCCAGAGGACTATATAGTTTTAGCACTGCTTATAGGCCTTAACCATAGAAAAGACATGAAACCGTTTCGATTCTCATATACGCTATTGCTGGCGGGGGCGCTATCCCTCACGCAAACCAGTTGTAATAAAGCACTTGAACTGGACCCGTTGGACCAGCTCTCGGATGCAGCTTACTGGACATCACCGAATGATTTTCTGCTGGCTGCCAATGCCTTCTATCCGTACATGCGCACCTTTGCGGATGTCGTTTACGATACTCCGCCCAATACCTCGAACCAGAATTACCATACGGATTACAAAGCAGATATACTGGCCTCACAGAATATTTTCAGCCGGGGATTGAATACCGTGCCAACGACTGATAGCCCGTATAGCAACGGTTATACGCGCATCCGGAACATTAACTACCTGTTGAGTAAGGTGCCAACCTACCCAACACCCGCTGAGATCAGCAAATACGTTGCCGAAGCGAAGTTCTTTCGGGCGTATATCTATTTCGATCTGCTGCAGGTTTACGGGGGTGTTCCGATCATCAGTAAATTACTGGCCCCAGATTCGCCTGAGTTGCAGGCACCCCGGAATACCCGTGATGAAGTCGTTGATTTTATCATCAAAGATCTCAATGATGCCATTGCCGATCTGCCGGTTAAAACAGCTCAGACGGCTGCTGAACTGGGTCGAATCAATAAGGAAGTTGCCCAGTCATTTCTGGGAAGGGTTGCTCTCTACGAAGGAACCTGGCAGAAATTTCGCTCGGGTGCACGGGCCAATACCCTGCTGGACATGGCCATTAGTGCGAGTGGTGCCGTGATTACGGGCGGTCAATACCAGCTATTTGCCCCCGCAGCCCTGGGTGATTCGGCTCAGAAATACATGTTCATTCTGGAAAATCAGAAGTCGAATCCGGCCAGCATCCAGAAATCGGCCAATAATGAGTACATTCTGGCCAACCGCTACGACCAAACGGTACGGATGATCAACAACAACGTGAGCCGGTCAACGCCTATCAATCTGACCCGAAATTTTGTCAATCTGTACCTGAGTAAAGATGGTTTGCCGATCGAAAAGTCACCGCTGTTTAAAGGGTACGCAACGATGACGTCCGAGTTCGAGAATCGCGATAACCGGATGCGGTACAACATGAAAATTGCAGGCGGTTATTACTGGTCGCCAAATGCCAACTGGCGCATCGACTGGACGGGTGGCCCGGCCGACAGAGCCAATGCCGATGGATCGCCCTTTAAACCATATGCCAACGGTACATCGGGATACTACAGCCAGAAGTGGGTAGCGGAGCGTCAGGTTCCTGATAATCAGGAAGCCTATGATTATCCGGTAATTCGGTATGCCGAAGTGTTACTGAACTACGCTGAGGCCGTGTTTGAACGGAATGGAACCATTAGCGATGCCGATCTGGACAAGTCTTTAAATCTGGTACGGAATCGGGTTAACAAGGCAATGCCAAAACTGAGCACCCAGTTTGTCACGACCAATGGGCTGGACATGCGGACGGAAATCCGGCGGGAACGGACCATTGAACTGTATCAGGAAGGCTTCCGGCTCGATGATCTGAAGCGTTGGCACAATGCCGTTGAGGTTCTCACCAAACCATTGGTTGGTGTTAAATGGACGGGTACTGAATTTCAGACACTTTGGCCTTCACAGGCCGCTACGGCGAAAGATGCGGAAGGAAACCTGATCGTGGATGGTAGCCGCTCTTTCAGTGAGAAAAATTATCTGCTCCCGATCCCTTCCCAGCAGATCCAGTTGAACCCCAAGCTCGAACAAAATACGGGCTGGTAATTCGCTCCCACTAATTTTATCGATTCCTGTATGCGAGGTGATCCGGAAATATGATTTCCGGATCACCGCCCGCTACACCTTTGCTTTTTTCCAGCCCACATCGGATCACCTTCCCTTTCATTCTTTCTATTCCTAAGTCGTTAAACTTTACGTTACATGAAAAAAAACATACTCAACCTACCCTATTCATGGGGTATGGGTTTGGGGCACTCACGCCCTAAAAGCACTAAAATCACTTCATTTGTAAAAGCACTACCGCTCCTTCTGCTGTTTTTCTGGACATCAGCCGCATCAGTTCTGGCCCAGCCATTTGTGCATCCGGGCTTACTTCATAAACAGGCCGATCTGGATCGGATGAAAGCCAAAATTGCAGCCAATGCGCAGCCCTGGAAATCGAGCTGGGACATTCTGGCGGCTAACTCGCACTCGTCGCTCGGTCGGGCCTTTACCAATCCGGTACCTACCATCATTTACCGTGGTTTTGATGGCACGAACGCCGAGAATTACGCGTCGCTGTTTCGGGATGCTGCGTCGGCGTATGCAACGGCTTTACGCTGGCAAATCACAGGTGACAACGCCTATGCCGAGAAATCAATTGCGATCATGAACGCCTGGTCGGCTGCCTTAACAACCATCAGCGGTACATCGGATAAATTCCTGCTGGCGGGTATACAGGGGTATCAACTGGCGAATGCGGCTGAGATCATGCGGACCTACAGCGGCTGGGCTCCCGCCGATTTCGCCCGGTATCAGAACTGGATGCTGACCGTTTTTTACTCGATGAACCACGACTTTCTGGTCAATCACAATGGGGCCTGCATCAGCAATTACTGGGCAAACTGGGATTTGTGTAACATGGCCTCCATGCTCAGTATCGGTGTACTTTGCGATAGGAGGGACATCTACAACGAAGCGGTTGATTATTTTAAAAATGGAGCCGGTATGGGCTCCATCAAAAACGTAGTTCCGGCTATCTATGGTGATCTGGGCCAGTGGCAGGAGAGTGGTCGCGATCAGGGGCATACCGTACTTGGTGTGGCACTGGCCGGTTCTTTCTGCGAAATGGCCTGGAATCAGGGCGAGGACTTATACGGGTATGACGATAACCGACTCCTGAAAGGATTTGAATACATTGCAAAATACAACTTAGGGTACGAAGTTCCGTATACAACCTACAGCAACTGTATTGGCGTTGTGCAGCCGATTGTATCGGAAGATGGACGGGGGAATATCCGTCCGGTTTGGGAGCTGGTGTATAATCACTACGTTAACCGGAAAGGATTATCGGCACCTTACACCGCCCGCTTTGCGCAGATCGTCCGACCCGAAGGTGGAGGGGGTAATTTTGGTCCCAATAGCGGAGGTTACGACCAGCTGGGGTATGGAACCCTGGCGTTTTCGCTCGATGAACCGACCAAACCCAATAACCAGACCATTACGTTCCCCGCTATTGCAAACAAAGAATTCGGAGCTCCGGATTTCAGTCCCGGTGCAACGGCCAGCTCCGGATTGCCCGTCGTGTATTCCAGTTCGAATCCGGGAATCGCTTCAGTCAATGCCGATGGAACGATCCATGTCTCGAAGCCCGGAACAACAACCATCATTGCGCAACAGATGGGTGATAGTCAGTATAATCTGGCCACGATTATGTATCAAACGCTGACCGTAAATCCAATTCCGGGCGTTACGGACGGAACCTGGACCAACACAACAGGTATCACAACCAGCACCATCTCATCAACCAGTGGCAGTGCCGATTTGACCTGGTCAGGGCAGACCTTCGTTGTGGGTGATCTGGTACGGTTGACGGGTACCGTTCCGGGTGGTTTCATCGCGAATACAGCCTATAACGTAGTGGCGGTTACGGGTAATAAAATCCAGTTGGCGCAACGTCCGGGCGGATCAGCTGTTGTTGCGACTTCGACCATAGCCAATGGAACCGGGCTGCGTTTTCTGAAATGGTCGACGGCGACCAACTGGAGCAATTCGATCATTCCGGGGGGCGTTCAATCCAATGCGACATTCGGGGCTACCAGTTTTTCCAACATCGGGGGCGTCACGCTGGACGGGAACATAACCGTCGGCACCTTGACTTACGCTGCGAATGGAACCTCGGAACTGCATCTGGCCAGTGGACAGAATGGCGGTACATTAACGTTTCAGGCGCTTTCGGGTATGCCGACAATCAACATGATCAACAGCGGTAGCCGGAAGCTCTTTCTGGGTAATGCCATCAACAATTCGAGAATACCGATGAAAATTGCCGGAACGCAGGGTCTGAAAATCCTCACACCCATCTATGGCAGTAGTGGCTCGTATGCAGGCTTACGGATTCAGGCGGCTATGGACTGGAGTGGTTTGCAGGGAGGAATTAACCTGGCGCAGGGTACAATCGAATTACACAACACCACGAATAGCACAACCGATGCGGATAATGTCCTGCTACCGCCACAGCGCTTGACAATGGGTACCGACGCTACGGCTGTTCTGGTATTCAACGGCGCTAATTTATACACCAGCAAGCAAACCATCGGCGCACTCGATGGTACGGATGCGGCCTATATTATCGCCCGTAATGCCCTGACCAACGGCACATCCACTTTAGTTGTCGGTGCTGATAATCAGGACGGTACATTTGAAGGGACAATCGGGTCGGGCCCAACCGCCGATGCTGCCGATAAAGGGCGGGTGAACCTTGAAAAAACGGGCACGGGTACGCAAACCATCACTGGAGCCATAAAAAATGGAACGACGACAGTTGCGGGCACGCCTTTCTACTCGGCAGTAACGGTCAGCAATGGAAAGCTGATTCTGAACGGCTCGAACGAATACCAGGGTGCGACAACGGTAACGAGTGGGTCGCTGGTGATCAATGGTTCGTTAGTAAGTCCAATCCGGGTCAACGGAGGAACGCTGGCAGGAACAGGGACTAGTACCGCTTCTGTCAGCGTAGGAACCGGTTCAGGGAGCGGAGCAAGTATTGCACCCGGAAATTCAGTGGGTACGTTTACAACCACAGGAGCCCTTCTGGTAAACGCCGATGCTACATACAACCTTGAGTTCAATAGCAATCAGGCAGCCTTCGATAAGCTTGTTGCGAACGGTGTAACGATCAACAATGCTGCGTTGGTAATCACCGATTTAGGCAACGGAGCTACGCTTCCGGCAGGCACAAGTTACGTTATTGTTGACAACACCGGCGGATCACCCATAACGGGCACGTTCAATGGTTTGGCCGAAGGGAGTACCATCAATGCAGGAACGGCTAAATTCCAGATTACGTATCAGGGTGGTACAGGCAATGATATTTCGCTGACGGTAAGTCAACCTACGGGAGGGCCTTTAGCCTTATTGACACCGACATACAATTGCCAGACAGGGGCCTTTACATTCAGAACGAGCGGTGGCAATGGCTCACCCATCGAATACTACGCGGCACCCGGCATTACGGGCTGGACGACCAACCCGAATCAGTTCGTTGATGAGGGCTTGCGTACGGCCGCCGATGCACCCGTTATCACGCTGCGCGCTCGCCAAAGTGGATCGGAAGAAGTGACTCTGGACTGGAATATCCGTGCCGTTTGTCCGCTTGGGCCGAACCTGCCAGCCAATCAGGCGCCGAGTCTGATTAGCGCGCTCACCAACCAATCTGCACTCGTAAATCAACCTTTTAGTTACAGCTTACCGGTCAATACCTTTGGTGATCCAGATGGCGATGTGTTGAGTTTGTCGGCAACCGGTTTACCAACAGGACTAAGCTTGTCGAATGGAATCATTTCTGGTATACCCTCTTCTACGGGTGTAGCCACGATCATCGTTACGGCTACCGATCCGGGGGGGCTGCATGTGTCGAGTAGTTTCCAACTTACCGTCAGCGATGCTGCCAGTGGGCCACTGACTTTGCTGGCACCTGATTATAGTTGTCAGACCGGGGCTTTTACGTTCAGAACGAGCGGTGGCGATGGCTCACTGATCGAGTATTATGCGGTGCCCGGTATTACGGGCTGGACAACGAATCCGAACCAGTTTGTCGATCAGGAAATGCGCACGGCCGCCGATGCACCCGTATTGACGCTAAGAGCCCGTCAGAATGGCCGGGAAGTGACCCTGGACTGGAATATCCGGGCTGTTTGTCCGGTTGGTAGCCGAATTGGCACAACGGAGATCCAAACCCCATTGGTCGTGACTGTTTTGGGCAATCCGATCGCTACTGAGCGGGCGGAGGTTGAGATTCATGGAGCTTCGGGACAATCCGTAAACATACTATTGACTGATCTGGCTGGTAGTCAGTTGCTGGAACAACACATTGACCAGGCCACCGCCATACAGCGTCAGGTCATACCGCTAAACCGAAAAGCTGGTGTTTATTTACTGCGGGTCAGTACGGCCGCAAAAAGAGCAGTGGTAAAGTTAATTAAGCCATAACGGTTATTGTGTTCTGTCGATGACTAGTTGCTGAGAGCAGAGCAGTACTATACTTTCGGGTGTAGCTTGCTCTGCTCTTGTGGGATAGGCAGGAAGGTAAAAGTCGAGTAGAGTGGAGTCGGTTTCTAAAAACCGACTCCACGAATCGTCCTGGTAAGGGTCAGGTTGAAGAACCTGACACCACCCCAATAAGCTGAATCGTGAGTTTTAGGAAGTTAATCGCATGCGAATAGATAAAACGTGTTTATGGTTTTTGTGGGCCTGTTTCGGTTCTGTAATTCCTGCCCAGGCTCAAGTGTGGCAATGGTCAGCCCCGGTAAATTCAGTTGTTTCCACAGAAACCAACGATCATCCACAGGCCTTTTTGTGGATTCCTGAAAACTGTAAGTACGTTCGGGGCGTAGTGGTCGGTCAGCATAATATGCTGGAGGAGGGCATTTTCGAACATCCTGATTTTCGTAAAAAACTAGCCAAATTAGGTTTTGCCGAGGTTTGGGTAACGCCCGGTTTTAATTTCGTTTTTGATTTTACGAATGGAGCCAGCGCGCAATTTCAGAACATGATGGATCAACTAGCTATTGTTTCCGGGTATACTGAACTGAAATTTTCCCCCGTTGTGCCCATTGGTCATTCCGCTTTGGCCAGCTATCCGTGGAATTTTGCGGCCTGGAACCCCGGTCGTACGCTTGCAGCAATATCCATACATGGCGATGCTCCACTCACCAAACTTACTGGCAGTGGTCGCCCTAATCCCGATTGGGAAGTGCCCAGCCCAGCGATCCGGCCGCACGGTAACCGAACCATCGAGGGTGTGCCGGGGCTGATGGTGATGGGCGAATATGAGTGGTGGGAAGATCGGCTCAGCCCGGCTTTTGCCTATGTGGCCAAACATCCGCAAACGCCATTTAGCTTACTGGCCGATGCGGGTAGGGGACATTTCGACTACTCCGATGAACTGGTAAACTTTCTGGCACTGTATATCGGGAAAGCCGCTGCATACCGATTGCCTGATAAAAGAAACGTAAAAGATAGTGTGGTCTTAACACCCATTAATCCCGAACACGGCTGGCTCATGGACAGGTGGCGAAAAGATAGTTTACCGATGGCCAGCCCTGCGCCCTATTTGGCCTACAAAGGCAATAAACAGGTTGCATCCTGGTGCTTCGATAAAGAGATGGCTGAGGCCACCGAAGCAATCTACCGACAGGCGAGGGGGAAAAAACCACAGCATCTGGGGTTTCAGCAAAACGGCCACTTTTTAGAGCCTATGAAAAGTCATGGCAATTATCAGCTACAATTTTTGCCCGAAGCAGATGGCATTACTTTCCATCTGACAAGTGTGTTTACGGATAGTACACGAGTGCGCCCTACTGCTAACCATGCCCGTACAAGGATTTCGATAGATCGGATTTGTGGCCCCGTGAAGAAGCTGAACGACAGTACCTTTCAGCTCAGCTTTTATCGGATGGGGTTCAATAATCCCAAACGATCCAATGACATCTGGCTCCTGGCTTCCAACAAGGGCGATAAAACCAACAAGAGTATCGTACAGCAGGCCGACATCCGATTCCCGCTGGTCAATAAGGAAGGGAAAGCGCAGATAATCCGCTTTTCTCAGCTACAGGATCAAAAGACAGGTGTAAAATCATTGACACTGAATGCCGTTTCAGATGCCCTTATGCCCGTCTCGTATTATGTGAAGGAAGGGCCAGCTATAATTGAGGGAAATCGTCTGGTCTTTACCAAAATCCCTCCCCGTAGCAAAATGCCCCTGAAAGTAACGGTTGTCGCCTGGCAATATGGAACAAGCATAGGAGTTAAGGTTCAATCGGCTACTCCGGTCGAGCAGCATTTTTATATTACCAGATAAGAAAACGATGCTAGCAAAACCATTTTTTAACGTAAATTTGCCCCCCTTTTATCTAGCGATACGTCGTGCAGGCTATAGTGTTTCTTCCCACTACAGGATCTGTGCACGATGAAAATTTAGACAGACCGGAATGGCAACGATTTCCTGCGGAATAGATTTTGGCACATCGAATACGAGTGTAGCCATCGATAATAACGGTGAAATTAGCCTGGTGCCGGTTGAACAAGGGTCTGTAACCATTCCCAGTGCCATTTTCTTCCAGAGTATCGATAACAAGCCCTTCTTCGGCAGAACGGCCGTCAATCTGTTCTTCGATCGGAAGTCCGGTCGTTTTATGCGAAGTTTAAAGCGGGTTTTGGGTACTTCCCTCATGAAACATGGAACCATCGTTAATGGTACTTCCATGAATTTTGCCACCATCATCACCGCTTTTTTAAGGCATGTTAAAGCGAAAGCGGATGCTGCTGCCGGTCAGGAAATCGAACATGTGGTTATGGGACGCCCTGTTCATTTTGTCGACAATGACCCGATGGCCGATGCGCAGGCTCAGGCCGAACTAAAGGCAATTGCGCAGCGAATCGGCTTTAAATACATCGATTTTCAGTTCGAACCGATTGCTGCGGCCTTTGCGCACGAAGCTAAGTTAAACGGTGAAAAACTGGCGATTGTCGCTGATCTGGGTGGAGGTACATCTGATTTTACGGTGATCAGACTGTCGAATAAAGCCATTCACAAAACGGATCGATCATCCGATATTCTGGCCAATACGGGTATTCGGGTTGGGGGTAATGATTTTGATAAAGATTTAAGCCTGGCGGCTATCATGCCCGAACTGGGGTACCGCAGCCGATACGGTGATAAATACCTGGAAGTTCCATTAAAACCCTATCATGACCTGGCTGAGTGGAGTAAAGTTAATTTTCTGTATACGCCCAAAGTCATCATGCAAACCCGGCAATTTCTGCATCAGTCGCATGATAAAAAGCGGTATAGTCGGCTCCTGAAGGTACTTGAAGATGAAACCGGTCATACACTTCTTGCCGCTGCCGAGGGGGCAAAAATTGCGCTGTCGTCGCAGAGTGAGCACCGGGCCGCGTTTGATTTTATCGAGGACGATTTTTTGATAACGATCAAACGCGCTCTCTTTGAAGCAGCTATTCAGGATGAAGTAGAGAAAATCGCGGCCTCAGCCACCCAGTGCCTCCGGGAGGCCGGTGTCAGAAATGAAGACATTGATCTGGTCATACTTACTGGCGGCTCTACAGAAGTTCACTCCATACAGGCCGAATTCAAGCGACTCTTTCCAAAGGCAGCAATTGCTGATGAAAACAAGCTCTCCAGCGTTGGTCTTGGTCTGGCTTATGATAGTCAGCATAAATTTGGTAAAAGCACAAAGCACACATTGATTGCCCCGTAGAGAAAAACGTCCCTGATTCATCAGGAAAATGGTAGCTTAGCGGCAGAAAATGCCAGGAAGTAGGGGCAGATGGAAATAGGGTTAGAAAATTTAGTATATCGTTGTATGAAGGTTAATGAGTCGTTATTGATCCTGGTTTTGATTAGCGTTACTCTGACCACGGTTTTTTCGCAAAACCGAACGCCTGTGCTAAGGCAGGATGTACCCCTGGATTCTATTCGCCTGAGCGACCCGTTTATCCTGGCCGACAAAGCTACCGCAACGTACTACATGACCGGTACGGGGGGCATGCTGTGGAAAAGCAAAGACCTGAAAAAATGGACAGGCCCAGTCATAATTGCCAAAACTGACCCTGAATCCTGGATGGGAAAGAGCCCGATGATCTGGGCGGCAGAACTGCACCACTACAACGATAAATACTACTATTTTGCCACCTTCACCAACCGGGAGGTGAAAATTGATACGGTCGCCGGGAATGTCATCGAACGCCGGGCCTCCCATGTTTTAGTAAGCGATAAAGCCGAGGGACCCTATGTCCCCATGAAAGACCCGGTCTACCTGCCCGCTGACAAACCTACCTTGGATGGCACATTTTGGGTGGATAAAGATGGTAAGCCTTACATGGTTTATTGTTATGAATGGCTGCAAAACCTGAATGGAACCATTGAAAAAATTGAGCTAAAGCCCGATTTGAGCGGTTCGATCGGTGAAGGAAAACTGCTTTTTCGGGCCAGCGAAAGCCCGTGGAGCCGTGAGAAATCGAATGATAAGATTGGCCCGAATAAAGTGACGGACGGCCCCTATTTATTCCAAACAGGAACCGGAAAGCTTGGCATGATCTGGACCAGCTGGATATACGATGTTTATACACAAGGCGTTGCCTATTCGGAAAGCGGCACGCTGGATGGACCCTGGATACAGGAGAAAGAGCCTATAACCCCGCCCAATTACGGTCATGGAATGTTGTTCTCTACGCTGGATGGCAAGTGGTTGATGTCACTTCATAGTCATAAATCCAGCAACGGCCGTAATGTCCGGGTTCCTCATTTATTTGAAGTAGACTTTTCGGGCAATAAGTTGGTTATCGGTAAGCCCTATATCCCTTAAGTTAGCGCCTTTATTGCCCACTAAGTAGTTCATCCTACGTGGCTTGTAGATTTCGTACAAGGCCATCGCTCCAGCGTTTCGTATAGATTTACGGCCTGACGATGAGCCACTCGTCGGCAATCAGCTTCATTTTTTGTGTATGCATCATTGTGCGACCATTGTTCTCACTTGTTCTTTCGGTCTGTTTCATAGTAAAGGCAATGATCTCGCAGAATGGCTAATTTGTAAATAAAAAAGCTTAACAAAAGGGTATGGATACCAGCTAAATGCCTATTTACAGGCAGATGGATTCCCCAAATGGAGTTGCCCCATGAAAAGTCATAGCCTTTGTTGTTCGATTGAACCAGTTGGTAGAGTCGATAAAGCAGGGGCTGGTGTTTTAACTGAAAGACCGGCCAATTACCGATATCCGCATGGCAAAGGATAGCATAATGAATTTCGACGTATAGTTATAAGCGTTCACGGCTAGGCACGCAATCAGGGCATTCGTGGGGCGAAATTTTGCTATTAAAATGCTTGCTCCAGTCTAAAGGTTTGACTGGACACATCTTTTATGATTTCTGAACAGAAATAATGCGACGTTTCATTTTCTATGCCCTGCTTGCCGGGATTTTATTCACCCGATCCGTTTTTGGCCAGACAGTGGCGAATCCGCCATCGGAAACACATCTTCAATCGCCGGATGGTAAGCTGGAGGTCGTGTTCGCGCAGAAGGAAACCAGCTCCGGCAAACCGAACGCGGCCCGACGACAGATGACGTATCAGGTCAATTTTCAGAAGAAACCCGTTATTCTCGAATCGGGGCTGGGTATTCAGGTCGACAACCATATTTTCGAGCAGGCCATGGCTCAGAAAGTATCCAGTGCAGTTGGGTCGGCGGGTGCTGGCTGGTGCGACAACCTGTCCATAAAAAACGTTATCAATACACAGCGCGACACAACCTGGAAACCTGTTTATGGCGAGCGCAGCCTGATTCGTGACCAGTATAACCAGATTGAAATTCAGCTTCAGAAAGATGATAACCCGAACTATCGCCTGAGCATCTTTATCCGTGCCTATAATGAAGGTGTTGCCATCCGATATTTTTTCCCGGAGCACCCGCAGGGGCTATACCATCGGGTAATGGCTGAAAATACCGAATTTGCGCTCCCTGCTGATACCAAAGCCTGGTTTACGGGTTGGGCGCAGGGTCCGTATTCATTACGGCCGTTACGCGACTGGCCGGATATGGCCGAGCGCCCATTGACGCTCCAGTTGCCCAATAAGCTGTACGTAAGTCTGGCAGAAGCGGACCTGACCGATTATGCACTGACAAAGTATAAGTTATTGCCTGCCAAACCGAATACGCTGGTGACTGCAATGTATGAAAGTGCCGATTTGATGTCGGATGTAGGGACACCCTGGCGTGTCATCATGGTAGCCGAACACCCCGGTCAACTCCTCGAAAATAATGACATTCTGTTGAACCTGAACCCGCCGACAACGCTCCAGAACACCAACTGGATTAAGCCGGGAAAGGTCATGCGTGAGGTGACACTCACCGATGAGGGGGCCAATGCCTGCATCGATTTTGCCGCGGCTCACCAGCTACAATACATGCTATTCGACTGGAAATGGTACGGCCCGGCATTCAGTTTCAATTCGGATGCGACAAAAGTAGTGGCCAAAATGGACCTTCAGAAAATTATCGAGTATGGAAAGCAAAAAGGAGTTGGAGTGATCCTGTACGTCAACCTGCAGGCATTGTACAAACAGATGGACGAGATCTTTCCGCTCTATAAAAAGTGGGGCGTAAAGGGCGTAAAGTTTGGGTTTGTGCAGGTCGGATCACACCGCTGGACAACCTGGCTTACTGAAGCGAAACGAAAGGCAATGGAAAATGGCCTGATGGTAAGTATTCACGACGAATACCGACCGACCGGAACCAGCCGAACCTACCCGAACGTGATGACGCAGGAAGGTATTCGAGGCAATGAAGAGTTTCCTGATGCTACACACAATACCATTTTGCCCTTCACGCGGTATCTGGCCGGCGCTGGCGATTATACAATTTGTTATTACGATAAACGGCTAAAAAACACTCATGCTCATCAGCTGGCCATGAATGTTATTTCATATAGTCCACTGCAATCCGTTTTCTGGTACGACAAACCCGCTCAATACGGTGGCGAACCCGAAATAGAGTTCTTCGAGAAAGTCCCGACCGTTTGGGATGAAACGAAAGTGATTCACGATGCCATCGGTGAATACGTTACGATCGCCCGGCGGAGTAATAACGACTGGTTTGTCGGCACGATCAGCAACAACGATGGTCGAAACCTTAAAGTACCGCTCGATTTTCTACCCAAAGGAAAGGCATATACGGCCCATATTTATTCGGACGATCCGACTGTTCAAACCAAAACCCAGGTGCGTGTATCCATCAAAAAGGTAAAAGCCGGACAATCACTGGATATGACGTTGCTCCCGAAAGGCGGGCAGGCAATTTGGCTGACACCAGATCTATAAAATCCATTGTATAGGTACTCATCCTCTCCATCTCTAAAAAGACAATTGATACTCATGCGATTCATACCAATTTATTGCTTTATACTACTGATTTCAAGCCAGGCTCTGGCCCAAAAATTAACCCTGAATGTCGGCAATCAGCTTGATTACTGTGTTGCGCAGTTAAAAAAAGAGCTGCCTCAACAGACCGATTATACAAAAGAACCCCGTCGGATACCAGCCGGACAGAAAAGCTGGAATACAGTATCGGTAACCGACTGGACAAGCGGTTTCTGGCCGGGAACGCTTTGGTATAGTTACGAATACACCAAAGATCCGGCTCTCAAAGCAAAGGCTGAAGGCTTTACCAAATCACTGGCAACCGTCCTCGACAAACCCGTTCTCGATCATGATCTGGGCTTCCAGTTCTATTGCAGCTACGGCAACGGTTACCGCCTGACCCAAAATCCGGCCTATAAAAAAACGTTGCTCCGGGCGGCCGATTCACTGGCGACGCTCTTTAATCCAAACGTCGGCACAATTTTATCGTGGCCACGACCCGTGCCCAATATGGAGTGGCCACAGCATAACACAATCATGGACAACATGATCAATCTCGAACTGTTGTTCTGGGCATCGAAAAATGGAGGGAGCAAAAAGCTGTATGACATCGCCGTGAGCCATGCCATGACGACCATGAAAAACCACTTCCGGCCCGACTGGACATCCTATCACGTGGTGGTATATGACCGAAAAACCGGGCGGAAAATTAAAGGAGTAACGCATCAGGGCTATTCCGACGAGTCGATGTGGGCGCGGGGGCAGGCCTGGGCCATTTATGGGTTTACGATGTCGTATCGCGAATCGGGTAAAAAAGAGTTTCTCGAAACAGCCCAGAAAACGGCCGATGTGTTCATCAAAAACCTACCCGCCGATCATATTCCGTACTGGGATTTCAACGCTCCCGGCGTGGACTCGCCCGGCGTGGACTCGCCTGATATTCCGAATGCACCCAGGGATGCCTCGGCTGCGGCAGTGGTTTCGTCGGCGCTCCTCGAACTTTCCACATTGACGAAGGATAAATCCCTCCAAACCAAATACCGAGCCGAAGCCGAGGCCATGCTGACGTCTCTGTCGTCAGCCAGTTACCAGAGCCATGATGTAAACAACGCGTTTCTTTTGCATTCAACGGGTCATAAACCCAACAACTCCGAGATCGATGTGTCGATCAATTATGCTGATTATTACTACATCGAAGCCTTGCTGAGACTGAAGCGATTACAGGAAGGTAAACGGTTGTAGCTACCAGCAATACAGGTCTTATGTCGACCCCAATGACGAGCGGTGAGGCATGTTCGTGCGTAAACTTGCCGCTCGTCATTGGGTAGTACAGGGTTGTAAAAAAACGAAAAACTCAATTGGCCACTGTAGCGATAACGCGCTGGTAACGAGTCAGCGAGGGTGTTCCCTGATCGCTTACTTCCAGAATCAGGTGGATCGTTTTTCCCGCCGTAGCATCCTTTGGG
This sequence comes from Spirosoma endbachense, assembly GCF_010233585.1. Lineage (NCBI taxonomy): Bacteria > Pseudomonadati > Bacteroidota > Cytophagia > Cytophagales > Cytophagaceae > Spirosoma > Spirosoma endbachense. The sequence goes on from NZ_CP045997.1 coordinate 54,682, forward strand.
ATGGTAATGGATGCTTTCGGCTGATCGGCTTGCTCAATAGAAATTTGGCCAGCGTATGTACCCGCTTCTTCATACTGCCACCACCGGTAATTGACCTTGTCGTTGTCTGGGTCAGTAGCCGAACTGCTGAGTGTGATGCGTTGGCCGGGTTTTACGGTTAGATTGCGGGCATGATTAAGCTTGACCATTGGCGGATGGTTGGCTTCTTTATAGGGCTTAACGCACCAGTCGGCACGGGCGGCAAAATCATTCTGAAGCGCCGGAATCCAGCGGGTTTGGGGATAGGCAGTTTCGTTTTTCTTTGTATACGGATCATAATCGGTCACCTGTTTGCCATCTTCCCATCGGTACGGATTCGTTTTTGATTGCACCATCCGACCGCCCCATCCTCCGTATGAAATAGCCTCCATGCTTCGTAGTCCCACATCGATCAGGTAGAAATAAGCCGGTGAATCACCCTCCGAAATGAAATCATACTGACTCCGGTTGTATTTTTTAGCCTCTTCCATATCCCCGTGTGTATGCTCCGGGTCGCCGGGGAGTTTCTGCCCATCGCCCCACAGATAATACGAAGACAGGAGTGGGCCATGCCCGGACTTGATGTGCTCAGAAAACCATTTGCCGCCCAGATAAGGTTGTAGTTCAGTCGGAACAACCCTTGGCCATAAGTAGGCAAAGCTCCAGAACTGATCGGAATTGTATAATACTTTGATATGCGGCCAGTTGGGAGCGACATATTTCTGGTAGGTCGCATCCTGATCGAGCACCGCGTAGATGATGGCTTTATCGGATACCTTTTTGGCAATCATCGGCCAGCTGGGCGTATTTTTGTATTGATCTTCGATGGATTTCAGGGCTCGGGCAACGGTGTTTGTCCCTCCCCATATTTGCAGGTAAACAGGGCTGGGATCAGCATCGAGCAGAATTTTCTTGATGAACTCAGAGCCTTTGGTATCCCGGCTCATTTCGCCTTCAAAATCAATATTGCCAACTCGGATAAGACTCAGTAGATGGTCGGGGGTAGGGTATCCTTTTGCATGTTTGATGAGGTTCGGATACACCCTGGCGTATTTGCCGATATAGTCCTCCATCCAGGTTGTTCCGGGCCAGCGGAGTTCTGTTCGTTCGCCATAGCGTTTCGCCGTATTGTCCATCTCCGACGTAAATTTTGTGCCTTTGCCATCCCCTTTGTAGTGCCACTGTGAACTGCTATATACCAATCCCACAATGTCAAATTCATTGCTGTAGAGGAGCATCCGAATGAACGTATCGACATCGTCCACTTCGCCATCGGTGGTGACAATGGTACGTGGTTTGCCCGATGTTGACTGAGCCACGGCAGGAGAGAGCGCTATCAGGAAACCCAGCAGCAACAATAAACCCGTTTTTTGCATTTGTGTAGGTTTGGTTAAATGGTCTATTCGTTTTGAGCGTATTTCTTAGTCAATCACTTGCCCAGCAGTCCGATCCACTTATTGACTCAGCTGATTTGCTGGGTGGAGTTTCTAATTTTTTCGTTTAATAAAGGTAGTATGCTCATAAAATAGACTTTTGGTCGTATTCTTGTGCATATTTGTATAGTAAGGGTAAATTAATTGGATTAAACTTACTGCAAATCTATGATTTTCTTAAATAATAGAAAATAATAATAAATAAAAGAAAGTAGATCGCGCTGTTCTATACGGTAGATGATTGCATCGGTTTCGTGAACAAGAGTCGGAATCAGATAAAAGAAAACCTGTATCGTGAATTTACGGATAGAAGCAGATTGCTTTACTTTTGTGCTTTTGATTCCCGATTTTCCTGTACGAATGAAAATAGCCCTCCTGGTTCTGCTTCTCGCCATTTCTGGCATACAGTGCAGCGTTTCACAAGCCCAGACCTTGTCATCCTATAATATTATCTGGAGCAGTCAAAGCCGGAATTCGTCGGAATCGATGCCTTGCGGAGGGGGCGATATTGGCCTGAATGTTTGGGTTGAGAAAGGCGAACTCCTTTTTTATATGGCTCAAAGTGGTGTGTTCGACGAAAATAATGCGTCACTCAAAGCAGGCCGTGTGCGGATAAAATTGTCGCCTAACCCATTTGAGGGTAAGACGTTTCGGCAGGAATTGTCGCTTCAGGACGGGCATGTGAAAATTCACGGAGCCAATGGTGCATTAACCGCTGATGTGCGCGTTTGGGTCGATGTGTATCGGCCAGTCATTCACGTTGATATTCAGAGCAATAAAGCAACGAAAGTTGAGGCAACATACGAAACCTGGCGAACGAAAGATCGAGTCAGCAAAGGGGAAGCGAACAAGGCAAATACCTGGAAGCACATGTTTTCTGGCGAGGTAACCAGCTTTCGCGATACAATCAATTTCCAGTCAAATTCGGTTTTGTTCTACCATCAGAATCGGGCTACGACCGTGTTCGATATGGCGGTAAAACAACAGGGTCTGGAGGCTAGTAAAGAGCAATTGTACAACCCGATGAAGGATTTGATTTTCGGCGGAACAATGCTCGGGCAGAACATGCGCCCCGCCGGAAAAACGACTGGGAAATACGTCGATACTGATTTTGATGGCTGGAAGCTGGCCAGTGTATTACCCGCGCGGTCGCATGCCATTGCGGTTTACCTGCATAGTGATACGGTGAAAAACGTAGCGGAATGGCAGACGGGCGTTCGCCAGCTTATTGTCGATGCAACAAAGTCAGAGAAGACGGCATTGCCAAAAACACTCGACTGGTGGAAGCAATTCTGGAACCGAAGCTCCATTTTTATTCAACCCGACGGGCCCGATACATCATTGGCGACATGGCAGGTTGGCCGTAATTACCAGTTGTTTCGCTACATGCTTGGTTGTAATGCACTGGGCAAATGGCCGACGAAATTCAACGGGGGTTTGTTTACCTATGACCCTGTTTTTACGAACAAAAACGATACGTTGTCGCCTGATTTCAGAAACTGGGGCGGTGGAACCCACACGGCGCAAAATCAGCGGCTGGTCTATTTTCCGATGCTGAAGAGTGGTGATTTTGACCTGATGAAGCCGCAGTTCGATTTCTATCTACGAATTCTAAAAACGGCTGAACTGCGCACAAAGCACTACTGGGGGCACGAAGGCGCTAGTTTTACCGAACAGATTGAGAATTTCGGGCTGCCAAACCCGGCCGAATATGGATACAAACGCCCCGCTGATTATGACCGGGGAATGGAGTACAATCGCTGGCTGGAATACCTCTGGGATACATCGCTGGAGTTTTGCCTGATGATGCTGGACGAAGAGCGATACACCGGCAACGACATTTCGGCCTACATCCCGTTTATTGAAAGCTGCCTGACTTTTTTCGACCAGCATTATCAGTATCTGGCTCGTAAGCGGGGTGCCAGCGCACTGGATGAAAAGAAACAGCTTGTCATCTATCCGGGATCAGCGGCTGAGACGTACAAAATGGCCTATAATCCGTCCTCAACCGTAGCGGGTCTGACAACCGTGTTGACCCGACTGCTTGAGTTGCCAGATTCTTATCTGAACGACCAGAAACGCAAAACCTGGACTGAGATGCTCAGGCGAATTCCGCCGATCAGTTTTCGGGAGTTCGATGGGCACGTGACAATTTCTCCCGCTAAGCTCTGGGAACGAATCAATAATACCGAGAGTCCGCAGCTGTATCCGGTTTTCCCGTGGGGTACGTATGGGCTCGGTAAGCCCGGCCTCGATACCGCCATCAACACCTACAAATATGACCCGGATGTAGTCAGGCAGATTAGTCATGTTGGCTGGCGGCAGCATAACATCTTTGCCGCCCGGCTTGGCCTGACTGATGAAGCTGCCCGCCTGACTACGTTAAAGCTTGGAAATTCCGGTCGGCGTTTCCCGGCTTTCTGGGGACCGGGCTTCGACTGGACGCCCGACCATAACTGGGGCGGAGCAGGTATGATCGGTCTTCAGGAAATGCTGATGCAGACGGATGGCAAGGTGATCCGGTTGCTTCCGGCCTGGCCCAGAAACTGGGACGTAACGTTCAAGCTTCATGCACCTTACAACACCACTGTAGAAGGCCGATTTGTTAACGGGAAAGTCGAAAAACTGACGGTAACACCTGCCGAACGAACCAAGGATGTGATCCTGCCTGATTTTAAGTAAACGGAGTGGCGCTCGGTTCAGATGACCTGAACGATACAATATAAAGATAGGCCTTTCGCGGAGAGCCGTGCCACGGTTTGTTTGTCCGTCATTGGTAACCGTGGCACGGCTCTCCGCGAAAGGCCTAAAAGATAGTGGAGAAGGGCGTTTGCAAAATAATCTTGGCATACGGCTTTCGTGTAACTCTGCGCTGACTATCAGATTGCTACGAATAAAATTAGGCCGGGACGGGTAAAAAAATACGAAAATTGACTCATTCAACATAGCCAGTATACAGCCTGACTATCCATTATGACGATCTTTCGAGTAACCCTTTGTCTTCTCTGCATTTCCCTGTCGACACTTGCCCAGCAGCCTAATGCTTTAAAACTCTGGTACAAACAACCGGCCGGAACCACCTGGACTAATGCCTTGCCTGTTGGTAATGGTCGATTAGGGGCGATGGTTTACGGAAATCCCGAGCAGGAAATCATTAAACTAAATGAAGCGACAGTTTGGTCGGGCGGGCCAAACCGCAACGACAATCCGGAAGCTCTGGCCGCTTTACCGACAATTCGGAAATTAATTTTTGAGGGGAAGCAGGACGAAGCGCAGAAACTGGCGAGCGAGAAAATCCAGTCGACCAAAATCAACGGTATGAAATATCAGCCGGTCGGTAACCTCCTGCTGAATTTTCCGAATCATCAGTCGTACAGCAATTATTACCGTGATCTGGATATTGAAAAAGCAATCGCTACAACGTCATATACGGTTGATGGCGTGCGTTATACGCGTCAGGTGATTGCGTCGGTACCTGACCAGGTCATTGTTGTTCGATTGACTGCCGATAAGCCCGGCAAGTTATCGTTTGCAGCTTTTCTGAACAGCCCGCAGCAAACCCAGCAAACCATCGAAGGAAAGAATAAGCTCGTGCTAATAGGTACCACCAGCGATCACGAGGGCGTGAAGGGCCAGGTGCGCTTTAATGCCCATATACAGGTCATGCCGGAGGGTGGTCAAACCAGCAAAACCGATACGTCGGTCGTGGTGAGTGGCGCCAATGCCGCTACGCTTTACGTATCGATGGCAACCAATTTCGTCGATTATAAAACTCTCACTGCCGACCCGCAGGCACTGGCCGATAAATACCTGAATCTGGCCATCAAGCGCTCTTTTTCGACTATTCTGAATAACCACGTTGGGGCTTATCAGCGTTATTTCAACCGTGTAAAACTGAATCTGGGCAGTTCTGCCGATGCTGCTAAACTTCCCACCGACGAACGCATTAAACAGTTTGCGTCGGGCAATGATCCGGAATTGGTATCGCTGTATTTTCAGTTTGGGCGGTATCTGCTGATTTCGGCTTCTCAGGCGGGGCGCAATGGGGTTCAGGGGCAGCCTGCAACGCTGCAAGGACTCTGGAATGATGAGATGAGCCCGCCCTGGGATAGCAAGTATACGATCAATATCAACACCGAAATGAACTACTGGCCTGCCGAAGTCACGAACCTGACCGAGTTGCATGAGCCGCTGGTGAAGATGGTGAATGAGTTGTCGCAGACGGGTCAGGAAACCGCGCGGGTTATGTATGGAGCCAAAGGGTGGGTTGCCCATCACAACACCGATCTCTGGCGTATTACGGGTCCTGTCGACCCAATTTATTATGCGATGTGGCCAATGGGCGGTGCCTGGCTCAGCCAGCACCTGTGGGAAAAATACCAGTACTCGGGCGATAAAAAGTACCTGAAGTCGGTTTATCCAGCCATAAAAGGGGCCGCTGAGTTCTTTGTTGACTATCTGGTCGAAGATCCCAATCATCATTATCTGGTTGTTTGCCCCGGTATGTCACCCGAAAACGCGCCGTCGACCCGGCCCAAAACCTCGATTGACGCTGGTGTAACGATGGACAATCAGATTGTCTTCGACATTTTTACCAGTACCATCCGGGCGGCCAAAGCGCTCAACATTGATGCCGATTTTGTCAGGATAGTAGCGTCTAAACTGGCTCAGTTGCCGCCAATGCAGGTTGGTAAGCATGGCCAGTTGCAGGAGTGGATCGACGATCTGGACAGCCCCGACGACAAGCACCGGCATATTTCACACCTGTATGGCCTGTACCCATCGGCGCAATTGTCGGCCTACCGTACTCCTCAGCTGTTCACGGCAGCACGCAACACGCTTGAGCAGCGGGGCGATGTTTCCACGGGCTGGTCAATGGGTTGGAAAGTGAACTGGTGGGCGCGGCTTCTGGACGGGAATCGGGCTTATAAGCTGATTACCAATCAACTGTCGCCGGTTGGTTCACAGCAGGGAGGAGGCACCTATACAAACTTGTTCGATGCGCATCCGCCGTTTCAGATCGATGGTAATTTTGGCTGCACGGCCGGAATAGCCGAAATGATCATGCAGAGTCATGACGGTGCTATTCATTTGTTACCGGCCTTGCCCGACCGCTGGCAGAATGGAAGCATCAGCGGCCTGCGGGCACGGGGTGGTTTCGAGATTACATCTCTTGAGTGGAAAAATGGCAAAGTGGCCAAAGTCATAATAAAATCTACGTTAGGTGGAAACTGCCGAATTCGGGTTCCGAACGAATTGAAGGCAAATGGATTCACTACGGTGCTTAATGGTGCCGACAACCCGAATCCATTTTATCAGACACTGGCTATCAAAGACCCAATCATTTCGCCCCAGGCCCAGCTTATCATGAAGAAGCCGTTTATTGGGCCAGTCTATGATTTTGCGACGCAGCCCGGCAAAAGCTACACGCTGGTTCTCAACAACTAGTCGATCCGTTCGTATGGAAGTCTAAGTATAGTTGACTTCCATACGAATACATAAGTCGGATTTGTGTAAAACAACCTCTTATTTGTGTATTTTCTTTGGCTTACTTAAATCCTACTTTTGCTGGTGATCAGACAATAAAAAATTAAGTTAGCTGTAAGCAGCTAATGCGCCAGTACGGCTAATCGCGAAAGGCCTAATCTAGTAGAGCCAATGAAAAACACAGGACTTACGAAACAAATCCGTTCCAGTCTCTTGCTGCTAGGGCTTACTTGTTTCTGTACTGCTGTGCTCTTGCAAGCCTGTAGTTCTGTCGAAAAACCCGCCGACATTGCCAACCTGGCGGATAAGCTCCCCGAAACGGTCGATTACAACCTACACGTTAAACCCATTCTCTCGGATAAGTGCTTTTTCTGCCATGGCCCAGACAAAAACAGTCAGAAAGCCGGTCTGGAACTGGCCACCCGTGAAGGAGCCCTGGCAGCCTTAAAAAAAGCCAGACACAAGCATGCCATTGTTCCCGGTGATCTGGACAAAAGCGAAGTATACCATCGGATTATTACCGCCGATGAACAGGAGATGATGCCGCCTAAAGCATCTAACCGCGTACTGTCGACTTACGAAAAGGCCGTACTCATCAAATGGATTGAGCAAGGTGCGGACTATAAACAGCACTGGGCGCTCATCAAGCCAGAAAAATCAAAACTACCTGATGTACAGGATAAGCGCTGGCCTAAAAACGCCATTGATTATTTTACACTCCATAAAATGGAGGAGAAAGGGCTGAAACCTGCGCCTGAAGCCGATAAAGAAACGCTGCTGCGCCGGGTGTCGCTCGACCTGACGGGTTTACCGCCAACCCTGGACGAAAGAGACGCATTTCTGGCCGACAAATCGCCGAATGCGTACGAAAAAGTGGTCAACCGATTGTTACAATCACCCCATTACGGCGAAAAAATGGCTGTCGACTGGCTGGACCTGGCCCGATATGCCGACACGCACGGCTATACAGTGGATCGTTATCGGTCGATGTGGCCATGGCGGGATTGGGTCATTCAATCGTTCAACCAAAACCGGCCGTTTAGCCAATTCATTACCTGGCAACTGGCCGGTGACTTGCTGCCACAGCCAACGCGTGAGCAGCGGCTGGCGACAGGTTTCAACCGGAACCACTCCCAGAATATGGAAGGGGGGATTATTAACGAAGAATTTCGGGTTGAATATGTGGCTGACCGCACCAACACGCTGGGTACGGCCATGCTGGGTATGACGGTGGAATGTGCCCGTTGCCACGACCACAAATTTGACCCGATTTCGCAGAAGGATTATTATAGCCTGTTTGCGTTTTTTAACAATGTTGATGAGGCCGGACAGATTTCGTGGGACGATGCCATACCGGTGCCTACCCTGCTGCTGACCGAAAAGAAACAGGATAGTCTGCTGACTTATATCGATACGAAGATCAAAACGGCGGAAACGACCCTTGCCAAAACCGTTCAGACCGAAAAGCCAGCCTTTGAACAATGGCGGAAAGAGGCAGATAATGTAATCTCGTTTGCTCCCCAGACCGGGCTTCAGGCTCGATTTACCTTCGATAAGCTGGTCAATGGGAAGTTCGTAAGTGAGGTTTCAGGAACAGATAAAGGAACTGTGGTCGATCCGGTACTGGCTGCGGGCAAGTTCGGGCAGGCATTTCAATCCAATGGCGATGATATTCTGAGCCTCGGCAAAGTGGGTATTTTTCATCGGGCGCAGCCATTTTCGATCGGTGTGTGGGTGAATATTCCTAAAGAGCTGAACAAGGGCGTGATTTTACACAAAGGACAGGGTGATATTCTGTACAATTTCAGGGGCTATTTTCTGAACATCCGCGAGCGGAAAGCCGAATTACTGATGGCCCACACCTGGCCGTACAACAATATCGTCAGGATTAGTCAGGCATTGTTGCCGAAGCAACAATGGATTCACCTGACCATGACCTACGATGGGTCGAGCAAAGCCCGTGGCCTGAAGCTGTATATCGATGGCAAAGAAGCGTCGATGATCACGGAAAAAGACAATCTGTACAAGGACATCATCTGGCCCAAAGGCACGCATTTAGGGAAAGAACAGCCCGGTTTGCAGGTAGGTGCCGATATGAGGGGAGCCGGTTTTAAAAATGGATTGGTCGATGAGCTGGTTGTCTACGGCCGTGAACTCACGGCTGCTGAAGTGTCCATGCTGGCAACTACTACCGGGACTTTGGCCACCCGTCAGGCAACCGTGACCGACGCAAACGTATCGTTTCCCTACTACCTGTCAACCAGATCATTGGCTTATCAGCAGCAGCAAACAGCCTTACAACAGCTTCGAACAGAGCGTAATAAGCTTGTAGAAGCCATCCCGGAATTAATGGTGATGGAGGAGATGAAAACACCCCGGCCTACCTTCCTGCTTAAACGTGGTGTTTACGACGCACATGGTCAACGGGTACGCCCCGATGTACCGGCCAGTATTCTGCCTTTTTCGCCGGAATTTCCACGGAACCGACTAGGGCTGGCAAAATGGCTCCTTCATCCTGATAATCCGCTGACGGCCCGTGTTGTAGTGAATCGCTACTGGCAAACGTACTTCGGAACCGGTCTCCAGAAATCGTCCAATAATTTTGGCAATCAGGGAGGATTGCCTACGCACCCCGAACTACTAGACTGGCTGGCCATCACGTTTCGGGATGGTAGAAATGCAACGGACCGCTGGAATATGAAAGCGATGCAGAAACTGATCGTTATGTCGGCCACATATCGCCAATCGTCCCACGCCAGCCGCGAAGGATTTCAGCATGACCCGGAAAATACATGGTTATCACGCGGACCATCTTCCCGCTTAACGGCAGAAATGATTCGCGATAACGCCCTGGCCGCCAGTGGCTTGTTGTCGGCTAAAATGGGCGGGCCAAGCGTGAAGCCTTACCAGCCAGCGGGTTTGTGGGCAGTAAATGACGATGTGTATAAGCAGGATAAAGGCGAAAATCTTTTCCGTCGCAGCTTGTATACGTTCTGGCGACGAACCAATCCTCCACCGTCGATGAATACCTTCGATGCACCTTCGCGCAGCTATTGCGTCGTGCAACGGCAAAAAACCAGTACACCGCTACAAGCGCTGATTCTGCTGAACGATCCGCAGTTTGTCGAAGCGGCCAGCGTAGTTGCCCAGCAGTCGCTGACTCACTATCAGTCTCTGCCAGACCAGTTGACCTACAGTTTTCAACTGTTAACCAGCCGAAAACCGACCACCAGAGAGTTGGCGATTCTGACCCGACTTTATGGGCAGGAGTATCAGAAATTTCGGAAGTCTCCGGCTAAGGTTCGGGGCTGGATTCAGGCCGGAGCGCATAAACCAGCTAACATAACCGATATGCCCGCCCTGGCAGCCGGAGCCGTAGTGGCCAGTACTGTAATGAATTCAGAAGCCTTTGTGACGAAACATTGACGATTAACTGGCCGAACGTGCCCCTTCGGCCGGTTGGCATGAATCCAAAAAACGCAATGAACAAGAAACTTGCACAACAATTGGCCGATACAGTGAACCGGCGGTCGTTTCTGACAAAAGCGTCATTGGGTTTAGGCTCATTGGCACTGGGTTCATTATTGCCGCGTAATCTGTTTTCAACTCCATCTCCCGAGCAACTGCCATTGGTTCCGCATCGGGCTCCGAAAGCGAAACGGATCGTGTATTTGTGCCAGAGCGGTGGCCCATCGCAGTTGGAACTATTCGATTATAAGCCATACCTGCAAAAAATGCACGGTAAAGACCTGCCTGATTCGGTGCGGAAAGGCCAGCGACTTACCGGCATGAGTGCCCAGCAATCGTCGCTGCCGTTGGTGAGCTCACCCTATCAGTTTGCCCAGCATGGCAAAAGTGGCGCGTGGGTCAGCGAACTGATGCCATATACGAGCAAGGTCGCCGATGAGTTGTGTTTCATCAAGTCCATGTTTACCGAGCAGATCAACCACGACCCGGCACTGACGTTCTTCCAGACGGGTAATCAACTGGCCGGACGACCCAGCATTGGTGCCTGGATCAGTTATGGGCTTGGCTCGGCCAATGAAAACCTACCGGCTTTTATTGTGCTGGTTTCCAAAAATGCGCCACAGGATCAGCCGCTTTACGCCCGGTTGTGGGGGAATGGATTTCTGCCTTCAAAACATCAGGGTGTTCAGTTTCGCTCCGGTTCTGACCCTGTTCTATACCTCAATAATCCGAACGGCTATACAACAACCGATCGGCGTAACATGCTCGATGCCCTGAAAGATCTGAATCAGGTACAGGAGGAACTTTACGGCGATCCGGAAGTGGCCAACCATACTGCTCAGTATGAGATGGCCTTTCGGATGCAAACCTCGGTTCCGGATGTGAACGACCTGTCTGACGAGCCCGACTGGGTGTTTGATCTTTATGGGCCAGAGGCCCGCAATCCGGGTACGTTCGCGGCCAACTGCCTGATGGCAAGGCGATTGCTGGAGCGGGATGTGAAATTCGTTCAGCTTTATCACCAGGGCTGGGACCTGCATAGTAACTTGCCAAAGGGTCTTGTTCGCCAATGCAAAGCGACTGATCAGCCGTCGGCGGCTCTGGTTCAGGACCTTAAACAGCGCGGCTTGCTGGATGATACGGTAGTGGTGTGGGGTGGAGAATTTGGCCGGACGAACTACTCGCAGGGAAAGCTTACGAAAGACAACTACGGCCGTGATCATCACCCGCGTTGTTTTACGATCTGGATGGCAGGTGGTGGTATCAAACCCGGCATTACCTACGGCGAAACCGACGAATTTGGCTATAATATCGCCCATAATCCGGTACATGTGCATGATTTTCAGGCTACGTTGTTACACCTGATGGGCATCGATCACGAGAAACTGACTTTCGAATTTCAGGGCCGTCGCTTTCGGCTAACGGATGTAGAGGGAAAACTTGTAAAGGGAATTATGGCCTGATCAGTCTAAAAACTAAGCTACCTGAAATTGACCATGAATCAGACCCGCAGAACCTTTCTGAAACAGTCCACCGCCGTAGTGGCTGGTTCGCTTGCCGTGAACCTCGTCGGCTACGCCCGTAATCAGGACCACGAGATAATCGGTCATGGTAACTACCGCTACCGGGTCAATAAAGAATGGGGTGTTCTCGATCCGGCCAAAACACCGGTCTTCAATTGTCACGAAATGGTCAGTGACTCGAAAGGGCGGCTAATCATGATCAATGATGAGGTGAAGAACAATGTCTTGATTTATGATCGGTCGGGCAAACTGCTCGATTCCTGGGGAACCCGCTATCCGGGTGGGCACGGGCTGACACTGGCGAAGGAGGGCGGAGAAGATGTTCTCTTCATCACGGATTGCGGCTATTTTTTCGGAAGAGACAACAAGTGGCATGCGCAGTCAGGTGGGATTTTCAAGACAACCGTCGATGGAAGCCTTATTTTCAGTATCGGTCATCCGTCAACGATTGGCGTTTATAAGCCAGAACAAAAGTTTATGCCAACGGAAGTGGCTGTGGCACCCAATGGCGATTTTTATGTGGCCGACGGCTATGGCTCTGATTACATTATCCAGTACAATCACCAGGGTCAGTATATCCGGCATTTTGGTGGACATGCCAACGCTAATCCTGATCATAACCTCAACAACGCACATGGCGTAGCGGTCGATTTGCGCCAACCGAATCATCCTAAGCTCATTTGCACATCGCGGGAGGATAACGCATTCAAGTTTTTTACGCTCGACGGTAAGTACCTCGAAACCGTTCAGTTACCGGGGGCATACGTTTGCCGACCCGTTGTTCACGGCGAGAATATCTACGCGGGTGTATGCTGGTCGAAATCGCGGGAAACGGGAAAACGTTTCGACAATTCAGGCTTCGTAACGATTCTGGATAAGAACAATCGAGTCGTCTCAAATCCGGGCGGAACCGCGCCAGTGTATAACAATGGCGCGCTGCAACAGCTCTTTCAGGATGGCAATACGTTTTACCACGGGCACGATGTCTGTGTGGACGAAGACCAGAATTTATACGTTTGCCAATGGAATGCCAACCGGACCTATCCCATTAAGCTGGAGCGCGTGTAGAGTAATCAATCGACCACCTGTTACATGGTCCAGATCGTTTCCCGATACTGACCGGGCGGGATACCAAACCGGCGTTTAAACAGACGTGAAAAGTAATAAATGCTCGGAATACCAACCGATTCGGCGATTTCTTTCAGGGCACTCGACGAGGTCATCATCAGGAGCTGAGCCCGTTCCAATCGCTTGTTGATGATGTAATCGACGGGGCGTATGCCCACGATACTCAGAAACAGGCGGGAGAAATAATCGGCATTCAGATTCGCATTACTGGCCAGTTGCTCGACCGTAAGCTTTTCGTGGAGATGACTGTCGATGTATTGTAAAACAACCGCCAGTTGGTGAAATCCTTTGGCCCGCTGCCGATCCTGGTCGTTTTCAGAAGCGAAAAAACGCGAAAAAAGCTGTAGCAATATACCGTGCGTTTCAACATACTGGCTTGTTGACTGGTTCGGTTTAGGCTGGTTAAAGCTCAATACTTCTGGACGATTATCGTACGTTTTAGGGTCTGCTTCTTTAATTGTTCGGCCAGGATTCAGCGCCAGCAGGCGTTCCATCAGTCGGTAATCCAGTTCATTAGCGTTCGTTTCATACGCCATTGACTTCAGGTCGTAGATCGACAAGCCTTCACTCATTTCATCGAAGAAGCTGATGTAATATTGTTCCAGAAACCGGTCGCAATGATAACGGCTGTAGGTAAAGCTCGGAATCAGGTACAGCGAGCCCGGTCTCAGCACAAATTTCTCTCCGTTGTGCCATACCCACCCTTCGCCGTCTGTGATGAGGTAAAGTCGTGAAAATGGACTGATCACGTTGTCATATTGCCATCGTTCGTCTAGCTGGATAAAGCCGATGTGAAGCAAACCCAACTTCAGATTTTTGACGATGTCGTACATGGTCGGATGAATTGTTCCGGTTTGGAGGAGTAGCTAATGTCGGATTCAGATAAACGCCGAATGACTATAAGTCGGCCATACTGACTCCCTACCCGTTTTTTGTCAAGACCAATGTCACTTCTTAGGGTCGATCACAATTGATTGCCTGCCTGACAAACGAATAATTTAAAGGTTGGGAGGGTATTCGGAATAACTCTGGTACTATTTACTGATGAAGGATCGATGCAAATAAGCTGATCCGTGCACAGCTTTTTAGTCATGATGAATAACCCGGCATTTCGCGTATCAAAATGGCCCATTTCGTATAAACTAATAGTAGCTTGTCTAGTCTGTTCGGTGTCGTCACAGGCTCAATACCCTGGACAGGCCAGCGATAAGCAGAAAGTATCCATGAAGGCCCCAATCAAAGCGTACAGCTTTAATCTTCAGGATGTTCGAATAACGAGAGGACCGTTTAAGGAGAATATGGATCGGGAAGGACAGTGGCTGCTTTCGCTACCCGTCGAACGACTGATGCATAGCTTTCGGGTTAACGCTGGTATGAATACGCCTAAACCCGGTAGCATTACCAAAATGCCGAAACCATTGGGCGGCTGGGAAGGATTGGACATGGAGTTGCGTGGACATAGTATTGGTCATATTTTGTCAGGGCTGTCATTGCAGTATGCGTCTACCGGCAATGAAGCATTCCGTAAAAAAGGCGATAGCCTGGTTATGGCTCTGGGCGACGTGCAAAAGGTATTGAATCAGGAGGGGTATCTGAGTGCCTATCCGCAACAGTACATCGATCGAACTATTGCGGCTACCAGCGTGTGGGCTCCCTGGTATACCTTACACAAACTGTTCGCTGGCCTCACCGATATGTATACCTATGCCGGTAATCAGCAGGCGCTCGACATCGAAACCAGAATGGCATCCTGGGCGGCTAAAAAACTGTCGCCACTGAGCCCGGAGCAGTTACAGAAAATGTTGCGGAACGAGTTTGGCGGTATGAATGATGCTTTTTTAAACCTGTATGCTGTTACCGCAAACCCGGATCACCTCAAACTCGCTCAGTTATTTTATCATAAAGCTGCGCTCGAACCACTGGAAAACGGGAAGGATAATCTGAATAAACTGCACGCTAACACAGTGATTCCTAAACTGGTCGGCGAAGCGCGAGACTATGAACTGACGGGTAATGAGAAAGCGAAAACGGCCGCTACTTTCTTCTGGAATACGGTCATTCGGGATCACACGTACGCCCACGGCGGCAATAGCGACAAAGAACACTTTTTTGAACCGGGAAAAATCTCGGAACACCTGACCGGTAACACCAGCGAAACCTGCAATACCTACAACATGCTTAAGCTGACCCGGCACCTGTTCACCTGGTCGGCCGACGAGAAATATGCCGATTATTATGAACAGGCTCTCTATAACCACATTCTGGGCCAGCAGGACCCTGAGTCGGGAATGGTGTGCTATTTCACTCCGATGAAACCGGGAGCGTACCGACTCTACAGCACACCCGATCAGTCGTTCTGGTGCTGTGTCGGATCGGGTTTTGAAAGCCATTCCAAATACGGTGAGAGTATTTACTACCACGACGACAAAGGCATTTACGTGAACCTCTTTATTCCGTCGGAAGTAAACTGGGCTGACAAAGGGGTGAAAATTACGCAGGAAACGAACTACCCTGAGGAGGAAACCACCCGACTGACGATTCAGACGAAGGAGACTGTTCGTATGCCGCTTTACCTCCGTTACCCTGCCTGGGCAACAGCCGGAGCGACTATAAACGTGAATGGTAAGGCCCTGAAAATTGCGCAGCAACCGGGTAGCTACATCATCATCGACCGGACCTGGAAGGATGGGGATCAGGTAGAAATTAAGTACCCAATGAGCCTACGGTTAGTCGCCACACCCGACAATCCAAAGGTATCAGCCATTGCCTACGGCCCTGTGCTGTTGGCAGGCGAAATGGGTACGGAAAATATGAAAGGCACGGCTCCGTTTCATGATCCCGAAGATCCCTATCAATATTATGGCTACGATTATACCATTCCAGCCAGCCTGAGCCATACGATCAATACCCAGGGGAAGAAGATCACCGACTGGCTGAAGCCGGTTGCCGGAAAACCCTTAACATTTGAAACCGCCAATACCACTGAAGGGAAAGTGGTAGAACTGGAACCCTATTACAAAGTGCATCGTCAACGCTACGTGGTGTACTGGGATTTGAACTAACAGGTAAGGCCCATCGTCCCGAAACACATGAAATCAGTTCTTTTTGGCATACTCGCCTGGATCACGTTATCGATCCCCATTTTCGCTCAAAAGCCGTCGCACCCCTATTTGTTCTTCAGTAAAGAGCGATTGGCGACGCTGACTAATCGCATCAAAACCGATACGGCAATTGCCCATAACTGGAACGATATCAGGCAGGAAGCCGATAACCTGCTGACAAACGGTGATCGTGGCGACGGACAGGCCCGAACGAAGATCGAGTGGTTAGCTCTGGCCTACCTGATGACCACTGAGAAGAAGTATGCCGATAAAGTCAAAGGCATACTGATTCGGTTGTGTAGCCAACCCACCTGGTCGAATCAGGAGATGATGAACCGGAATCCGCCCTGGACATCAGATCTTCAAACGGCGGATCGATGCTGGTCGGTGGCTATTGGCTACGATGCTATTTACAACACGCTCACCAAAGACGAACGGAAAATCATTGTCGATGGCGTGGTGCGAAACGGTATTAAACCAGCGCTGAATGACTGGGTTTTGCCCGAAACGCGCATCCATACGCTCAACTCGATGGGCCACAACTGGTGGAGTGCCTGCGTCGATATGGCGGGCATAGCGTCTCTGGCCATTCTCGATGACCAGCCCGAAGCCGCCGACTGGGCCGAAACGGTAATGAAGGCATCGGAAGAATGGATGCGGTTCAGTGGCGATCAGCTTCAGGCCAAGCCCAGAACGTTTGACCGTACGGGAGGCATGTACGAAAGTGTGAACTATGCCGCTTTCGGCTCGTCGGAATACCTGTTTTTTCGGCTGGCCTACACCAATACCTTTCCGGGGAAAAAACAGCCTGATCTGGGTGCCTTGAAAAAACTGGACGATTTCTTTGCGCACGTATCATACCCGCGAACGGGACCGTTGTATTCACTGAACTTTGGTGATGGTGAATTGACGGTTTCAGCCGATCGGCCGGTGAAACTGCTGTATGCCCTGGGAAGCGATAATCCCAATGATTTGTGGTATATGAACCAGCTAACAAATGGTCAGCATCGGGAGGGCCTTTTTCCGAATACGCCGATTGGTCTGGTCTACCAGCCTGACATGAGTAAGGCTCCTAAACTTCCCAATCTGGCAACTTCGGCGTTGTTTGCCGATATGAACTGGGCCAGTATGCGTACTTCATGGGAGCGGGACGCTACGATGCTGGGCGTAAAATCGGGTTATACCTGGAACCATTCGCACGCTGATGCCAACTCGTTTATCCTGTTTCACAAGGGCGAAGACATCATTAAAGATGCCGGGAATAGCTGGTATGGGTCGAAAGATTACCCGGAGTATTTCTTTCAGAGTCAGGCACATAACGTGATTTTGTTTAACGGGAAGGCACAGCCGAAAGAACAGCAGTACAACGGTTCACCGCTGAGCGGCAAACTCAGCGAGTTGATGGACGCGGGCGACATGAAATACATTATGGCCAACGGAACGGGCCCAACTTCAGCCAACTTTTCCCGGAACTTCCGGCATTATCTCTGGCTGGATAAGGTAATTCTGATCATCGACGATGTGAAAGCTTACGAAACGGGTAAATTTCAGTGGCTTCTGCATCCGGGGGGAGAGTCAAAAAAGGTTGGTGGTGATATCAGCATTGTGAAGGGAAAATCGTCAGTACTGGTACGACCGCTTTTTCCTGAAACGCTGGTACAGACGGGCTTCGATCATGATTTTCCGGAGAAAATGAAACTGACTGAAGTGACAGCGCCGAAAGCCCGCGACCCACAGCATCCGACCGAACTTTATTATTCGATTGATTACCCAGAACAGGTGAAGCAAACGAAATTCATCACGGCCATTATTCTGAAAGAATCGCCTGACGATAAAGATCTGCCAATTATTGAACGGCTGCACAGCGAAACCATGCAGGGTGTACGGATTAAACAACACGGAAAAATCTCGGAAATTTACCTGAATCTGCTGGCCGACGGTCGCATCATGCACCTCAACAGTGTGAATCAGTTCAACGGCTGGGAAACCGATGCGTATCTATTCGGAATTACGTATCCCGACCATACCGATGGGCAGCGGGGCAGCGGATCATCCCCAACCGTGGCTGGCCCCGATGAGGTAAACGACTATTTTATGGCCTACGGGAGTTATGTTCGGAAAAATCAGGAAACGGTATTTAGCTCATTGTCGAAAGTGTTTATGATGGCCCGCAAAGACGGCAATAAGCTGAATTTGATCGTGCAGGGCCAGCCGCTGATCAATGCCAGTTTCCGATTTCCGAAAACGCCCGACACCTTTATCCTCAATCATCAGCCTCTGAAGCCGGTATATGAGAAAGGGCAGTTACGGGTGCGGGTTGAGAACGGGAATTAGACCGTTGGACTTAGTAGCTTTATGCGATTGGGTCGGTCAAGCCGTTCTCCTATAAACGAAAATCCATATGCCTCATAAACTACCAAGGCGAACCTTCCTTCAAGTATCGGCATTGTCCGGTTTGGCACCCGGTTTAACGCGAAATCATCATGATCGAAACGCCGAAGAAACCGGACTCGTGTTTCTGTTTCAGGGCGACTCCATTACGGATGGGAATCGGGGCCGGAACACGGATCCAAACCATATTCTGGGGCACGGATATGCCTTTTCAATTGCCAGTCGAATCGGAGCTGACTTTCCGGAAAATGGATTCACGTTTTATAATCGGGGTATTAGTGGCAACAAAGTGTCTGATTTGGAGAAACGCTGGCAAGCCGATACGCTGGATCTTAAACCCAATGTGCTGAGTATATTGATTGGCATTAACGATACCGCTGCTGTCGTGAATAAGCCAGCCGAAGCCATGAGTAGCGAGCAATTCGAAACCGTCTATCGTCAACTGCTCACCGACAGTAAAAGCCAGAATCCGGCTACGTTGTTTGTACTGGGCATTCCCTTTGTGTATCCAGTCGGCAAGCGAAAGGAGAACTGGGAACTCTGGCGCGACGACACGACCAAACGGCAGGAGGTCGTTCGAAAACTGGCCACCGAATTTGAAGCGGTTTTGGTGGATTATCCGGCCGTATTCGACAAGGCGATGAAAAACACTCCGGCAGAATACTGGATATGGGACGGTATTCATCCGACGGTTTTTGCGCACGAATTAATGGCCAGGGAGTGGATTAAACAGGCAAGCTCGCGGCTTCGATTCCTGAAAAAATATCGGTAGAAATCCTGGAATTGGATACGAACTATCAACCCTATCATACACCAACTCAATCATCAGAAACAGCGCATTTTTTTACTTATTGTGAGAACAGAAAACGTTTTGATCCGAACCGTACTAACCATTTTACTGCTGGCTACCAGCGTTTTTGTTGCGTCGGTTTATGCCGCTCCGAAAATCTATCAGGCGACATCGCCCGATGGCAAAACCCGAATTGAACTGACGGTTAATGAACAGAAAAATCTGACCTATCGCGTTCTGTTCAACAAGGCTCCGGTGCTGGACTGGTCGGTGTTGGGTTTACAGCTTAAATCGATTAGCCTGGGACCAAATACATCGATTCTGAAGCAGACGCAGCGAACAAACAATGAGCAGTTTGCCTGGCCGCTGGGCGAAAACGATCACGTTCAGAACAAGTACAATGAGATCGTGCTGGAGTGTCGTTCCGGGGCCTTTCTGTACAAACTCGTTGCCCGTGTTTTTGATGGAACCGTGGCGTTTCGGTATGTGCTGCCGAAGCAGAAAGGATATACTAACGGATTGATTACCGCTGAGTTAACTACATTTAACCTGACAGATACGTACACCATCTATCAATACAATGAAGAAACCGTTTTCACGCCCGTTACACTCGATGCCCTGACTAAAACCTGTGATTTTCCGGCAACGCTGACCAATGGCAAACTCTTTCTCTCCATTGGTGAGGCTAGCAACGATGCATATACGAAAACGGTGTTGACCAAAGGGGCCGTAGCCAACTCGCTTGGCGTGGCATTTCACAAGGATTCGGTCAATACGGCCGCTGATTTTCAAACGCCCTGGCGAACAATCAGCGTGGCAACGTCGGCCATTGGCCTTCACCAATTCAGTGATTTGCCACTTCGGCTGACACCACCCGTGAAAGAAATGGCAAACTGGATAAAACCGGGGAAGCTTATTCGATCATCATTGACCACGCAGGCCGGGCTGGATTGCATCGACTTCGCGGTAAAACACAATTTTCAGTACATCATGTTCGATGCCGGTTGGTACGGGGCTGAATTTCGGGGTAGCTCCGATCCAACAAAGCCCATTCCAGCCATCGACATGCCGAAGGTGATTCAGCATGGTAAAGACAATAACATCGGCGTTATTTTGTATGTCAATCGGGTAGGACTTCGGGCTAAGCTGGACACCATTCTCCCACTTTACAAAAAATGGGGCGTTGCCGGACTTAAATTCGGATTCGTGGATGGACTGAGTCAGGAAGGTATAAGCTGGCTGGCGGGTGCTATCAAAAAAGTGTACGACCACGGTTTTATTCTGGACATTCACGACAACTACAAACCCACCGGCCTAAGTCATTCCTACCCGAATCTGCTCACGCAGGAAGGTATACGCGGGAATGAAAACAACCCCGACGCCTTTCATAATACGGTGTTGCCTTTTACTCGGTTTCTGGCTGGTGCGGCTGATTATACCTTTTGCTACCCAAATTCAAACCGGTTTTTCACCGATAACCTGTATAAGACTAAATTGCAGGTTAGTAAAGGGCAGCAACTGGCCTTGTCGGTCGTGTACTTTAGCCCGTTGCAGGCTATTTTCTGGTACGGAAATCCCCATGATTATAACGACGATCAGGAAACGGAATTCTTCAAACTTGTACCAACTGTCTGGAATGAAAGCCGATATTTGACCGGTGAAATTGGCAAACAGATCAGCGTGGCCCGTCGAAAAGGTGAAACATGGTATGTAGGATCGGCAGCCGGCCTGTCAGACTGGAATGGTTCACTACAACTCGATTTTCTGGAAAAAGGAAAGTCCTATACGGCAACGATCTATGAAGACGATCCGGCGGGCGGTATCAATAAGCGCACTGTTGTGGTAAAACAGGGCGATTCGTTTCCGATATCGATAAAAGCCAAAGAGGGCCAGGCAATAATGATAACTCCCCAATCGTAATGGCAACCATGATAAGACTAAGTCTTGCCTTCTCGATCTGTTACCTGCTAACGCTGGCTCTACAGGCACAATCGCTTCCATTGCCGAACCCGTTGGTTCTCAATGAGGGTAGCCGGGTTACTACGGCGAAGCAATGGCATACGCAGCGACGGACCGAACTCCTTGAACTCTTCGCCAGCGAGATGTATGGCCATTCGCCGGGCAAGCCCGCTCAGATGACATTCGTAGTGTTCGATACGGACACCAAAGCGCTCGGTGGAAAAGCCACTCGCAAACAGATAGCCGTTTTTTTTAATGGCAAACCCGATGGGCCGCGCATGGACGTGCTGCTGTACATTCCCAATCAGGTAAAAGGGCCTGTTCCGGCTATCGTTGGACTAAATTTCTGGGGCAATCACAGCATCAATTCCGATCCTGGTATTCGAATCGCTACAAGCTGGATGGAATCGAGTCGGGGGAATCCGTATATCGACGTATCCTGTGTTGTCAATCACCGCTCAACCGAATCCTGTCGGGGCATCAACGCCCGGCAATGGCCCATAGATAGCATTCTGAATCGGGGTTATGCGCTTGTAACGGCCTACCGGGAGGATATTGCCACCGATGAACCAGCCAACAAATTTACGACGGGTGTTCACCCTCTATATCCGGAATTTCAGAACCGGGCCGACAATTTCGGTACCGTTGCGGCCTGGGCTTGGGGCCTGAGCCGAATTATGGATTATCTGCAAACCGATCGGGCGATTGATAGCAAACGGGTTGCCGTGTTTGGCTGGTCGCGATTAGGGAAAGCTGCTTTATGGGCGGGCGCAACCGATCCGCGTTTTGCGCTGGTTATCAGCAACGAATCGGGAGCGGGAGGAGCCAAATTATTTCATCGCGGTGTGGGCGAAAACATCCGACGTTTATGCACTGTTTTTCCGCATTGGTATTGTGGCAATTTCAGGAAATACATGGATCAGGATACCCTGTTGCCTTTTGATCAGCATATGGTTATTTCGCTCATTGCGCCCCGCCCGGTCTATGTTGCCAGTGCACAACAGGACAAAGGATCGGACCCCGAAGGCGAATTTGAAGGAGCCAAAGCGGCCAGTCAGGTGTATCAGTTTCTGGGGACGAAGGGCTTGCCAACGTCCACAATGCCCGCCCTGAATCAATCGGTACAGGGCCAGATCGGGTATCATATCCGATCGGGTGGCCATGATGTAACCAGTTACGATTGGACACAGTATCTGCTATTTGCTGATAAACACTTTAAAAAGTAGTAGCTTCATCAGGACTAATCGGCGGATCGATCGCTTCAGGATTGTACCCATCCAGACCGGCCTGCAAACGCTGACGGATGACCCGGCGAAGCCGTTCGGGTTGGAGTACGCGCATCCCTTCGCCGAAACCAAGTATTTCTTTCTCCAGCTCAAAATTGTGCTGTACGAGCAGTTGAATCACGATGCCATCGGCGGTTCGTTCGACTACCTGTTGCGAATGGTGAAGAGGCTTGGTCTCCACATAAGGCGCGTGTAGACGGTTGACAAACAGCAGAACCTTAATAGGGCGGATGTTTTCGCTGACGGATACGCCGATAACGTCCTTGTAGTGCGCATCGGGGTCGATGCCGTAGTTGGGAACATAATCGACATCGGGGGCGATGGTTACAGACAGCATTCGATCCAGTGCCAGATTCATGATATACCCTTTCCCATCTCGAATACCCACCGCAAACCAGCGGTTTTTATATTCTTTCAGCCACCACACATGAAAGAGAAATGTTTGTGGCGATCGCGCTGAGAACGATTGATACTGAAGCTGTAGCGTACGTTTCTGAATAACAGCCTGGTACAGCTCATCCAGCCAGTGAAGACCTTTCAGGTATTCATTTTTCTCGAAATCAATGACGGGAGCCGACTTTTTAGCCGTCGAATACACATGATCTTCCAGCTTTTGAACCACTTCGTTGAGTGCCGTAAAGTGTGAAAATCCTTTGAATTGCTTCAGTACTTCAACGGCTTCGTTCATCCGCGACAGGTCACCGTCCGATAGTGGAATATTGGTGATGCTGTAAGCTGGATCTTCGTAGGTATAATATTTTTTGTCGATGATAACGATGGGGGCGAAATAGCCCAGTTTATCACTCCGCATCATCTGGAGGTCGGCCTGAACGGTGCGCCGGCTGATTCCTTTGTCGATGCCTTCGTATTCATACAAAGCTTCCGAAACCGTTTCGATCAGGTCATCGAGTGTCCACCTGCGCTGCCGATTGCGCAGACAGGCATCCAGGGTTTTGTACCGTACGAGAGCGTTTCGATTGGCAGGCATCAGGCAGTTCGCCGTTGAAATGGTTCGATTTTTCGGAAAAATGAAAAAACTTTTTGAACTACGCAAAAACATTGCGCAGCAACCACCAACCTTTGTCGGGAAGGTTCGCTGTTGCGACGGTTCTCTGGTCAATAGCTAAGCATGCGGTTGACTATGTATCACTCTGCGATAGTATCTAACTATGATTCGTTACTATAGTTTTTCGCTCAGAGACGAGGCTCGTTCATTACCTTATTTAACGTTCTAAACCAATGGAAACACCAATTCTAATCGAGGATATTCTGATGCTGGGGCCAATCCCCGATCAGTTACATACTACATTTCTGCGGGTAGCAAACGGGCTGGTTCAACGGGCCAACTACCCTAAAGAGAAAGTAATGGGTTTGCTGGCACAGATGCTCCAGAACCCCAAAAAATTTGCGTTTTCCAGAAATAAAGTCACAAATCTGGCTCAGTCAATCTATGATTTGAACAAACAGGGTATCTCTGTCCAGCTTAGCGAGTCTGGAAAAGCTTATTTGCCCATTGAGCCCCTTTCTTATGTCCTGGAAGCCAACGAAAAACAGTCGGAGAAGGTGTTTGACCTGCGTACCGGACCGCTGCCATATGCCGTTTTTGGCCGCGATCAGATTGAAGAGGGTGCATTAATGCAAATGGAAACGGCTGCAAGTTTGCCAGTTTCGGTGGCGGGTGCGCTCATGCCTGATGCCCACCAGGGCTATGGTTTGCCCATTGGGGGCGTGTTGGCTACGGAGGCAAACACCGTCATTCCCTTTGCGGTTGGGGTCGATATTGCCTGTCGAATGTGCCTCTCTGTGTTTGATTTACCGCCCGCTTTTTTAAAGCGCGAACCGCATCTACTAAAAAAGTCATTGGTAGAGAAAACCAAGTTTGGAATTGGTGGTGAAATCCGCGAGAAGATCGATGAGAGCGTGATGGATTTGCCCGAATGGCAGGCCACGAAAGTAATTCGCGACTTGAAAGACAAAGCTTATCGCCAGTTGGGAAGCTCCGGTACGGGTAATCACTTTGTCGAGTGGGGTATTGTTGAGGTGTATGAACAGGATGATCGGTTGAACCTGCCTCCGGGCGAGTATCTGGCGTTGCTTTCACATTCCGGATCACGCGGCTTTGGCGGAAACATAGCGAATTACTATTCAAAACTGGCTATGCAGAGAACCAAACTGCCTAAGCAGGCTGCTCATCTGGCCTGGCTGGACCTAAATACCGAGGAGGGGCAGGCCTATTGGATTGGTATGAATCTAGCGGGCGAATATGCCTCGGCCAATCATCACGAAATTCATAAAAAGCTGGCCAAAGCACTGGGTGAGAAGCCATTAACAATGATTGAGAATCACCACAACTTCGCCTGGAAAGAGCAACTGGCCGATGGCCGTGAGGTGATTGTTCACCGGAAAGGGGCGACTCCTGCCGGGATTGATGTTCTGGGAATTATTCCGGGATCGATGACGCAGCCGGGCTTTGTTGTTCGGGGGAGAGGCAATGCCGACTCGCTGAACTCGGCGTCGCATGGGGCCGGACGGCTGATGTCACGCACACAGGCGTTCAATACGCTGACGCGCTCTCAATGGAACAAAGCGTTACTGGAGGCTGATATTCAGCTCATAGGAGGTGATCTGGATGAGGCTCCAATGGTGTATAAAAACATCGAGACGGTCATCGATGCTCAACGGGATCTGGTGTCGGTATTGGCGAAGTTTACGCCCAAAATCGTTCGGATGGCCGACGCCAATCGGAAAGAAGGGCGTGAGGATTAATGGTTGGCGTAGGTTTGTGGTGTCGGTTAGTTGTAACCGACACCATCCCAATTCTTTGTCGACATGCCGGAAATAAATGAATGCAGTGTCAATCTGAAACCTTATTTTGGGTGTATGTATTGATAGGTAGAAGCGAATGTCGGAATCTACCATTCGTCGCTTCTGAACGTGTTAAAAAATGATTTTTCTTCGATTGCTCTGGCAGATTCCTATTGCGCTTCTCCTGCTGACTATAGTTCTTGTTTTTGCCAACGAATATGCGATTGCTCGTTCTAGTCGTCGTGAAAAAAATATTGCCTATGTCTCTTCCGATCAACCCGGCTTTGATGCCGAGAGGCATGTGCTCGATGTATATACACCCAAAGAACCGTCGGCTAAACTCCGGCCAGTCGTCGTGTTTATTCACGGAGGAAGCTGGGATAGCGGCAACAAAAACCTGTACAGTTTCATCGGACGGAGGCTGGCAAAACAGGGCTTTGTTGCGGTGCTCATGAACTATCGGCTGGCCCCCGGTGTGCAGGTGCCGGATATGGTCGATGACTGTGCTCAGGCGGTTGTCTGGATTACGAAACATAGTGCTGAATATGGCGGAGATCCGAATCGGATTTTTCTGATGGGGCATTCAGCAGGAGGGGGGATCGCTGCCCTTTTGGCTGTCGACAACCACTATCTGGCTAATCGGGGTTTAGCCCAGAGCCCCATAAAAGGTACTGTTCTCGATGATCCGGCCGGACTCGATATGTATGATTACCTGCAAAAGATGGAATACCCGAATGATGAACAATACCTGATTCCGTTCGGGAAAAAACCAGCAGTTTGGCGAGCAATGTCGGCCCTGTATCACGTTAATGCCGGTTGCCAACCCATGCTGATCTATGTCGGTGAACGCACCTATCCGAGCATTATCAGAAGTACCCGGAAATTTAATCAGAGGCTTCTGGAACTTGGCATCAAGCATGAATTTGCCGTTATGCCCGGCAAAAAGCATATTGAGATGGTAACTCAGTTGTTCTGGCAAAAAAACGTTATTTACCAGAACTTAGGGAAGTTTGTAGCAAGCCAAGAGCAGTAGGCAGATGCTGAAAACTGCCTACTGCTCACTATAGTCAATGGCTTTCTGCTACTTTCTGCTCGGTAGGAATTGTTTTCACATCGCGCTCCCGTTCGGTTTGTTCAACGTAAACGGCATAGTCGGCGGGTTCAATTTTGATGCCTAAACGGTTCGCGTATGCCTGGGTAAATTCAGCGCCAAAATAGAGAATGGCGGCCGTGTAATAAATCCAGGTCAGAATAACGATCAGCGACCCGGCGGCCCCGTACGTTGAACTGGTACTGGTCGTTTCGATATACAGGCCGATCAGGTATCGTCCCAGCATAAACAGCAGGGCGGTAAAAAACGCACCCCATCGCACATCTTTCCAGGCAATTTTGGCATCGGGTAGTACCTTGAAAATGACTCCGAAGAGAACGGCGACTACGCCAGTGCTGATCAGCAAATTAAATGCACTGATTATGAAAACGCCAATGCCTGGAATATAGCGGGTTAAAAAGTCACTCAGGGCAAGCACGAGCCCATTGATAACCAGCGATACCAACAAAAGAAAACCCAGACTAACGACCAACGACGAAGAAAGTAGCCTGTCTTTTATTATTTTTAACCAGCCGCGTTTGGGTTTTGCTTTGACCCGCCAGATCAGATTGACCGAATCCTGGATCTCGACAAAGATACTGGTCGCACCCAGCAATAGGGTTATTATGCCGACAACCAGGGCCGTGTTGGTTTTACCTGATAACTCCACATTTTTGATCATGTCCTGAATCTGCTTGGCCGCTTCATTGCCGACCAGGCCATTGATCTGGCCAAAGATTTGCCCCTGGATGGCCTCTTCGCCCAGAAAAAGACTGATCAGTGATATGATTAAGACAAGTAACGGAGCCAGCGAAAACACGGTGTAGTAGGCAAGAGCTGCACTTAATTTCAGGCAGCGATCATCAAGGAAACCATTGAATGAGTCCTTTAAAATGGCCCATAAATTGGCAAAAAAGCGTTTATCTGTCTTCGTATCCATAACGGTTGAGTATTAATGAGGCTTAATTGACACCATACATATTAGGTGTCAATGGCAATAGCCTATAGCTGTAACCCAAACGAAGAGGGGTTGTTACCGAAATTGATCGCTGGTTTTATTCGAACTGATAGAGAATTATGTACTCGTAAAGGGAAGGCCCCGATTTTGTAGCCTATAACCCCAGGCGGTACCTGCATTCTGGTAAATCGTGAATTACTTTCTTAACGTTGGTGAACGCTCCAGCAAGTCGTTCAGATTCAACTTATCGGTAGGGTGGTATCGGCCTGGAGAACTCGTTCCATGTATTCGCTGGCCGTTTGCGAATGTATTAGTGTATGGTTCATTACAGAAACCAGGTTGAAACTACAGATGGCTTTTCTTATCAACATAAACAACAGAGGTAGTGGGTCTGTTAGGCTTCCAGATAATCTACAATACAAAACGTTATGGAATCGATTTACATCTGGCTACTGGAAAATACCGGCAACGAGGGAAATTATTACACCATTCTAAATAATCGCCGGGAAAATCCATCGGAACAGTCGGCCTATCTGGAAATAATGGCAAGGCGATCAGCTGATTTTACCGTCGTTAACCTGCTTGTTTTTAGCAGCAACCTAACTGATTTACCCGAAAAAAAACGGTATGAACACCCCCTTGAGCAGTGCCGGTTTGACAATGAACAGCAGGTTATCGACTATTTAGCTACAGGAAAAAAGCCAGGAATATCTGCTTCTGACGAAACCGCTGGCATACAGGTTCTGCTGGTTGAGCCAACAGACGGAGCAGGGACAATTACGTTTCCAGCCGATCAGTAAGCCAGGTCAGGACCACTATAAAACGAAAAACGCCAGTCCCAGAAGGGCTGGCGTTTTTTGATTATCTACCTTAAAATACATGTTAAACTAAAGGCACAAAGGTAGGGCTCGGGTTAGTTGCACCGATTAGAGGAGGATTAGAAAAACCTTAGGTATACGTTAGAGGAAAGGACTAAACAAATCCGGGCGGCTGTAATTTCAGAGAACAATCCTGTCGATCAGGTAGTAGCGCTTAAGCCTTTGCAACTCGAAAAAAGAAGCTGGCTTTGTAGGCTAAAATCGGACCATGCCGAATCGTTCTTGCGCGAACTGGTCGGCCTTTTTTCGGTCGAATTGGCTACTTTCTGAACATAGTTTACAGACGATTATGTAAAACTATTCGGCACCTTTAGCGATTATAGAATAATGAATCAGGGTTTTAATATGAAAATGCTCTGATTATTGGTAATAGGATATGTAGAGTAGCCTCGCCATTTGTTGCAGAACTTGACGTAATTAATGGTTTATTAGAGACTTAGTGATCGATCAGATCAGGTCCAGGCTTACTTGTACGAATCGCAATCGATGAACAAAGCTTTACTCAACTGGATTACAGTACTTTTTTTATAACACCATTCGTTAATCAGAACTAGACACTTTTGACACGTAAATGAGCTTAGAATCACCGAATAGCCCCAAAAAAACCTTGAAGTCGTTGCCTAAGTGCCCCACTGGTATTATCGGTCTGGATGAAATAACAGAAGGCGGAATACCCGAAGGTCGACCAACACTTATTTGTGGAAGTGCTGGCAGTGGTAAGACATTGATGTCCATTGAATTTATAGTTTGTGGTGCAATGGAATATAATGAGCCAGGCGTTTTTATGGCTTTTGAGGAAAAAGCGGATGAGCTAGCCATGAATGTAGCTTCATTAGGCTTTGATCTCGATCAACTTCAGAAAGAAAAACTTATCAAGCTCGATCATGTACGCATCGAGCGAAGTGAAATAGAAGAAACCGGGGAGTATGACCTGGATGGTCTTTTTATCCGATTAGGCTATGCTATCGATAGCATCGGTGCTAAACGCGTAGTACTGGATACGATCGAGAATTTGTTTGCTGGCCTCACCAATCAGGGAATTCTGCGGGCCGAATTAAGACGGCTTTTCGAGTGGTTGAAGGCAAAAAAGGTAACGACGATAATCACAGGCGAAAAAGGAGATGGTACTCTGACCCGTCACGGACTGGAAGAGTATGTATCTGACTGCGTAATTCTGCTTGACCACCGGATCAGTAACCAGATTTCAACCCGGCTACTGCGCATCGTTAAATACCGCGGGTCAATGCATGGAACGAACGAATACCCATTTCTGATCAATGAGAAGGGTATTTCGGTGTTACCGGTTACGTCCTTAACCTTAGATCACCCCGTTTCATCGGAACGGGTTTCAACTGGTATTCAGGCGCTGGATAAAATGCTGGAAGGGCATGGTTTTTACCGGGGTAGCAGCATTCTGGTTTCGGGCACTGCTGGTACTGGTAAAACCAGTATTGCTGCTACGTTTGCCAACGAAGCCTGCCGCAAAAAAGAACGGTGTATCTATTTTGCCTTTGAGGAATCACCTCAACAAATCGTCCGGAATATGCATTCGATCGGTCTTGATCTTCAGCCCTATATTGACAGTGGTTTACTGAAGTTTCAGGCTTCCAGACCCACACTGAATGGTCTGGAAATGCACCTGGTAGCCATCCATAAACAGATCAAAGAATTTAAGCCATCCGTCGTAATCCTGGATCCCATAACTAACCTGATTGCTGTCGGCTCAGTGAGCGATGTAAAATCAATGTTAATCCGGTTAATCGATTTTTTACAGTCTGAGCAAATTACTGTTATGTTTACGGCGCTCTCGCTGAATAATGTCATTAATGAGCAAACAGACGAAGGAGTATCTTCACTGGTCGATGCCTGGTTACTCGTTAAAGATATCGAACATAATGGGGAGCGGAACCGGGGATTATATGTCATGAAATCGCGCGGCATGAAGCATTCCAATCAGGTTCGGGAGTTTGTCATTACCGATAAAGGGCTTCATCTGGTTAGTGTTTATTTAGGACCGGAAGGCGTACTGACTGGTTCTGCGCGCGAAGCCTCGCAATTACAGGAAGAAACAGGTATTGTCCTGAGAGAAAATGCCGTCAATAGGAAAGACCGGGAGATTGAACGAAAACGCCTGGTACTTGAGTCGAAAATAGCTGGCCTGAAGGAGGAGTTTGAATCTGTACAGGATGAGCTAAATAAGACCTATATCGAGGAAGAACTACGAAAGGAAGTTCTGGAAAAGAATCGGGAACAAATGATCCGTAATCGACACAATGAGTAATCAAGAAGGCTGCTAACTGTTGATGAATGAAAACAAAAGAAGAAATTTGGGAGTTGCGACTCTATATTGCTGGAAATACAGTTAAATCCCAGACTGCGCTGGCCAATCTGAAAAAGTATTGCGAGGAGCATTTAAAGGGTAAATATATTATTGAGGTTATCGATCTACTGGTGAAGCCTCAATTGGCAGAGGGTGACCAGATTTTAGCCGTACCTACCTTAGTAAAAAAAGTACCTGAGCCAATTCGCAAGATTATTGGCGATTTATCGAACGAAGAAAAAGTGTTAGTTGGATTGAACATTCGCCCAGCAAAAATATAGATGATTGAGTCATCACTGCTAAACGACAAGGATACTGATCCGGATGGCGAAGGCCAGTTATATGTCTTACATTTATTTGTAACTGGCGCATCCCTGTATTCAACGCGGGCGATTAAGAATATAAGGCACATCTGCGATCAATACCTATCCGGTAAATACTCGCTGGAAATAATTGATGTACATCAGCAACGGGAAGTAGCAGAAGAGGAACAGCTGATTGCGCTCCCTTTATTAATTAAACGCTTTCCTTTACCTGAGCGACGATTGATCGGTGACTTGTCGGATACCAGGAAGGTACTTAACGGATTAGGACTTGCTACTTAATGAGGATGAACGGGGCTAAAACATACGAGCAACTTGTAGTCGAAAATGAAAGTCTACGATGGCAGCTTGAAGAAGCAACCGAAACACTACAGGCGATTCGTACCGGCCAGATCGATGCACTGGTCGTTCAGGGCGATGATGGCCATGAGCTTTACACGCTAAAAACGGCCGATTATACCTACCGGATTTTTATTGAAACCATGAATGAGGGGGCAGTAACGCTGAATAAGGAAGGTCTTATTCTCTACTGCAATTCAACATTTGCCTCAATGGTTGACTTGCCTTTATCGAAAGTTATTGGTTTATCCTTCGATCGCTTTGCGGCTGCCACCAGCAAAGTGGATTTTGATGCCCTGTTTAATGAAGGATGGGCCGATGTTCGGAAAATTGAATTTGCGCTTAGCAGCAGTTCGGGTAAATTAGTACCCTGTCTGCTTTCAGTAACGGCGTTGGAACTCGATGGAGGTGTTTGTTTGAGCATGATTCTGACGGATCTGACCGTGCAGAAGCAAACGCAACAACTGCTGGAAGTAAATAACCAGCAACTGGCCAAAACAAATAATGATCTGGAAGTTAGTAACCAGGCGTTGAATCGGTCAAATGACAATCTTCAACAGTTTGCCTACATTGCCAGCCATGACTTGCAGGAACCGCTTCGAAAAATTCAGTCTTTCGGTGATTTGCTGAAAATGCAGTACAGCGAGCATCTGGGTGATGGCGTTGAGTATATAGAGCGAATGCAGTCGGCAGCGAGCCGCATGTCGACCCTGATCAAAGATCTACTCACCTTCTCGCGAATTTCTACGCGACAGGATAGTACCCTTTATGTACCGTTGTCTCAGGTTATTGACGCGGTTCTGAACGATCTGGACATGGCAATCGAAGAGGCCGGTGCTGTTGTTGAACTAGACACCCTGCCGACCATATTGGGTGATCCGTCGCAACTAAGACAACTCTTTTCGAATTTGATCAGTAATGCGCTTAAATTTCGAAAACCAGATGAGTCTGCCCATATCAAGGTCAGCGCAGCGATTGTTGCTGAAGATAACTTGCCTCAATCGGTTAACCCTACCCGCCAGGCGGCTACGTATCATCGCATCGATGTAATCGACAATGGAATTGGCTTTAAGGAACAGTATCTGGATCGTATCTTCCAGGTGTTCCAGCGGTTGCATGGAAAAGATCAGTATCCGGGAACTGGTATTGGTCTCGCCATTTGTGAGAAAGTAGCGAGCAATCATGGCGGTGCCATTACAGCCAGTAGCCAGCCTGATCAGGGAGCAACGTTCAGCGTATATTTTCCCGGCTAAACTGAATCCTGTTTCGATTGACATCTGATTATCAGATTTCTATCAGTAGATAGTCTCTGAAAGGCGTTGGTATCTACTGGCAAAATTCACAACAGAAACCTTTAGTTGAATACAAGCAAAGCCGCCGTGTCACTCTGAACACGGCGGCTTTGTTGTTTATTGTTTGCCTGTATGGCCCGTTTCTGAGGGCAGGCGAATCTCTTTTGTCTGAACAATTTACAGGCCTTTCGCTTCGAGCCGTGCCACGGTTAACCATGACTCTATAACTTAACCGTGGCACGGCTCGAAGCGAAAGGCCTGAATTTAATCAAACGTAACCTCGTGGCTAAGGTAGTTTTTTAATTGCCCAACCGTTTGCAGTTTCCACCAATCCTCATCTGGAATGCGAATGCTAAAGCTATTTTCAACCTGAACAAGCAGGTCGGTAACGTCAAGTGAATCAAGGCCCAGATCCCGGATGAAATTAGCCTGATCGGTGAGCGCCGTTAAATTGACACCCATATTAACGAGTATGTCCTGCAAACGACTGTTTATCAGTGCAAGTGTCATGATTTGAATTGGTTGAGTTAGTTAATGAAAAGAATTAAACATAACCTATTCCGGCAGCCCTGAAGCGGTGTTAGTAGTACCTCAGGGCTCCCGAAAACGAAGTTAGGAAACAGCCGCTTCAGCTTCAGTCAATGCTTCTGATGGGTTCGATTTCCGGAAGCGGTTTTTGAACCATTCCTGGAGCCTGTCAACGAGGTAATACATCATGGGCACCAGATAGATCGTCAGGACCATCGAGCTACTCAGACCACCAATAAGTACCCAGGCCAGCGAGTTTTTCCATTCGGCACCCGCACCACTTGCCGTTGCAATTGGAATCATCCCGATGACCATGGCAATCGTCGTCATCAGAATGGGGCGCAAACGTTCTTCGCCAGCGTGTAGAATGGCGTCTTTATAATACGTTCCATTGGCTTTCTGCTGGTTGGCAAAGTCAACGATCAGAATGGCGTTTTTAACAACCAGACCAATCAACATCAGCATCCCCAGCATGGCGAAAATACCAATGTTCGATGAGCTGAGGGCCAAAGCCAGCAACGCACCAATTACCGCAACCGGAACGGAGAACAATACGACAAACGGATAAACGAAACTGTCGTAGAGGAGCACCATGATGAAATACACCAGCATCAGACCCGCCAGCATGGCAATACCCAGCGAACCGAATCCTTCACTCTGGTTCTTGGCATCACCACCCCAGCTAACGGTAACCGCAGCAGGCAGTGGATTTTTTGCCAGATCGGCCTGAATGACGCCGGTTAGCGTACCCGAACCCGTACCGAGCGTATTGGCCGTAACCGTTACCGATGAGCGACGGTTTTTTCGTTCGAGCAGCGACGGTCCATTGCTGAGCGTTACGTTGGCGAACTCCGCTAACCGTACCGATCGATTGGCCGATGGGCTGAAGAAGTTGATATTTTTTACATCATCCGGGTTTTTCCGGTCGAAAGCATCAAGCATCACGCGAATGTCATAATCCTCACCACCATCGCGGAATTTGGAATCATCGTTACCGGCAAATGCATTCTGGAGCGTACCACCCACCGTCTGAATATTCAGGCCCAGTTTGGCCATTTTTTCGCGGTCGATTTCGACACGAACTTCCGGATTTCCTGATTCTACCGATACGTTAACGTCGTTTGCGCCGGGTGTTTTCCGAATACGATTTGCCAGTTCTTCGGCGGCTGCTAGATTCTGGCTGGCATCGTCGCCACTCAGGAATATCTCGATAGGCGATGTACCCGAGTTCACGATACCTACCACGGAGGAACTGAATTCGATGGCCGGAAAGCCTTCTTCCAGTTCTTTGCGGAGATCGATCATGTATTGCTCGGTTAGCTTATGACCCGGCCGTTCGGCCGCATCGGCAAGTTGTACCGTCAATTCCGTTCGGTTCGTTGCACCCTGACCCGTACTATTGATACCCGTACTGGCTCCGCCCACGTTGGCAAAGATGGTTTGAACTTCAGGTTTCTTTTGCAGGTAATTTTCGATACGTCTGGATGTGAGATTGTTTTCCTGCAGAGAAGCACTCTTGTCGAGCTTCATCGTCAGCAGAAATTTACCCTGATCGCCCTGCGCTACGAATTCTGAACCAATAATGCCCAGACTCATGACCCAACCCGTGAAGACAAAAATAGCAATCAAAATTCCGGTAAAGGCTAGCTTGTGTTTCAGAACCCAGCCCAGACTTTGATGATAGCCATTGGTTAACGCAGTCAGCCCTTTTTCAAACCAGAGCAGGAAAGCCTGGAACGGATTCTTTGGATTCAGATGCTCCAATTTCGCCAGCATCGATGTGAGCCAGGGGGTTAGTGTAAAACTGACCAGCAAACTGACCATCGTAGCAAAAGCAACCGTCAGCGAAAATTGCCGCAACAGATCGGCAATGACTGAACTCACAAACGTAATTGGAACAAACACGACCACAATAACCAACGTGATGGCTACCGCTGCGAAACCAATTTCGCTCACACCATCGAGCGTAGCCCGCCAGCGATCTTTACCCATTTCGAGGTGTCGCTGGATGTTTTCGAGTACCACAATCGAGTCATCGACCAGAATACCAATCACAAGCGACAAGGCAAGCAGGGTCATCAGGTTGAGCGAATAGCCCATAACGAACATGAACAGGAATGCCGAGATCAGTGAGGCCGGTACGGAAATCATGACGATGAAGGCATTCCGGAAACTATGTAGGAAAAGCAGCATCACAATAGCTACCAGCCCAACGGCCAGAATCAGGTCGTGCGTTACAGCTTCTACGGATGCCAGCGTAAAGACACTGCTATCGTAGGCAATCGCAAACGTAACTTTGTCCTTAACGTTTTCTTTCTCAATCGTCTTCAGTTTTTCCTCAACTAACTTACTGATTTCAACAGCGTTGGCGTCGGATTGCTTTTTGATGAACAGACCAATACCGTTCTGTCCATTGTAACGGCTGATGCTGGTTGCTTCTGTCAAACCATCGGTTACGGTGGCCACATCACCAACGCGTATAGGGCTACCGTTTGGTGGAGTTGCTACGACTAACTTCCGAATATCGTCTAGTGATGAGAACTTACCCGCCAGGCGCAGCGTCATGTTCTCTTTTATACTTTTTACCTTCCCGGTTGGAAAATCCAGGTTTGCCTGATTGATGGCCTGGGTTACCTGAAGCAGTGATAAACCGTAATAATTGAGTTTATCGTCGTTGACGTTGATACGAATTTCGCGTTTGTCGCCCCCAACCATTGTGATGTCGGCCACCCCTTTAATTTGCTGGAGAACCGGCAGGTATTTGTCTTCTACCTGTTGATAAAATACTTCATTGGGTAGGGTCGAAGTGGCCAGCAACTGCATAATTGGCTGGTCGCTGGGCGATATTTTGGACAGAGATGGTTGCTCGGCATCATCGGGCAAATCGCTGACCATTTTATCAATTTCCCGCTGAGCATCCTGCAGGGCCATATCGATATCGGTCCCTGGTTTAAACTGCACGACAATGACCGACGCGTTTTCAAATGAATTGGCTTTTACGTCGTCGAGGTTATCTAAGCCCGATACGGCGTCTTCGAGTTTTTTACTAACCTCCGTTTCAACTTCCGAAGGAGCCGCACCCGGATAAACCGTCGTGATGGTGATGACCGGCGTAGAAAACTCGGGCAGCAACTCATAACTCAGCATTCGATACGAAAACAGACCTCCAATTGTCAAAATCGCAAACAGAACGATGATGAGCGATGGGCGCTTGATGATTGTTTCAACAAATTTCATATTCGTAGATTTTTATTAAGTAGAGACGCATCCTTGCGTCTCCTCAGGCGTCAGCAATCATTGCGTTAGCCAAATTATCCGATAGAATACCTTTCCGGAGAGGAGACCCCAAGCGACGCCACAGTCGCTGACGCCTGAGGAGACGCAAGGTTGCGTCTCTACTCTATTGCGCACTAACCGCTGTTCCGTTCTGTAAATTGATCTGACCGCTGGTAACGACCTGATCACCCGCTTTCAAGCCGGTACGTATTTCGTAATAATCGTTGGTTGTAGCGCCAATTTCGACTGACTTCAGCACCGCTTTGCCACCCTCAACCACATAAACCTGTGGTTGCTTTTCCGAACCGATAATGGCCTGGCGAGGTACCGACAGAGTCTGACCTTTCAGTTGGCTGGTGTTGGCAATGGAGCCGTACATGCCCGCCCGCAATAAATTTTTACCCGAATTATTGACTGTAATCTCAACCGGATAATTGTGTGCGGCATCGCCCTCAGCCCCGATCAGAGTAACCCGGCCAGCAAAGTGAGCGCCCGGATAAATCTCGGTCGATACCGATAGTGACTGGCCAACGCGGAACTGATTAATGGCTTTTTCGGGCACATCAACAACCAGTTTCAGCGATGAAATATCCGTTACTGTGGCAATCGGCGATCCAAGCGATACAACCGAACCCTTTTCAACCATCTTCTCGGTAACGATTCCGGCAAAAGGTGCCGTAATCGTGGTATTGGCTATCTGCTTCTGAAGCTGTTTGATCTGCGCCTGCGTTGAGCGAATGCTCAATTGCGTCCGTTCCAGATTAACGGCGGGCGTAGCATCTCCTTTTACCAGATTTTCGTAGCGCTTCAGATCATTCTGATACCCTTCCAGTGTTACCTGTAAGGCTTCGATCTGATAGCGCAGTTGTTCGTCGTCCAGCTTGGCGATTAATCGGCCAGCACCTACTGATTGACCTTCCTCAATGGGAAGCTGGATAATCTGACCGCCCGCCTGTGGCCGGATTTCGACCTGACGATTGGCAGCAAATGAGCCCAGAAATTCACTATTCTGCGATAAGTTACGCAGTTCGGCAACGGCCGTACGGACACCTACCTTCTGGTCGGGGTTGGGTTTGTAAATTTTTGCTTCGACTTCTTTTTTGTTGTTCAACAACGTCCAGGCAGTCATGCCTAACGTGCCAACAAGGGCGAGTAATAACCAGATACGTTTCATAGCTTTTGCTGAGATTTGAGATTACAGGTAGTGTAAATGGGGGTGATTTATCGATTGATTAAACTGCCGGTTGCTTTTTTCCAGTCAAGTTCGGCGGTACGCAGATTGACCAGTGTGGTCAGATAGTTGTTTTGGGCATCCCGAAGCGAGTTTTCGGCCTGGACGACATCGGTAATGTCGACGGTGCCTTCTTTAAATTGAAGCTGAGTCTGGGTGTATACTTTTTCGGCCAGTTTCACCTGACCGCTGTTGGTTGACAGATTCTGCTGCTCGATCAGAAACTTGTTACGGGCATTGGTGATATCCATGGAAATGGACTCACGAACCTGACGAAGCTGTACGTCTAATTTCTGATCATCGATGCGTTTCTGGCTAAGTTTCGCTTTGCGGGCCAGGCCGTCGAACACATTCCAGTTTAGTTGCAGCCCAACCCAATAGCCCGGTAAATTTTTAACATAGGAGTTATCTCCGCCAATCGCATACACTGAACTGTTGGCAACACCGTAGGCCGACACCGTCGGCACAAAGCCCGTTTTGACGTTTCGTTGTTCGAGGCCGTTGATTATTTTTTGCTGATCGATCAACTGTAAATCGGTTCGGTTAATGGTGTATTCATTGCCAGGTGCTACCGGTATCGTTTCCTCGATGGACGTCCGAACCTGGAGCGAATCCGTTTGTGGTGTTCCCGTCAGGTATTTCAGTGTATTCAGGAGCTGGTTGTAAGTCGCCTGGAGCGATTCGATCTGGGTTTGCGATGAGGTTTTACTGAGCTGAAGCCGGTCAACGTCAATACCCTGTGCCAGCTGGTTCTGCCGCCGTAGGTCTGTAATGCGGATCAGCCGTTCGGTCGAAACTAAATTGTTGCGTAGAAAGGCAATTTGCTGAGCAGTCGTTTGCAGATTGTAATAAGTCGCTGATACATTGTAAGCAACGTCTTCTTTTGTCTTCTGCGTTTGCAGCGCCGACAAATCACGGCTGGCTTTGGCCGCTTTAGTGGCAATCAGCAACGACTGGTTATACAGAGCCTGAGTGGCCTGAAGGCTCGTTGACAGGTTATATGGCAACCCGAATGCTACGGCCGAATAGGTTCCT
This sequence comes from Spirosoma endbachense, assembly GCF_010233585.1. Classification (NCBI taxonomy): domain Bacteria; kingdom Pseudomonadati; phylum Bacteroidota; class Cytophagia; order Cytophagales; family Cytophagaceae; genus Spirosoma; species Spirosoma endbachense. Next base: position 93,341 of record NZ_CP045997.1, read on the forward strand.
TCGGGTCCGCCAAAGACCGATGCGGGAATTACCTGTCCGGGAATTTTGAGGTAGCGTTTGTAATCACCCGTTAGGTTCACCTGTGGGCGGGCACTGGCTTTAACTTCTGCAATCTGGGCTTCCGTTTTGATCTCATCAAGTCGGGCCGACTGAACACTGTAGTTATTGGTCAATGCCTTGTTAATCAGCTGATCAAGCGTAAAGTCCTGGGCTCTGGCTAGCGTAAATCCCAGTGCGAAGAACGTGGAAAGGTACCATCGAATGGTTCTCATGACATGTGTTGAATGATTTGTTTTAAACATTGTAATTAATCATGAATTTTAAATATTTGTTTAAATCGCGGATAAAAAAATATTACACCTTCTCGAATTCAAACAAATAAGTGGTAATCATGTCAATGACCAGGCTCTTATGCTGATTGGCAAACTCGTCAAACTCGGCATCGGTCATTTGCCACATTTTCATGTGCATGGCCTTGCCAATAAATAAGAACTGCACGTTACAAAAGATCATTGGCATTAAATGCATCGCCTTGATCGGCCGGATTGTGCCAAGAGCAATTTCCTGTTGAAGCTGTTCCTCAAACATGGAGTGATGAATTTGTTTCATGACGCCAATGCTTGTTGCCATTCGTTCCGGATTGCGGTGGATTTCGTTCATGACGAAGATCGACAGGCTGGGGTTGTTTTTAAGCAACTCAAAATCATGCTCGATCAACTCGGCAATTTTTTCGCGCAGACCGGTTGGCTTATTCATAATCTCAACCATTCCATTAAAGAACAATTGGATCATTTCTTCGAATATGCTCATGAATAGCTTTTCTTTGCTGCGGAAATAGTAATTGGTTAAGGCTATATTGATACCGGCGGTATCGGCAATATCCCGGGACGTAGCACCATCAAACCCCTTCTCCAGGAAGACCTGCTTGGCAGCCGCCCGGATTTTCTCTTCAGTAGATTTAAAAGGGGAACAATTCATGTTCTGTTTCATTTGACGATCAAAAGTATTTGTTGCTTTTCTAACACGCAACTTTATTGAATAGTTTTTTTAAACAAATATTTAAAATCTATAAAAAGTTATATTATAAGTAGAAATGCTTCTTTTGCAGTGGGTTTATACATATCTGAATTTTGCCTAAGCGGGTCATAATCAGGAACAGCTGGAACCATGACTACCTGTAGGCTGGCAACTGCACTGCCAACTGAGTTCCATAGTCTGATCGATGGGGGGAGCCTACTTAAAGCCGACTTTTTTCTTCCAGCGCAATCCGGATCAGGTCAATCGTATTTTTTACCCCTGCTTTACGGATGATACTTGCCCGCTGATTGGCCACGGTATTGGCACTGATACCGAATCGTTCGGCTATCTCGGGGCTACTCAGGCCCTCAATTAAACATGTCAGTATTTGGGCTTCCCGCGATGTAATTTTATTCCAGACTGACGATGACGCTCGGGGGCTGTACGTTAGTTCTTCTTTCTTTTGCTGACTAACATTTGGTAAGACCAACTGGCGGATAATTATTGACGATGCATTGGGTGGGTAGTACAACTCACCACTGATTACGGTCCGCACCGCCCTCAGAATTTCTTCCGGGGTCGTATCCTTGAGCAGATAGCCAGCCGCACCATTCTGAACAGCTTTCAGAATGTAGTCCGGGTTGTTATGCATACTGAACATCACCGTTTTCACTTTCGGGTATTGTTGAGAAATAACCTTTAAGGCATCGATGCCCGACATTCGGGGCATGGTTATATCCAGTAGCAGCACATCGGGTTTGATAGCGGCAACCTGATCGATCGCTTCGTCGCCATCGGCAACCTCGCCGACAATCTGAATATCTGCTTCATCTTCCAGCAGCATCCGAATTCCTTTTCGGACTACAGAATGATCGTCGGCAAGAAGAATTCGAATAGCCATAGTAAGGTAAATTAATGGTAAAGTTTGCCTGCTCTATCTCAGCTATAAGCAGCTGTAAACAACAAATCTCGAATAGTTAATGAAGGTTACCCGCTACATTAATGCTGACCAACACTTTAGTACCCTTTCTGGGTTTTGAGGTAATTGTCAGCGTGCCGTTTAACAGGCGGGTTCGGGTCCGCATGTTTTCGATGCCGTTTATTGTAGGCACCACTTGTTCTTTTTGAACGGATTTGACCTGAAAACCTTTACCGTCATCAATAACGGCCAGTTCAAGTTTACGCGAATTTTGTTGTAAATGAATGCGTATGGTCTGTGCTCCTGCATATTTTATGGCATTGTTCAGGGCTTCCTGCGCAATGCGATATAATCCGATTTCCATGGCTGGGGCCAATCGATTGGCGTCGCGATCCCCGTCAAAAAGCACATCGATTCCCGATGACCGCGCTGTTTGTTCAGCTAGATACTGCAACGTAGCGCCCAATCCGAAGTCGCCCAGTACGGATGGCATCAGATTATGGGATATTTGTCGGGTTGTCTGAATAATCTCGTAAATCAAATTACACAGTTCGTCAAACCGGAGCCGTTGCTTCTCGTCCGGAAACGTAATCGTCTTCATTTTTTCTGCGTGCAGCTTCAGGCCGGTTAGCATCTGACCGATACCGTCGTGAAGTTCACGGGCAAACCGACGTCGTTCTTCTTCCTGGCCTTCGAGCAGGGCCGCCGAACGAATGTTCTCTTCGGCGATCTGCAACTGATACTTCTCTTCAGTAGTACGAATAAGCTCCTGTTGAGTGGCTACCAGCTTCCGATTAGAGGCCGCCAGGTTCTGATTGGTGGCTTCCAGCTCATGGTTGGTAATTTCCATCTGCCTGTTCACCAGTTGTAGCGCATTCTCTGAGCGGGCCAGTCGCCGAACAATATTCTTCGTGTAACTGACTACCGGACGAAAAATAAACAAAGCCTCGGCCAGAATCGTCAGCAGGGTTGCAATCGTTAATAGCCATTCGATTCGTTCAAGCGATTGAACCCGCTCGAAGCTTTCCGTGTCGAACTGAAAAACGATGTCGTTCATCTGTTGCACGAAAGAAAGTTCATCCCTCAGAATGATCTGAAGAGCCTCTTTTTTTTCGGCAAGCGTCGTTTCTGGGCTATTGATTTGACTAAAGTTCTGGTAAATGGACTGAAAAACCGGTTCAATCCGGGCAAACATGCTGGTTAGCAGAGTGCTTTTCCGAACGGAATAGTCCTTTTCCATTTTCAGGAGCCCATTCCGAAGCTGAACGTGGGTTTGATACCATGTATGCAGCAGGGAATCAAACGAAACGGTATCGGCAGCCGACAGTCCTGTGGTTCGCAACAGAGCAAGCTTTGTCAACCGCTGACTTAGCATTCGTTGGCGACCGGTTACGTTGACAACCCGGCTATCGTCGTAGTGATTGCTGAGCGTACTTCGAATGAATACTAATCCGCTGATTGACAGTACAGCAATGGCGGTAAGGGCCATCACATAGAACCGCGTTAACCGACGGGCTACCTGTTGGTCGAGTTGCTTCATAGGCTAGAGTATTCGGTTTACGACCTCTTGCGTCAGCCATCCGTAAACCGAATACAGGACACTGTATGCCGTAAACGGAATACCATCTAAATCCCAATATACACCTTTCCGTCCTTAATTTTTACGGAATAGGTGTTAATCTGGTAAGAATCGTCGTTCAGGCATTGGCCGGTCTGAAGCGAAAATGTCTTCTTATGAAACGGACAGGCAACTTTCGGCTCGTCGGACTGGCTACCAATCATACCCCGTGACAAGGCCATTTGCTGACGATGCGGACATTCGTTGTCTGTGGCATACCACTTGCCCCGCCGGGTGAAATTATAGATGGCAATTTGCTTTCCTTCGATCAGTGCGCAGGCGCCACCGTCTTCGGGAATATCGTCTACCCGACAAGCCAGATGCCAGGTTATTTCGTGTTTGGGTGCAACAAGAACTTCCATGGGTTGTATTAGTGTAAGGAGTGAAGAAATTTGTTTTTGACTCTATTGGCAGATTTTCAGGGGCCGATTTACTGGAGCTAGTGTTTGAGCTGGCTCATAGATCAATACCATAAACCAAATGCCGCTATGCCCATTCTTTAGCGCGTTTCTGATCGCGCAGGGCATCGAATTGAACAGTGGGGTCTTTCTTCTCAGGAACATTCACAAAGTGAGTAAATCGCTTGCGGAGCTCTGGATTTTCAACCACTTCCGTCCATTCACATTTGAATGTATCGACGAGTAGCTGCATCTCTTTTTCCAGATCATCGGCTATGCCCAAAACATCGTCCAGAACAACGGCTTTGAGGTAGGTCATTCCACCCTCCAGTTTGTTGAGCCAGGTTGCCGTGCGGGTGAGTGGGTCGGCTGTTTTGATGTAGAACATCAGGAACCGGTCGATGTAGCGAATGCAGGTTTCCTTATCGACATCGGAAGCCAGTAACTGGGCGTGCTGGGGTTTGGAGCCGCCGTTGCCACCTACATACAGGTTCCAGCCTTTCTCGGTAGCTATGATGCCAAAATCTTTACTTTGGGCTTCGGCGCATTCGCGGATACAGCCCGATACACCCGACTTGATTTTATGCGGAGACCGAACACCTTTATACCGATCTTCGACTTCAATTGCGAACGAAACCGAATCCTGAACGCCATAACGGCACCAGGTGCTGCCAACACAGCTTTTTACGGTGCGCAGGGATTTGCCGTATGCGTGGCCACTTTCAAAACCGGCGGCAATTAACTCTTCCCAGATGTTAGGCAAATCGCTGACGTGCGCACCGAACAGGTCGATCCGCTGCCCGCCCGTAATTTTCGTATAAAGACCATACTTCTTGGCGACCTGACCAATGACGATCAGCTTATCGGGTGTGATTTCGCCACCTGGAATGCGTGGCACTACGGAGTAGGTTCCGCCTTTCTGAATATTGGCCAGAAAGCGATCATTGGAGTCCTGAATCGTTGCCCGGCCTTTTTCCAGAATGTTTTCATTCCAGAGGCTGGCCAGAATTGATGCAACGGCGGGTTTACAAACTTCACATCCATCGCCATGCCCGAACTGATCCAGAACGGTGCCGTATGTTTTCAGACCGTTGATTTTCACCAGATCCAGCAATTCCTGACGGGTGTAGTCAAAGTGTTCGCAGAGGATATTTCGTACGTAAATTCCCTGCTGCTTCATAACGCCCTGAATGATGTCTTTAACCATTGGCGTACATCCTCCGCAACCTGTGCAGGCTTTGGTGGCTTTTTTCAGCGCGTCGATGGTGGTATGACCATTCTGGCTAATTTCATGGCAAAGTGTGGCTTTCGTTATTGCTTCGCAGGAGCAGATCAGCGCATCATCGGGGAGGCTCATGATCCCCCCAACGGATGTTGCGGCTCCCGTATCATCACCACCGCGGGAACCCAGAATCAGATCTTCGGGATTGGGTGGCAAAATGGTTTTATTCTTACAGGTCTGCAACAGCATGTTATACTGCTCGGCGTCACCCACCAGAATTCCACCTAAAAGCTCTCTGCCATCGGCTGATATATTAACGCGTTTGTAAACACCCTTGGCTTTGTTTTCGTAAACGATTGTCCGACAGTCTGCTCCTTCGGCAAACGGATTGCCAAAAGAAGCAACGTCGGTGCCGATCAACTTCAGTTTGGTCGACATATCAAAGGGCTTAAACTCTTTGGATTCACCCATGAGTTGCAGCGCGACCACTTCAGCCATTTCATAACCGGGTGCTACCAGCCCATAAATCATGTGGTGAGCAACGGCACATTCACCAATGGCAAAAATGGACGGATCGGACGTTTGCAGGAAATTATCGACAATAATTCCTCCGCGTGGGTGTGTATCGATTCCCGCCGATTTCGCTAACTCGTCGCGTGGGCGAATACCGGCCGAAATGACCAGCATATCAACATCCAGTTTGGAGCCGTCGGCAAATTGCATACCTGTTATGGTATCTTCGCCCGTTATTTCCTGTGTACTTTTTGAGAGGTGAATCGTCAGGCCAAGTGATTCGAGCTGGCGTTGCAAAATACCCGAACCGGCATCATCGATCTGGCGGGGCATCAGGCGAGTGGCAAACTCGACGACATGCGTCTCTTCTATGCCTAAATCAAGTAGAGCTTTGGCCGCTTCCAGACCCAGTAGGCCACCGCCCAGAACGGCCCCTTTCCTGGCTTTACGCGCATACGATTGAATGAGGTCAAGATCTTCAATCGTGCGATAAACAAAAACGCCATCTTTTTCGACACCGGCTACGGGTGGAACAAACGCGCCGGAGCCAGTGGCCAGTATCAGATAGTCGTAAGGTACTACCAGGCCATGATGGGAACGAACTTCTTTACGCTCCCGATCAATATCAACTGCCGGATCGCTCAGATAAAGCTGTATGCCATTCTCGGCGTACCAATTTTCGGGTGCCAGCGTCAGATCTTCGGCTGTTTTACCTGCAAAGTAGGCACTCAGGTGAACCCGATCGTAGGCGACACGTGGTTCTTCCCCAAAAACAGTTAGTGTAAACTGTTGCCCATTTTTTTGTTTGGCTATTAATTTCTCGCAGAACTTATAGCCTACCATGCCATTACCAATGACAACGATTCGATTGTTTTTGTTTGTGTTCATAGTTATAACTAACTATTTCATTATGAAAACCCTGTTATGGTATTGTATTATTTTTAGAAAATTGCTTTTTGCCCCCACAAAAAGACAGCTCAAAAATAAAAGGTCATTTTGGTAAAACCTAACATTATATTTGTCTTAAAGTCAATTTTGAAACATATTTTTTCAGAAAAGACTTGTTTTTAAGAATTCATGCTCTAATTTTGAAGCAGAAATAGCACATAGTTGTATTTAACTATAAATAGTACATTGTTGCTATTTAACCATTTGACATAGTATCGATATGCAGCCAAAGCTTACACTCGTGGGGGCGGGTCCCGGCGACGGCGAATTGATCACCTTGAAAGGGATCAGGACGCTACGGCAAGCCGATGTCGTTTTATACGACGACCTTGCCAATGCTACTTTACTGGAGTTTGCACCGGAACAATCCCTTAAATTATATGTAGGGAAGCGGGCTGGTAAAGCTTCGTTTACGCAGGACGAAATCAACGAACTGATCATTCGCCTGGCGCAGGAGCATGGGCATGTTGTCCGGCTCAAAGGAGGAGATCCCTATGTATTTGGGCGTGGATTTGAAGAGTATGACTACGCCCGTCAGTATGGAATCTGTTGTGAAGTAGTGCCGGGTGTATCGAGCAGTATTGCCGTAGCGGCTTCGCAGGGTATTCCGGTAACCAGCCGGGGAGTGAGCGAAAGCTTCTGGGTAATTACGGGCACAACCCGCCATGGCGAACTGGCCGACGATATGCGGCTGGCCGTTCAGTCCAAAGCAACTGTAGTTGTGCTGATGGGAATGAGTAAATTAAGTGAAATATGTGCCATGTATTGTCAGGCCGGGCGTGGTTATATGCCCATGGCGGTCATACAGAACGGTACGCGCGCTGATGAACAGTGCGTGGTTGGTCAGGTCTGGAATATACCTCAGCTGGTGGCAGAGCAGGGCGTGGGGGCGCCCGCTGTGCTGATTATCGGGGAGGTCGTTTCGCTTCATCCATCCTATGTGGCGGAATGTTTGCGTAACGCTGGCGTGGCCATCTAGCAAAAAGGCCGATCCGGTGTGGGGGCACCGTTGGATCGGCCAAACAGGGTTTGTCTATGTATAACACAAACGCTTCAAAGAAAATGAAAAAAAACACGTAAAGCAAACCGGCTTCTTTCGCGTTGGGCAGGGTGTCAGTCACGCACACCATCGATCCGGAACCCAACATTCGCTTCTAACTTTGCTAACCGTCTGAGAGCTACTACGCCTGTGTAGTCAGAACGACTGTTTGCCGACACCATTCATTTTCTTGAATTAATCCCTATCATGATGAAATCTTTCCTAACGCGATTATCGCTTTTGGGTGCATTGCTATTGGGTTTTCGGTCGCAGCTGAACGCACAGTTCTCCTTGATTGGCCAGCTGCGTACACGCACCGAACTGCGTCACGGCTTCGGTAATCTGCCCGTTAAAGATAGCCCGATGGCTGCTTTCACTTCGCAGCGGGCTCGCCTGACATTTGGCTATAAATGGGACCGCATTACGTTTGGCCTGGCCATTCAGGATGTGCGGGTCTGGGGCCAGGATGCCTCGACGATTTCCAATGCCGATGGAAACCGACTGATGGTTCACGAGGCATGGGCTGATGTGGCCCTGATCAATAGAGCCGATACGACCATGAAATTCAGGCCGATCGATTATCTGTCCTTAAAGATTGGCCGTCAGGAACTTGTCTATGACGATGTGCGCCTTCTTGGCAATCTGGACTGGCTGCAACAGGGACGTCGGTTCGATGCGGCATTGCTCAAGGCTCAACACCACGGCTGGGCACTGGATTTAGGGGTTGGATTTAATCAGAACACCGATGCGTTTGGCGTTGCCGGTACGTATTATACACCCGCCAATGTGCCTACATCGGCACTATCGACCCAAAATATAACCTTGGCCATTCCGGCCGGTTTTCTGCCTACCACTGGAAAAGGTGGAGCGCCCGTGGTGACGAATGCCGTAAGTACTAACGGGCAAAATCAGCAGTTCAAGTCGTTTCAGATGGTTTATCTGACCCGGAAGTTTGGCAGTTCGGCGGCCCGGCAAACAAAGTTTTCGGCTTTGTTCTTTAAAGATGATTTTCAGAAGTACCGGATTGACTCTATTGGTGCTGTCAGTACGGGTTACGTATATGGGAGACGTTATGACGTAACCGGTACCAATTCGCGGATAACATACGGCGCTATGCTCACGGGGCAATTTCAATTTGCCAAAGCAAACCAGGCTTTGTGGCAGGTTTTTGGGTATGCTCAGCAGGGGAAAGATCGGGATGGACTACAGCTCAAAAATGCCTACCACTACGGAGCCAACCTGATGATCCAGAAAGGGGTTCTGAGCATTGGACCCGGTTATGAGGTGCTGTCTGGTAATAATGACGCGACGATTAAAGCGGGCGAAACCAGTCGATTCGATCCACTTTATGGTACTCCACATCGACACTGGGGCTATATGGACTATTTCTATGTCGGAACCGGCTCGCCGTCTGGCGGTTTGCAGGATGCTTTTCTGAAGTTCAAATACACGGGAAAACGCCTGACCACTACGTTTGATGTGCATTATTTCGCACTGGCCAACACGACGTTCAACAAAATGCCTGATGCGCTGCCAGCTACCCCACTGGCATCAAAACTGGGTATGGAATATGATCTGATTGCCACGTATGCCCTGAACAAAGTCACTACCGTAGAGGCTGGTTACGCCATCATGAACGGCACCAACACCCTGGAGTACACGAAACAGGGAACTATGAATCAGAAAGATAAAGTCGGCACCTGGGCTTATCTGATGATCAACATTCGACCGGATTTTTTAGCATCCAAAAAGTAATCAGTGCTAATCAACACCATCTAAACGCATACAACCATGAATCTGTCATCGAATAAGCCACTTACTTCGCTGAATATTTTCCGTTTCGACGGCGTCCAGATGCGGACGTTCCACATCACCTGGTTAACTTTTTTTGTCTGTTTCTTTGGCTGGTTCGGACTGGCTCCACTGATGCCCGCCATCCGGGCCGACCTGGGGCTGACTAAACCGCAGGTCGGGAACACCATCATTGCGGCTGTATCGGCCACCATTTTTGCCCGACTGATTGTCGGGAAACTCTGCGACACCTGGGGACCACGCAAAACCTACACCGCCCTGCTCGTATTGGGCTCGCTACCGGTTATGTTTGTTGGGCTGGCCCACGATTACACGACATTTTTACTCTTTCGGCTGGCCATTGGGGTCATTGGTGCATCGTTTGTAATCACGCAGGTGCATACCTCCCTGATGTTCGCTCCGAAAATTAAAGGGACCGTTAACGCAGTTGCGGGCGGCTGGGGCAACCTGGGCGGTGGTATCACGCAACTGGCAATGCCGGTGATCATGGCCGCGATCGTTGGTTTTGGTTATACAAAACCAGAAGCCTGGCGGCTGGCAATGGTGGTGCCGGGTATTATGATGCTCATCATGGCGTTTTTGTATTTCCGTTTTACGAAAGACACACCTGCCGGTAACTACGACGAAATTCAGCGGTCGGCTCAGACCGGTGAGAAGGTAAGTTTCTGGGAAGCCTGCGCCGACATTCGGGTTTGGGCGCTGGCCCTGGCTTATGCCTGCTGCTTCGGCATGGAAATTACATTCGATGGCGTGGCTGCCCTATACTTCTTCGATAATTTCAAGATGGAAGAAACCCAGGCTGGTTTCTGGGCCATGCTCTTCGGCGGTATGAATATTTTTGCCCGTGCGCTGGGCGGTATCGTGGCCGATAAAGTAGGTAACAAATACGGCATGCGTGGAAAGGGCGTTTTGCTGGCGGCTATGCTGTTGCTGGAAGGTGTTGGTATTATGCTGTTTGCGCAGGCCGGTAATCTGCCAATGGCTATTGCAACCATGCTATCCTTCGCGCTCTTTCTGAAAATGTCGAATGGGGGGACCTATGCCATTGTTCCCTTTGTCAACCCGAAGGCTGTTGGAGTGATCTCTGGCGTGGTAGGGGCAGGGGGCAACGTTGGTGGAATGCTAATGGGCTTTCTGTTCAAGTCGCAGTCAATTTCCTACGGCCAAGCTTTCCTGTACATCGGTGCGATCGTCGCAGCCGTCGGTTTAACCTTATTCCTGGTCAACTTTGGTAAGACGGTAGTAGCCGAACCAGCCGAAGCTGAATTGCAAACCGCTTAAACAGTGAAAATATAGCGTGAAAAGTAGAGAATAAACTACTCGTAGCTCTTCTTCACTTTTCACGCTACAGTTGTCACTCAAAATCATTATGACTCATCAAACGACCTGTTGCTATTGTGGCGTTGGCTGTGGAATCGTAGTCAGGCAGGAACCGAACGGGCGATTGACCGTTGAGGGCGATAAGCAGCACCCGTCGAACCGGGGTATGCTCTGCTCGAAAGGTATGAATCTGCATTACACGGTTATGGATCAGTCAGACCGATTGCTATATCCACAGATGCGGCTCAATCGGTCGATGCCGATGCAGCGGGTGAGTTGGGATGCAGCTCTGGAGCGTACAGCGGCTGTTTTTAAAACGTTTATTCAGAAATATGGTCCGGATTCGGTGGCGTTTTATGTGTCGGGGCAGTGCCTGACCGAAGAATATTACCTGGTCAATAAGCTCATCAAAGGATTTATTGGCTCCAATAACATCGATACCAACTCCCGGCTGTGCATGAGCTCGGCGGTGGTTGGCTACAAACTATCGCTGGGTGAAGATTCGGTACCGGTTTGTTACGATGACATTGAAGAAGCAGATGTATTCTACGTGCAGGGGGCTAATCCGGCCTGGTGCCATCCGATTCTGTGGCGCCGGATCGAAGCGCATAAGGCGGCCAATCCACACGTTAAAATCATCTGCATTGATCCGCGCCGGACCGACACGGCCCGGTCGGCCGATTTGCATTTACCCATCCTACCCGGCACTGATATTGTCCTGAACAATGCCATTGGGCGGTTACTCATCGAAAAGGGATTCATTGACAATGAATTCATTAGCAATCACGCCGATGGTTTTGAGGCTTATCGGGAGCAGGTCATGAAGCGGACGCTGGTCGAAGCGGCTGATCTGTGTGGGATTGAGCCTGATGATATCGAGCAGGCAGCTTACTGGATCGGACGCTCGAAAGGCTTCCTGTCGCTCTGGACAATGGGGCTGAATCAGTCCGTAGTTGGCGTCAATAAAAACCTGTCACTCATTAATTTACACCTCATTACAGGGCGGATTGGTAAACCGGGCAATGGCCCGTTCTCACTTACCGGACAGCCAAACGCAATGGGCGGTCGCGAAACGGGTGGACTGGCCAATGTGTTACCCGCCCATCGTGATGTGACGAACGCAGTTCACCGCGCCGAAGTAGAAGCATTTTGGCAGGGACCCGTCAGGATTGCCGCCAAACCCGGCCTGACAGCCACCGAAATGTTCGATGCGCTGGCCGATGGTCATCTAAAAGCCATCTGGATCATCAATACGAATCCAATGGTGAGTATGCCCGACGCCAATGCAGTGGAGAAGGCGCTCAAAAACGCCCGTTTCGTTGTTGTGCAGGATGTGTCGAACCGGGCCGATACGGTGCCGTTTGCCGATGTCGTGCTACCGGCTGCGGCCTGGCTCGAAAAAGAAGGCACGATGACCAATGCCGAACGTCGGATTGCCTACCTGCCTAACGTGATCGATGCGCCGGGTGAAGCCTTACCCGATGCCGAAATTATCTGGCGTTTTGCGCAGAAAATGGGCTTTGGTGATTCATTTAACTACGCTAATTCTGCCGAGGTTTATCAGGAATATACCCAACTCACGGCCGGAACCAATGTCGATGTGACGGGCGTGAGTTATGAGCTGCTGAAGCGGAAACGGACGGTACAATGGCCATTTCCGGCAAACAGCGAGCCGTTAGATGTGAACAGCGACAACTGTGTTCCAGTCGGAACGAAGCGACTGTTTACGGATCATCGGTTTTATACGCCGAATGAGCGGGCTCAGATTCATGCTGTTCCGGATGGCAATGCCTCTGAACCAACTGACGATGACTTCCCGCTGGTGCTGACTACCGGCCGTATCCGCGACCAGTGGCACACCATGACCAAGACGGGACGTGTAGCGAAACTCAATCAGCATAGTCCGCAGCCGTTCCTCCAAATTCATCCGGACGATGCCCGGACACGTGGCATTCGTGACGGGCAGTTGGTCGTTGTGCGTGGGCGACGCGGGGAGGTCCGGGTAAAGGCTCAGCTTACCGACGATGTGCGTTCGGGGCTGTGTTTTCTGCCCATGCACTGGGGGAAGATTCTCAACAGCAATCTGAACCGGGCCAATAACCTGACCAATTCACTCGTTGATCCGCGGTCTAAAGAGCCTGATTTTAAGTTTACGGCCGTAACGGTTTTGCCGTACCGTAAGCCGCAGGAAAAAATTATCATTATTGGGGCTGGCTCGGCTGGACTTGGGTTCATCAATGCCTATCGATTGGTCAATGCCGACGATGAAATTCACGTTTTTTCCAAAGAGATTTACCCGTTTTACAACCGGGTACTCCTGCCCGACTATATCAGTGGCGAACAATCGTGGGAGCAACTCGTCAAACTGCGTGAAGACCAGTTTGAGGATGCGAATATCATTGTGCACAAAGGTGTCAGCGTTGCTCATATCGACCGGAAGGCGAAAGTGGTCACCGATAGCGATGGCGTTGAACATACGTATGACAAGATTTTGCTGGGAACCGGAAGCCGGGCTTTCATGCCTAAAAGTGTACCTCGTTTGCCGGGTATTTTCAACATGCGATCGCGGCTCGATGCCGATTCGCTTCTGCCGTTTCTGCAACGATCGCCGGATGATTCGACCGAACCCCATGCCGTAATTGTCGGAGGGGGATTGTTGGGGCTCGAATTGGCGGCCTCGCTGCGGCAGATTGGTGTTCGGGTTACAGTTATTCAGCGGGGTGGGCGATTTATGGAACGCCAGCTTGATCCGCTTGCCAGTGAATTGCTATACCTCGAACTGCTGGATCGGGGCATCGACGTCTATTTCAATGAAGAAGTTCAGACGTTTATGGGAAACGGACACGTAGAGGGTATCCAACTGAATTCGGGCCGAAAGATTCAGTGCCAGGTCGTTGTGGTGGCCATTGGAACAGAGCCAAACATCGAACTGGCGCGCGATGCCGGATTGGTATGCAACCGGGGTGTCGTTGTCAATGACTACATGCAAACCTCTGATCCCGATATTTTTGCCGCTGGCGAACTGGCTCAGTGGAACGGGCAGATGTGGGGCATTACCTTGGCAGCCGAACAGCAGGCCGAAATTGCAGCCCGATTTCTGGCCGGCGATGTATCGCAACCCTATCGGGGGAGCCTGTCTATCAGTATCCTGAAAATGGAGGGTCTACATCTCTGTAGCATAGGGATGGCCGAAGTACCTGCCAACACCGGAACGGTCGATCGGGTGGACCGGGACGATTATGAGGAAATCGTTTTCATCGATAAAGCCAAGCGTTATTACAAAAAGTGTATTGTTCAGGGCGACAAGCTGGTCGGAGCTATTCTGGTCGGCGATAAAAACGAATTTCAGGAGTTTCGCGAACTGATTGCCAATGGAACCGAACTTTCCGAAAAGCGTCTTCAATTACTACGAGCCAACAAAAAAGTCGATCCCATAGCCGGGAAGCTGGTTTGTTCCTGCAACTCGGTTGGGCAGGGGAACCTGGAAAAGGCCATTCTGGGTGGTTGTACCGATTTTCAGCAGCTTTGCCAGAAAACCGGAGCCGGAACTGGCTGTGGCTCCTGCCGACCCGAAGTGCGAAGTATTCTTTTATCAATGAGCGAATTAGTGACTGAGTAACCACGCGACAAACCATTCACTCATTAGCCCATTCACTCATTCAGTCATCGATTATGCGCGACTATTACACCCTGAAAATCAACCTGCCCGCTGGAATCGTTTCGCCGGGAGCGTTGCAAAATGTGCTGACACTGGCACATGATGCGGGCGTACATACGGTGCGGTTTGGTGCCCGGCAGCAACTACTGATGACGGTGCATTATGAAGACATGCGCTTCCTGGAAAAAGACCTGAAAAAACACCAGATTGCGTATGAAGCCAATACGGAGCAGTATCCTAATATTATTAGCTCGTATTGTGGCGAAGATGTGTTTCGCACGGGTGCCTGGCTACGCGAAAGTGAATACCATACGGTGCTGGACCAGTTTGATTATCAGCCACGTCTGAAAGTTAACCTGTCGGATTCGAACCAGAGTTTTACACCTTTTTTTACCGGAAATCTCAACTTCATTGCTTCGCCGATACCGCATTTCTGGTATCTGTATGTCCGTCCGAAACAGAGTAATACGCTTTTCCGGTGGCGGGAACTGATCTATACGAACGACATGGGCCGACTCGCTAAAGCCGTTGAGGAAGCCATGCTGGAGCATGACCACACGGAAGAAGAAGCCCTTTTCAGAGCCGTAACAACAGGCCGAAGCTTCATTACGCAGCCAGCAACGAATGACGTAGAACTTCCTGAATTTTCATTACCCTACTACGAAGGCTTTAACCGATATGGGCAGCGTTCGTGGCTTGGTCTTTACCGGCGTGACGAACAGTTTTCGGTGGCGTTTCTGCTCGAAGTCTGCGCGCTATGCCTGAAAACACGCGTCGGAGAACTATGTGTAACGCCCTGGAAATCGCTCATTATTAAGGGCATTGAAGAAAAAGACCGGGCTACCTGGTCGCGTATCCTGGGCAAACACAACATCAATGTACGCCATGCCGCAAATGAATTGGCCTGGCAAACCGAAGACCATACCAACGAGGGAACGCAGCTGAAGAATTATGTGCTGCGCTATTTTGAAAAGCACGATACCCGAACATTTGGGCTTTGTTTTGGCGTGCAGACGCGGCCTAAATCGGAAGTATTTGGTTCGGTACTGGTTCGGAAACGGCCTTTGCTTCAACTTGGTCAGTTAGCGCTTTTTAGCGTCTATGATGTCTATTACACCGAAAATTTTAACCCCAATAGCCGAACGTACCACCTGTTTGAAAAAGGGTTATTTAAGCTGCATTTACCCAATCAGATAAACCGGCTTTGCCGAAAATTCAGCACTGGTCGTTTGCTGCAACGTGGTGAAGTCGTTCGGCTGGAATCCGAAAAACCGGAACCAGCCTTATCGCCCATTTCGAGTGTTTATCAATGTCCGCATTGTTTTACGGTTTATGACGAACAATATGGTGATACGTTAAATGCCATTCCAGCAGGAACCCCGTTCAGCGCGTTGCCGAGTGATTATTCGTGTCCTACCTGTGATGCACCAAAAGAAGAAATGGAAGAGGTATTGCTGGAAGTTGGCTGATACCTGTCGATTAAGGCATGTAAGACCTTCCTAATTGACTGTGAATTAATGACTTAAAGTCTGTCAGGATTTGATTGAGCAGAGTTGTTACTCAGCGGGGTGACATGGTTTTGAACCGTGGCACCCCGCTGAGTAACAACCTCGTAATTATAGTTTAGCAATGTCTTTGTAAAGTACTTCTATATATAATCCACGTTTATCAGCTACCCGGCAATAATCACCCCCTTCATATACCAGTAATGTAACTTTAGCTCCTTTTTTTAATTTTCCATCAGGAGGGCGGGTTTGTTCGTATTTATTAAAATAATAAGGGCATAATCGTACGATCTGATGAGAGAATTGATTCGGAGCCGGTGATATAATATTCTTTTCCGGAACAATACTCTCCTCAGACAGCACTTTATATTTAGTTTCATTAAATCCTTTCATGAAGCTAAGTTATGTTATTACTACATAAGACTATCATCTGGTAAAACGGTAGGGATACTGATAAGCATATGTTCGGAGTGCAGATCCTCGGCAACCAAAAATCCGGCTTCAGCCAATGCAATAAGGTTAGGTAATGCAAAAGGTTCGGCGGCATTAATATCTACTTCATAGCCACAATCCTGAAGACTGGCGACAGTAACGCGGCTTATCGGGTTATTTTGGCCTGCAATAAAGCCCGACATAAGTTCATTCCGAAAGATAGTTTCTCGCCAGTGGGAGTCCTGTGTTCCAATGCCGCCGGTATTTTCAACCGGCACGGGTGTAGAGCCCATCCCTCTAAGTTGTCCATACTCTATTGACGCATTATGACCTTTAAATGTTGGATTGGAAGTACCTGCCCCTTGTAAAAGATTTTTTTTACTCCATACAGTCCCTATGCCAAGAACATGGCCCATTTCATGCGTGATTACATCAATCAGCGTTCCATTTTTTCCCATTTCCGCTAAATCGGCAGTATCAAATTGCATTTCACCCTTAGCCGGTAGGAAGGCGGCATTACCAGCATTCGCTGGCCGTAACCGCGTTGGACCGGCCTGACCTAAAATCCTGCCTGGACCATCAATTGCCGCACCGGAAGCGAGAATGAGAACATCATCAATTACTTCGCCATCGACTTGTACGCTGGGTAAATCGCCAATGATAATTTTACACCAACGATCTGCCGCTTTTTTAAACGCATCCTTTTGTTTCTTTGTCAGCCCACCTAAAAATCGTACTTCAATGGTAAAGGGCGATGTTGTATTTGCGACCGCTAAAGCAACTTCGGGGTTGCTTTAGCAATATACGATTGAAGTTTTTTCTGTGTTTTCATATTGGTAGTATCTATAACATTGCTCTTGAGTTGACTAATAAGTTTAAGTACAGTTGAAAAAATTATTGATAAATAGAAAGAGCACTAATTTCGAGAGAAGTTAATAAATAAAGAATGGGGAATTTCCCGTTCTTTCGTAGAATTTCCTCATTCTTTATAAAAATAAGCCAATGCGACAGGTATCAGCATTGGAGGTGTGCTGCAAATGAATAGTTCAGCAGTATTTCTTACTGAATTTACTGCATCACAAACGTGTAATTCCGTCCTGCCTGGGTCATGAAATCATACACCTTGGCCGTTGCAGCTTGCGCATTCTGAACGGTTGGCCCCTGGAAAAGAGGATTCGGATTTGCCCCGCTGGCGGGTTTCAGCACCACACCACCTGATGCTTTCAGGGCGTTGGGAACGCGAAGGCGACAGTTTCCGCCAACGTTGGACCTGATAACGACCTTATTTACGTTGCCATCCTGCCAGGTCATCTCAACGATGTCAAATCCACCCCGCGCCCGTAACCCTTTTACCTGACCACTTTTCCACTGGTCGGGGAGGGCGGCCAGCAATCCGATATGGTCGAGATGACTCTGGAGCAGCATCTCGCTCATACCGGCAATACCCCCAAAGTTTCCATCGATCTGGAACGGCGGATGGGCGCAGAACATATTGGGATAGGTGCCGCCCGCATTGGTATAGTTGGTTCCTTCCATGCCGGTTAGTTTCAGTAGCTCGCGAAGAAGTTTGTAGGCGTGGTTACCATCATTAAGCCGCGCCCAGAAGTTAATTTTCCAGGCTTTACTCCAGCCTGTGCCCTCATCGCCCCGGAGTTCGAGGGTTTTGCGGGCTGCGGCTGCCAGTTCGGGAGTTGTCAATGGCGCAATCTGCCGACCGGGGTGTAAGGCAAACAGGTGGGATACGTGCCGGTGCAGCGGTTCAACCTCATCGAAGTCTTTAAACCATTCCTGTAGATTCCCTTTTTTGCCGATCTGGAACGGATACAGTTTCCCCGTTTGCTCACTGATCACTTTCCGGAAATCAGCATCCGTATTGAGGATTGCTGATGCTTCGATGACATTCGTGAACAGGTCGCGGATGATGCCCATGTCCATTGTGGTGGCTATGGATACTTCCCCTCGTTTGCCATTCGGGAGTACAAACACATTTTCGGGCGTGGTCGACGGGGCCGTTACCAGATGCCCTTCGTTATCTGGTATCAGCCATTCCGAGCAGAATTGGGCCGCTCCTTTCATGAGCGGGTAGGCCGTTTCCCGCAGAAATGTTTTGTCGCCCGTGAAGCGATAGTGTTCATAAAGATGCTGACTGAGCCAGGCGCCACCCATTGCCCAGTTGGCCCATAACGGACTCCCTTTGCCCAGATCGCCAACCGGATTAGAGACGCCCCAGATATCGGTATTGTGGTGGGCAGTCCAGCCGCCGATGCCATAGAAATTCTGGGCGGTGGCTTTGCCGGTACTGGCTACATCCTTTATTAGCCCAAATAGCGGCCGGTGAAATTCGGATAAATTGCTGACCTCGGCTGGCCAGTAGTTCATCTGCGTGTTGATGTTGATCGTGAAATTACTGCTCCAGGGTGGTCGAACGTGCGGATTCCAGATGCCCTGCAAATTGGCGGGTGTTCCGGTCGGGCGTGAACTTGAAATAAGCAGGTAGCGACCAAATTGATAGTACAGACTTTCCAGCGTCGGGTCATTTTCGCCCGTTGCGTACTGGCTTAATCGCTCGTCGGTCGGCAGAGCCTGACGATCTGTTGAACCAGTTTTAGCAGTCAGGGTGAGCGAAACACGATTGAAATAGGTCTGATAATCCTGTTGGTGCGCCTGTTTCAGAGCCGCATAAGTTTTTCGGGCGGCTGGATTCAGGTAGCTTTCTGCCAGCTTGATTTCATCTTTACCGTCTTTATCCGGGCACTTGTCGAACCCATTGAAGCTCGTTGCCGCAGAGAGCAGCAGCACAACACTGGTCGCATTGCTGACGTGTATACCCGCCGTGTCTGTCGTGACGGTGCCATCGCTGGGCAGTGCCCGAATGCGTAATGCGAAACGCATCCCCCGGCATTGATTCGCATCATCATAAATAATGGGTTGTGGATTATCACGGACATAATTTGGATCGGTATGGGCCGGGGCTTTCCCGGTAAGGGCTAATTCCCGGCTATTGATGGCTGCCAGCTGGTATCGAAGCTGACTTTTTGTGGATGCCACAAAATTTAGCTTGCCCGGTTTATCGGCGGTCAGGCGAACAACAATGACCTGATCGGGTGCCGATACGAAGATTTCCCGCGAATAGGTCACTCCATCAACGGTGAAACGGGTCGTTGCCGTAGCGTCGCTGATGTTCAGGGCGCGGTAATACGTTGTTGGCTGACCGCTGAATGGCTGACGGATCAGAAGGTCGCCCAGCGGTTCGTAGGACTCCGTATAGCGACCCTGCATTTTTTTGGTGAGCGAGGTCGCCAGTTCATAATTCTCCTCAAACAACGCCTTGCGAATCTGGGGTAAATACGCTTTTGCGTCCGGATTGGGGTTCGGATCGACGGGACCGCCCGACCAGAGTGTGCTTTCGTTGAGTTGAAGCAATTCTTCACTCACTTTGCCAAACACCATAACCCCCAGGCGACCGTTGCCAACGGGCAGCGCTTCGTTCCAGTTTCGGGCGGGTTGTTTGTACCACAGTTTGAGTGGCTGGGCCGTGAGTGGATCTGACAGACGTAGGGCGAAGGCAAGCAGAATTAGGTAAAAATGCGTTGTTTTCGTAAGCATGAACGGGTTGTATCATCAGCCTGAATCGGTCAGGCATTCCTGTCTGTTAAGTTCCTTTATTCGCTTTTTTACTCCTGAATCGGTCAGGATTTATAAGGGCAGTCGCACGGATAAAACCGGATAAAACGGGGATAAAAACAAATGAAGCTATATCTGCCTGTTACAAACAGTCAGGGAACAAGTATTAACGGCCTATGAAATTTTTGCGAAGGGTGTTTACAAATCGTTGATAATCAGTCAATCTTGAGGTAATATGACGACCGTACTTTTGCAGGTAATCATATAAGTAATACTAACCTGCAAACGGATGAAGATTTCTCTACAATTTTTAACCCCACTAATTCGCGTATTGCGTTTGCTGTCAGTGGTGTTTCTGGCTATGCTGTTGCTACCAGCAATACCGGCACTCGCGCAAACGATTACTGGCCGCGTTCTGTCGGCCGATGACAACCAGCCCCTGCCAGGCGTATCGGTTGTGGTAAAAGGTACTACTACGGGTACAACGACCCGTGCTGATGGTACTTATTCGCTTAACACACCATCGAGCAGTACACTGACCTATTCATTTATTGGTTACGAAACCCAGGAAATTGCCGTTGGCAATCGCACGGCCATTGATGTATCGCTGGCTGTAGGAACATCGACCCTAAACGAAGTCGTCGTAACGGCGCTGGGTATTAAAAAGGACATCCGGCAAACGGGTGTTGCGATTCAAACGGTCGATGGGACGCAGTTGCTTAAAGCCCGTGAGCCTAATCCGATCAACTCCCTGACCGGTAAAGTTGCCGGACTGACCATCGGGTCATCCTCCGAGTTGCTGGGCCGCCCGAACATCTCCCTGCGCGGAAATACAGACGTATTATTTGTTGTTGACGGAATTCCCATTACGTCCGACACCTGGAACGTCAGCGCCGATGATATTGAGACCTATACAGTATTGAAAGGGGCATCGGCTTCTGCCCTTTACGGCTTCCGGGGTAAAAACGGAGCTATTCTGATCACCACCAAGCGCGGTACGAAAGACAAGCGGGGGTTTTCGGTGGAAGTGAACACCAGCCAGATGGTCGATCAGGGATTCATTGCCATTCCTAAGGTGCAGGACCAATACGGTCCCGGTGATCACGGCGTCTATGCGTTTGGTGATGGCAAAGGCAATGGCCTGAATGATGGCGATTATGATATCTGGGGGCCAGCCCTGAATGGCCAGTTGGTTCCGCAATACGACAGCCCTGTGGTGCCGGGCCAGTCGTTCACGACGACATTCAAGAAAGCTGATGGCAATAATGTTGTCTTTACCAGCAACCGCCAGCCAACTCCATTACTACCGCGCGGTAAAGACAATCTCCGTCGGTTTATTCAGACCGGCGTTCTATCAACGAATAACGTTGCCGTTGCCGCATCGGGTGAGAAATATGATATGCGTTTTTCACTGTCGCATAATTTCCAGCAGGGGCTGGTTCCGAACACCAAGCTCAACGTAACGAACTTCAATGTTACGGGCGGTTATAATTTTTCGGATAAACTACGTTTTGAGTCGAGTTTGAACTACAACCGGCAGTATACACCGAACTTTCCGGATGTGAACTACGGCCCCAACTCGCTGATTTACAACATTATTGCCTGGGGTGGTGCCGACTGGAATATTGATGACATGAAGCAGATCTGGCAGCCCGGCAAAGAAGGTACGCAGCAGATCTATGCAGAATATCAACGGTACAACAACCCCTGGTTTCTGGCCAAATACTGGCTGCGCGGCCATTATAACAGCAACATCTACGGCTATACGTCCCTGCGTTATCAAATCGCCGACGGATTGCAGCTGACGGGTAAAACCCAACTGACAACTTATAGTATTCTGCGTACGGAGAAATTCCCCTATTCGGCTACAAGCTACGGCCGCGAAGAAGCCCGTGGCGATTACCGCGAAGACCGCCGGAGTCTATTCGACAACATTAACCAGCTGTTGCTTCAGTACAACAAAAAGGTGTCACCCGACCTGTCTCTGAATGCACTGGTTGGTGGTGAAGCCCGGATTTTTAATTACAATTCCGATTTTGCGAGCACCAATTACCTGAACGTACCGGGCGTATATAATTTCGCGAACTCATCGAATCCGGTTATTGCCTCGAACTTTCAGTCGGACATGCGGGTGTTATCCGCTTACTATTCGGCCGATTTTACCTTCCGCGATTATGCTACACTGACCACAACGGGTCGTCTGGATAAACTCTCGACCTTGCCAAAGGGTAACAATGCGTATTTCTATCCGTCGGTAGCACTGAGCACGGTCATTTCAGATTACGTTCAGTTGCCGGCTAAACTTGGAATTTCGTTCCTGAAAGTTCGGGCGTCCTATGCCAACGTGAAGGATGGTTTGACCCAGTCGACCATTCAGAACGCTTTTAATCCAATCACAAACTACGGCTCCAACCCAATCGGCTACGGTGACAATTATAGTTCGGCCTATGGTGGACCAACGTATCAGAACTCAGCCGTGTATTCGTTACCACTGGCTTATAACAACAAACCAGCGGCCTATTACGCCAATACCCTCAATAACCCGAATCTGAAACCCAATTCGACCTCGCAGACGGAAGTCGGTATTGATATTCGGTTCCTGAACAACCGACTGGTACTGGATGGCGCTTATTATGTCAGCAACGACGGACCGCGCATTTTTACACTGCCATCGTCGGAAGGAACGGGCTACACGGGCCGGCTGGTGAATGGAATCAGTACCCAGAAAAAAGGTGGTGAAATCTCCCTGACGGGGCAGGCGATTCGCTCACCAAAAGGCTTTAACTGGGACATCGTGGCCAACTATTCGACCTTTACCGAACGACTGAAAGAAGTCTATCCGGAGGGCGGTATCAATACCCTGGCGTCCAGCTATTTTGTCGCCAATAGTAGCGGTTCCCGGTTTATCAACATTGGTGACCGTACGGATGGGTTTTATTCGAGCGCGCTGGTGCGGACACCCGACGGGCAGTTGATCAATGATGACGGCGGTCGACCCATTGTGAATCCGGTATCGCAGTTTCTGGGCTATGTAAATCCAAAATTCGTTTGGGGTATCAATAACCGGTTCAGTTACAGGAACATCACCTTTAGTTTCCAGTTCGACGGTCGCGTAGGCGGGGTTATTGGCGATTACGTTCGGCAGAAAACCTTTCAGGGTGGTCGTCATATCGAAACCGTACAGGGCGCATTGGGTGCTGCCCGGCCTAACGACGTGCAGGGTATCAAATCCTACGTGGGCGATGGCGTCGTGCTGACCAGCGGCAGTATCAATTACGACGTAAACGGCAACGTGCTGAATTACGGCGAGTTGAAGTATGCGCCAAACACGATCAAAACTTACGAGCAGGACTACATTGCCCGTGTGTATGGCGCTACCGAATCATTCCTGATGAGCCGGAGTTTTGCCAAGCTCCGCGAGGTTATAATCGGTTATTCGCTGCCACAGCATCTGCTGAGACGGGTGGGTGTAAAACAGGCCAGCGTATCGGTCGTAGGACGGAACCTGCTCTATTTCGCCAAATACAAAGATAT
The DNA here is from genome assembly GCF_010233585.1 of Spirosoma endbachense. Classification (NCBI taxonomy): domain Bacteria; kingdom Pseudomonadati; phylum Bacteroidota; class Cytophagia; order Cytophagales; family Cytophagaceae; genus Spirosoma; species Spirosoma endbachense. The sequence continues at coordinate 116,900 of NZ_CP045997.1, forward strand.
TGACCTCGATCAATACCTGAAGGACGGCATCTCTGGTCTACAAACACCAACAACACGCCGGTACGGGATCAACCTTAACCTGGTATTTTAATCACAGTCCTGTAGAATCGACTGATCACTGCCGACTAAAAAATCATGAAACTTCATAACCATATTCTTTTCCCGCTTTTCATCCTTGGTCTGACACTGACCAGTTGCGAAAAGCCCTTTGGTGAACTCGAACAGGACCCAAACCGGCCGACAAGCGCACCGGCTTCGCTGGTTTTCAGTGGCATTCTGAACGATATGTACAACAGCAACAGTAGCCCAACGGGTTATCATGGTGTGACCAATGGCGGGTGGGGCGACCAGCAACGCTGGAACCAGTTTTACGCGAGTAACTATAATTACTATGCCACCAACGATTATGCCTGGACATCGACGGATCTCTACTATACGACGTTGAAAAACGTTGTGAAAATGGAGCAGGAAGCTAAAAAAGCAGGCCTACCCGATGTCAATGCCTATTCGGCACTGGGCAAGTTCTTCCGAGCGTTCTTTTTCGAGAACATGACCAAGCGGGTGGGTGACATCCCGGTGACGGAAGCGCTGCTGGGAGAAGCGAACCAAACGCCCAAATACAACACGCAGAAGGACACCTATGTGCAGATTCTGAAATGGCTCGACGATGCAAATGCCGACCTGACAGCATTGATCGCGAAAAGCGACAATAACCTGACGGGAGATATTTACCTGTCCAATAGCCTCAGCAAGTGGCAGAAGGTGGTCAATACCTATAAGTTGCGAGTGCTGGTTAGCCTGAGCAAGAAAGATGCGGATACCGACCTGAACGTAAAGGCGCGGTTTGCGGATATCGTCAATAACCCCACCAAATATCCGGTGATGAGTTCGATGGACGATAACCTGCAATTTGTTTATAATGGTCAGTTTAACAAATATCCCCGTAACCCGGATAATTTTGGCCAGAACGCTACTCGTGAGAATATGGCTGCTACATATCTGGGTACGCTGACAACGCTGAAAGATCCCCGCACATTTATTGTCGCTGAACCCGCCACGGCTAAGGTTGCGGCAGGTGTCAAACCAACCGATTTTGCGGCTTTTATCGGTGCATCATCGGGCGAAGATCTGGCCGTTATGTCAACGAACGCCAATCAGGGTCTTTACTCGTTCCAGAACCGGAAACATTATTATAGCACCTACACGGCTGAACCATATGTCATTATCGGCTATCCTGAGCTTCAGTTTACCATTGCCGAAGGCATCAATCGGGGCTGGGCTACAGGAAGTGCCGAAGATTATTACAAAAAAGGCATTCAGGCATCGTGGGGTTTTTATGGGTTAAAAGATGGCAGTAACGATGTATTTTTCTCGGCCGATGGGGGCTATAAAGTGTTCAACACCTATCAGGTTATGGTTAGTTTTGCCGATTATTACGCTCAGCCAGCCGTAAAATATGCCGGTAATACAACCGCTGGTCTAACGCAGGTACTGACGCAGAAATACCTGGCGTTCTTCCAGCAGGGCGGTCTCGAAGCGTTCTATAACCAGCGCCGAACAGGGGTACCCACATTCATGGTTGGACCCGGTACCGGAAATAGCACCCGAATCCCATTGCGCTGGCAGTATCCGTCTACGGAGCGATCGTATAATTCGGCCAATAATTCTGCGGCCATTACGAGTCAGTTCGGCGGTAATGATGATATAAATGCAGCCATGTGGATTTTAAAATAAAACCCCGACAGGCCCGTGCAATTAGAACCACGGGCCTTTTTGCTTCTCATTAATGCGACTTACTCTTTGTTTACTTGTCTTGCTGTTCAGCAGCCCGGTAATTGCCCAGCCCGCTCAGAATATAGTGCTGGTTACCCTTGACGGTGTTCGCTGGCAGGAAATTTTTAATGGAGCCGATTCAACATTGTTGTTTGATCCGGTATACAGTCGCGATACGGCCAGTGCCCGTAAGCAATTCTGGGCCGTTGCACCCACCGAGCGCCGGAAACGCCTTACGCCTTTTCTCTGGAATACCATCGGTCAGCAAGGGCAGGTGTATGGCAATCGGCAGTTGGGGAACCGTATGAATGTGTCGAATCCACACTGGTTCAGTTATCCGGGCTACAACGAAATTCTTAGTGGATATGCCGATGACCGGATCAAATCGAACGACAAAATCGACAACCCGAACGAAACGGTTCTGGAGTTTCTGAATAAACAGCCGGGTCTAGCGGGAAAAGTGGCCGTGTTTTCATCGTGGGACGTTATTGAAGCGGCCGTTAATGAGAAACGAACGGGCATTTACGCCAGTTCGGCAAACGAGCCGATGCAACCTCGTTCGGCAACGGATTCGTTGCTGAGTGACATGACAACGCTGTATCCCCGCCAGTTTGGAGATGGCGTGCGTGCCGATTTTCTGACTTATTTTTCAGCCCGGCAGTATGTCAAACAAAACCAGCCCAGGGTGTTTTTTTTATCGTTCGACGAAACCGACGATCTGGCCCATGCCGGACAATACCTCGATCATCTGCGCATGGTTCAGTCGATCGATGGGTATCTGGCTGATTTGTGGAAACTACTGCAAGGGATGCCGCAATATGCCGGAAAAACGGCAATGTTACTGACGACTGATCACGGACGGGGGCATACACCCAAAGCCCGCTGGAAAGATCACGGTACCAAAACTGCCGATTCATATCAGATCTGGATGGCTGCAATAGGTGCTGGCGTTGCATCGACAGGGGAGCAGAAAAACGGTCCTGTTCTGTTTCAGAATCAGATCGCTGCCACATTGGCTCAACTGCTGGGCATGGAGTTTAAAAGTGATCATCCGGTCGGCAAACCGCTTGAGAGCATTGGCAGTAAAAGTCGGTGATCAATTTAGTACTCTTCCAAAACCATGAACCGTCGAACTCTCCTCAAAACAGCCAGTCTGCTGCCTATAGCGACAGCCGGGACTTCTCTGACTACAACGGCTGATCAGCCCAGAAAGCGTTCTGTTCGTTTTGCCTATATCGGCGATACGCACATCCTGCCGGAATCGAAGCCCATGCAGCAAATTGCCAAATGCCTGCACCATATTCAGAATCAGGCTGATAAGCCGGTCTTTCTGATGCATGGGGGCGACACGATTATGGACGCGTTGGTGCAGGATCACGATCGGGTGCAGAAACAATGGGATGTCTGGCATCAGGTCATAAAAGCCGATAACTCATTGCCTATTGAACATTGCATTGGAAATCACGATGTGTGGGGATTTGAGAAGGCGAAAGGTGAACCGCTTTATGGCAAGAAATGGGCCGTTGAGCAGATGAAGATTAGCAACCGGTATCGTTCGTTCGACCGGAACGGATGGCATTTTATTGTGCTTGATAGTGTGCAGCCCAAACCCGATGGAAGCTGGTATACGGCCTTTCTGGATGCAGAACAACTCGACTGGCTAAAACAGGATTTGGCGAAAACCAGCGCTAAAACGCCTATCTTAGTACTATCGCATGTACCAATTCTAACAAGTACGGTTTTTACATTCGACAGCGAGCCTAAAAAAGACCCGACGATTATCACTAGTGGGTTGATGCACACTGATTCCGCGGAATTAATAAAGCTTTTTTACCAGTATCCGAATGTAAAAACTGCACTGAGCGGCCACACTCATTTGCTCGATCGGGTCGATTACAATGGTATCGCTTATCTGTGCAACGGAGCCGTGAGCGGTAACTGGTGGAAGACCGATTCATTCCATGAAACCAAAGCCGGTTATGCGCTGATCGATTTGTATGACGATGGAAGTGTAGCGCGAACATACGTTCAATATACTTGACTGTAATTGGATTGCTGGATGAATTGAGTTGGCGCTCAATTCATCCAGCAACCATCATTGATATGCAGGTAATAACTAACCTCTTCGCCCAAAGCGGTAATGATGCCTACTTTGGAGAACCTGTAACGCAGCTCGAACACGCGTTGCAATGTGCCCAGCTGGCAGAACTGGCCGGAGCCGACACCGACACGGTAAAAGCCGCCCTGCTGCATGATATTGGTCATCTGTTGCCGGTCGAATCGGCTGAAGGGTACATGGATGGTTATGGAACGATTGACCATGAGCGGCTTGGTGCCGACTATCTGAGGCAGCTTGGCTATTCGGAGAAAGTAGCTCAATTGATTGAAAACCACGTAAATGCCAAGCGATATCTGGTCTTCAAAAATCCGAAATACTTCGCCCGACTGTCAGAAGCCAGTCTGAAAACGCTGGAATTTCAAGGTGGGCCGATGTCGGAAGAGGAAGCGGCTGCTTTTGAGACCAACCCGTATTTCAAAGGTATTCTACAGCTTCGATCCTGGGACGAACAGGCTAAAATTCCCGGTTTGCCCACACCGGGAATTGACTATTACCTGGCTATGTAGGTGAGTTCGTCTTTCCACAAAACCCCGTGCCACGGTTATTTTAGAGCGACATGGTTAACCGTGGCACGGAGTTTTGTGGAGAAAGTCCTAGGTATTAGGAATACGTTCTAACGCTCATTGGCAGACCCAGAGTAGGATTATTAAAATCCAATTATTGTATTATATTGGTAAAATGGTGTATTTATAAGTAGCTATTTTACCGTTAACTAGGTTTGATTTTATTTCGCTGATACTTGTATTTTATTTTTTATTTTTAATAAAATATAGAATATAAAGTATATGAGAATACGTATAACTGTTATTTTATTTTATTTGCTTTCTGGATTTTGTAATGCACAGACTCTTACGGGTACGATTCGTGATGCCCGAACAAACCGAATTCTGCCGGAAGTTACTGTGCAACTTTTACAGACTACCAAAGGAGCCATAACAAATAAGCAAGGGTATTTTATTATCTATAATGTGCCAAGAGGAAGTTATGTGATGCGGCTTCGTTCGGTCGGTTATCAATTGGCCGAAGAACCGATAACGATGGGTGTCCGTGCCGATGTAAACACGACCATTCGATTACAGCCTAGTGCTGTTCAGCTTAATCAGCAGACAGTTACCAGCATTCAGCGGGCAGAAACGCCGGATTTTAACCGACCTGAGGTAACCACTGTCGTATCGAATCGGGATCTACGGCAACAACCTCCGCGGACAATTTCGGAAGCTTTGTTTGGTTCAACGGGTGTCTGGATTCAGAAAACCGATCATGCAGGAGGGGCGCCGTTTATTAGAGGATTGACCGGCCAGCAAACACTGTTACTGGTCGATGGGATACGGCTCAATAATGCCATAACCCGCTCGGGACCAAATCCGTACTTAAATACGATTGATCCGCAGAGTGTGGGGCAAGTCGAAGTTCTTCGCAGCTCCGGTTCGGTCGCCTATGGGTCAGATGCGATTGGCGGGGTGGTTAATGTATTGACCAAAACACCTCAGTTTTCCGATCAGCCCAGGTTTCAGGGGAGTTTGTTTGCCAAAGCAATGACGCAGGGCATGGACTATTCCGGTCGGGCTGAGGTAGGGTTTGGAACGCGTTCCTTTGCCTTTCTGGGTGGATTTGCCTATCGATCATTTGGCGATCTGGTTGCCGGAAAGGGTCTGGGTCGTGAAACGCCAACGGGCTACAACCAGATTTCGGGCGATGTAAAGACCCTGTTTCGGTTGTCGAATCGATACGTTGCAACGATTGCCTACCAAAATGGAAAGCTGGATAATGTGCCTGTCTATCACCAGGTTCGCTCTGAAGACTATGCCTATTATCGGTTTAACCCGCAACGAAGGCAATTAGCCTATGCCCGCCTGGAAGGATTTTATAATCGACGGTTTCTGGGATCGGTGCAATTGACTGCCTCCTGGCAACGGCAGACGGAGGGGCGACAGAGTCAGATGAACGGTAGTATTTCGGCGATACAGGAACGTGATCAGACGACAACCACTGGCCTGACACTGCTGGCCAAAGCGAACCCCAATCGATTCTGGCAAATGCAGAATGGACTAGAGTGGTACTACGATCGCGTACGAAGCAGTGGTGAAGCGATAAATACACAGACCGGAGCCGTGACCACCAGCCGTGGCTTATATCCAGATCGGGCTTCGATGAACAGCCTGGCCGCATTTTCACTCCACACGCTGTCGTTTAACCGACTGATGTTAACGGGTGGTGGGCGCTACAATATGTTCTGGATTCAAACGACTGAGCCGCCCCTGGGGAAAACCATTATTCGACCGTCTGCGCTGGTTGGAAATCTGGGAATTTCGTATGCCGTGATGCCAGTGATACGGGTCGTAGCATCGATACAGTCCGCATTTAGAGTGCCCAACGTAAATGATCTGGGGGCCCGTGGTATGATTGACTATCGTTACGAAGGGATCAATAATACCCTTCAACCGGAGCGATCGTTCAATAAAGAAATCGGGCTAAAAGTCCGGACATCGCGCTTCTCCGCAACGGTGCTGGCGTATCATAATCAATTGACCAATTTTATCAGCCTTGTTCGAACCGGGATGGATTCGGTTCAGGGGTACCCAGTCTATTTAAAGCAGAACATTGCCGAAGGAGTTACCCAGGGCATAGAGGCTGAGGTTGAAGGTGAAATCGCAACGAACTGGCTGGCTAATGCCGGAGTGACGTACACGTACGGTCAGAATAGCAGCCCAAACGAACCATTTCGACGAATTCCGCCCCTCAATGGCCGGGTTCGTCTAACCTATCAGCCACAAACCAACTGGTGGGCGAGGGCTGAACTGCTCTGGGCGGGTGCACAGACCCGACTATCGCAGGCCGATCTGGACGATAACCGCATTGCCAAAGGCGGTACGCCAGCCTGGCAGGTAATTAATGTGAACGCTGGCTATCGATGGGAAAAAATAACCCTCAGTGCTGAATTTCAGAACCTTACCAATGAAGCCTACCGGACACATGGTTCAGGCGTAGATGGTATCGGGCGCAGTGCGTGGGCATCACTTTTAATTAGTTTATGAGTTTTTCAGTTGAAGTTCGTAGTTTAATGCCAGGAATCTACCGCTGGATGTTATCGAACATCGCCTACATCAACACTCAATGCGTTTTCTCCGAAATCCTACTGCCTTTGTTCTTTTTGGGGCAACCGCTGCCTTCTGTTCCTACGCCTGCATGTATGCTTTCCGAAGGGGCATAACGGCAGTTACCTTTGAGGGTATGTTTTTTGCCGGAGTCAGCTATAAAATATGGCTCGTTACGGCGCAGGTTTTCGGTTATGCCGTATCGAAAGGAATTGGCGTGAAGGTAGTTTCTGAAATGTCGCCGGGGCGTCGGGCCATCAATATTCTCTTTTTTGTCTTGGTGGCCTTACTGGCTCTACTTGGTTTTGCGCTGGTTCCGGCTCCCTGGAATATTATTTTCCTCTTTCTCAATGGCTTACCACTGGGCATGGTATATGGCACCATGATTGGTTTTCTGGAAGGGCGTCGGCAGACCGACGCGCTGGTGGCTGGCCTGACCGCTTCCTTTATTTTCGCATCAGGATTCGTGAAAACGGTCGCCCTGACGATCAAGGCCGATTGGGGCGTAACCGAATTCTGGTTGCCGTTCGTAACAGGCATGCTCTTTGTTTTGCCCATGCTGGTTTCCATTTATGCGCTCACCTTGCTACCCCCACCCACCGACGAAGACCGTGCGTTGCGTACGGAACGAAAACCGATGGATGCGGCCGAACGCAGGGCGTTTGTGCGGAACTTCAGACCGGGATTGATCCTGCTGATTGCATCGTACGTATTGCTGTCGGCCTTCCGCGACTTCCGTGATAATTTTGGTCCAGAGATTCTGAAAGATGCCGGGGTGAACAATCCGGGTATTTTTGCCAAAACCGAAACACTGGTCGCCGTTGGTATACTCATCGTGATGGCCCTGCTTCAGCGTGTGACCGACAACTTCAGGGCGTTTGCTTTGCTAAACTGTTTGATGCTGGCCGGGGGAGCCATGGTCGGTCTGAGCACATACGCATACTCGACCGGTGTGCTGTCGCCTGGTAACTGGTTCCTTCTCACAGGGTTAGGTTTATACATGGCCTATGTGCCCTGCAATGGCCTATACTTTGAGCGGCTAATTGCCACCTTTCGGTATGTCAGCACGGTCGGATTTATCGTAACGCTGGCCGACTGGTACGGCTATCTGGGCAGCGTATGCGTGTTGCTGTATAAGAACTTTGGCCATGCCAGTATTAGTTACCGCGAGTTTTTCATCTACGGAGCCTACATCATGGCCGCTTTGTATGTTGTACTGGTGATTGGCTCATTCATTTACTTCAAAGGGCGGTTTCAGAAAGAAGAAAAATTAGTCACTATCTCCGGGGTATAAGCAGCTATAAACGAGTACGCGGATCAAAAACCGGCACAGCAGAAGGTCTTAGCACTCCAGCATTTTCCCAAATGCTGGATTTTTTATGTTCGTATTCCATGGGTGCACATCTTTGACAACACATCCTGTTAACGCATGAAACACGTTCTGATAGTGGCTGGCCTGAGCGGTAGTGGTAAAACTACGTTTGCCCGGCGATTCTGCTCCGAAAATTCGAATTGGTTACGCGTTAACCGCGACGATCTGCGACGTGGATTACTACCTGTATCATTGGGCGATTACTGGGCAACCTGGCCAGATCTGGAGAAAAATCGCATCGAATTACTCGTCAATGAGCTACAGAAAACGGCTATTCTGGAAGGGCTGGCACGAGGCTGGCATGTATTGATCGACAACACGAACCTGAAACTGAGCTACCTGAATGCGTACCGACGATTGATCAGTGGTCGTTTTCCTGAGGTCGAAATTCGGTATGCATTGATTGAGACGCCAATCGAAGAGTGCATTCGGCGTGATCAGAATCGGTCAGATTCGGTAGGGGAGGCCGTCATTCGCCGGCAGGCCGAACAGCTCGCAGCGCTCAAAAAAAACGTCAACTTTCAAAGGGAAGTGCTGACCCGAAGGCCGGTAGCTAACCGGATTCAGGAGGGTCATACTACCAACTCATTGCTGCCGCGCTGTGTGCTGGTCGATATAGATGGCACCGTGGCCCAACGGGGAGATCGATCACCTTTCGACTGGCATCGCGTTGGGGTTGATACGCCCAAGTGGCCCATCATCAGGTTGGTTCAGGCCCTGCGGTCGTCAGGTCATGTCATTATATTCATTTCCGGTCGTGACGCTGTCTGTCGATCAGAAACAATAACCTGGCTAAACCAATATTTTGGTTGGTTAGAGTCTGATTATGAGCTATTTATGCGACCAGAAAACGATCGAAAAAAAGACTCTGTGATTAAGTATGAGCTATTCGAACAGCACATTGCCGGACGGTATTCTGTTGATCTGGTTATAGATGACCGCCAGCAGGTTGTCGATATGTGGCGTCGAACACTGGGCCTGACGTGTATACAGGTTGATTACGGCGATTTTTAGAAGCATGTGGTTGCCAAAACACCTATCGGAGTCATTTTAACTTATGGATCAGACTGACAGAACCGCCAACCGTTTCAGGATAAACCTGCCCCTGATCGAGTGCAATGCTGGTTCGTAGCTGCGTCTTTCCCGATTTAGAAAGCGAAGTTTGGGCTGACAGCAAGAGCGAGATCTGTTCCAGGCCCGCATTGAACGGGTTGGCATAGGTGCCATAATGACGACTGTAAGCAAGCCGGGTTAACCAATGAAGTCGGTTTGTGAACCATCCTTCTGCTCCCAGGTAGCCCATTTGAACCCGGTTGTCCGGGAAAAAGGCACCCGCCGATTGAGTAAGTTCAGGTTTTAATTCGCCTTCGGGAGCAATGAACGGCGTACCGATCGAGCGCCCTTTGTACGACCAGCCTTGCCAATATTGCGAATGATTAAAATAATTATCGGCCCCCTGAAACGTGGAGTTCGGAATCCAGAATGTAGGGCCGCTTTGATCCATCGTACTCAGAAATTCGGCCACAAATCGACTGACTCTAAACCGTGTTTCAGCATTGCCGGGATGACGTCGCCAACTGAATCCGACCAATCCGTCGGGTAGATTTTGGAAAAGAAGCCCGGAAACATCGTCAAATGGGTGCTGATAATAAATCAGCATTGTTTCGCGCTGGGTCGTTAGCTCAACCGCAAAATCGTGTCCACCGACATGATTACCAATGCGGTATGAGCCATCGAAATCGGTGTAGTCGGCGTTTTCGAAATCACTGGGCCGATTGGCCAGAATTACATTACCGTAATATTTGAACGAAGACGGCAAATGGCCATCCAGAGCCAGTGGCGTGCCACGCAGGTAATCGGCCTGCCCGCCCCACTGCACCTGATGGTTCATGCCGATATGTACCTTTAAGGATGATTTGGGCTTCCCAAATCGCAGGTAAACATATTTCTGATGCAGATACGAACCCCTGACATACGTATCAGCAAACCACCCATGCGCGTAACCAGCTTTAATGGCAAGGAAACGTCTCAGAAATTTCAGGGGTACATAACCCAGTGTGGCAATTTGCACTTTAGGAATTGGAATGGCATTGCCGGAGCCAATGATAAAACCCGACGACTGCAACGAATCACCGAGGCCAATCAACTCACGGCGACGCCCGGCATAGAACTCTATGGCTCCATATTTTAGTTTTACATAAGCTTCGGGTAGTACAAATTGATTGCTATTCCCCACATTGGCGATTGGATTTACAGCAAATCCCCAATCCAATCGGTTCGCACGATGCCGGGTCGTATCGATGGGCTTGTAGTCTTTCGACAGACTAATCTGAAACGTAGCCAATGGCGTCATTAATGGAACAACGCCGTATTGATTGGCCCGCAACCAAAAGGGTGTAACCTGGTTTGTGGAGGCAAATCCACCCGTTTCGAGTTGGATTTGTAGGGGTGGGGTAGTCGTTTGGGCTATCGATGGAGTGCGTTCAGTTAACCAGACTAGGACCACCGAAGTGATGACGGTTGAGATTCGTGCCCATCTGGTCATACTGAGTTAAAATCGATCGTTTTAGTAGCAGAAATGGTCGTTTCCCTGGTTCGTCATAAGGCTACGATTGCAAGAGCTTTCAGACAGCCTTGAACGTAAGTCACGTACCGGTAAATGTAGCAGATTCTTCGGATGATTGCACGGAACAGCAAGACAGATTATAGAGTGGCTGATTGCTTTACATTAACTCGTATGAAGATTTACTTTACGGGCTTATTTCAATTGAATCAGGGAGTATTCAACCTATTTTTACTTCATCTTTGTTATCCTTGCATGATCATAATGTAGCTAGGAGGAATGAGCTTAACCACTCATTTACTCTTTCGCTCTTTCGCCAGTATAATCCATGAAACTTCTGAAAGTAGCAGCCGGGGTGCTGAACCAGATACCCTTAGCCTGGGAACACAATAAACAGAATATCATTAACGCCATTGAAGAAGCTAAACGTCAGGATGTTAGTCTGCTGTGCCTGACTGAGCTCTGTATTTCAGGATACGGGTGTGAGGATGCGTTTTTTGCCCAGAATACCATCGATCAATCCATTGCTTCGTTGCTGGACATAGTAGAGTATACCAGCGATATTGCCGTTGCCGTTGGTTTGCCGCTTCGCCACAACAACCGCACGTTTGATGTCGCCTGTCTGATTGCCAATAAACGCATATTGGGGTTTGCGGCCAAACAATACATGGCCAATAATGGCGTGCATTACGAAACGCGTTGGTTTCAGCCCTGGCCAGCTTATGTACGCGATGAAATCAAAATCAGCAGTTCGTCGCATGGCGATTTTTCGTACCCTTTTGGGGATATTGTATTCGATTTATCGGGAATCCGGATTGGTTTTGAGATTTGTGAAGATGCCTGGGTTGCCAACCGCCCCGGCCGTATCCTCTACGAACGAGGTGTTGATATTATTCTCAATCCGACAGCCAGCCATTTTGCATTCCTGAAATCGCAGGTGCGCGAACGGTTTGTGGTCGACGCATCGCGCGCATTTGGTGTGAGCTATATCTACAGCAATATGCTGGGTAATGAAGCGGGCCGGATGATCTACGACGGCGACGCGATGGTTGCCTCGAATGGCGAATTGCTGGTATCAGGGCCGCGCCTGAGTTACGAGGATTTTCTGATCGTTCCGGCAGTCGTCGATGTTGAAGCAACACGGTTGAATCAGACCCAGAACCGGGCTAACCTGTCGTTGTCCTATCCCAATCTTCGTGTTTCGGAGCGGTTCGACTGGCCCGATATCGCGCCCGTCATTCAGAAAGCGGAACTCGAAGCCTGGGAGCGGGGCGGTTATCTCAAAGAAGAAGAGTTTGCACGGGCGGTCGCGCTTGGACTCTTCGATTACCTGCGTAAGAGCCGTTCGCAGGGATACGTGCTGTCGCTGAGTGGTGGTGCCGACTCATCGGCCATTGCTGCAACAGTCTTTTTGATGATTCGGATGGCTGTACAGAACCTTGGTTTAGAGGGTGTCAAGAAAAAACTCAGTTACATTAAAGCGATTCAGGATTGCCATACACCGGAAGAAATGGTAGGCAAACTACTGACGGTGATGTATCAGGGAACCGAAAATTCGTCGGGCGATACCTTTAATTCAGCCAAAGAACTTGCCGAAGATATTGGTGCAACGTTCATGAATATCAATATCAATGGATTGGTTGAGACCTATCGTGGGCTGATCGAAGGACAATTGGGGCGTAAATTATCGTGGGATACCGATGATCTGGCATTGCAAAACATTCAGGCGAGGGTGCGTGCTCCGGGTATCTGGATGATGGCCAATCTCAATAATGCGTTGCTACTCAGTACGTCGAATCGGTCGGAAGCGGCCGTTGGGTACGCTACAATGGATGGTGATACCGCAGGAAGTATCAGTCCAATCACCGGAATCGACAAGCATTTTCTGCGGGGCTGGCTGCGTTGGCTCGAAACCGTCGGTCTGAACGTCAAAAATGAATCGACCCCGGCTGACCGCACGGGTTCTACCAACGATCCGACAACATCCGACCAACTCATCAAGGTAAAAGGCTTACACGCCGTAAATAACCTGCAACCGACCGCCGAACTGCGCCCATTAGACAAGAAGCAGACCGACGAAGACGATTTGATGCCATACGATGTGCTGAACTCGATTGAAGAAGCCGCTATTCGTGACAAACAGCCACCGGTTGAGGTGTTAAAGCTCGTGGAAGTTCGTTACGCAGAACGAGATGGAATTCCCGGTTATGACCGCGAGCGATTGCTGGTTTGGGTCGAACGGTTTTTCAAACTCTGGAGCCGTAATCAGTGGAAGCGTGAACGTTACGCACCGTCGTTTTACCTCGACGATCATAACCTCGATCCGCGTTCGTGGTGCCGTTTTCCGATTTTGTCGGGAGGTTTCGAGAAGGAGTTAGCCGAGATGCGCGATTGGGCCGCTGATCGGAAGCCAGCCAGTCGTAAAGGCAATCCAGGCAGGGGTAAAATTGGGTTTTAGGTAAACAGGTAAATTTTGCGACAACTCATTCCCGGTCTTCTCTTTGCGGCTCTTTGGGCCTCGGCTTCGGCTGCTACAAAATTCGGTGTACAATCGGTTCATCCGCTCATTCTGGCTAATGTTCGTTTTTTCGTTGCCGGTGGCGGAATGCTCCTGTATGCCTATGGCATTCAGCGTGGCAGTACAGGTAGTCTGAAAAAAGCCTGGCCGACGGCTACCGAATGGCGGCAGTTAACCATTTTCGCTCTCCTGAACACGACTCTCTACCTCGGCGCGTTCGTACTGGCGATGAAACAGGTATCGGCGGGTATTGGTAGCTTATCGACGGCTACCAACCCGCTGTTTATCGCCTTACTTTCCGCTCTATGGTTGCGCCGAATACCGCAGTGGAGCGAAATCGGCGGGTTATTGCTAGGCCTTTTGGGTATCGGTATAGCCACCTATCCACTGCTCCTGAATAGTTATGCTACTGTCGACGGGTTGCTGATTTTGTTGGGAGGGATGATCTCTGTTTCGGCGGCAACTGTCTATTATGCGCGAATTAAGTGGCGATTGCCCAGTCTTGTGATCAACGGCTGGCAGGTACTTTTAGGGGGCTTACTACTGCTGCCGTTTACAGGTCTGATGGCTGTACTCGATCCAAACGCGTTTAGTTCATCACACTATGACCTGCGATTCTGGGCGTCAGTATTCTGGCTCATTTTACCTGTATCGGTAGCCGCCCTGCAATTATGGTTTTTTCTGGTGCGGCAAGACCCCATCCGGGCATCGCTATGGCTGTTTCTCTGTCCGATCTTTGGCTTTATGTACTCCTATCTGCTTATGGGTGAGCCGATCACCCTATACACCGTGGTGGGTACGGCACTGGTAATTTGCGGGTTGTGGCTTGGACGGGAAAAATCGTCTGTAAGCAGGAAAGAGTAAGCAGTCTTCAGTAGGCAGAATAGGAAATAAAGATTTAGTACTGCCAACTGAAAATTGCTTACTGAAGTCTGTCTACTGTTTCAGGACAATCATTTCTACCCGTCGGTTGAGTTTGCGGGTTGCTTCTGAGTTATTATTGGCAATCGGGCGCGTAGGCCCATAACCGCGTGTTGTGATGCGACTGGCTAAAATGCCGCTTTGTACCAGATAGGCTTTCACAACCTCCACCCGCTCTTTCGACAACTCAACATTTTTGTCGAAATCGCCCTGATTATCAGTGTGGCCGGCCAGTTCAATCTCGGCAGTAGGGTGCTGCTGCATAAATTGCAACACCTGTTCCAGCATCGGCTGGGCGTCTGGGAGCAGTTCAGACTTGCTCTGTACAAATTGAAGTGCCCGCAATTGAGTGGCTTTGCCTTTAGGCGCTACAACCAGTGGTGGCGTATAGGTAACCTTGGCATCGAGCGTTTTTGGGGGCGTAAGCCGCTCAGTTGGGGGTGGTACGCTGCTACCCGCCGATCGGTTACTGGTTACGGCCACGGTTGGGAGAGTAACCGGTGGAGTCGACGTGTTTGACGAGGTCGATGATGCGGTTTGTGCCGGTTCCGTTTTGGCTGGCTTTGGACTGGATGAAGCCGATACGACAGGGCTAGTAGTAGCTGCTACAGGCTTGGATCCAAGGCGATACAAGCTGATAAGTTTGGAAATTCTATTTGTATAAGCCGAGGTAGGCGCTGATTCCTGATCGTAAGGTTCATAGCCATTGGCTACCACTGAAAGATGATAAGCCTCATTTTTGCTGAGAATGAGCCGGTAGGTACCGTCCTGACCCGTCCGCTGTTTATCGCTGAATGTACCCGACTGATTTTTAACCGAGATCGTTGCCCCGGTAATGGGTTCGCGTGTGGCATCGTCAACAATTGTTCCTTCCATGGAAAGAGAAACTGGTGCCGTGGTTGTAACCGCCTGAGGTTTCGACTGCCCCCAACTCGTGATAAACGGAGAACTGCTGAGGAACAGGAAACTGGCAAAAAATAGTGAATAGGTTCGTTTCATTGTCAAGAAACAACGCGAAAAGAAAGCCCAAAAGTACGTTCATTCCGGTAAAAAACAACCTGATGTACGGATGAGAATGCGCTTGTTTTTGAAGTATTTTTAAGAGGCAAAAAATACTGCATAACTTCTTGATTATGACTATGTTATATATAGAAAATTGTTGATGAAAAATGAACGTCAAATACACTTTTTTCGTTAATAAAATATGACACAGATAACTAACGTGACGATGCATTCCCCGAACGCTCAGGCACCCCTTGCACCGAATTCAGCGGGCAATTTGCCGCTCGACGACAACTGGCGGAAGTCGATTCCGGCACAGGTGTTTCTGAACCATTTTTTTGCTATGGATTACCATATCCAGCACCAGAACGACCTTTTCGATGTATCGAAGTTTCCGATTTTTCAGCAATTCCACGGGACTGTAACAGACGCCAGTTATAAAGCATTGGAGAAGTTGTTGCTAAACAGCTGGAGCGCCGAATACGCCCTGCGTATTACGCCGGTTGTTAACGATGAACAATACCTGCAAAGCTCATTGCACTGGACTTTTCCGCAAGCCTATTATAGCGCGCTGTTTAGTGCAAGGGCGTTTCTGGCCGTACAGGGCGTCAATGTCAGCAATGAAGAGTTGATCCGTAAGCGGATTGGTAATATGGTCGTACGGGGCTATTATCCGGCTTCTATTGGCTATTATGCACTGGGTCCGATCAATAGCTACCGAATTCAGCGGCTGCCAATGGCCAAACGCTTCTCTGTTGCGTCTAAAACCGATCTGTTGCTGCCGTCGCGCGAAGGATCTGTTCAGGCTGAACTGGCTCAGTTTCTTAAAACCACCCGCGATCAGCGTATCAAGGCTCTACGCAATGCCATTCAGACGAATCCGAAAACAGCGTTGCGTAGTCCTAAAACGGGCGAGATTTTGCAGAAGTTTAGTGTAGAGCAATATAAGCAACTGGCAAAACAGATCGGGTATACCACCTATTTTGACATGCTGAGCCGACTTCGTATTTCATCGACCAACCGGGAAATAGAACGGTTTGTCGATTCTGAGATCGATGTCAAGCTCTTTCATCAAAGTCTGGTGAATATTGTAGCGCATGTCAATGCCGTTCATGAGGCTTACATTGCCAAAGCGCTTGGGGTTGAGGCTTATCGACAGTTGGTTGCCAAGCTACCTTCTTATCTTCAGGAAAGCTTTGTGCGGGAGCGAATGAATACGCTCATTGTGCCTATGCTTACCACCGATGAGGATTCGCAGTTGCGGATGGCGGCCTGACACTCGATAGATCCGGCAAAAGCCAGATTAGTGACGTCACTAATCTGGCTTTTTTGTTTATGAGTAAAATTATAAATAGAACATTCCTGCCTATTAGTATTATTCTTTAAAGAAGGGTATTCATTTTGTTTTATCCAATTTGCTACTAATCGTCTGAATGCCTTTTAATTACTCACAAATGGTGTTGTTCTATCTATCACTCATCGATAAAAACAATATCATTTCCAGAAGAACACTCCCTTAATTTGCATTTGAATTAGATTTGAACTGATATACAACCTGAATTGATTCTATGAAAAATCAAATTATTTCTGTTGGCTCGCAATTTCCGGATTTTAAAAAACTGGCTGTTGTTTCGCTCGATAAAGACAACGAGTTCTACGAAATTTCGTCGGACGATCACAAGAATGCGAATCAGTGGTTAGTGATGTTCTGGTGGCCAAAGGATTTCACCTTCGTATGCCCAACCGAAATTGCTGAATTCAACAAGAAGTTTAACGATTTCCAGGATCGCGATACGATGGTAATCGGCGCTTCAACCGATAGCGAATTCGTTCACCTGGCATGGCGTAAAAACCACGACGATCTGCGTGGTCTGAAGTTCCCGATGCTGGCCGATACATCGAAATCACTGGCCGAAGAGCTGGGTATTCTGGAAGCCAACGAAAAAGTTGCGTATCGTGTTACGTACATCGTTGATCCACAGGGTATTGTTCGTTGGGTAAACGTTAATGATCTTTCTGTTGGTCGTAACGTCAACGAAGTAATCCGCGTGCTTGATGCCCTTCAAACGGACGAACTGTGCCCCTGCAACTGGCAGAAAGGCGAAGCTACGCTGACCGCTTAATTAATGATTGACTAATTGACTGGCTGAATGATTGAGTTCTGAATTCCTCCAATCATTCAGCCAGTCAGTCAGTCGACAATTCAATCATGACAACTACACAAAACGAAACCGTTACGTCGTTGCTGGGTCTGGTCGGTCTCGAACCTACCGGCGAGCATCCTGTTTTGGAGGCATTAGCTCAGGCGGACCATCGCTACCTGCGCGATCTGAAAATCAACGTAGGCAACGTCCTGAACAGCACTCAGACGCTGACCAAAAAAGAAGCGCTGTTATTAGCTCTGTCGATCGCTGTAAATGAAAAATACCAGCCGCTGATCGATTCCCTGACAACGGTTGCTAAACAGGAGGGTGCTTCTGATGCCGAGGTTGCTGAAACAGTTGCCTGTACATCGCTTTTGAGCACGAACAATGTATTTTATCGGTTCCGGCACTTTGTCAGCAAAGATTATTATCAGCAAACTCAACCCGGAATTCGGATGAGTATTATGATGAATCCGGTGCTGGGTAAGGAGTTTTTTGAGCTGATGAGTCTGGCGGTGTCGGCCGTCAATGGCTGCGAACTTTGCGTTCGGTCGCACGAAGAAAGTGTATTGAAACACGGTGCCAGTGAGCCACGTGTTTTTGATGCGATCCGGTTAGCGGCTGTGATCAAAGGGTTGATCACCGTTTTGTAAGGATAATCATACGAGTCATAAACGCGTAAGGGGGATAAAAGAACGGAAGCATCAAGCCTCATTGTTCTTCTATCCCCCTTACGCGTTTTTACTGCGTCCTCTTATTGATCGCCCAGATCAGTTGCGGAAATCCATTTCACCCCAAATTGCTGTCCCTGGATCCCAGATTCGGATGGGTTTATATAGCGGATGGTAAACGAATTGACAATTCCATTCCACTGAGCGCTGTTTTTCACCGGGATTGCATAGGTATGATACCGGTTGTCGGGTATGATATTGAACTGGATTTTCTGATTGGATTGCTCCGCTTCCAGCTCCGACTGACCAATCTTCTTCCAATCAAGCGATAATTGCGTTTCTGGCGTAATAGCCCGCATCCGAACGTAAATCGTGCCAAACTCAGCTGTTTTATAGCCTTTTTGGGGCGACGACAGCCGGAAGCGCCGATCGGTTGGGGTTATTACCAGTTCATCACCAACCGGGAATCCCTGATCATATCCTTTACGATACGTGAACCCCTTGCGTGTTGGGCTATTGGCAAATACATAATTAGGCTTGGTTTCTGCACGGGGCAGTCCGTTGATTGTACTGCGGATTTCATCCAGCGTACCCACGACAACATTGAAGTCAAATTCATATACGCCATTTGGGTCCAGAATCATGTTCACGGTGTTGGCAATATAGCCTGCATTGATCGATTCAGGAGGGCCAATACCAGGGCTATCGAACAGACCCGCCTTGAATTCGTTCGAGTAAGGGGTATGCAGGGCAAGGCCCCGGTTTGTATTGGGCCGGACAGCGACGATCCATGGCTCTGAGGCACTGATGTCATAAGGCCCCATATGTCCCTGATAATTATATTGGTTGAAGCTTTTGCCACTTCCGCCAATATTTGGAATCGCGTTCACATTAACCAGAGGAGCGTTGGTATACGGATCGCCCTGCACCACATAGAACTGGTAGTACATGCTGCTGGTATACGTACAGGGAAGTTCCTGTTGGCGTGAATCTGCATACTTGGTTTGGTCTGGACGGCTGCCTGTAATTCGGACATGTCGTTTTACGACGTTGCCTTCCAATCGAATCCATTGCTCAACGATGTAGTCGCCGGGTTCGTTACTCAAGCCCCAGTGCATACCACGTGTTTTACAGTAAAGCATTTTATCCGTACGTCCATATCCCAGAATCGGCGAGTAGTCTCCAGCAATGCTACCTCCCTGTACGGGGTTATAGCCTATGTCGTCTAATACCCGTTTCCCATTCTGAGTCCATCCGGTATTAGCATCGGGGAGACCATAGAGCGAAATTTGATCGTCGCGGCCTGGATCCCGTTTTCCATTTGATTTAACATAACAGTTAATCATGTTTTCACCCACCTGAAGATCGGTTACTTCGCGAACAACACCACCAACGCCTAGATCAATGGCCACCCGAACCCGCTCATTCTGCAATACGGGCCGCTTATCATCTGGTTGAGGGCTATTTAAGATGGGGTAATCCTCGTTAGATGGTGGCGTACAGCCATCGACAGTGACAGTGCCCGTTGCGGTCTTGCTGGTACAACCGTTTCGAGTGGCGGTGACGGTGTAGGAGTAGGAACCATTGGTAGAGGGCGCTGTGAAGTTGATCGTCTGGCCTTGTTGACTAATGCCATTCCCAGTCCAGCTATAGGTAATCTGATCACAGTTGGGGCCTGAACAGTTGGCGTTCAGACTTACGGCTCCTCCACAGCCAGTGTTGACCGAGTTGACCGACACATCGAAAGCGCAATTCTGGGTCGGTGTGCAACCCGTGACGGTGACAACCCCAATGGCGGTTTTGCTGGTACAACCATTGCGAGTAGCCGTGACAGTGTACGAATAGGTGCCGTTGGTGGAGGGGGCGGTCAGGTTGAGGGTTTGGCCTTGCTGACTGACACCATTGCCACTCCAGCTGTAGCTGACCTGATCACAGTTAGGCCCAGAACAATTGGCGTTCAGACTTACCGCACTCCCACAAGTGGCGTTGACCGAGTTGACCGACACATCGAAAGCGCAGTTCTGGGTTGGCGTGCAACCCGCAACGGTAACAGTACCGACCGCCGTCTTACTGGTGCAGCCATTACGCGTGGCCGTGACGGTGTAGGAATAAGTGCCGTTGGTGGAGGGCGCGGTCAGGCTGAGGGTTTGCCCTTGCTGACTGATGCCATTGCCGCTCCAGCTGTAGCTGACCTGATCACAGTTGGGTCCTGAACAGTTGGCATTCAGACTTACCGCACTCCCACAGGCGGCATTCACCGAGTTGACCGACACATCAAAGGCACAACTAGCCGTGGAGGTCGAGCTGGGACAGCTGGCGGTGGTGATGGGACTGTGAGCCAGCTCAAAGGTGCTGCCTGCCACCTTCACCGCGATGGTGAGGGGGGTGTTGGTTTTGTAGGAGTCGGGAATCGACCAGCTATAGCCGAACTGAGCAAAGCCATTGGTGTTGTAGGCCAGAGCGACATCGGTTCGTGTCTGGTCGGCCAGCAGGGTAGTGGCTTTGGTGCCATTGATGTAGACATCGACGCTCTGGGATTTCTGGGTGGCTTTGGTATCGAGGATCCAGCCATTGAGAGCGTTACAGTTGGCATTATCGAGGTAGCTGCGGTATTCGGGAGTGGGAGCACTACAACCCGTGACGGTGACAACCCCAACGGCGGTTTTACTGGTGCAGCCATTGCGCGTGGCCGTGACAGTGTAAGAGTAGGAACCATTGGTAGAGGGCGCGGTCAGATTGAGGGTTTGTCCCTGCTGACTGATGCCGTTGCCACTCCAGCTGTAGCTGACCTGATCACAGTTAGAACCTGAACAGTTGGCATTCAGACTTACCGCACTCCCACAGGCGGCACTCAGTGAGTTGACCGACACATCGAAAGCACATGTAGGTGGAGGAGTACAGCCTGTGACGGTAACAACCCCAACGGCGGTTTTACTGGTGCAGCCGTTTCGAGTGGCCGTGACAGTGTAGGAGTAGGTGCCGTTGGCGGATGGAGCCGTCAGATTGAGGGTTTGACCTTGCTGGCTGACTCCATTTCCGCTCCAGCTATAACTGACCTGATCACAGTTGGGTCCTGAACAGGTAGCGTTCAGACTTACCGTTCCTCCACAAGTGGCGCTCATCGAGTTGACTGACACATCGAAGGCGCAGTTCTGAGTGGGCGTGCAACCATCGACAGTGACAGTGCCCGTTGCGGTCTTGCTGGTACAACCGTTTCGAGTGGCGGTGACGGTGTAGGAGTAGGAACCATTGGTAGAGGGCGCTGTGAAGTTGATCGTCTGGCCTTGTTGACTAATGCCATTCCCAGTCCAGCTATAGGTAATCTGATCACAGTTGGGGCCTGAACAGTTGGCGTTCAGACTTACGGCTCCTCCACAAGTAGCGTTGACCGAGTTGACCGACACATCGAAAGCGCAATTCTGGGTCGGTGTGCAACCCGTGACGGTGACAACCCCAACGGCGGTTTTGCTGGTACAACCATTGCGAGTAGCCGTGACAGTGTAGGAATAGGTTCCGTTAGTCGATGGGGCGGTCAGGTTGAGGGTTTGGCCTTGCTGGGTAACTCCATTGCCACTCCAGCTGTAGCTGACCTGATCACAGTTAGGCCCAGAACAATTGGCGTTCAGACTTACCGCACTCCCACAAGTGGCGTTGACCGAGTTGACCGACACATCGAAAGCGCAGTTCTGGGTTGGCGTGCAACCCGCAACGGTGACGGTTCCGACCGCCGTCTTACTGGTGCAGCCATTACGCGTGGCCGTGACGGTGTAGGAATAAGTGCCGTTGGTGGAGGGCGCGGTCAGGCTGAGGGTTTGCCCTTGCTGACTGATGCCATTGCCGCTCCAGCTATAGGTAATCTGATCACAGTTGGGTCCAGAACAATTGGCGTTCAGACTTACCGCACTCCCACAGGCGGCATTCACCGAGTTGACCGACACATCAAAGGCACAACTAGCCGTGGAGGTCGAGCTGGGACAGCTGGCGGTGGTGATGGGACTGTGAGCCAGCTCAAAGGTGCTGCCTGCCACCTTCACCGCGATGGTGAGGGGGGTGTTGGTTTTGTAGGAGTCGGGAATCGACCAGCTATAGCCGAACTGAGCAAAGCCATTGGTGTTGTAGGCCAGAGCGACATCGGTTCGTGTCTGGTCGGCCAGCAGGGTAGTGGCTTTGGTGCCATTGATGTAGACATCGACGCTCTGGGATTTCTGGGTGGCTTTGGTATCGAGGATCCAGCCATTGAGAGCGTTACAGTTGGCATTATCGAGGTAGCTGCGGTATTCGGGAGTGGAAGCACTACTACAACCCGTGACGGTGACAACCCCAACGGCAGTCTTACTGGTGCAGCCATTGCGCGTGGCCGTGACAGTGTAGGAATAAGTGCCGTTGGTCGACGGTGAAGTCAGGTTAAGGGTTTGTCCTTGCTGGCTGATGCCATTGCCACTCCAGCTGTAGCTGACCTGATCACAGTTAGGGCCTGAGCAGTTGGCGTTCAGGCTTACCGCATTACCACAAGTAGCATTGACCGGGCTGACCGACACATCAAAAGCGCAGGAGGGTTGTGTACTACAGCCACTAACGGTGACGGTTCCCGTCGCGGTTTTGCTGGCACAACCCGGCCGAGTGGCGGTAACCGTATACGTATAGGTTCCATTGGTGGAGGGAGCCGTCAGGTTAAGGGTTTGTCCTTGCTGGCTAACACCATTGCCACTCCAGTTATAACTGACCTGATCACAGTTGGGTCCTGAACAGGTAGCGTTCAGGGTCACCGATCCTCCACAAGAAGCGTTGACTGAATTAACCGATACATCAAAAGCGCAGGTAGGGGTAGACGATCCGGGACAACTCGGGGTTGACAACGGGCTCTGGGTTAATTCAAAGGAGCTTCCTGCTACTTTAGCCGCAATTTTAAGGGGCGAGTTATTTTTGTACTGGTCGGGTAAATTCCAACGGTACCCGTATAGTTCAAATCCGCTGACATTGAACGACTTTGAGACATCCGTACGATTTTGATCGGCTTTGATGGTCGTCACCTTAACATCATTGATGTAAATATCCAGATTTACGGATTGCTTGGGCGCATTGAGGTTTATAGCCCAGCCACCAATGACATCACAGTTCGCAAATTCTAAGAATCCTCGATAATTAGGGGTGCCAGATGGATCAGATGGATCTGTTCCAGGGGACGACCCAGGGCAAACGGGGGTAGTGGTTGGGCTCTGGATTAAATCCGTGTTGGTATTGGCATACCGTACCGATACTTTCAGGGCTTTATTGGCCTTGTACTTTTCGGGCAGACTCCAGCGGTAGCCGTATAATTCAAAACCACTCACATTGTATGTCCTGGCAACATCCGACCGGTTTTGATCGGCCTTGATCGTTGCTACCTTAGCGTTGTCGATGTAAATGTCCAGATCTACCGATTGTTTCGGAGAGTTCACATCGATGGCCCAGCCACCAATAACATCACAGTTGGCAAACTCCAGAAAGCCTCGGTAATCGGGACTGGCAACCCTTGCTCCTTTAGCGGTATTGTCGGTAACAACGTTATCCGTAAGAACGTATAAGGTTGGTGAAGCAGAATTAGTCTGGTTATTGGCATCGTTAGCAGGTTCGCGAAGCGCTGCCTTTTGAGTGGTTAACTCTTTTAGGTTAACTAACGCTTTTTCTACAAATAAGCTCTGTGCATCGGCCTGACCATGGCTACGCAATAGCCGGAAAGAAGTGCCAGGTGTTATCGTTGAAAAATGCCCAATAATGTGATACGTTGCTTCAGTCCGCGCTGGATAAGATAACTCGGCGCCGATATAATCGACAAAGTCACCTCCTGTTTGTTCAAAACCTGCAGGGAGTATAAGTTTTAATCGATACGTATTGGAACCAGGTAGATGAAAGAGTAAATTCGGGGATATTGATAGCAGTTCGGCTTTGATCGTCAGATCGATGGTTTCGCCCAGCCGGATCGACTGCTTATTGATACTTAGACTAAACCGGATCGGATCATTATCAGTGGGTGAAAGGCTTTGCCGATCCGATAGATTAGCGAAATTATGATACGTAAATAAATTAACTGGAGTCGGCCGGGGCGTAACACTAACTAGCCTACGCCCCGGTGGCTTTTTTATAATAGGTAGGCTGTACGAGGAGAGTGCTAGCAGAAACAGTAGGCAAAAATAGCTCAAAGAGTATCCGGTAATACATCTTTTCAGATTGTAAAAGATTAATTTCATAATAAGTTGGATAAAGCTAGTTGGTAAGCAAGCCTATGACTAGGCACTGATAGGTCCGTAGCAAAATTTGTACCGGTTTTGTAAGAAATGGTAAGAAATAATTAATGATTTGAGAATATACTTAATTAGTTATTTATTAATAAGTTTATAAAATCGTTAACTTAAGAGTATTCGCTAATTCTGGCTAAATGGTGAGTGCCAGTACTATTTTTATTTTTTGTGACCATTTATAAAGTACTATCTCTTTTATTCACTTTGATAATTAAGTAGTCTTAATAGTGTTTAATGTTGCTAATGGGAAGTTTAACTGAAAAATGACCATTTAAGTTATTAAAATTGTATATATAGCTACAATCTGGTTAATTTATTGTTAATCTGAACCTTCTAAAGGCTGGATTTGCTTGAAATCAAATTAATTAGGGCCAGAATAGAGCTAACCTTATAGTTTCATGAATGGAGTACTGTTTATGGGCGGTATTTTCCAAAAAATGAAACGGATAATGGCTTCTATAGAAGTGATAAATGGTAGCCTTATTACGCGAAAAAGGCGATTTTGGGCTTATATCTTGCTCAATCAGCTGAACTAACTGGCCTGACGGTGAACTTTATAGGATTGTTGTAGTTCAAGCCAGGCACGCTTTGTTTCAAGTAGGTAATATGTGAAATCTGAGGAGACAAAGAGCAAATAGAACTAGCTATTTTGCCAATAGTAAGCACATATTTATAGTTGCAATTTGTGACATATGCTATACCTGAAGAGATTATTATAGAATCTTAGTAAATGGCATGGATTTTGTCAGAAAGCATAAATATATCTTTTCTATATAAAAGTAACATATGTAAGGGTGATCTTGAGTAAGCCAGAGACGAGGGGTCCTAAACAGGTCCTCATCAGTATAGGGTTAAACGGTAAGTCAACTTAAATACACGCTCAGCCATCCACTACGAAGAGGACTTAAACAAAAAAGTATGTTTTAGGACCACTTTGCGATTATCAGCCTACGGTAACATCCTTTAAACGCTCACAATTCAATAAAATAACTGGCTTTATGCAAGAACACCCCATCACTAGCAGTGATGGGGTGTTCACTTTATAGGCTTATTGATATTAGGCTGACTTAACCAGATCAACCAGCGTTTCGATCCATAATGGATTGTCGTTCAGGCTTTCTACCAGCTGCCAGTGTTTGCCGCCAGAAGCCTCGAATAGCTCCTTGTATTCAACGCCAACCTCAATGGTTGTCTCCAGGCAATCAGCCACGAAAGATGGTGAGAACGCAAGAACACTCTTGACTCCTTTGGCACCAAGTTCGCGAATAACATCGTCGGTATAAGGCTTGATCCAGGGCGTACGGCCCAACCGGGATTGAAAGCAGGTGGTATATTTTCCCTCCGGTATCCCTAGGTCGCGAACAAGAAGGCGGGTTGTTTCAAAACATTGAGCCCGGTAACAATGCTGATTCTGGGCATGAAATGATTCACAGCAGGTACCGAAACGACAAACCGTATGAGCTACATCGCCTTTGGTAATCTGGCGTTCGGGTAGGCCGTGGTAGCTAAAAATAATGTGGTCGTAGTCGTAGGCAGCCATGTATTTACGGCCCAATTGAACAAAGCCCTCAATGAATTTAGGATGTTCCAGAAACCGGTTAATAAATCGAACGGCTGGAATTACCTGCCAGGTTTTCACAATGTCCATCACCTTCTCGTATACCGATCCCGTTGATGCTGATGCATATTGTGGGAAAAATGGAACCACGACAATGTCACGTAAACCCAACTGCTGAAATTCGTCCAGACCCGCCTGAATACTCGGACTCTGGTAGCGCATCGCCAGCTTTACAACATAGTCGTCGCCTAGTACAGTTTGTAACTGCCGTTCAACAACATTTCCGTAGTATTTCAAAGGTGAGCCCGTTTCTGACCATAATTGTTTGTACACTTTGGCTGATTTAGGTGCCCGGAAAGGTGCAATAATACCATTGATGAGGAAAAATCGCTGGATATAGGGAATATCGATAACGCGACTATCCATTAGAAATTCGCGTAAATATTTTCGGACATCGGGTACCGACGGACTATCAGGTGTACCGAGATTAACAAGTAGAACGCCCGTTTTGCCTACTGTTTTCACCGTGGCAACGGGTGGTTGTAAAACAGGTGATTCCATCTTAAGGAAAACCGTAATGTTAGAAATTAGTTTGCTGACCGGCCATTACAAAACATCGGTTGGTCTTTGGAACAAGTCAGCTTAGTACTTACAAAGGTAAAGCTTGTCCTGTAACAGAACGGCATTATGTCTTTCCTAAATTACTTTGCCTGCGGATACCTGCTTAGATCGGTCCGGGTAAACTCACTAAAGACTTCGCCCGGTAATCCCGTAAAAACCATAATATCCGTTATGTCGCGTTCGCCACGTTCGCCCGATAGTAAAATGCCACCATGTTGCTGGTAGTCAGCCCAGGGAAGCGTAAAGCGTGGTTGTTCGTCGGTATATTTAGGATAGTGTGCCCATTGAGTCACCAGGTGAGATTGCTTATCGATCCAGATTTTATACTTGTTGTCAGGCGTATTGCCTACATTTTTGAATGTCATCTGGATCACATCGGCCGGTTTACCCTCTTTCGTATTATCTTCATTCAGGTATTTAAGCGTTACCCCTGAATCCTTGAGTTTGAAGGGCATAAAAAGCCAGTATGAATCATTGATCCAGGCTCCTTTCCCCTGTTTGACATACTTCGCTACCGAATCGGGATCAGTGAGTTCTTTGCCGCCACGAAATACCTTGCCCTTATCGTTATTGATGTTCAAAATTATAGTTTGATCGTCACGCAGATTATCTACGCGCACATCGCCCGACCATTTGTCCCACACGAGTTTTCGTGCCCCGAAGAAATTCCAGGCAACCATGTGTGTATTGTCCCAGGCTTTGCGACCGCCCATAGCCTGCATGACCTGATCGGCAAGTTGCACCGCTTTGGGGTCTGAACCAGCCAGATCGAAGCCCTGAGCGGGTGGGTTTGCCGATTTCTTCGACTGAGCGAAACTTATAGTCCCACCTATAAGCGCAAAAAATAAAAGGAAGGGATAGAGCCTCATGAGATAGAGAAATAGTTTCTTTAACAAAAATAGAACATAGGGCTGTTGTTTGGTTCGATAAGATTTATTTTTGCATCAATTTTAATTATGTAGGATGCCAATACACCATGTTCGACATCCTGATTCATGCCAATGACACTCTCACAACTTGATTATATTGTGGCTGTTGATACGCATCGACACTTTGCAACGGCCGCTGAAAGTTGCCACGTTACCCAGCCAACGTTAAGCATGCAAATCCAGAAACTGGAAGATGAACTCGGTATTCTGGTATTTGACCGATCGAAACAGCCAGTAGTGCCAACCGAGGCCGGGCAGGCTGTTTTGGCTCAGGCGCGGGAGGTATTGCGGGCCGCCCGACGAATACCCGAAATCGTGAGTGAATCGAAGAATGATTTTCAGGGCGAACTGCGAATCGGTATCATTCCTACACTGGCTCCCTATTTACTGCCTTATTTTATTGGCGAATTTATTGAGAAATACCCGTCAGTATCAGTTCAGATTCAGGAGCTGGTCACAGAACAGATTATCGAACGGCTCCGGAATGGCCTTATTGATGTGGGGCTGGTAGTAACACCTTTATTGGAAAATGGCATTACCGAAATTCCATTGTTCAAGGAGCCATTTGTGGTTTATGCTGCTGATTCGCACTCGCTTGCCAATGCCGACTGTGTTGATTCTCAGGATCTTCATACGGATGGGCTCTGGCTGTTGACGGAAGGCCATTGCTTCCGCAATCAGGTAATGAACCTTTGTGGAGCCGACCGGAAAGCAAACGGAACCGCCTTACGCTATGAAACGGGCTCCCTTGAGACACTCATCAAACTGATTGACAAGCAGGACGGGTTTACGCTGTTACCCTACCTGGCCACGTTCGATATGGATGAAACCCGTCGGGCACGTATTCGGCCGTTCAGTGCTCCTCAACCCGTACGCGAAGTAAGTTTAGTGATGCACCGTAGTTTCCTGAAGCGTAAACTTATAAATGCCTTGAAACATGAGATCATGGCCCATTTGCCGCATGAACTGTTAGACGAAACAACAGCAGGAAAGGTTGTTGACGTACTGAGCAAGTCGTAGTCGGTCTTCGGCATCAACTGCATCCTGGCGACTGACTATTGGCTACCGCCCACTTCTTCGTTTCTCTCGTTCTAACTGCTGGTAGGCCTGTCTGAAATCGTCACCGTTGGCCAGTGCATTGGCTAGTGCCGGAACCCCCGGTTGCCCTACCAAAGTGAGCCACCGGGCTACTTCTTCAGCGGCTATCTGGTACGCCTGCATGACTTTGTGATAATCGCCCCCGAAAAAGTCACGGGTGGTTTCCAGATCTGAGAGTTTAAGCATGGGCTGGCCCGGAAATGACTTCAGAGGCTCGTCGCCCACATAGGTAGAGTCACGTTGCCAATCAGTCGATCGCTCCCAAACGGCTGGGTGACTGAAGCGGTAATCGACCATTAAGGCCAGCCCCTCATTGAACCATTGGGGAATCTGTCGTTTGACTCGCCACCATCCCAGACGCGCAAATAATTCGTCATGACAGAGTTCGTGAGCAATCACATCGGTATTGTTTCCATCTGGTCCCAACACAAGGTAAGAGTCGCCCCAGGGCATGCCAAGGCTGCACCCGGCCCCTTCTCCGCCAATGCAATACTGTTCGTATTCGTCCTGAGTTGGGCAGTAAATGAGGATAGCCTGGCCCCGTCGACCTCCCCAGAATCGCCGGATACGATCATAGGCATGCTGAACATTTCGACGGAGTTGCGCGTGCTGTTTTGGCGTTGCCGTCTGGCTGATGTAGACCGTATTCATGCCCGCTAATGTCTGAAAATCAGTTGACTGGCTCACGCGCAAACACCGAACCAACTGCGGGTAGAGAATCAGGAAACCAATCGGCAGGGCAATCAGCAACGGCAGGGTATAACGGAGCAACACATTTCCACGCATGACTAAAAATCAACAAAGCCAGGTGATCGCTTGTTGGTTTACGAAGTACGCTTGAAGCCGGGATTTTTCCTAGAGTTGCCCGTTAATATCAAGCAACGACAGGCTATAACACGTGTGCCGTTTTAGAACCGTAAGAAGATAATTGTTTCGCCCTTATGCTGCATTTTCGTAAGGAGATTAACAAGGTACAGCCGGCGAAGACTGCTTGCTGAAAACAACGTCGTAGTCTGCCGGATTGGCCTGCCGGGTGGCTTTCCGATAAGTTGCGGTCAACGCTGGCCAGATCGTCGTGTTTTTTCCTTTAGAGTCGAGGTAGTAACTCTGGCACCCCGATGCCCAAACAGTGTCCGCCAATTTCTGCTGGATCGTGTCATTGTAGCGTTGCTGAGCTTCTGGCTTAACATCCAGATAAGCCCCCTCACCAGCTTTGTCGAGCAGGTTCAGGTAGTCGAGCACATAGTTCACCTGCGACTCAATCATGTGAATAATCGAATTATGGCCTAAGCCCGTGTTTGGACCAACCATAAACAGTAGGTTTGGATAACCTGAACTAGTGATTCCGTAATGGGCTTCGGCTCCTTTCGTTAACCAGTCATCGAAGAGATTCTGACCATAACGACCTGTAATCGTCATCGTGCCGATTACACCGCCGACGACAAACCCAGTCCCGAAAATAATTGCATCGACAGGATGCTCATGGCCGGATTTATCGACAATCGAATTTGGTTTAACCGTTGCAATCCCATCCGTCACCAGCTCAACATTCGGGCGATTAAGGGCTGGGTAATAGTCGTCCGAGATCAGAACACGCTTACAGCCTAATGTATAGTCAGGCGTTAACTTTCGTCGGAGTACAGGATCGTTTATCGATTTTTTGAGATGATTTAACGCCCGTTTCGTGCCAATTTTATTAAAGGTTTTATTGCCTAAAAAAGCGAAGCCCTGGACCTCGTTGAGCCAATAAATCATCGAGCGATAGGCTTTCTGCACGATGGGAAACTGCCGGAAAATTTGCTGCTCAACCGTTGACACTGCCCGGTCATTTCGTGCGGATACGTAAGGTGCTGTTCGCTGAAAAACAGTAAGGTGCTTTACCTGAGGAGCCATTTTTGGGATGAACTGAATGGCGCTTGCGCCCGTACCAATTACCGCAACCCGTTTGTTGGTGAGATCGTAGGTAGCATCCCATTTAGACGAATGAAATGTTTTGCCCATAAACGTATCCAATCCGTTCAGTTTTGGATAACTGGGTCGGTTAAGGGGGCCAACGGCGATGATAACGACACGGGCTGTAGTTGATTGACCCGTCTTACTGGTAAGTGTCCAGAGGCCGGTTGAGGATGAAAATTCGGTGCGGTTGATTTCCGTGTTATACTGAATCTGGGAATTCAGCCCATAACGTCCAACCACATCGTTGAGATAGGTCAGGATTTCGGGTTGGGTTGAATAGGTTCGTGACCAGTTTGGGTTTGGTGAGAACGATAATGAGTAAAGTGGTGAAGGAATATCGCAGGCACAACCCGGATAGATGTTGTCGCGCCAGGTTCCACCTACCTGACCAGCCCGTTCGAAAAGTACAAAGGATGTGTTACCACGTTCTTTTAGCCGAATGGCCGCAGCAATTCCGGCAAAACCTGCGCCGATTATCGCCACGTCAATGTCTGCTTTCATAGGTTTTTGTCAATACAACTGCTGATGCAGAAACACTACGTCAGTAGTTATCGCTTATACGAATGTTAATTGATAGTCAGGCTCAAAATGCCTGAACGCTGGTTACTGTTTTCGGATCATTTCTGCCACAAGACGGCCTGTTTGTATGGTCGCATTCAGGGATGGATACGTAGTTTGATCACCGCATTGATAGAGGTTCTCGCCCAATTTCAGTAACTCGTGAATCGCGTCTGTACCAGCCCGATCAGCTGGGTAGCTGGGCAAGGCCTGCGGAATATGATAGGTTCGCAAATGCTTCCAGGATTTTACATCGTCACCAAACCAACCCGTCAGTTCTGTCCGTACCTGTTCGGTCAACGCGGTTGCATTTACCGTTTCGATACCCTGTGTGCTGACCGAAACGAGCGTTTGTCCTGCCGGTGCATACTCCGGCGACACATCGCTCAGAATAGCCAGATTATGAACCACCAAGCTTCGATCAGTATTTAATACCAGTAATTTCTGTTTTGATACGCCTGAAAGATCCGAGCCCGTCGCGAAGTAGGTACAGGTTGTCTGGTTAAACGATTGTTCGGAAGGGGCAGGGCGATTCAGCAAGGCGGCAGCCTGAGCGGCATCAACCGCCAGCACAACAACACCAGCTTTGAGGGTATTGCCATTGGTTAAATGAACCGAATTGCCGTCAATGCGTGCCACGGGGCTATTGAGCTTAATCTGGTCTGGCGATAAACGAGTTGCCAACTGGTTCGGAATAGCACCGATACCTTGTGCCGGTATGGCCCCATCGCCCGTAAAAAACATACGGAAGCAAAACTCGAAAAAATTGCTTGATGTGGTGAGCCCATCTTCCAGAAAAACACCACCAAAAAATGGCCGGAAAAATCGCTCAATGATTTGATCCGAAAAGCCCGTTTCCTTCAAAAAAGCCAGCGTAGTCGTCGGCGTCTGCTGGAATAGTTCACTTATAGAAATCGCCTGAGTCCGGCGTATCAAGTCGACAATACGTAGTTTATCGCCGACTGTTCCGACGGACGATGCGAGTGTTCGAAAGGCTGATAGCGGCTCCTGAAACGGATTCAGCAGCGTAAGCCATTCGCTCTGATGCCGAATGAGCGCACCTGACCGGAATGGTTTCAGGTCGAGGTCATCGTAGTTGAGAAGACGCTGGGCTTCCGGATAAGCAGTTAATAAAATCTGAAACCCTCTGTCGAGCCGAAATCCATCAACAACATCCGTTCGAACACGACCGCCTACGCCATCAGTCGCTTCGACTACCAGTGCTTTAATACCCGCTTGTTTGAGATAAACGGCGCAGCTAAGACCGGCGATTCCTGCTCCAATAATAACAACCGGCGATTCCACGCCAGGCGCATCCATGCCGGGCGAGCCCACCGGATTGGCTAATGACTGATCAGGCAAATTCGTAGGCATATAGAACAGGTTCTTGTGTGTTGAATAAAGCCCAAAATTAGCCTTTCCACCGACCTATCGTGTGTAGTTGGTACGAATTGTCTGGTATTTTTTTTAGATATATAGAATAATTTAAAGATAATAAAAAAATAATATTCTGATAATCAGATACTACTAAAAATGGGTTGATGCTTTTTTTTAGAAACTATTAATTTTGTCGCAACAGATTGTGTTATATGGGTATGAATCTGTTAGTAGTCGATAATTTCGATTCGTTTACGTACACCCTGGTAGACTATCTGCATCAGGCAGGAGCCAACTGTCATGTTATGCGTAACAACGAATCGATGAGTAGGCTTACGAAGCGGTCGGTAGAGGGTATTGTGCTGTCGCCTGGTCCGGGAATACCCCGGCAAGCGGGTCGACTGATGGAGGTGATTGAACACTATTACCAGCAGGTGCCTATGTTGGGGGTTTGCCTTGGGCATCAGGCTATCGGTGAATTTTTCGGAGCTACCCTGGCCCCGGCTTCCCGACCCATGCATGGTAAAGTTTCACGCATTCGGGTGCAGGCTGATGATCAGTTGTTTCGGAATTTACCCCGGCAATTTGATGTGACCCGCTATCACTCACTGCTCCTCCTCGATTTGCCTGATACGCTCGTTAGTACGGCTGTAACGGAGGAACAGGAAGTAATGGCAATGCGGCATCGGACGTTGCCAGTATGGGGAGTTCAGTTCCATCCGGAAGCGGCTTTAACAGAATTTGGAGTGCCAATTTTGTCAAATTGGATTAATTTTTTAAAATTTAGTACGGTACAGCAGGAAAAGTCGGCCATGTTCGGGTTACTGCATTAATTAGGGCTATTGTATGAACTATCAGATTCGGGAGGAAGCGGGCTTCCGCTACGTAGACGAAGGCCAGGGTGATGTATTGTTGTTATTACACGGCCTATTTGGTGCTCTAAGTAACTGGGATGGCGTCATTCAGGGTTTTGCCGACCGATACAGGGTGGTTATTCCGCTGATGCCGATCTATGAAATGCCCATGCGCGAAGCCAGCCTCGAAGGCCTGGTGGCATTTATTGAGAAATTTTTGGCCCATAAACAGTTGACCGACCTGACCCTGCTCGGTAATTCGCTGGGAGGTCACCTTGCATTGCTGTACAGTTTCAAGCATCCCGATCAGGTGCAAAGGTTAGTTCTTACCGGAAGTTCGGGTTTGTTTGAGAATGGCATGGGCGGGTCGTTTCCTAAACGTGGTAGCTACGACTATATTTCTGAGCGCGTGGCCTACACGTTCTACGATCCAAAAGTGGCGTCGAAAGATCTGGTCGATGAAGTATTCGAGATCACGAGCAGTATTCCTAAATGCATGAGCATTGTTGGAATTGCCAAGTCGGCACAGCGGAATAATGTGGCTAAAGATTTATACAAAATCAACGTGCCAACGTTGCTGGTCTGGGGGCTGAACGATACGATAACACCGGCTGAAGTTGGTTATGAATTTAACCGGTTGATTGCCAATTCTGAACTGCATTTTATTGACAAGTGCTGTCATGCCCCTATGATGGAGCATCCCGACCGGTTCAATGAACTGCTGAACAATTGGCTCGAAAGGCATCCGGTTGTTGATGAACAAATGCTGGTTGGCAATCGGGAGCAGACAGTGGGTAGTTTTCAATAAAACGGCCCGAAATCCGTTTTCGCTTGGAATAATACACTAAAATCTGATAACGATCTGATTCCTGCCGACCCTGCAAAACTGTTTTTTACTAAGTTTTGGAAACTATGGTATAATTTCCGTAGTTTTCTGCCACACAGTTTCTTTTAATTCCAATTCGTATGCTGGCTGCCGAACTCATAGACCCGATGCTTCCAGCCCTGAAACCGACCGATTCTGTCGGGCAGGCGCTGGATTGGATGCAGGAGCACCGTATCGGGCAACTCGTACTGATCGACCAGGGTGATTACCGGGGCGTGGTTAGTGAAGAGTTATTAATGGATATTCCCGATGGCGATCAGCCATTAAGCAATGTCATGCGCCTGTTTGAGCAGATATACGTTTATGAAGATCAGCATCTGTTTGAGATTATGGGGCTAATCCTTCAAAATCGAATGGATGTGGTGGCCGTTTTGAACGAAGGCCGTGAATTTTCGGGGACGATCTCTGCCAATGAATTGCTGAAACAGTTTGCACAGGAACTTGGTGTTCAGGAGGCAGGTGCCATCCTTATTCTGAGCCTCAATGAGCGTGATTACTCGATGGCTGAAATTAGTCGGTTGGTAGAGTCGAACAATGTTAAAATCATAAGCAGCTATTTTTCAAGTGCAGCGTATGGTATGCCCGACCGTTCCCGACTGACCCTCAAATTAAACCGCCGGGATATCACACCGGTTATATCAACGCTCGAACGATTTGGCTATCAAATCGAAGCGGCTTTTGCCAATGCACCCGTTGAAAGCATTGATCAGGAGCGGCTCGATTCGCTGCTACGCTATCTCAATACATAGGTTTTAAAGTTTTCAGTTTTCGGTTTCTGGTTGTAAGCTACTCAACTATTGAAAACTGAAGACAGAAGACCGCACCGGCGACCCGGTGAAAACTTTTTTTCATGAAAATCGCCATTCACGGACGCAACTTTCCCGAAAAAGCCCGGCCGTATATTCAGTCCATGTTTGACGAACTGGCTAAACGCCAGGTCGAAGTTGTTCTCTCCCAGGTTTACCGCGAATTCTTAGACGGCGCAGCTGTGTCTCACAATAGTGAAGCCGTTTATCAGACCGACGAGGGCATTGCCGATGTCGACTTTATTTTCAGTTTAGGGGGCGACGGAACGCTTCTGGACGCTGTTACGCATGTGGGGCCTCATCAGATACCAATTGTTGGCATTAACATAGGGCGATTGGGCTTTCTGGCTACCGTGGCTCCGTCCTCGATTCGACTAATGATCGATGCGTTGTTTAATGAACAGTATAGTATCGATGAGCGCGCTCTAGTAGGTGTCCGCTCAAATCCCGATATTTTTGGCGGATTGCCGTTCGGCCTGAATGATTTCACGATTACACGTACACAAACATCGTCCATGATCACAGTTCATACGTATCTGGATGGTGAATTTTTAAATTCCTATTGGGCTGATGGTTTGATCGTGTCAACGCCTTCGGGTTCAACGGGCTATTCGCTTAGCTGTGGAGGTCCTGTACTTCTTCCCCAAACTAACAATTTCATCATTACGCCCATTAGCCCGCACAACCTCAACGTTCGGCCTATGATTGTGATGGACAGCTGCCAGCTGGCATTTGAAGTAGAAAGCCGAAGTGGAAACTTTCTGGCGGCTCTGGATTCCCGCTCATTTACGGTTGAGGTGTCGGCCCGTATCAGCGTACAGAAGGAAGCGTTCAAAGCTCGTCTCGTTAAACTTAGCGACGATAATTTTCTGAATACACTTCGCAGCAAATTGAACTGGGGCTGGGATATCAGAAATTAGAGGGAATGGTCCAATTTAGGATAAAGTAGCAATAAACAGCACTTTACAGCCTGCTTTGCGTTTTCTTGGCACTCTCTTTGCTAATCCATAATATATTTTTCGGTCGCATTTCCCAATAAAACCGGTGTGATAGCCGTTTCGGAAATGGCTGACCTTCGGGCCAACCCGGTTGATTCACGAAACTTAACCACATGAAGCGATATCATTATCTGACAGCGGGTGCTCTGGCAAGTCTATTTTTACTTGGCAACTCGTCAGACAGTCAGGCCCAGCGTCGGCCTAACACCCAATTTGCACCTTATTCGTCGGTTAGTTTTGGTGTAGGTTCTTCCCATTACTACGGCGATTTGGCTGGCTATCGGCAATTTATCAAGGCAACCTACATCATGCCTCGCTGGAATGTAGGACTTGGCTACACGCGTCAGTTTACGCCCCATTTTGCTGCGCGGGCTGCATTTACATGGGCACGGATTGCTGGTGATGATTATACATTCAATAAGGGGAACATCAACAAGAGCACTGAAAGCCTGGTTCAGTATACCCGGAACCTGCATTTTCGTAACGATCTAAAGGAGTTTGCCATCACCGGAATCTATAACTTCGTAGCAGACGGGCGCAACTCGAACGTTCGGGCTAAATTTACCCCGTATATTTTTGGTGGAATTGCCCTGCTGGCACATAGTCCCGAAGCACGAACACCAGCCGGAACCGATGCCGGTGAATATGAACCGCAGAAGTGGGTTAAATTACAGCCCCTGCACACGGAAGGCCAGGGCCAGCCTGGTTATGATAAGCCTTATTCGCTCGTTACGGCAGCAATTCCTGTCGGTTTTGGGTTACGCTACCGCTTAAACGAAAACTTTAACCTTGGCTTTGAAATAGGGTATCGGTACACCTTTACCGACTACCTTGATGATGTAGGCGGTCCTTATGCTGATCCCGCTGTTTTAACGGGGGTTGCATCTAAAATGGCCGATCGCCGACAACAGCAATTTGATTCTCGCTATAAAAATCCGCCTGATCGGTATGCTGTACTGAAAGACCTCTTTAACGCTGGCGGACAAAGCCAGGCCGATGTGTTATCGGCCTTGCAAACGCCGGTTCGCGGAGCGCCTGGTAGTATCCTTGGTTTTTTGAAGGATGGATATATATTAACGAGTTTCCAGATTCACTACATCATTCCGGGCAAGATTAAATGCCCGCCCATTAAGTAGGCTGTGAGCAAACGACAAATTCATATAGCCCGGCTGGTTGTAGCCGGGCTTTTTATCAGTTACAGCGTTCAGGCCCAGAAAATTGAGGTTGGTGGTGGCCTGGGTGGTATGCTCTATAAGGGCGATGTATCACCGCACCTGAATCCGCGCTTTTATCGTCCGGCTGCGAGTCTGTTTTTTCGGTATAACGTATCCCGATCGTTTTCAATGCGGGCAGGAGTAGCGATCGGCAGTTTCCAGGCCGAAGATCATTACAGCAAAGACCCGTATCAGCAGGCCCGTAACTATTCGTTCAGGAGTACAAGCAGCGAAGCAACCATTGATCTGGAATATAATTTCCTGAATTATAAGCCGTTGCCCAAAGCTAAAAACTGGACACCTTATGTTTTTGGTGGGCTGGGGCTCTATAGCTATACGAACCCGGTTGTTAAAGCCCGCGCGCTTTTAAATTTCCCGCTTGGTATTGGTGTCAAGTATGAAATCAAACGTCCCTGGAGCGTTGGACTTGAGTTCGGGACGCGATTTACAAACAACGATTACCTCGATGGCTTAGGCGAACGAACCTATGGGGTGACAACCAGTAAACTAGCTCAGGGTAATCCTGCTCTAAATGATAGTTATACCTACACCGCCATTACAGTTAGCTATACATTCTATAAAATTGTTTGCCCTTAATTTTCTCATCACCAGTTTCTTAGTCCCAATAATTTTTGTCCCAGTTCGGTTAATTCGGCAGTTTGGTAGCGATCCTTTTCCCAATTGCGCGGGTCTCCGGGGAATGCGTAACCTTCTGGAGCCTGGCGGTTGCGCCAGGAATTAATGCGCCATTGACGTAGTGCTTCATTGTCTTCCTGGGCAGGCATCATCGAAATATACTGGGCTATGCGAACTTTATCCGTTGATAAATTCGGGCGGATACCATGAGGTTGCGTACTGTTAAAAATCAATAGATCGCCAGCTTCCATTTTAACTTTGACCAGTGCGAAACCTGTAGTGTCCGGTTTAAAACGATCGCGGTCGGTGGGTTGCGTTTGTTTCCAGGTATCGTAGGTTCGATAGAGCTCCGGAATGCACTGGAATCCCCCCATATTCTCATCGGTCTGATCGGCCAGCGCCAATACGCCCTGCACATTTTGTGGCCGGGTTTCCGGATCGTAATCCCAGTGGATAAACCCTTTAAACTCGTGACCTGGCCGGACTGGGAAGTTCAGGTTGGCCCGATCAATTGTTACCCATAATTTTTCCGTGCCCCAGATATCGACGAAGGCGTCATAAACTCGCGGGTACTGGCGATTATCCCATTCATATTGATGATTATAAAGCTCAACCATACCGCTATTGGTCAGCTCTTTCATTTTCATTTCGGCGCGTGCGGGCGCATACCACGTTTCCGGGTTATTGGGATCTTTCTCTTCAAATTCCCATAAGAGTTTAGCCAGTCGTTCTGCGTTTTCTTTGGGTACCGCCTGCCTGATGATGATATAACCATTTTCGATCCAGAACTGCCAGTCGGCTTCAGACAGAACGCGCAGGGATTTACCGGCACCGGAGCGGTCGTTCAGTTTAATTTTACTGCTTGTGGCTGTCGATGGATTGCCGGGAATGTCTTTATGGGCATTATCGGCAATCATGGTGGCAGGCGCTGCCGTTGGGGCCATTGTCTGTTGGGTTTCCATGTCTTTATCGTAAGGTTTCGCGTGTATCTGATAAGACAAAATTAGCCCTTCATGTAGCCCGTTTTCTACTCCCATGATGGCCATTTTTTGTATTATATTGTTCTAAATTTGTTATTGACTAGGGGAAGAGTATAGTTTAGAACAAAATAGGCGTTGCTATGAAAGTTAAGCTCGAAGAAATCAATCCTGATACAAACAGTTCATTTCATATCCTGCTGACTCCCCATCTGAGTGATGTTTTCTTATGGCATTATCATCCGGAGTATGAAATCGTGTACATCACGGGAGCCAGCGGTAATCGGCACGTGGGCGATCATATTTCCCGGTATGAGGGCAGCGATCTGGTGTTTATTGGCCCCAACATTCCGCACCTGAATTTTGATTATGGTGTTAAAACGGATCATCGAAAGGTAGTTGTGCAGATGAAGGAGGATTTTCTGGGCGAGCAGTTTCTTGAAATCCCTGAGTTTTCGGACATTGCCCGACTGT
The DNA here is from genome assembly GCF_010233585.1 of Spirosoma endbachense. Taxonomy (NCBI): domain Bacteria; kingdom Pseudomonadati; phylum Bacteroidota; class Cytophagia; order Cytophagales; family Cytophagaceae; genus Spirosoma; species Spirosoma endbachense. Next base: position 156,298 of record NZ_CP045997.1, read on the forward strand.
TTAAACTGGCTCGAAACGGCGTTTCATTCTATGGCGAAACGAAACGTATCGTGGGTGAGCAACTGGAGAAATTAGCCAATCTATCGCATTTTGAGCGTTTAATGACGCTAATAAACTTAATTCAACGCCTGGCCACCAGCAATGAAATGACATTACTGAATGAAAAGCCGGTCGAAAACCAATACAATCTTAAAGAGCAACAGCGGCTCAGGCGCGTTCACCAGTACATCGACGAGAATTTTCAGCGCAAGATTGATATTGAGGAGATGGCCGCACTCGTGAATCTGACGGAAGCCGCTTTTTGTCGCTACTTCAAAAAAATGACCCGATTAACGTTCACTCAGTTTCTGAATCAATATCGTGTCAATCAGGCCCAAAAATTGCTATTACTTGATCATAATGTGACAGAAGCCTGTTTCGCCAGCGGTTTCGAGAGCGTATCGTACTTTAATAAAACGTTTAAAAAGGTGACCGGCGAAAACCCAATGCGGTTTAAAAAAAGGCACTTGACTCACTAGAATAGACGGTTTATCCATGACCTCTTCCTGTTCATGAAAGTAAGCGATACGCATAAGGCTGACTTTGCGTATTTTTGGGGGCGTAACTGAAAAAATGAGTTAGTGAAGATTGATATAACTTCGTTCATGCGGGTAGCAGGTTTGATGGCGGCTGTGCTGGTAGGAGGAATCAACGTAGCGTCGTCGCAGGTAGTTACCGGCAATTCGAGCGACCCTACCCTCTACGACTATTGCCAGCAATACCAGACGCTGTATACAAAAATCCGGGAGCAGGCCGTAACGCCTGACTCGGCCCGGTTAGAATTTAGTGCAATAATGAAAGGATTGCAGGAGCGGTTCCTTAGCTCAGAAACCATTCCTTCCGACAGCCTGCAGCGAGATAGTCTGCTAAGGACGGGTACTTATTTTTCGTTTCCGATTCGAGGCTATACAAAGAGCGCAATTGGCGGCTCTCGTGGGGAGGGTTATCGAGGGAATGGCTTCGATCTTTTCGATTACAATGTGCGCGGAAGCCATCCGGCGCAGGATATTTTCATTGTTGATCGTAATCAGGACACGAACGACGATAGGACCGGACAGCCGGTCGATATTCTGGCCATGACGAGTGGATTGGTACTGGCTATCGAAACTGACTGGCACCCCGGCTCCGATTATAGGGGAGGGAACTGGATCTGGGTTTATGACCCCATTTTAAATGGCTTATTCTATTACGCCCACAACAACCAGGTCGATGTATCGCCGGGGCAGTGGGTAAAAGCTGGGCAGAAGCTCGCTGAAATGGGCCGATCGGGCTTTAATGCCTATAAAACCCGATCGCCAACGCACCTGCACCTGATGTATCTTCAGATTCAGCCGAATGGATTACCACAACCCTTAGATACCTATCAGTGGCTCTTAATGGCACAATTGTCTAAGTAAGCGCTTTATCACTGAGGTACTGGAACTGCCGACTGGAGACTACGATTCCCGTACCAGATTCACGCCTGTAATCAGAAAAATCATGCCGACAATGAATGGAGCGGCTGATTCTCCTTTTGAGACGCTAAGGCCTAAAACGGGTTTATTGTTAGATAGAAAGGCAATCAAAGCAAAAAGAATAACGACAACGCCCAGAATAGTGAGTGATGCGCCAAAGAAACGGCGGAAATTAGTTCGGTTCTCCATTGGTTCAGTTATACAGATTTATCATCTTCAGTTGATACGATACTAAGCTTTAACTCCGACAGGGTTTTCACCGCAGTAAATCCACGTTTACGACCTTCTTCAATCAGTAGCGGGAAAGCCGATTCGAGATTATTTGGTACCACACCATCCAGAATAGCCTCCCGAATGATGGTTTTGATCTCACCCACCTCTTTGGATGGCGGAAGGTTAAACGTTTCCATGATCAGTTCGCCCGTAATAACTGGCTGAAAGCTACGCAGTTTATCGCGTTCCTCAAGATCGTGCAGCTTCCGCTCAACCTTATCGAAATTGCGTAAGTGTTTCTGGACCTTCTCGTAATTTTTTGACGTAATATCGGCGCGGCAAAGCGCCATGAGCCCATCCAGATCGTCACCCGCATCCACCAGAAGTCGGCGAAGGGCAGAGTCTGTAATCTGCTCTTTCGTCAGCGCAATTGGGCGTAAATGCAGCCGCACGAGCTTCTGCACATAACGCATATGCTCATTGAGTGGTAGTTTCATGGTTCGGAAGATTCCCGGAACCCACCGGGCTCCCAAATCCTCATGACCATGAAATGTCCAGCCGACTTTGGGATCAAAGCGTTTGGTAGCGGGTTTGGCAATGTCGTGTAACAGAGCAGACCAGCGAAGCCAAAGTTCATTATCGCTCAATATCTGAGATCTATCGGTCCGGTTGGCGATGTTATCGAGCACTTGCAGCGTGTGGTAAAAATTGTCCTTATGACCTTTACCCTCAATGGTTTCAACGCCCTTCAACGCGATCAGTTCAGGGAAAATCCGATCCAGTAACCCAGCATGATACAGTAGCTTGAATCCATAAGATGGTGTAGGAGCCAGAACGATTTTATTCAACTCATCGGTCACCCGCTCGCGCGAAACAATGCTGATTCGCTCGTTCATGCGCACAATGGCATCGAACGTATCGGGTTCTATATCGAAGTTCAACTGGGCCGCAAATCGGATGGCGCGCATCATCCGCAGCGGGTCGTCGGAGAACGTAATGTCGGGGTCGAGCGGTGTTCGAATAACCTTGCGTTTGAGGTCTTTCAGACCATCGAATGGGTCGATCAGTTCGCCGAAATTGTTCGGATTCAGGCTGATACCCATGGCATTGATCGTAAAATCCCGGCGATTCTGATCATCTTCGAGCGTGCCATCTTCCACGATCGGCTTGCGCGATTCGCTACGATACGATTCTTTACGGGCCCCCACGAATTCGACTTCCCAATCGGCTCCACCGTCGCGGTTCTGATCAGGGGCCGTTCGGAGCATCGCTGTACCAAAATTGGGGAATACCGAAACTTTTGTGCGAAGGGTTTTTCCAACGGCTTCGGCCAGTGCAATGCCGCTTCCGATACAGACAACATCAATATCTTTCGATGGCCGTTGTAGAATCAGGTCGCGTACGAACCCACCAATGACATAAGCCTGAACGCCGAGATTGCCGGCTTCACGGGCGATGATGTCAAAAACTGGGTTTTTATGTAGTGTGTCGCTGAAATTCATAATACTGGTCTGTGGCTTTCGGTTTATGGTGCAGTCAGCTGTAACTATGGGCTGCCAAAACGTTATCCTGAAAACCTAACCTACTTTCTAATAAAACTTACCTCTCCTCCAACGCCCAGTCGCATAATGCGTGGTCGACGGGGCATGGCTGGTAATACGCCAAATCGCTCTTTAATAACCTCTATGGCTTTCGGAGGAATAGTTAGTGATTCGAGCGGAAGCGTTAACAGACCGCGACCGAACCCGCCAATCAGGCGTTGAACATCGGCACTTAATGTTCGCCGAACCGCAATTTCACCTGCCGAAAAGGGCGTTATTGACGACGGCCACAAGTTGGCGGATACATTCTTTCCCTGTTCATAAACCACTGTCAATGGATTTTCGGCAAACTCAACCAGATCATACGCTATATCGGGCAATTTCGCCACGTACAATCCCAATTGATCGGCGTTCTGAATGACAACGGTTGGATACACACCGGCGGGCATAAGTGCCTGAAGCGTAAGCAATTGCTCAACGGAAGCATCATTGGTCGGATCTGTAGCAACAGACCAGCCCGTTTCGTCGGCAAGAGCAATAAACTGCCCCTGCCGGAGTTGGTAAGCGATATCGCGGATACTTGTGGTCATGACGGATGAATCCACAAAAATACGGCAAGTTTATAAAAACACGGTTATGAACTTTCGCTGAGGGGCGTTTAAACTTGATTATATCGTTGGGGAAACCCGCTTTTGACTCAACTCACCCGGCAATTTAAGATGTTTATGGCTGCGATGACTTTGTCGGGGGAGAAGCGACAACGAGACGATTTAGATACGATCGTTTAACCTGCCACTGCCAGACAGGGCCATCGTTTGGGTCGTCGAAGGCATCGTTGAATACCATACCACATTTTTCCAGCACCCGTACGGAGGCACTCATTTCGGCGAGCGTATGGGCTTTTACCAGCATTACTTCCGGGTATTCGAATGCTCGGTTAATAAGGCCCTGAGCAGTTTCAGTAGCTAATCCCTGTCCCCGGTAGTCAGGATAGATTTCATAGCCAATTTCAACCATGCCCGTCTCGTCGGGCATTCCTTTATAGCCGCCTACGCCGATCAGCGCATTATCAGCACGATGAATGAAAAAATAAAGCCACCAGGGACCCTGTTTATGATCCTCAATCAACTTCGCCTGGGTATAGTCGAATATATCCATCCCGAATTCGCTGAGTACATCGGGTACGCGAATGGACAGATGTTGACTAAGTTCAGGCGGACCAATAAAAAGAGCTTCGTAGGTCGGAAGATCAATGGGTAACAAGGTTAAGCGAGGTGTGCTAATTGGAGACATGGTGACGCGAAAAGTTTGGAGGAGTGGGCAGTAGGAGGTAGGCAGTTTTCAGTAGACAGCCTGCGACCTAAGAAATGTAAACTGTTTAGACCACTAACCGCCCACTGCCTACTGAAAACTGCCCACTGAAGACTATTTCCCGGCGCTAACCGCTGCTACACTTTCTGACTGGTACTTATACCAATACTCAATCAGATCGGCAACCAAGCCTGTCCAGCCAGTTTGGTGATTTGCACCAAGGCCTGCTCCAACATCGCCGTGAAAGTATTCGTAAAATAAATATAGTCCGTCAAAATGCTTGCCTTTCTGCATCTTTTCATCGGCACCATAGGCCGGAATACGACCATCGGCCCCACGACGGAAAATATTGATAAGCCGCTCTGCTACCAGAACGGTCGCTTCTTTGACGCTCATTACCTGACCCGAATTGGTTGGGTACTCGACTTCAAAGTCATCGCCATAGTATTGGTAAAATTTAAACAGCGAATCGATCAGCAGAAAGTTGACCGGAAACCAGATTGGTCCCCGCCAGTTAGAATTGCCCCCGAACATGCTCATTTCTGATTCGGCCGGAACATAACGTACCTGGAAAATTTCACTGTTCAGTTCAAACTGGTAAGGCGTTTTTTCGTGGTACTTCGATAAGGCACGGATACCATAATCAGACAGGAATTCGGTTTCATCGAACATCCGTTTCAGGATCATTTTCATCCGGTGACCGCGCAGCAAACTCAAGAGGTGAGTTTCCCCTTTTCCGGGTTCATGCCAGCGCGAAATGAGCGAAGCAAGGTCGGGCCGATTCGTCAGAACCCACTCGACCCGACGTTTGAAATCAGGGAGTTTTGACAGCAGCGCTTCGTCCAGGATCTCAACCGCAAATAACGGAATTAATCCTACCATCGACCTGATTTTGAGCAGTCTGGCGTTCTGGTCCGGCGTATGGAGCACATCGTAATAAAACTGATCGACCTCGTCCCACAGACTGATGTTCTGCTTGCCGAGGTTATTCATGGCTGATGCGATGTGCAGAAAATGCTCGAAAAATTTGCTGGCCATGTCCTGATACGACGGGCGTGTCAACGAAATTTCGCAGGCGATCCGCAGCATATTCAGGGTATACATGGCCATCCAGCCCGTACCATCGGCCTGTTCGATGCGGCCTCCCATTGGTAGCGGTTGCGAGCGGTCAAATACGCCGATGTTGTCCAGACCAAGGAAGCCACCACCGAAAATATTGTTACCCGCTACGTCTTTTCGATTCACCCACCACGTGAAATTCAGGAGTAATTTGTGGAATACACGTTCCAGAAAACCTACGTCACCAACGCCATTGAGGTCGCGGTCAATTTCGTAAACTTTCCAGGTAGCCCAGGCATGCACGGGTGGATTTACATCGCTAAAATTCCATTCATAGGCCGGAATCTGCCCATTAGGATGCATGTAATACTCCCGTAAAATAACTGCCAGCTGGCGTTTGGCGAAATGCGGATCGAGCCGGGCAAGCGTCAGCGTGTGAAAGGCAAGGTCCCAGGCCGCAAACCACGGATACTCCCATTTGTCGGGCATCGACAAAATATTTGCCGTGTACATATGCCGCCAGCTTTCGTTCCGGGCGTAGACGCGTCCCTGAAATGGCACCGGCATTTTGGGATCACCTTTAAGCCACTCATTGACGTTGTAATAATAAAACTGCTTATTCCAGAGCATACCCGCGTAGGCCTGCCGCTGGATGGCCAGCAACTCTGGATCGGTAACATTCTTCTGGAGGTCGCCAAAAAACGCATTGGCTTCGTCCAGACGTTTGTTCCAGATATCATCATAATCAGCAAAGGGCTGATTTAGAATCGTTTGATCACTAAACCGTAGGCGAATGCTGACGCTGCCGCCCGCCGGCACCTGACGTACATAGTGGGCCGAGGCCTTGGTGCCAATCTGGTTCGGATTTATAAAGCTTTTTTTGCCACCCGATATGATAAAATTGTTGATCGCATCTTTCGGATATTTGGCCACATTGGGCCGACCGTAAAGCCGATCCGTATTGGTGTCGTTATCGCAGAATAAGAGCGCATCGGCGTCTTCACAGTAGAGTTTATATTTCCCTAACTGCTTGTGGTTAATTTCAATTTGTTTATTCCCGATACCATTAAGCATCGGCCGGGCATTGTATTGTTCATAACCCCAAGCCCAGGTATTTCGAAACCAAATGGTTGGAAGTAGCGTGAGCGGGGCTGCCTGGGCCGAACGGTTATGGGCCGTTACTTTCACTAACCAGTCGTTCTGGTCGGCTTTGGCATATTCAATGAAAATGTCGAAGTACTCGTCCTTGTCAAAAATACCCGTATCCATCAATTCGAATTCGGGTTCCTGCCGACCCCGGCGTGATGTTTCGATGACGAGCCGGTTGTAAGGAAACTCCTGCTGAGGGTATTTATAGAGCATTTTCATATAAGAATGTGTTGGCGTACTATCCAGATAATAGTACAGTTCCTTCACATCCTCGCCATGATTTCCCTCCGGACCCGATAGGCCGAAAAATCGCTCTTTTATGATATTGTCTTTATGGTTCCAGAAACCCAGTGCGAAACAGATATGGCCTTTATTGTCGGAAATGCCGCCAATACCTTCTTCCCCCCAGCGGTAGGCACGGGAGCGGGCCATATCATGCGTGACGTAGTTCCAGGCATCACCGTAAGGGCTATAGTCTTCCCGAACACTACCCCAGGCACGGTCAGACAGGTAGGGTCCCCATTTTTTCCAGCCTTTATTATCGGCTCGCTCGTAAATTCGTTCGCGTTCAGCTGTCGGCATTGTATTGTACGGTAGGCTTTTGAAATTTTATGTAATTGATGATAATCAAAAATAGTGCTAAACCTGTGTTGATACATTAAAAACAGTAAACAGAGAAACCCTAAGTTCAGTAGTTAACTGTTTGATTAGGAGGTATGTTTAGTGAGTAACAAGTCAATGCATCTTATTTAGACTATTAATTTAGCTGCTGGTCTCGTTATTTTTTTACAGCAGCCAGCACACGCTTTATCAATTCGTTTGGATTGCCATTATGCCAACGCCATACGATCACAATATCGTGTTCGGGATCAACCCATATTGTGTTTGAACCTGCTCCAATAGCCGCGAAACTTGTCGTAGGCGCGTCGGGCCAGGCTTTCTTGCCGGTTTGGCTCGTTCCTGTATTAAGCCACCACAAGTACCCATAGTCCGGGCCAACCGGGCTGGGCGTGGTTGCCTGCTTAACCCAGGCCGGCGACACAATCTGGCGATCGCCCCAACGGCCCTGCCGCAGAAAGAGATAGCCAAACCGGGCTTCGTCGAGGGCGTTGATCCATAAACCACCACCCCAGCGGGTACCACCGCTGACCGATGGCATCTGTTTGCCATCAATGTCGGCAACGGCGTTCGGATACATAACATAACGCCAGGTATCTGAAGCCCCGATGGGATTCATGATTTCGTCACGAACGACATCCGGTAAGGGCTTTTTCCATAAGCGCAGCAAGGAGAGGGCCATTCGATTGATGCGTACGTCATTGTATTCATAGAAGGCACCGGGTTTTTGAAGCGTACGGGGTTTTCTCTCTCCTTTACCAAACGCTTCTTTTCCAACAAAATCGCTGTTTTTTCCCCATAAGGTTCCTTCCCATTCGCTGGTTTGCTGAAGGTGATTTTCCCAGGTGATCGCCTTGTTCTGCTCAGATTCATAGCCGCCGTCATGAATGAGCCTGGCTACCGGATCATGAATGTCGGGAATCATACCGCGCTCTATCGTAATGCCAGCCAGGGTAGACAACACACTTTTCGCCACGCTATAGGTAGGATCAGGGTGTTGGGTATCGCCCCACTCGGCTACAATATACCCGTGGCGTAACACAACGCCATTGGTAGCAGCCCGGCTGGTTGGCATCGGACCCAGAAGTTTACCAAATATCTCTTCCTGAGTTGAGAAGTTAGGGGTCATCTGGGTTGTTTCCTGCGTTTTGGCAAAGGCTACAGCCTGCTCCAGCAAAGTCGCATCCATGTCTGCTTTTTCAGGAGCCAGGTGAACCCAGTTATCGCCTTTGGGCGGGAAGTAAACCGTTGATTTGGGAAGTTGCCGATGGCAGGCCGTTAGCGCAGCCAGCGCTAGTATATAGAAGGAAAGCTTCCGGAAAAGAGGCAGCGTCATGCGTTGTGATGAAAGAGTTCAGTTCAGGGTTGTATTCGAGCGAGAAACTAAAGATCGAAGTTAGGAGATTTAGAGAGAATCTGATCGTTTCGTCGACTAGAAGATACCTCTTTTTGCTCAATTCCAATACTCTTTTCGAGATCTTACTTTTTTAACTAAACATTAACCCGGCTTTTATCTCTTTTTTAGGTCTGCGAATGTTGTTTGCATAGACAATGAACCAGCCCGATGCCCGATAAATTGAGCAACGGTTTCGCGACACCAGACTAGCCCATTGTATCCATTAACAAGATTGTTAGTAGCGTACGTAAATAAGTTATCAATCATGAAAATGTTCATCCAACTTGTCCCGGCCAAAACCATGCTGCTTGCATTGGGGCTGTTGGTCGCGGGATGGCAATCCACCATTGCCCAGAATACGGGAAACGAACAGCAAGCCGGAACCGACAACGATCAAACGATTGTGTCGGCTATTGCGCCCTATCGCGACGATGTTCGCCGGTCGATATTATTGGCCAGTGAGCAACCACAGGTATTAACCAGGCTGGCTCAGCAGCGTTCTGCCAGTCAGCAGGCTTTCAACAATCTGATTCAATCGTATGATCAGAAAAAGCAAGGCTGGTTTTATGATCTGTCTCGCTATCCCGACGTATTGCACGCATTAGCCACCTTGCCCGCTGGCTCTGATGAATCGTCGGTGAAAAATCTGACCAAAACTATACCGACTGATTTGCAGGAATCAGCCTGGAAGATTTATCGGCATCACAACAATGATCTGCTACAGGTCGATAATCTGAACCAGCAGGCGCAGCAGGCGTTTGATAACCTCATCGCCCCACTGGATGTTACGACCCAGAATGCATTTCGGCAACTACTCGATATGCCTGATGTGCTCACACAACTCACCGATCAGATTGATAAGACCACTCAGTTAGGAAATGCCTATCGGATGAATCCTGATCAGGTCACCAACGATCTGACGGCCTTGCACGATAGCTTAACGGTTCAGAATCAGCAGGAGCTGGCTGATTACCAGAATGAATTGAACCGAGATCCACAGGCAAAGCAGGAGTTGCAGCAGGCCGGGCAAGCTTATGCACAAGCCAATGGCTATAATACGGGAATTAATCCAAATCCGGCCTGGGTGAATAGTTCATACTATTATCAGAATCCGTATCCATACTGGTTTGGGTATCCATACTGGTATTCATCACCCCTGTGGTACCCATCAGCCTGGTGGTACGGAACCGGATTTTATTATGGTCTGGGTGGGAATATGGTGCTTTTTGGCCTGCCATCGCTGGGCTTCTCAAACTGGTTTTTTGGACCGGGCCGTCTGGCTTACCCACACCTGTATAACCGGTTCAATAATTACTATTCCCACAACATGGGTGAGCATCACTTCTGGACGCCAGGAAATGCTGGTTTTATGACCGCAGCTCATCGGGCGTTTGCTCCGACTGCCGGTTTCAATAATGCCCGTGCTAACTGGCTGACCAATGCCCGTCAGTATAACCGACCCAGCAGTTGGGCCAACACGACGCGTAGTGCACCAATCGCCCGGTATCAGAACTTTAATGCCGGAGCTTACCATGCTCAGTCCTGGGGTGGGGGCGGTATGCGATCCTTTGGTGGCGGTGGCTTTCACGGCGGACGCCGGTAGAAATAGGTAGTTCTTAGCAGGCAGTGTGCGCTATTTTGGTCAATGTCCAAATACTGCACACTGCCTGCTGTATTTTACCGCTCCAGTTTAAAGCCCTCGTCTACACGTACACGCTGCGGGCGATTGGCTACATCCCAGCCAGTCAGGTAAATCCACTTCGCAATGCGGGTTACTTTCGCTGTGTTGATGCGATCAGGCTCATCTTTAGGGGTATGGTAATCGGGATGGAGCAGGGTCGTGAAAGCAATAGCGGGTACATTAGCGCGGGCGTAGGGGAGGTGATCGGAACGGAAGTACCAGCCTTCCGGGTGTTCTGGTTTGTCCCAAAGCGTATCGAGTTTGAAGTGAGCATCTGCCTGATTAACCGCCAGGGCTGCATTGACCAGATCACTTGAATTACGATGGGGTGGTTGCTGACCCAGAATGGCCGCACTGTCGGGCGCATTCCGACCAATCATCTCGGCGTTGAGTACGGCAACGATCGAGCCTTTGGGTACGGTTGGGTGTTCCACATAATAGCGGGAGCCTAAAAGGCCACGTTCTTCGGCACCATGAAAGACAATGAGTGCCGAACGCTTACCGGGTTTCTGGGCGAATGCCCGACCAATGGCCATCGTGGCAACACAGCCGCTGGCATTGTCGTCGGCCCCGTTCCAGATGGAATCACCCGCCACAGCCCGGCGAACGCCATCATGATCCTGGTGAGTGCTGAACAGTACATATTCATCTTTGAGTTTGGGGTCTGTTCCGGGTACTTTGGCAACGATATTGACCGACGGATAATTGAAGCTCTCAACATTGACAACATTGGTAAATTGCTGGCCGGGTTGCTTTACCCACTCCAGTGCACTCGCTGGTAACCATACGGTTGGAGCCTGCGAAAAGACGCGGGTGTTCGGGCCACCCGGCAGATCGTAGCGACCACGTTCGAGACCGGTTGTCCAGCGGTCAAAATAGAACTGCGCATCTGAATTCGACACCCACACAATGGCCAGCGCACCCGCTTTTACGAGTTCGGCAGCTTTGCGATTCATGGTCCCGAGCAGGAACCGTCGATAGCTCAACTCAGCCGGTGGTGTCCCCGAAAACTCCAGAGCCACCGCTTTCCCTTTAATATCTACTTTCGCCAGATCTTCGGGAGTACCTCTTCCAGCAAACACCAGGGGTGCATCGACAGAGGCAATGGCAGGAGCCAGAATAAACGCATCCTGTCCGTGAATGAGCTGATGAGTGCCGATGGTTAATCGACTGGTTTCGGTAATGCGGGTGCGCTGGATGTGAAAAAACTGAAAAAACGTACCATCATCCCCAGCGGGTTGAAGACCCATTGCCCGAAGCTGGTCGGCAATCCAGACCGAAGCTTTCAATTCATCGAGCGAGCCGCCCTCGCGCCCTCGAAAATGGTCTCCAGCCAGGGCAAACAGGTCGCGTTTGATATCACTTTCTTTTATGGCCGCTGCTGCATTGCCGGTTTGGGAAGCTTTCGACTGGGCCAGGCTAAGGCTGTTACTAATGGATAGCATACCCATCAGAATAGCGGTTGCCAGTGGCCGAATCTTGTTGTAGTTCAGGTAAATCATTATTTCTTTATACGTCGATGATTGGGGTAGAACAAATCTACGTAGAGACGCATTACATCGGGCCTTAAACCCGGATGGTTTTTGCAAATTTCTGATAAAGGAGAGATGCAGCATATTGTGTCTCAACAATGACAATTTGCTATCTTGGGCAAAATAATGGCCCGTCATGAAGCAGATCTACCTCGTTTTTATGCTGCTGTTTGGTAGTTTTCCCATACAGCTCCTTTCGGCTCAATCCAGGAAAATCACGCCTGATCCTGTCTCTCGCTTTGACAGCTATGTGCAGCAGGCAGTACGCGATTGGCAGGTGCCTGGCCTTACCGTTACGGTCGTTAAAGAGGGTCGTGTCCTGTTCAAAAAAGGCTATGGTATCCGTGAACTCGGCAAGCCTGAACCGGTCGATACGCAGACGCTTTTTGCAATGGCGTCAACTACCAAGGCCATGACAGCCGCCTGCCTTGGCATGCTCGTCGATGAAGGGAAGCTCCACTGGGATGATCCTGTTACCAACTACCTGCCTGATTTTCAGCTGTATGATCCGGCTGTTACCCGTGAGTTGCGGGTACGCGATTTGCTCATTCACAATACGGGTGTCGGTAATGCCGATTTTTTATGGGCAGCTATGCAGATTCCATCAGATGAGATTCTCCATCGATTGCGGCTCATTAGACCAGCCTATTCGTTTCGATCAAGCTTTATTTATCAGAATATCATGTATCTGGCTGCCGGGAAAGTGGTTGAAAAGGCGAGTGGAATTCCCTGGGAAACATTTATTCGCAAACGTATTTTTGAACCACTCAACATGCGTCGGACACAGGCTTTATTTCGGGAAGTGACCGATGCAAACCGCGCCAAACCACACATCGAGGTAAAAGATACAATTCGGGTCGTCGACAGTCGGCTCGAAGAGGGATTGGTTGATGCAGTTGGCCCGGCTGGGTCGGTTTGGACGTGCCCGGATGATATTTCAGCCTGGATGCAGTGCATGCTGGATAGTGGTCGGTTTGCGGGAAAAACGCTGCTGAAACCCGCAACCTGGGCCGAGTTGTTCAAACCACAGACGTTTGTGACCGATAGTCAGTTTTATCCTACCCAGCAACTCACCAAACCGGTCTGGAAAACATACGGTCTGGGCTGGTTTCAGCATGATTATCGCGGCCATCGGATCAATTTTCATACGGGAAGTCTGACCGGAATGATTGCCATTCATGGTCAACTGCCCGACCAGAAGTTAGCCGTCTATGTGCAGAGTAATCTTGACCATGCCGAACTCCGTCATGCCATTATGTACCGTGCGTTTGATGAATTTGCGTTAGGCGCATCGCGTGACTGGAGTGCAGAGTTTATAAAGCTATACGGCAACCTTAAACAGAAAGCGAAACTTGCCGAGCGCAAATCCGATAGTACCCGCGTGCTTAACACAAAGCCATCTTTACCTTTAACGGCCTATATCGGAAGTTATAGTAGCCCGCTTTACGGGAAAGCTGACGTTACCATTCAGGACGGTAAACTCTATGTATCGCTAAACAAAGTCATGACGGGTAAACTCGATCACTGGCATTTCGATACCTTCCGGCTGAATTACGATCAGTTCTGGAATGGCAATGATCCGGTCAGTTTTATACTGAATCGACAGGGTAAAGTGGCCAGGCTAATCTGGAGTGGAGCCGAACTGGAAAAAGTACCTGATGCACCGGATAAAGGTGTAGCAGGTGGTAAATAAATTAGACAACCCAATTGCAATTATGTCTCTAAAAACTGTACTCTCGATCATTCTAAGCAGTGCCTGTTTCGCCGTTACCATTGCGCAATCCACTCAACAGCGTATTCGACAGTATCGACAAAGCCGTGAAACGATTCTGATGGACGAATATCGACAGTTTGTCAGCATCCCCAATGTATCGTCAGATTCGGCTAATATTCGCAAAAATGCGGTATTCATCGTGCAGATGATGAAACAAAGGGGCATTACGGCTACACTGCTCGATGGTACCAAACCCGGAACCAATCCAGCGGTGTTTGGTGAAGTAACAGTACCAGGTGCTACGAAAACCCTGATTTTTTACGCTCATTACGATGGTCAGCCCGTCAATCCGAAGCAATGGGCCGATGGCTTACAACCCTTTGTGCCGGTGTTCATTACGGCTCCTGTCGAACAGGGCGGTACCATCGTTACCACCCACAAAACCGGCGATGCAGTTAATCCGGCCTGGCGGCTCACGGGCCGGGGAAGTGCCGATGATAAAGCGGGCGTAATGACTATTTTAAATGCGTATGATGCGCTCGTAAAAAGCAATAGCAAGCCGACCGCCAATCTGAAATTCTTTTTCGAAGGTGAAGAAGAAGTTGGTTCGACGCATCTGGGCGATATTCTACAAAAACACCGGGATAAACTGCAAAGCGACCTTTGGATTATTGCCGATGGGCCACGTCATGTTTCAGGGAAAAAACTCGTTCAGTTTGGGGTTCGGGGTGATGTGAACATGCACCTGACTGTGTTCGGACCCAAACGCCCCCTCCACAGCGGCAACTATGGCAACTGGGCTCCCAATCCCGCCCAACGGCTGGTGACTCTGCTGGCGAGCATGAAAGATGAAGACGGAAAAATTTTGATCAAAGGATTTTACGACGATGTAACGCCACTGACGGCCAGCGAAAAACAGGCAATAGCCGCATTGCCTAACATGGAAACCGCTTTAAAAAAAGAGCTTGGCATTGCTAAACCCGACGGAAATGGTGCACCATTTCAGGAACTGCTGATGATTCCTACACTGAATATAAATGGTATTCAAAGTGCAAATGTGGGTGCCATGGCCGGTAATGTCATTCCGGCGAAGGCAGAAGCGGTGCTTGACCTGCGCCTGGTTCGGGGTAATGATGTGGCCCGGCAGATGCAGCGGGTCAAAGACCATATTAGCAGCAAAGGTTTTTATGTTCTCGAACGCGACCCAACCGATGCCGAACGCCAGCAATACCCAAAGCTCATTAAAATAACGGCTGGTGTTGGCTACAATGCCCAGCGAACACCTATGGATTTGCCTATTGCCCAGGGTGTTGTTGCGGCAGTACAATCAACATCCTCGGAACCGATCGTGTTGTTGCCTTCATCGGGCGGGAGCCTGCCCTTGTATTTGTTTGAGAATGTGCTGAAAGCCAATGTAGTCTCAGTGCCCGTAGATAACTACGATAACAATCAGCATGCTGAAAACGAGAATGTGCTGGTTCAGTATCTCTGGGATGGGATCGAAACCATGGCGGCTATCATGCAGATCAACTAATTCCCTGCTTAAGCATCAACATGAGTTTGAGCTAAAAGAAGATGAGTCGCGCGAGTTTCATTGCTTGAGAAGAGATATGTTGGCAGAAATAGTAAAAAGAAAAAATAGTTTCGCTACTGCTAACTGAAAATGGCGGAAGGAATTATACCATACCGCCATTATTAACTACAACCAATTTATATTCTTTCTGATGTACTTCATTTTCCTGAGGTTCGCAAAAATATCAGGAAGAAAAACTGACTTTTTTCTGGAAATTTTCTGAAATTCCTTTAAATAATTACTAATTAATTTTCTCATACTCCTGTGTCAGTTCTAGACTGGCATTAGGCGAGTTGCGATCCCAATTCTATTCCATACATTAATCGTAATGATTGCTAAGATCACTTGTGCCAGATATGCCTCTTCAAGTACGTTAGCTGCTTGCTCATAAGTTTCTTCTGTCACATGATTACTAATTAACGTAACTTGCTCGGTCAGTGCCAATATGGCTCGTTCTTCTTCTGAAAAAAATGGAGTTTCGCGCCAGGCATTGAGGGCATAAATGCGCTGCTCTGTTTCGCCAGCTCTACGGGCTTCTTTAGTGTGCATATCAATGCAAAAAGCACATCCGTTTATCTGCGAAGCTCTGATTTTAATCAGGTCTTTATGGACTCTTTTCAATGGTGTACTTTCAATGAATTTTTCAAGTCCAAGAACAGCTTTGTAACCAGCTGGTTCTACTTTTTCGATGTTAATTCGTGTTTTCATTTTAAAAAATATAACTGTTATTAAGTTGATTTATCATTTAATCTTTTACCTGAGTTACTGAGTGTTTCATGATTAAGGAGTCTCTGGAAATCAATCGATGTCCTTAAAAAACCTTCTTGATTCCAGATGTATTTTAATCGCCAAAAAGATTATGATTTTTACACCTGAAATGATAGACCTCTGGCGAAACGGCATCATAAACTTGCGCCTATATTTTTTAACTAACCTTGTCGCTTCCCCAAAAACTACTGCTTCATTACCCTCAATAAATAGGTAGCTTTTTTCAAACTGCTCCTCCTGTCACCCCAATTCCATCTCAATCAGATTTCTTATCGTTTGATATGATTTGTCTATAGAATTTTTAAATTTCTCTACACCAAAAGACACGCCGTCAACTGCAATCACATGAATGTTGCTAATACCTATAATCGTAAATACAGTTTTTAAATAAGTGCTCTGGAAGTCCATATTTTCGTTATATCCTCCTTTTTCATATCCCTGGGCACCTCTTGATAGCAGAAGATATAATGTTTTGTTTTTAAGCAGACCGGTATATGGATTCAACACATTGGTTCGGTCAACCTTAAAGGCTTCATTAACTCTGAGAATCTGATCGATATAGGCTTTAAGAGAACTGGGAATTGACCAGTTGTACATTGGCGAACCAAGAACAATAACATCAGCTTCCCGTAGTTCGGAAAGGTAGATATCACTTGCTTTTAAATATTCAATTTCCTCCTCAGACCTTGTTCCTTCAGGTTTGAAAGCGGCACGAATCCAATTTTCGTTGATGTGTGGCACATTGGTATTTCCCAGGTCACGAAAACGAATAATCGGATTGACATGGATACTTTTCCAGTGATCGACAAAGACTTCAGTGAGTTTCCTACTCTGAGAATTAAGTACTCGTGCGCTTGAATTAATGACCAATAATTTCTTCATGCTGCTGATTTTTATACAAAAATACCTGGCGGTTGGGCTAGCTTTGTAGACCAATTTTCATAAAAACTACCACCCAGATGCTCCCTTACAAATCATTGATCCAGGTTGACCGAAAAGCTCCTGTAGCCCTGTATATCCAGGTGTGTAACCGATTTATAGCCTTGATCACGGATGGTACGCTACGGCCATCTGATTTATTACCAAGCTCCCGTATACTAGCCGAATTGATTGGTATTAACAGACATACGGTAAGGCTAGCCTATGATGAATTGATTAGCCAGGGCTGGGCCGAATCTGTTGAGCGAAAGGGAATTTTTGTACTTTCCAGGCTGCCCGATCTTTCCAGAACGAAATTGCCTGAGACCAACAAAAACGACGGTCCTAAGGAGGCTTTCGTTTGGACTAATAAGTTTGAGAAGGCAATACCCAGCGAGAATTTCCAGAAAACCGGTCTCGCTATTGACGATGGACTGCCTGATGTGCGTCTGGCACCGGTAGACCTGCTAATGCGCGAATACCGAAGTATTTCGAGGAAATTTTATGGAAGAAATTTTCTGAAATATGGAAGCGCCAGAGGGTCGGAACATCTTCGCGTCTCTATTTGCAACTATCTTTCCAACACCAGAGGATTAGTTGTTTCACCAGAGAATATACTAATCACAAAAGGCAGCCAGATGGGAATCTATTTGGCTGCCCAGTTGCTTCTAAATCCTACTGATACTATAGCCGTTGGAGTTTCAAACTACGGCTCTGCAGATGATACGTTCAGGCATGCTGGTGCAAACCTGTTGCGGATTCCTATTGATAACAATGGAATGGATGTTGATCATCTCGAAGCGATTTTACAGCACAAGAAAATAAAGGCAGTGTATATCATACCGCATCATCACTGCCCAACAACTGTAACCATGAATGTGGAACGCAGGTTAAAACTATTAAGTCTCGCAAAGGAATACCGTTTTGCGATAGTGGAAGACGATTATGATTTTGATTTTCATTATGATAATAAGCCATACCTGCCATTGGCAAGTATTGATCACAATCAGAATGTCATTTATATTGGTTCAATTACAAAAACGTTTGCCCCTGCGCTACGAATTGGGTTTATGGTAGGGCCATCGGTATTTGTTGAAGCCGCATCTTCATTAAGACAATTGATCGATCGACAGGGGGACACTTTGCTGGAAGAAGCATTTGCTGCGCTGTTTGACAATGGTGAGATGGAAAGGCATTTTCGGAAATCCTTAACGATTTATAAGCAGCGCAGGAACCAATTTTGTCAAGTCCTAAAAACGGATTTTAAGGATACAATCGAATTCAAAATGCCGGAGGGAGGGCTTGCTGTGTGGTCGATTTTTGATAAAAATATTGATTTAATAAAAATGTCGAAGGATGCATCAAAAAAAGGTCTTTATATCGGCAATGGAAGTTTTAGCCAGAACGAATCCTTTTTTACCAATGCGCTTAGAATGGGCTTTGCGTCACTTAACGAAAATGAAATGGTGAAAGCGCTCGGAATCCTGAAACAGGTAGTGCATTAAATACACTGGTCCACCCTTTATTTCTTAATTGGTATATTTAGCTGCAATGTCCGTACTCTAGTTTTGTCGCAAACAAAACAAATTATGGATAATACATATCAGGTAAAATTAATTGAGACAGATCATGAAATTCAGCAATGTTGGGAGGTTGTTTTTTTGTTAAGACCCCATCTGAATAAAAATAATTGGGCTACCATGATCTCGGAGATGATGCAACATGAAAAGTACAGCATCGCCGGAATTATGGATAATGGCAGATTTGTCGCTTTTGCAGGTTATCGCAGCATGACTTCGTTGCACAGCGGGAATATAATTTATCTTGATGATCTCTGCACCCTGGAATCTTATCGAGGTAAAGGGTTGGCGTCTCAGTTATTAAACTATGTGAAAGCTGTCGCTCTATCAGAGAAGAAGGATGCCGTGGTGCTTGATACCGATTTTACGAATAATACAGCGCAAAAAGTGTATCTGAACAATGGTTTTCAACTCGCAGCGCTACATCTTGCCTGTCCTCTATAGATTCGTGAATAACTCTATTACGAGCGATCATCGTTTTATCCTAGCTTGCGATAACATCTGGAGCCAGAAGATTCTTCTTCAGTTTCTGGCTATAAGAATAGTGAGTTAATTTCGTTGATTTTGTATCTTTGAAAGAGCAAATAGAACTGAATCATAACCTGCTGTGGAAAGACGTAGTGCGCTTAAATCAATAGCTGTAGCGGCTGGTGGTTTCATCAGTTTGCCCGCCTGGGCTACTAACTGGACCTCCGAAACAGTCCAGTTAACCCATCCATTTCTCACATCCGGGCAAGACGACCTGCTCGCTGATATTGCCGAAACGATTATTCCCACAACTGACACGCCAGGCGCTAAAGCACTGAACGTCCATCAGTTTATTCAGAAAATCGTGACCGATTGCTACGATAAGCCAGCCCAGGAAACGTTCCGTAATGGACTCAACGCAATCGATGAACAGGCACAGAAAGCCTTCGGTAAATCGTTTCGGGAGGGTGATACCGCTCAGCGCACCGCCTTGCTGACCCAGTTTTCGCAGTCTACAGAGCCTGCTCAGAAAGAATTTTATTCGATGGTGAAGGGGCTGACCGTGCGCGGATACATGAACTCCGAATACGTAATGACGAACTTGACCCATTACCAGATGATTCCCGGCCATTATTATGGCTGTGTTCCTGTTCCTGCCAAAGCCGTTTCTCAAACCAAGTAATTCGATAGTAGAGGTTAAGGCTGGATTCTGGATGTCGGAATCTTAACTGATCCAACATTAGCCTGTGTCTATCACTTTTTTAACATGGCAAACCTGAATATTGACGCCAAGGCGCAAAATACCTACGACGCGATCGTAATCGGATCGGGTATTAGTGGTGGCTGGGCAGCTAAAGAATTAACGGGCAAAGGCCTTCGTACCCTTGTTCTGGAGCGGGGCCGCGATGTCAGGCACGTTACCGATTACCCCACAACGATGATGCAGCCCTGGGAGTTTGACCACCGGGGGCAGTTGACCAAAGAGGTCAAGGATGCCAATCCGATCATCAGCAAATGCTATGCGTTTTATGAAGGGACACAACAGTTTTTTGTGAAAGATGCTGAGCATCCCTACATACAGGAAAAGCCATTCGATTGGATTCGGGGCTATCAGGTTGGTGGTAAATCGCTGATGTGGGCGCGGCAAACGCAGCGCTGGAGTGATTTCGATTTTGAAGGTCCCGCCCGCGATGGATTTGCCGTCGATTGGCCAATTCGTTATGCTGATCTGGCGCCGTGGTATAGCTACGTTGAGCGATTTGCTGGGATTACCGGCAATAAAGACGGCCTGGATACGCTGCCCGACGGTGAGTTTTTGCCCCCTCACGAATGGAATTGTGTAGAGAAACATTTTCAACAAAAGGTAGCCAGCCGCTACAAAGACCGGCATGTTATTATGGGCCGGGCGGCTCACATTACCAAGCCGCAACCCGTTCATCTTCAGCAGGGTCGGGCACAATGCCAACACCGCACCATTTGTGAGCGGGGCTGTCCATTTGGTGGGTATTTCAGTAGTAATTCATCAACCATACCCTGGGCTGCCAAAACCGGTAAAATGACGCTGCGCCCTGATTCGGTCGTGCATTCAATTATCTATGATGAGCAGAAAGTCCGGGCAACAGGCGTTCGGATCGTTGATGCCAACACGAAGCAGATGCAGGAGTATTATGCCCGGATTATCTTCCTGAATGCGGCTGCATTAAACTCAAATCTGGTGTTGCTGAATTCTACATCGCACCGTTTCCCGAACGGATTGGGGAACGATAGCGGAGTACTTGGTAAATACATAGCGTTCCATAATTACCGGGCAGGTATTTCGGCGCAGTACGATGGAAATCTCGATTCAACAACCGATGGACGTCGGCCGAATAGTCCTTATATTCCCCGTTTCCGGAACGTTTATAAGCAGGAGACCGACTTTTTGCGGGGCTATGCGGCTGGGTTCTCGGCAGGCCGTTCTTCCCGGGCAAATCAGAATGGAATTGGGGCCGATCTGAAGCAAAATCTGCTGAATCCTGAATTGGGTGGCTGGTATGTTGGCTCGCACATGATGGGCGAAACCATTCCGAAAGAAACGAATTTTGTTGCCCTCGATTCGGCGCAGAAAGATCCATTTGGCATTCCGCAGCTGAAAATCTCGATTGCCTATGACGATAACGACGACAAGATGGTGAAGGATTATCAGGAGCAGATGACCGAGATGTTTACGGCAGCTGGTTTTACCAATATTCGTGTCCGTGATGATCACCGGAATCCGGGTCTGGACATTCACGAAATGGGTGGCGCCCGTATGGGGAAAGATCCTAAAACGTCAGTGCTCAACAAATGGAATCAACTCCACGCCGTCAAGAACGTTTTCGTGACCGACGGTTCCTGTATGACATCGACATCGACCCAGAACCCGTCGCTAACCTACATGGCGATGACAGCCCGCTCGGCCGATTACGCGGTGAAGGCGATGAAAAAAGGATTAGTCTAGAAAATAGTTAACTCGATTGGCAAAAGCCGTTCACACCAGTCTGTGAACGGCTTTTTGTGTTTTTAACAGATTGTCTAAGCTTACTGATTTGTAATTCGCGAATTGCAAATCAGTAAGCTTAGACTTCTGATCAGAACTGGAAATAGATAAACTGGTTGGACGAGAAGACGCCAAACAGATAGGTTACGAACGTGATCAACACGAACAATACCGCAAACCGAAAGGTGTTGCGCGTTGGAATATAGAGATAGAAATATTCCTTAATCAGCAGAAACACGATCAGGGCCATGCTAAACCACATCTCTGTGGCATTCATTGGGCTGTCAATAGGGTCGCTGGGCGATAGGGTGGCAATGCGACTTAAAATGACAAAAGCATCCCCAACGCTTCTGGCCCGGAAAAAGACCCACGTCAGCATAATCAGCACGAAGGTAGTCAGCACATTGATAACAACCCGTACGGGGGAGCGATTGGTTTGAGGATCACTGGCAGGGGAGGTGACCGTACGCGGTGGGGTCGAACTGAACCCCAGGCGAGCCAGTAACTTATCGCGCAGAACGGCCAGAATCTGATAAAAGCCATTCAAACCACCCCAGATGACGTAGGTCCAGTTGGGGCCGTGCCAGAGACCGCTGGCCAGAAAAACAATCATCATGTTCAGGTACTGCCGGAATTCACCCTTGCGGTTACCACCGAGCGGTATATACAGATAATCCCGGAACCAGGTCGACAGCGAAATGTGCCAGCGTCGCCAGAATTCCGAAATCGATTGGGCAATATAGGGTGTCCGGAAGTTTTCCATGAGCGTAAAGCCCATGACACGCGCAGCGCCGATAGCAATATCCGAGTAGCCCGAAAAATCGCAGTAAATCTGGATGGTATAGAAAAAGGTAGCTGCCAGCAGCGTCAGGCCATTGTGGGAAGATGGATTGCCGTACGCATAATCGACGAGCATGGCCAGTCGGTCGGCAATGACAACTTTCTTAAAGAAGCCGAACGCCATCTGCATCAGCCCAGCCTTTACATTCTCGGCGTCGTACGGAAATTGCTTATGAAACTGCCAAAGCACATTTTGCGGCCGTTCAATCGGGCCCGCTACTAACTGCGGGTAGAACATAACATAAAGTGCATATATCCCGAAATGCCGCTCCGCTTTATGATTGCCCCGGTACACTTCAATGGTGTAGCTCATGGCCTGAAACGTGTGGAATGAGAGGCCAACGGGCAGGATACTCATGTTTTCTTTGAACGATGAAACACCGGTTTCACCAAATAAACGCAGCACCTTAACGAACAGGCGATTGCCAATGCTAAAGACCCGGTCGGCGACCTCCGGCATATGCAGCTGATCAAACAGCCAGGATATATTCTCGGTGAAAAAACCGAGGTATTTGAAGAAGGCAAGAATCCCGATATTAGTCACCAGCGATACGATCAGCAACCACTTTCGGGCTTTTCCGGGCGTTTTTTCGATCCAGATACCTGCGATGTAATCGATAACAATGGTTGCAAACAGAATCAGGATGTAGGCTGGCCGGAAAACCATGTAGAAGTAGCAACTGGCTACCAGCAACAACATCCAACGCCCCTGCCACTTCAGACCAAAGTAGGTGAGCGTAACAACAATGAAAAATAGTAAGAACTGAAGTGAGTTAAACAGCATATGGTTCTGCCTGCGCAACCGGTTTGGGTCGGCGCAGCGCGTTCATTGCCTGAATGGCGTAATAGATAAAACCGATGAATATCAGAATTTCAATAGAATATTCCAGGGCAGCCGTTGGATTGGCCAGGGCCGAGAGTCGATCATAATAGGGCATCCCAAGCCGCCACCATAGCGACGGATGAATAGCTGCCAGAATGTTAAAACCAATCAGCCCGACACAGAACCAGAGCCGCCGGAAGTCGGTCATTGTAAACACCAATGGGAGCATAAACAGATAGGCATAATTGCTGATTGCATTCTGTTGCAATACGCTCATGGCGCTATAGGTCAGGATGTAAATAAAAGGCAGATAATCCTGATAGCGCCAGTTACTGCGGGTAGTGTGAATGCGCCACACGCCCTGTAACATGATCAATAATGTAAGAATCAGTCCGCCCCATTTCCAGATACCGACCGCCGACCGCATGCCATCATTTAAGAATGGATTTAAGATCGACCGCCAGTTGGGCGCTTTCAGGTAGTCGCCCTCGTGCGATTGCTGATCCAGAAACAACAGACCCGCTTTCCAGAAAATAAATAAGGCAACCGGCAACCCAACAGTTACCAGCCCCGCCGTGAACCAGGCCGCGAACTTTACATTCCGGAGTGTTAACAACCAAACCGGGATCAGCAACAGAATAAATACGGCTTTGGTCGCAAGCATACCTAAGCCTAGGACAAGTCCGGCCAGGAAGGGCCTTGATTGCATGAGCGGAATAGCCAACAAAGCAAACAACCAGAGAATGACATCTTCCTGCCCGCTAAATACACACATCACGAAAGGTAACGGCAGGAAATAATAGAATACTCCGCGAAACAGGCGTTGGCCCATTGTTTCCTGAGTCTGGTAGTGGTGGAACGTTAACCGGACAGCTAAACCCTCAACAATCATCATCGCCAGCACAACCATGCGCATGTCGCTCCAAAGGCTCAGGAACGGAGCCAGCCAATAACCAAATAAGGGCGAATAACAGCTATAAACATCCCGGTAGGGAATGCCTCCCTCCAGGGCTGACATGCCGATCGGATAGTAAAATGTTGCCACATCTGACTGGGGCTGGTAGCCCAGTACAATGTAGGTAGCCAGAAACGGAACCAGTCGCAGGGCGATCCAGCAGCCATCAAGAACCCATGTTCCTGCTCGTTGCAGCAGGGCTGTCAGCGTACTGCGTTGCCACAATAGTCCGATCAGCAAAAGCCCCAGAGCAACAGAAACCGCCGTTTTAATATAGACAATACTCATAAACTAGTTTTCAGTATGCTGACGCACCAATAGCTATTAACCGAGGACCCGTTGTGATCAATACACGCGCTCAACTCGTTCGACAAAATCATTGAACTGTCTGGCAGGAATAAACTGCGGCTGTATCCGGTAAGAAAGTACAATGAATACCAGCAGCAGTGAAATCAGAAAGGCCTGTAAAATGACAATCAGAAAAGAGAATGTCAAATAACTTGTCCAGCCCGGTATCGATGTATTGGTAAAGAATTTCAAATACAATAAAACACTGATGCCAAAGATGGAAGCGACAACCATCATAACACAGAACAGAGCCAGTCGTACGGCTGTTGTGTCAATGAGTACCGAAACGGCACTTAGTCCGTGCAGTACCAACGACACAAAATTCATTTTCGACTCGCCCGCCAGCCGACGTCCCCGTTCGAGCGGTACGGCCGTATAAGGTAGTCGTGATCGGATAACCCCGCCGGGATAGTTATTCCATATTTCGGAAACATGAGCGAGTTTCCGAAGTTGGGAGGCCGGTATCAGACTAAAATTACCAAACGTGATGACCTTGCCTGTGAGCAGACGAAATACGGATTTGTAGACGGTATAAAAGACCCGGAAAGCGAGGCTTTCATGTCGTTTGGCACGATGGGCAAAAACGACATGTCCAGGTTTTTCGAGGCTACGCTGCACAAGCTGAACGATATCTTCAGGACGATCTTCGCCGTCGGAATCCATAACAATTGTCGGGTACTGGTCGGTTTGATCGGCCAGATAGGCCAGACCGAGGGCTATGGCTTTCTGATGACCAACGTTGCGAAAGAGCCTGAGAATCGATAGCGATTTTCCGATGCCCGAGGGTAGAGTATCGTAATTTATTGCCGAGCAATCGTCTACAATTAAAAAGGCTAGCCGGTTTTGTAGCGGTGTGTCTACAACCGACCGAATTCGTTCGAGAAGTAGTCCTACTGCCAGCCAGTCATTGAAAAGAGGAATGACAACATTGATCCGGTCCGGCAGTGAATTGGTTGTATTGTCCAACGTGATGGGTGGTTTGAGCGGCAAAAATAGGCTTTTAATCCAAAAAACTGCCTGATGACTTAGCGTATAGCACGATCAGGCACTAGAAGACTCGAATTAGTAGGGTTTCTAAGGTACGTCAATGTACTGGTTACCAAACTGAATGTCACTATGATCGGGTTGTGTTTTAAAGAGTCCTACCTGGTATCGACCCGACTGCATCATATAAACAGGCAGGGCGGCCGAAAATCCTGGACTTACCTGCCAGGGTTTAACGGTCAACGGTCGGTTTTTTGGGGCAAAAACCAGGTATGTATAACGGGCAGACTTCATAATGATATAACTGCCCGTATTAAGCCCCACTTTATAGGTTGGATCATTGCCGTCAACTATAATGTAATCGGGCTTCTGCGTAATTCGAAATGGGGTCAGCGCTGTCGTTCTACCGGCGGGCCTGATTAGCTGTCGTTCTGAAGGTGTAATGGCCGGGTCGGGCAGATGATACCAGTCCCGGTCCCGCATCATACGGGTCAGATTCGATATGTAGCGGGCTAATTCCGTATTACGCGTTCCACCAAGACCAATATCGGAGTGTAACTGATTGAAAGACAATCCCTGCATCTGTTTCCTTCGTTCCATGGCTTCGGGTAGATACGTATAGTAAGTGAACCCATTTAGGCCCAGGAATAACAGCCAAACAGCGGGCCATAACCGGACTCGCCATGTTTCTGACAGGCGACTATAAAGTAGGACACTGGCAACCGACCACAGGGCTAAGGCATAAATGCGGTATGGAA
The DNA here is from genome assembly GCF_010233585.1 of Spirosoma endbachense. Taxonomy (NCBI): domain Bacteria; kingdom Pseudomonadati; phylum Bacteroidota; class Cytophagia; order Cytophagales; family Cytophagaceae; genus Spirosoma; species Spirosoma endbachense. The sequence goes on from NZ_CP045997.1 coordinate 182,538, forward strand.
TGTGGAGTGCCATACCGAAATAAAACCGGAGCCGAAAAAACGCAATCAGTGCGATGTTTGCCAGCAGAAAGAGAAGGCAGCCGACAATGAACACCTCAAAAAAAGACTTGTTTTTCGATGACCGGAATAGGGTTGTCAGTAGCCAGTAACTAAGACCAAGCAGTAAAATCAGGCCAGCCACAAAGGGTAGGTAAAACCGGTATTTTTCGGGTATCGACGGAATGACATCAAACACACTACCCGCAAAAATGAGAAAACCGGCAATCGTTTGTAAGGGATGCTGGATTACATACGAAAAACCTTCATCGTTACCTTGCTGAACCGGATAACCCAGAAAATACAGATACGCACTAATCGCGCCAGCTACTACCCAGATACCTAGTCCAAGCCAGCGCCGTTGAATAAGCAGCATTACCGCACCCGCAGGCCAAAGTAACAAGCCATTCCCCATGCTAAACGTACTCAGTAACCCAAGACCTAATGCTGTCCATAAATAAAGCGGTCGATCGGTGGCCAACACAAAGAGAGTCAGCACCACAAGCGTAATTATGGCCAGGTATTGAAGTGAAAAAATGGCCGTGAACGTCATGATGTAACTCTGGGCCGTGAACAGTAGAAGGGGCACGGGCAGAAGACCGACCATAGCCTGCTGTGAAAGCCGTTCCTGCTGCTTTAAGGCGCGATAAAGCAGATAAAAAATCAAGATAAGACCGGCATTTCCCCAAAGCATCAGATTGGCGAAATTAAGGCCACCAGTTAAAAAATATTGCCCTAAAACGACGAGTCGGGCATACACTACACGGTGTTCATTATTAGGTCGAAGCAAGGCTGCCACTGCCTCGCTGACGGACGATGCATTCAGAAAATGATCCAGAAAATAGGGTATATTTTCGAAATCGTCGAACCAGGGAATGTTATAACGAAGGGCAAAGAAATAAACGAAGAAACCGGCAATTGGCAACAGCAGTAAGGCAATGGTAAGGGGAGGTGTTGCCAATAGTCGGTAAAACTGAGTCATACGTTTCGGTAAGTTCGTTGAATTCGATACAATTCGTACCATACTTTAGATATATAATCTGAACTAATATGTGAGCCACTTTGCTCCGTCCATTGTTTTAGGGGCTGCTCGGCCACATGACTTAATACTTTTAAACGGCCATGATGCTGAATAAGCCGGGCCAGTAACTCTACATCGAACAGCCAGGGACTGATAAATGGCTCCCGGAATAAACTGTCTACAATACCATGCCTGAATAATTTAGCCCCGCATTGGGAGTCATAAACGGGTAATTTAAGGATGCTACTGATCACTGTTGCTATAATACGTCCTGCATAATGCCGGTATGTATCGCGCTGGATATCGGTTCCAAGGTGTTTAATACGAGATCCCATAACCAGGTCAAGCGATGGATTGGTATCGAGAGCCTCGGTTAAATCGTGGATCGCAGCAAGGGGAGTCGCTAAATCTGCATCGAAGAAACCAAGGTAATCAAAAGGTTTCGACAAATTCAGCAGCATACCCGATTGAACGGCCCTGGCTTTTCCCTCATTTTTAGCCAGTGTCTGGATGTCAATCCGATCGGGGAATTGCCTTCGCATCGCTTCCAGCAAAAAACCGGTCTGGTCGGTACTTCCGTCATCGACAAAGCAAAAATTTACCGTTGAAACCTGGTGGACGTACGACAGAAAAACGTCTACAGGGAGTCGATCGGCTTCGTTGTAACATGGAATAATGATACAAATTGATGACATGAATTCATGAGTTGCGGTGGTTGTCGATGTAGCATGGTTATTATTTTTTAAAAAGAGAAAATTAGATTGACACACTAGCCCATCTCAGGTCAGAAAAGCGCATCAGAAAATTAATTTAAACTGCCTGGTCAGTGAAAGAGGGTCTGTTTAATGTGTGGATGAAATAGGTTCTTCTTTGAGCACAATCGTTTTTTTGTGGTAATAATCGGCCCAGCAGCGATTCCAGAGGTGTTTAGGGTCTTCTTTGACATCTTCCATAAACATAGATGCTGGATAAACCGGTAAGGGCGTAACCAAAGCGGTGTCGTCGGTCGATTGAGTCATTTGGTTGTATCGCTCCTGCATTGCCTGATCGTAACGGGCAGCGCGACCACTCAGCCAGTCTCCATAAGCCATCGGTAATACCGGCCCGAATCCAGTTGCCAGGACTATCCAGCCGAGCGAAACTACCACAATAAGACGCGAAAAGCGCTGCCATGTAACAATCCGGCCCTGAAGAAGGGCCGCCCAAATTGTTAGGTTGTAGCCCCAGCTAAGCCAGAAAACCAGGTTGATCAGATTCACCAGCCGATAAGCGGGAGCAATACCGACTGCATAGAAATGAAGTGAGATTAGCGCCAATACGGTTAATAAACCATGCAATAAGGCCAATAGCGGGTGAATCCGGAGATAAGCCGGTAAGGGCCGATTCGCTGTCAGATGGCTGGCAATCGGAAAATACAACAGCGACAGCGGTAATAAAGGCGTTAGAAAAATCTGGCGGGCTACGTACCCGACCGCAAACTTGAGCGACGATAAGAGTGTCAGTGGAATATCCCGGCTGTTGGGGTTCGAACCCATACGAACGGCATTTCCCGGTGCAGTGATCAGGTAATAACAGCTTAAAACACCCACCGCCAATAGGATCAGGGTCGGGATCGACAACCGACGGCGCAGGACTAAATCACCCAGAGCAATCATACCCAGGACAGACATCACCATCACCATGCTCGTTTCACTCGATCCGATAATACAGATGATCAGTAAACTTTCGAGGAGCAGATAGCCCGGTTGCCAGCCAAAACCACGTCGCTGATGGGCGATTAAAACGGCCAATAAGAACAGCAGAAAGACGCTGGACAAGCTGTAACAAGCCATACCGGCATACCAGTATAAGTATTCCGACAAACTGACCAGGGTTGCAACAAAGCCCACAAAGAGCCCGCTGGCCAAAGCTAGTTTGGTGCTGAACGTAAAGGAACGATACAACCACTGGCTGGAAAACGTGTAGAAACTGAGGGCAAGCAAGCCGAGCAATACGACCGGGTAAATCTTATAGCCATCGTACCATCCGAAGGTCAGCGGGCTACCATGAACAAGAAAATTGTGAAAAAAACGACCGCTCCACCCATCATAATAGATCTGCTGAGATTCCCAGAATCCGTACCGCATCGATGTGTTGGCAAAACAATAATCGTCGGTTGGTGAAGGATGATTGTAGAATGATAATACGATGAGCGGTAATGAAACGGCAATCGCAATTAGGAGAAGAACGGTAGTAACAGAACGCGCTGATGGCGAAGAAGTAGTCATGAACGTGCTATTAAAGCGGTGTAGGTAGTTGTGGTTTAACTTTCCTGGGTCTATTGTTCCAGAGAGGGTAAGCGACCACAGCGGCCAGAATGACCAGCGTACCCAGATAGAAGCCAGCTGTCATCCGTTCGGAGTTTCCAAAAATTAACACAGCAAGTAAAATTCCATACACTGGCTCCAAATTTACGGTTAATACGGCCATGTAGGGCGAAAATTTTCGTAAGAGGCTCACGCCAACCGTGTACGCATAGACTGTGCAGACCAATGAAAGCACCAGTAACCAAAGCCATTGCAGGGGTGTTTCGGGTATGTATTGAATAACCCGATCAACGGCCATGGTATCGGTATTTCTCACAATCAGCCATAATGCGAAGGCAGCAACCAGTGCTCCGGCCATTTCGTAAAACGAAATGACCAGCGCGTCATACCGTTGCGTAAATCGACTGTTGATGATCGTAAACAGCGAAGAAAGCATGGCTGAAAGCATGGCAACGATCAGGCCAGCCACCTTGTCGAATTCAAACTGAAAAATCAGATACAGACCCGCCATGACGACTGCTCCCAGAATAACCTCGATCAGCTGCACCCGTCGACGCAGGATCAAGGGTTCGAGCAAACTGGCCCAGAGCGAACTGGTTGCCATGCCCGCCAGACAAACCGATACGTTAGCCAGTCGGGCAGCGGCAAAAAATAAGACCCAGTGCAGACCAATAATGCCGCCAGTGGCCAGAAGCCGCCATCGGTCGGTGGGCGACACGTGTAGATTCAGCCCTCGAACGGCCAGCACCACACCAAGTCCGATTACTGCCAGGAGGGTTCGAAACAGGACTACTGCCGACGAATCGAGCGGCTCCAGGAGTTTACCCAGAATGGCCGTAAACCCCCAGATGACAACAATGAAGTGGAGCTGAAAATAATCAGAAAGAGCAGGCTTTTGCGACATACGGGACTTGACAAAGTATTGGTACTAAAAAATGGGGCATATTCATTTTTTAGTACCAATACTTTGTCATGCATTAAGTGGTTACCTCGGTATTGTATTGTACAGAAATACACCGATGAGCGTAAAAATAGCATTTGGCAGCCAGACTGCCACAATTGGGTTCAGGTTACCGGACTCGGCAATGCCTTTGGCCAGCATGAAAAAGAGCAGATAGGTGAAAGCCAGAAAGAACCCCAAGGCCACCTGCCAGCCAACTCCCCGGCGGCTTTTACGAGCCGACATGATAACGCCGATAACCGTCAGAATGATAATCGCAAAAGGACGGGTGTCCCGGCTGTATTTTTCGAGCAGATACGTTTCTACACCATCAGAACCCCGGCTTGTCAGCAGGTCGATCTGACTATTCAACTGCGGTCGGGTAAGCGTTTCGTACAGATTGAAATCCGAACTGAAATCGTCGGGTTTCAGATTGAGGGTTGTGTCGAGTCGGGTTCCGGGCGTGAGTGTTTCCTGTAAGCCATTGATTGTCCGGATCTTGTAATCATAGACACCCCATTTCTTTTTCTTGGCGTCCCATTCGATGTGGTCGGCCGTAAGTTTTTGCTTTAGCTCATTTCCGTCAACCCGCTCGAGCGTAAACTTATAACCTGTGTTACTCAGGTTGTTGTAGCTTTCCAGGTACGCATAGGTATTGGGCGCAATCTTGATGTGTACGTTCCGGTGGGAGTACGTAAAGGCATCGTTGATGTATTTTATTTCGAAGGCGATGCGCGTTTTATTTGCCTTGGGAATCACATAATTGACCATAAAGTAGGTCAGTAAGGCCAGCACCGATGCGCCGAGAACGTACGGAAAGAGCAAGCGGATAAAGCTAACTCCACTACTCAGAATGGCGATGATTTCAGTTCGGGCAGCCAGTCGTGAGGTCAAAAATACGGTGGCAATAAAAACCATTAGCGGGCTGATGTAATTGGCCCAGTACGGAATAAAATTGAGATAATAATTCAGGAGTATTTCGCTGCCGGGTGCCTTGGTTTTGTGGAAATTATCCACTTTTTCGGTGTAATCGATCATGACAACGATCAGTACGATGATCATGACCACGAAGAGATAGGTTTGCAGGAAACGTTTTAAAATGTACCAGTCTAATAGTTTCATTTTTTTTGGTGTCGACTTCCAAAACAGCGAACCGTTTAAAACCGACACGTTGGGTTGTTTACAGCTTCAGGCGCGTCAGCCTGCCGTAAACTATAAACGGTGAACTGATTAACTCACTAATAAATTTTTGGCAACTTCGTGGCTCACAAAAAGGGTTCTGTCATTGGCAATCTGCAATAGGATCGACTTGTCGAACGTGTTAATTTCAGTTACTGTCACTGTACACCCTAATGTTAACTGCGAGTGGTCGAGGTGTTGCAGAAACTCCGTCGAATGTTCCAGTACCGCCATCAGGCGAACATCCTGGCCGGTTAATACGTCAGAAAGCTTACGATAGCCAGTCTGGGGCATCTGCCCGGCGGGTGTCGGAATCGGATCACCGTGCGGATCAAACTGTGGACAGCCTAAATACGTATCTAAACGACTAACCAACTCATCAGAACGGATATGCTCCAGCTCTTCGGCAATTTCATGCACTTTATCCCAGCCAAACCCCAGTTTTTCGACCAGAAACACTTCCCAGAGCCGATGGCGTCGGATGATCTGGAGTGCAAGTCGTTCACCTTCATCGGTTAGCCTGACACCCTGGTATTTTTTGTAATGGATGAGTTGCTTGTCGGCCAGTTTACGCAGCATATCCGTAACCGAAGCGGCTTTGGTCGCTGTCATTTCGGCCAGAGCGTTCGTGCTCACTTCACCTTCCTGACGAGTGGCGAGGTAATAAATCGTCTTTAAATAATTTTCTTCCGTGAATGACTGCATAAACGACGGCTACTCAGTAAAAACGACTGAGTCGCATGAAACAGTTTACGGGCAAAGATAGTTTTTATGTTAAACTTTCTAAAAATTTAGATAAGTCTAAAAAAATATTTCAACAATCCTTATCTTTGAGCGTTAACTAGTAGAGGTTGTGGGTTGATTGTTAGATTTATTAATACAATACCCAAAATCGTCTACACCCAATGTTCGCAATCGAATGGAAGCAACCAATACAACTATGAAAGGATGGCAGCAGGACAGCGCGGAAAACTCTCTGGCGGATGTTCATAGCTCTGTCCACGTACCTAAAAACAGTGGATTTTTCAAGACACTGATGGCCTATTTTGGACCGGGCCTGATGGTTGCCGTAGGGTATATGGACCCTGGTAACTGGGCTACCGATATCGCGGGTGGAGCCCGGTTTGGCTACCGTCTGTTATCGGTCGTACTGATCTCCAACCTGTTTGCCATTCTTCTTCAGCACCTGTCGCTTAAACTCGGTATTGCTACGGGTCGGGATCTGGCACAGGCTTGTCGCGATCACTATAGCCGTCCGGTATCGATTGGCCTTTGGCTGCTGGCCGAGATAGCCATTGCCGCAACCGATCTGGCCGAGGTGATTGGCTCAGCCATTGCCCTGAATCTATTGTTTGGGTTGCCGATTACGGTCGGTATTCTTATTACTGCTCTTGATGTACTCTTACTGCTTTATCTACAGAACAAAGGTTTTCAGACTATTGAACGGATCGTTGCCAGCCTGATTTTCCTGATTATCGGTTGTTTTGGGTATGAGCTGTTCGTGTCGCATCCGGCTGTTGCCGAAGTTGTTGGGGGCTTGTTGCCCCGCACCGAAATTATCACAAACCCTGGCATGCTCTACATTGCCATCGGAATTTTGGGGGCGACCGTAATGCCGCATAACCTTTACCTGCACTCCAGCATCGTGCAAACCCGTGATTTTGGCCGTGACGATGCCGGACGTAAATCCGCTATTAAATTCGCAACGATTGACTCTACGGTTTCCCTTTTTCTGGCATTTTTTATCAATGCGGCTATCCTGATACTATCAGCAGCGACCTTTCATTTTTCGGGTAATCAACACGTTGCCGACATTACAGATGCTCACCGACTGCTCGATCCTATACTGGGCGTCAAACTGGCAGGTGTTCTATTTGCGGTGGCATTGCTGGCTTCGGGGCAAAACTCGACACTAACGGGCACGCTGGCCGGGCAAATCGTGATGGAAGGTTTTCTGGAATTACGGATCAAACCCTGGCTACGTCGGCTTATAACGCGGTTGGTTGCCATCGTTCCGGCGTTAATTGTGGCGATTCTGTATGGTGAACGTGGAACATCTGAACTGCTGGTGTTTAGTCAGGTCATTTTATCGTTGCAATTGAGCTTCGCCGTTGTGCCGCTGGTAACGTTCACGGGTGATAAACTTAAAATGGGACGTTTCGTAAATCCGGGCTGGATAAATGTATTATCCTGGGCCGTTGCCGTAATAATCATTGGCCTGAATGGCTATCTTCTCTGGGATACTTTGTTTTAGGGCTTTGGCATCGAGCCGTGCCACCGCAGCCGCGGACGGTGGTTTCTGGTGATGCGCAAACAAACCACCGTCCGCGGCTGCGGTGGCACGGCTCGATGCCAAAGCCCAACGAGTGCAGAGACAGGTTCGTCCTCGCTGCATTCGTTGGGCTTTTAGTTATCGACGAATTTAATTTTACGGTCTGAATCGTGGGAGAATTCACAGAAATTTAACGCACGTTTGGTTGTCGACTGCGCTGCCCTTGCCAACTTTGCGGCTATGTCTGAGCAAGAGCTAAGTGATAACGAATTAGTAGCCCTGCTTCGTTATGACAACGAGGAGGCATTCCGGACGTTGTATGAACGCTACTGGTATACTCTCTTTACGACGGCAAAACGCAAACTCCGCGATGAAGATGTAGCTGCCGACATAGCTCAGGAACTGTTCCTTCGACTGTGGCAAAAACGCAGAACCCTCCTGATCACTAATCCCAACGCTTACCTGACGGCATCCCTTAAACACCTGATTATCGACCATGTTCGTACGCAGTTGCAGGGTGAACAGTATGCCAGCCATTTTATTCACACCACTTCGCCCGATACCCTTGGTACTGCACATACTGTTGAGTTTAGCGAACTGACCGAATCGCTCAATCTGGCTTTGCAGCAACTGCCCGACAAAACGCGCGAAGTGTTTATCCTGAACCGCTTCGAGCAGTTGACCATCCGCGAAATAGCCATCCGGCTTGATCTGTCCGAAAAAACCATTGAATACCATCTGTCCCGTTCGCTGACCTTCCTGCGTGCTCATTTACACGACTATGCCACGGCTATTGTGCTGACAATTATTTTAGGTCGTTAACAAAACCATAACATTGAGGTCTTAGGGTATTTTTCGGGTTGTCCGTCTAACCCCTGAATCCGGCTGAAACCGATACATTTCTGCCGCTTGGACCAATGACCCCACAAACACTCCGTGACTTACTGACCAAATACCAGAACGGCGAAGCGACCGACGATGAACGGATGCAGGTTGAAGCATGGTATGACACTTTAGACGGCGAGGAAGAACCAGCTTTGTCTGCTTCCGATAAACGAGCGTTTATTGGCCAGTATTGGCAGCAATTAGCCCCACAGATCGCCCAGACGCCAACGATTCGCCGTATGCCGATGGCTTTCTATCGTGTGGCCGCTGCTGCAGTCGTACTGCTTTGTGCTGGATTAGGCTGGTATTTTCTATTGAATCGTTCGGCTCAATCCGGCTCAGATAAAATGGCAGCTCAATCCGGTCAATCGCAATTAATTGACAAAACGAATGAGTCTGGCAAGCCACTTCAGGTAGCCTTGAGCGATGGCAGTACGATTACGCTTCAATCGGGTGGACGGGTACAGTATCCGGCGAGGTTTGCCGGAAATCGCCGGGAGGTGCATTTGGTTGGCGAGGCTTTTTTCGAGGTCGCTAAAAATCCGGAGAGCCCGTTTCTGGTCTATGCCAATGGGATGGTGACCAAAGTTTTAGGCACCAGTTTTACCATTGTGGCTCATGCTGGTAAGCCTACTGCCGAGGTTGTGGTTCGGACAGGTCGGGTGGCCGTTTACCGCCAGACCGATAACCAGACAACAACGTCGGATGTGGTCCTGAAGCCCAATGAGAAAGCGACATTTTTTCGGGCCGACAGCCGGATCGTAAAATCGTTGGCCGATCATCCGGTGGTACTCCGGCCAGAAGCCATCAAAACGCATTTTGTATTCGATGATACACCTATCGCCAGGGTGTTTCGGGAGTTGGACGATGTGTATGGTGTAAACATCTCCTTCGACGAGCAGGCACTCGTCAATTGCACGCTAACGGCCAATCTGGCTCATCAATCACTTCAGGCCCAACTAGACATGATCTGTCTGTCTATTGGAGCCACTTATCAAACCAACGGTACTCATATCCGGATCAGCGGTCGCGGCTGTCTTTAAAACCAAAACAACTTACTTACAACCTGTTACACTTTATGAAACGTTTACTTTCGCTACTGATCAGCGTCTTGCTGAGTGGTAGTCTAGTCCATGCTGTGTCCATTTCGGCGCAGGAACTGATGAACCGACCGGTTTCTATAACGGTCGAAGGCGAAACGGTACGAACCGTATTGCAGCAACTCGAAAAAGCCGTTGATGTGCGTTTCGTGTATAGCCCCCGCGTGATTGGGGCCGATAAGCGGATCTCGATTAGTGCCCGCAATGAACGATTATCGAGTGTGCTTCAGCGCGTGTTTTCCTCGTTGAATGTATCGTGGGAAGTCATTAATGGGCAGATTATTCTAAAGAAGGTTGACGCCCAAAGCAACCTGTTATCGGTGCCGGTTTTCCAGATAAACACGCCTGTTGTGTTTGAACAGCCCAAACGGCTTCTGTCGGGCCTGGTGAGAGATTTTGCCAGTAACCAGCCGTTGCCGGGCGTAAGTATCGTGGTGAAAGGAACCACGAGAGGAACAACGACGAGTGCGAATGGTAGTTTTTCCTTAACTATTCCGGATACTGGCGACAACCTGACCCTATCGTTCTCCTTCATCGGCTACGAAACACTGGATGTTCCGGTCAACAGCAGCCAGGCCACCATTAACGTATCGCTGAAAGAAACACATAATGCCCTGAATGAGGTCGTTGTAGTGGGATATGGAACGCAGAAGAAAGTGAATCTGACGGGGGCTGTTTCGCAGGTTCTGGCGAAAGATCTGGAAAATCGTCCCCTGAATAATATGTCCCAGATTCTTCAGGGCATGGTTCCCAACCTGAACATTACGTTCGGGACTGGCCAGCCGGGAGCCGGGGGAACGCTGAACGTACGCGGAGAAACGTCGATCAACGGGGGCGGCCCATTGGTGCTTATTGACGGTATTCCCGGTGATATTAACCGCATCAATCCGGGCGATGTAGAATCGGTATCCGTTCTGAAAGATGCAGCTGCTTCGGCTATCTATGGTGCCCGTGGTGCGTTTGGGGTGGTTCTGGTAACGACCAAAACGGCCAAGAATGGCAAAACGACAATATCGTACAGCAACAACTTTGGCTGGTCGACACCGACCGTCAGTACCAAATTTTTGACCAATGGGTACGAATACGTGCGTATGAATGACGAAGCGTTTACACGGGCAACCGGTAACAGCTACACGCGCTATTCTGAAGAAGATTACAAAGAGCTGGAAGCGCGTCGGTACGACAAAGTCGAGAATCCGGCCCGGCCCTGGACGGTTGTCAAGAACGTTAACGGCAAGGACATCTATAACTACTACGGAAATTATGACTGGTGGAATACGCTGTTTAACATGACGGAACCTTCCCGGCAGCATAACATCAATCTATCCGGCGGAACCGATAAGATCAATTACTTTCTGTCGGGGTCAGTTTTTGAAAAGGACGGAATCATGCGGATCAACACCGATAAATTCACGTCCTACACCCTTCGCAGCAAAATAAACGCGCAACTGACACCCTGGCTTAAAGTAAGCAATAACACCCAGTATTTCGATTCCAAGTACAAATATCCAGGTCTGGAAGGTGGTGCGAATGCCAACTTCGTGGGGATTACGGTACACGCTTTACCAGCTTACGCGCCCCTCAATCCAGACGGCACGGCTACCTATAACACGTTGAAAAACAACTACTCCATCGGCGACGGATTATTCGCCAATCTACTGAAAGGAGTAGCAGGAGGAGAGAAAAAGATTCATGAACTCACGACGATCAACTCGGTTACCATCGACTTTACCAAACACTGGAATCTGGTGGCTAACTATTCCTTTTCGTTTTACATCAACGATGAGTGGTATCGGGCTGCGGTTGCTCAATATTCCATCCAGCCGGGAATCCTGACTACCGTACCGAACTACAACACCGATCAGTACAAAAAGACCCTTTGGTTTGACCCCATGAATGCCACCAATTTGTATTCATCGTATAACCAAACGTTTGGCAAGCACTCGTTCGGAGCAACGGCTGGTATAAACTATGAGACCCGAAAACACCAGCGGTTATTTGGTGCCCGGAAAAATCTGCTTTCCGAAAGCCTCAATGATCTGGATTTGGGAACGGGTGAGCAATTATCGGCCGGTGATGCTTTCCAGTATGCTTTGTTTGGTGCCTTTTATCGCCTGAATTATGATTTCCTCGGCAAATACCTCCTGGAAGTGAACGGACGTTATGATGGAACATCCCGATTTGGCGAAGGCAAACGGTATGGGTTCTTCCCTTCTGTATCGGCGGGCTGGCGAGTTAGCGAAGAAGGGTTCTTTGATCCAATTCGTGGCGTTGTCGATAATTTAAAAATCAGAGCTTCTTACGGAACATTGGGTAACCAGTTGCCGCCTACGCCCAGCAACAAACTCGACCCATACAACATTGTTTCGGCCAATTATTACCCATACGTGCCCATTATGCCAACGGCTCAATCGGGCTGGATAACGAATGGACAAAAGCCTTCGTATGTCAATAGCCCGAACCCGATTTCGTCGGACCTGACCTGGGAAAAAGCGACGACCTCTAATATTGGCGTGGATGCGGGCCTATTGAAAAATCGCCTGAATCTGTCCTTCGATGCGTACATCCGGAATACGACGGGTATGCTGGTTCCGGGTCAGGTGCTGCCTTCAGTCTATGGCGCTTCAGTTCCAACCAAAAACGCGGGCGACCTGCAAACCAAAGGTTTCGAATTATCCATTGGCTGGCGGGACCAGTTTAAAGTGGCTGGTAAGGCATTGTCGTATAATGCCTCCTTCGTGCTCTCCGATTCCAAATCCATCATCACCAAATACGATAACCCCAACAAGATTCTGTCAAGCCGGTATGAAGGGCAAACCATTGGCGAAATTTGGGGCTATTCCATCGACGGATTCTTCAAAACCAACGATGAAGCACAGGCCTATAAGGTCGATCAGACCATTGTCAACAAACAACGCCTGAGCGCGCCCGGCGACTGGAGCAAATTACAGGCGGGTGATCTTAAGTTTATCGATCGGGATGGGAATGGCAAGATTGATCAGGGTGCCAACACCCTGGCCGATCATGGCGACCTGAAAGTGATTGGGAACGACCGGGCGCGGTACCGGTATGGTATTAACCTCGGAGCCACCTGGAACGGCCTCGATCTGTCGTTGCTTGCGCAGGGCATTCTTCGTAAAAACTGGTATCCGGGCAATAATGCCGATAAATTCTGGGGGCCATACTCACGGCCATACTATTCGTTCATTCCGGAGAATTTTGAAGATGATGTCTGGACACCAACGAATACAAATGCCTATTTCCCGGTATTGAGAGGCTATACTGCCCTGAATGGTGGTGGCGATTTGAACGCAGCTAACGACCGCTACATTCAGAACGTCGGCTACCTCCGCCTGAAAAATGTGGTCATTGGCTACACATTCCCCGAAACGCTCACCAAAAGAATCAGGGTACCGAGGGCTCGTATTTACGTAAGTGGCGAAAACCTGCTGACCTATACGCCCCTCAGATCCAAGTATATAGATCCAGAACAATTGGACGGTGATACGACAAACGGCAGAACATACCCGCTATCCAAAACATTTTCCGCTGGTCTGAACATCACGTTCTAAATCGATTTTAATCCGTAATTCGATGAAAAAAATCATAAGTTTCATAGTCCTTGCCCTGGGCCTCGCGTCCTGTAATCTGGACCTGCTGCCTCAGGACGCTATTTCTCCTGAGACCTTTTTCAATACTGAAAACGATCTCCTGCTTTATACAAATTCATTTTATAATGCGCTGCCTACTGCCGAAGATGTATACAATGAGGACGTCGATAATGTGGTGAAGAACAGCCTTCGCGACGAACTACAGGGAACTCGGGTCGTGCCAACAAGCGGTGGCGGATGGAGCTGGGGTAACTTGCGGAACATCAATTATTTTCTGGCCAATTCGGGTAAATGCCCCGATAAAAAGGCCGTTGCCAAATACAATGGCCTTGCCCGCTTTTTCCGGGCCTATTTTTACTTTGGCATGGTCAAACGGTTTGGCGACGTCCCCTGGTATTCACGACCAATCGATGTGATGGATCAGGAAATGCTGACGAAAGCACGCGATCCGCGTACGGTTGTTATGGATTCGGTGATGGCCGATATCAATTACGCGATTGCCAATCTGGAGGCTTCCCGCCAGGTAAACAACATTACCAAATGGACGGCGCTCGCGCTGAAATCCAGAATGGCTTTATACGAAGGTACGTTCCGGAAATATCACCCTGAGTATAGTCTGCCCAATGCCGATAAGTTTCTGGACGAATGCATCGCTGCCTCCGATGATTTGATGAAGAACAGTGGCTATACGATTTATAAAGCCACGCCTTCTACTGCTTATCTCAAGCTATTTTCGTCAGACAACGCGATCCCGGACGAGGTGATTCTGGCACGGGATTTCAGCGACGAATTACAGGTTTATCATAACCTGAACTACTACACGATGACGGCTTCGTACGGAAAGCCTGGTTTGGAGAAGAAGCTGGTCAACAGTTATTTGATGGCCGATGGATCGCGTTTTACGGATGTTAAGGGCTATGACACGATGCAATTCGCCGATGAAGTACAAAACCGTGACCCCCGTTTAGCGCAGACCATCCGGACACCAGGCTATACCCGGATTGGTGAATCGGTTCCGCTGGTTCCTGAATTTGGGGCTACAGTTACGGGCTATCAATTGATCAAGTTCGTCTCGGCACCGAAGTGGGATACATTCAGCAAGGACATTACCGATATGCCGATTTTTCGATATGCGGAAGTACTGATGAATTTTGCGGAAGCCAAAGCGGAACGGGGCACGCTGACACAGGACGATCTGGACCGTTCGACGAAACTGACCCGCGACCGTGTTGGCATGCCTAACATCAACCTGGCTACTGCCAACGCCACCCCCGATCCGTATCAGGCGCAGCAATACTCGCAGTTGAAAGGGAGCAATGCCGGTGTTATTCTGGAAATCCGTCGGGAACGCCGTGTTGAACTGGTCATGGAAAATTTCTTTCGCTGGGATGACATCATTCGCTGGAAAGAAGGACAACTTTTAACCAAAGTCTTTAAAGGGATGTATTTCCCGGGAGTCGGCAGTTTTGATCTGGACAAGAACGGAAAAGTAGATCTGGTTATCTATGAGGGCAATAAGCCGAACGTATCGGGTGCGCAACTCCTGAAATTAGGCAGCGAAATCTTGCTAGAAAATGGAAACAAGGGCGGCAACATTGTAGTCAATGGCCATATCAACAAAAAATTCAACGAAGCCCGTGATTACCTGTATCCGATTCCTACTCAGGAGCGCCTTTTAAACCCCAAACTGACGCAGAATCCTAACTGGGAGTAAGCTGGATAAGTAAAATTGGTGTATACATCGGTTATAAACAGTATGACAACAGATTGTAGAAAGCATTTACTACAATCTGTTGTCGTATAAATCTAAACGTTTTCGTTCTAATTCCTTCCTATCGAATGCTTTCAGACAGACGGTCATTTCTTGAAAAAATGTCGCAGATCGGGGCGCTTAGTCTGCTTCCTGTTGCTCCCGTACTAGCCAATGAATCGGCCACTGTTCCAGCCGAGGAGAAAAACCATTTCGTGGTCGGTCCCTATCTTCAGAATATGGGTACGAATGAAGTGACAATCATGTGGATTACCCATAAAAACTGTTTTAGCTGGGTGGAATATGGAGCCGGTACTTTTACCAGCAAACGGGAATTTGGTTATACCAACGGGTTGATTGAAGCGAATAATCGAATCAATAAAATAACCCTTTCCGGACTAAATTCCGGGACCGACCATAAGTACCGGATCGTTTCCACCGAGATTCTGGGCTATAAAGGCTCAAAGGTTGAGTTTGGTGAAACCATCACCAGCCCATTGTATGGCTTTAAAACACCGGCAGAGAATGAGGAAGAGTTCAAAATGGTTGTTTTTAATGACATTCATGACCGACCTCAGATTATTCCCCAGTTACTATACCGTCACGGTTATACGGGCAATAAACGGGATTATGACTTTGTTGTGTTCAACGGAGACTGCTTCGACTGGGTTACGGAAGAAAACCAGATGGTCGAGCATCTGATCAAGCCTGCGGTCGATATTTTTGCCTCAGAAATGCCCTTCATCCTGACCCAGGGCAATCATGAATGCCGGGGTAGTTTCTCCAGACACATTCCGGCTTACTTTGCTTATCCCGAAGGTAAATACTACTATGCGTTCACACGCGGTCCCGTACGATTCGTTATCCTGGATTCGGGAGAGGACAAAGCCGACGACAGTGTTGAATATGGCGGCTTGTCGGCCTTTGATCGATATCGGGAAACTCAGAAAAAGTGGCTTGAAAAAGAAATTGAAAGCAATGACTTTAAAAAAGCGCCTTTTCGGATTGTCCTGATCCATATCTCTCCCTATCATTCGGGCGACTGGCATGGCCCTATGCATGGTCGTGAAGTTTTCGGCCCGTTGCTGAATAAGGCAAAAATTGACCTTCAGCTTTCGGGCCATACGCATCGTTATGGCACCCATGATCCTGATGCAACGCACAATTATCCGATCGTGATTGGTGGTGGTCCGATCGAAGGAAACCGAACGCTAATCAAATTACACGCTACCAGCAAAGAGCTTAACCTGAAAATGATCCGTGACGATGGGGAAGTAGTAGGAAAATACACGATCCCGAAAAAAGCCCGAAGCTAATAGTGTCTGTAAGCAGGCCAATTGACAAACCCAACAGCATGAAAACGATTCTTACCCTATTTTTTCTCCTTATTTCATTAGCTACCTACGCCATCGAAGCCCCATCGGTGGAGTCAAAACAACCGGCGAAGAAAATAAAGAATCTGAAAGTGATGACGTACAACATTCATCACTGCAATCCGCCATCGGCCGGAACTAAAATTGATGTGGAGGCCGTCGCTCGTGTTATTACGAATGAAAAACCCGATTTCGTGGCGTTACAGGAGGTCGATGTAAATACGGAACGTTCTGGAAAAGGATTGAACCAGGCTAAAGAGCTGGCAAGACTGACCGGGATGAATTTCTTTTTTTCGAAAGCCATCGATCACCAGGGGGGCGATTATGGAGTAGCCGTCCTGTCGAGGTTTCCAATCCTTGATTCAACCCGATTTATTCTGCCAATTGATCCGGCAATAGGAGGGGAGGTCAGGACAATAGCAGCCATTACGGTAGAGGTAGCGAAAGGCAAAAAGATCATTTTTGCCAGCACCCATCTGGATTTGAAAGAACCCAATCGACTGACTCAGTCTGAATTGATTATCAGGCATTTTAAAGAAACTGGTCTTCCAATGATCCTGGGGGGTGATTTTAATGCATTGCCCGGTAGTAAAGTTATTGGGCTTTTCGACCAGAATTTCACCAGAAGCTGTCAGACGTGTTTACCTACGATACCGGTCGTAAATCCGAACCGAACCATCGATTTTGTTATGTACAAACCAGATGGGACGTTTAAAAGCCTGTCAACAAAGGTAATTGACGAGCAATACGCATCAGATCATCTGCCTGTTCTGGTGGAACTGAGCGTCAACTGATAGGTTACTGATGGGAGATTAAATCGCTAAAGTTGATGAGTTGACCCCCGCTTTGGCACTGTTTAACAGTTAATGTAGTGAGTGAGGTCAGGTTTATCGGTGTGATGGTGTGGTATCAGTTTCTTGGCGTGGTGTCAGTTTCTTAAAACTGACACAGCAAACCGTAGCATCGGCGAATACTCCTTTACGAGTCAGTTTTTAGAAACTGACTCCACCACTCCAACACCATTTTTTACAGGGCTATGCGAAAGTAAAAACACGACTCAAGTAGAATTTTTAGAAGTACTGAAAAAAATTCTACTGCGCAAAAAGACTGCGCAGGTGCCTGAAACCTTTGTATCGTCAAGTTTATCAAACAAACGCCGACGATCATGAAATTCAACTTTTTCAACCGCAATGCAGCACAGACACTCAACCATGAAGGGGCCAAAGCGTATGCTATGACACCGGAGGTGGAGTTGTATTCGGCCGTAGTGACGACAATGCTGAACGATTCATACTATGAAAAATCGGACCAGCGTCTCGCCAGGATTCAGGAATTGATCGGAAAGGTTGACCCAGTGTTTGTGGCTAAACTCGCTGTTTATGTACGGGAGCAGATGAACCTGCGTTCGGCCCCGGTCGTGCTGTTGGGTGAATTGGCGAAAGTTCACAACGGCGATGCTCTGGTCGGGCAGGCGGTTGGTCGGGCTGTGCAACGCCCCGACGAAATAACGGAATTGCTGGCCTATTATCAGGTAACCAACCAGCGTGCAGGTGCTAAGAAATTGAACCGGCTCTCCAAACAGATGCAGAAAGGACTGGCTTCGGCATTCAACAAGTTTGATGAATACCAGTTTGCCAAATACAATAAAGATACGGCTGTTAGACTTCGTGATGCCTTGTTTCTTGTTCACCCAAAAGCAAAGAATGAAATTCAGCAAGCCGTGTTCAATAAAATTGTTGCCGGTTCACTGAACACGCCCTATACCTGGGAAACGGAGTTGAGTGCATTAGGGCAGGTGGTATTTGCTTCTGAAGCCGAAAAAAACGCAGCCGTACGAGTCAAATGGGAAGAACTGATCGATAGTGGTCGGCTGGGTTATATGGCTACACTGCGAAACCTACGGAACATGCTCGAAGCAGGAATCAGCGAAAGGCATGTCGAAAAGGTATGTGCCTTGCTGGCTGACGAAAAAGCCGTCCGGAACGCTAAGCAATTGCCCTTTCGTTTTCTTTCGGCTTACCGTGAACTAAAAGCACTGCAACTGGGCTCTGTACCAATGGTCCTCGAAGCACTGGAAGCCGCAGTTTATGCCAGTGTGGCTAACCTGCGTGGTTTCGGGGCGCAAACACGTGTTGTTGTCGCCTGCGATGTGTCGGGCTCCATGCAGAAAGCTGTTTCGCCGAAGAGCAAAGTTTTGTTGTATGACATTGGGTTGCTGTTGGGAATGCTTCTACAGGCTAAATGCAAAAACGTGCTGAGCGGGATGTTTGGTGACCGTTGGAAAACGGTCGCCCTGCCAGCAAAGCATATCCTGGCTAACGTCGATGAGTTTTATCAGCGGGAGGGTGAGGTTGGCTATGCAACCAATGGGTATCTGGTACTCGATGATCTGATCAAGCGGAAATACAAAGCCGACAAGATCATGCTTTTTACGGATACGCAGTTGTGGGATAGCACGACCAACAATCAGGCTGTGAACAACACGATGGCGGCAAAATGGGCACAGTATAAAAATCTGTTTCCCGATGCCCGATTATATTTGTTCGATCTGGCGGGATATGGTCAGGTGCCTTTACGGGTAGAATCATACGATGTCTATCTGATTGCTGGCTGGTCAGATAAAGTATTCGATGTGTTAAAAGCACTCGAAGAGGGCCAAACAACGCTAAGCGCAATTGACGAAATTGTGCTATGATGCCAAACCAAACCTATAAGGTCTTTGAGACCTTATAGGTTTATGGAGAAGTTTAGGAAGACCTTATAGGTTTACAGGATGTCGTAGAGGTGAGTTACTTCGTAGCACCCAGGGGAGGA
This sequence comes from Spirosoma endbachense, assembly GCF_010233585.1. Taxonomy (NCBI): domain Bacteria; kingdom Pseudomonadati; phylum Bacteroidota; class Cytophagia; order Cytophagales; family Cytophagaceae; genus Spirosoma; species Spirosoma endbachense. The sequence continues at coordinate 201,825 of NZ_CP045997.1, forward strand.
ATCATGTGGCTTACACCGTGAAGCGAGATGGTCCGGTTCGACTCCGGCTTGCCATGCCCCATGCTCACTTCGTTTGTTACTCCTGTTAGTTTGAACAATGCAGGTGCCGTAAAATAGGGTTACTTCGTTTCGGTCGATAGGGTCGCCGGTTCGAATCCGGCCAGCGGAGAAATCTGTTGTAGCTCAGGGGTAGAGCATAAACCCTATTTGTCTGTTGCCCTATATTGCTTTTAGCAAGTGCCGTAGAGAAGAGTTCCATCGACTTTTAATCGGGCAGTCGCCGGTTCGAGTCCGGCCATTGGATAACGTTCCAATGTAGCTCAGCTGGGTAGAGCGCCATACTCTTTTCGCCTGTTGCCTTGCTGTTTTTAATACGATCAAACCGGTGCCGTAGTAAAGACTTACTTCGACCATCACGTTGCTAAACGTAGTCTTTACGCTTATTGCCCGGTTTGGTTGTTTTATCACCAATCCACTCAGTGCATCCTACCGTTCACGAATTTCCTGCTGAAGCGGATTTGTCAGTGAATTAACTTTAGAGAATCGACATGTTCCGTCACGTCAATGCTCTACCAGGATGCTCAAAGACTTCTTTGCTACCTTAGGCCGAATCTATACGTTCATTATGTCGGTCGTTCTGGCCGTCATTTTGGGAGCGGCAACCTGGGTTTGCTGGGGTTTTTATGAAGAAGAGAAACTGCAGAATGAGTTTACGAAAGTAGGAAAGCTCATTTCCGTACCTGTTGTTCAGGCGAACCAGCAACAGAAATCCTGGCGCGATATACTAAGCAACAGCACTTACCTCACGGTCAGATATAACAATAAAGACTACCCAATCCGGTTCGTTATGGAAAGCGTGTTTGTTGGGTCGGGTGATGACGTCTCGCTACTGTATCATCCTCGCTATGATGCGTTCAGACAGCCGAATAGTGGTGTTCATTTTAATCGATCTACCCTAAAATCGCGCCTGGTCGATTGGAGCACGGTCAGTACATTTAGCGCTGAAAATCGCCTGTTGCTGCTCTGCCTGGTCCTGGCTACAGCATCGTTTTTTATCATTACGGGTGTTCTGGTAACGATTCTGCCGCTGACTTTTTTACAGGATATTGCCCGGATCGTGCTTGTCATTGTGCTTTGCATCGCCTGTATTTTCTTTACCTACGATAGCTGGAAATATTATGAGTACTATCAAGCGCTGAAACGGAACGGGCATCCGGTAACCGTTCGGGTGCTGGATACGCAGCGAATTTCACATCGGCGAAGTTCCAGATCCAGCTCTGGATGGTATGAGTATCGCGCAAGGATACGATACCAGCAACAGGAACGCATCATTCCAATCAGTGGCGATGATTTTGACGCGCTAAAGCCTCAAGACTCACTGCAGGCGTATTATGATGAGTCGATGAATGATTTTATGTCGGTCGATTTTCCTCCTGATTACATCCGACTTTTTATCCAACTATTTTTCGGCTTTCTGGTATTCATGCTCATGCGTAACGGAATATTTAGGAAGGAAACGGGTAAATTGGCTGGCAGGTAATCAGGGCAATGGGGGCGTGGAAGAAACCGCTTTCCGGCCCCTCAATTGCACGGATTCCCAGAACGCCAGTTCGGCATGAACGCCCGTACGTGGGTCATTGACAAAATCGGTTACTGATTCGTAGGAAGTCATAACGCCTTGGTCGAGGTAGCCGAAGGAGGTGCCGACTGTCAGGGCTTCGCGGGTGTCGTGCGTGACGAACAGGGCTGTCATCTTATATTGTTGGGCCACTCTCCCAAAAAGGGTTTGCATGGTGGCGCGTGTTTGCGCATCGAGGTTGCCGAAGGGTTCATCAAGAAGTAACAGCCGGGGTTTTATGATCAGTGCCCGTCCAAATGAAACCCGCTGACGTTGCCCTCCCGATAATTGACTGGGTTGTTTTTTTGCCTGATCGCTTAGTTCCAGATCCGCCAGTAGTTCATGCACCAGGTGATCGACCATTTCGTTCGTTACTTTTCGGATACGAAGCCCGAACGCTACGTTCTCAAATACGTTCAGGTGCGGAAACAAAAGCGGTTCCTGATAGAGATAAACGACCTGACGACGTTCCGGGGGCACACTCAGAATACTTTGCCCATCCATTAGCACCTCGCCAGTGTCCGGCGTTTCAAGCCCGGCCAGAATTTTTAGCAGGGTTGTTTTGCCACAGCCTGACCGACCCAGAACGGCCATCACCTGACCTGCCGGAAGATCGAATGTAAGGTTATTCAGGACAGGTGTTTGACCAAATTGTTTTGACAGGGAAGCTACGTCAAGCATAATGCGAAAGTAAGAATTTTTCAGTGATCAGCAGGTTCACTAACACCAATGCCGCTTAGTCATACAACCGGTTGATCTGCTGGCTGCCGCGTTTTATACGTAGGGCAGGAGTAGTTGCGAAGCGGGTTCCGTGGAGACGCAATTGCTGGTCATTCCGGCAATTGTTTTAGAAAATAGAAATGCTTTTAGGTAGAGTTCAGTTCGAAAAAAATCATCCGAACGTTCGCAGTAGCCGTGCCGCGCTTACCTCTTGCGTCACCAAAGAAACGTGGCACAGCATCCTGCGAACGTTCGGATGAATGGGAATACGATTTCCCGCTTTATCTGGATTGGTAGGTAACCTGTAGAATATGAACAATATAAGGAAAAAACTTGGTTTAAAGCAAATTGAAGCCTACATATCGATTTTTTGGCCTTATTGCACCTTCACTTCAACTGACCTGAACTAGAATGAAACTGGTGTTACGTGCTTTGGTAGTTTTGCTTGGACTACTCATTATTGTTTTGCTCGTGAATACAGTCCGATTGACGTCGCATCAATTGACAAACGTACCACCAGCAACGCCGATCCATGTTCCTGATTCAGCTATTCAGCGGCTGGCGGGAGCCATTCGAATTCCCACCGTTTCTTATACAGATTACGCACTGACAGACACTACCCAGTTTGATAAATTCCTGACCTATATCAAGGCTTCATTTCCGCTTGTTCACCAACGGCTAAAACAGGAAACTTTTAATCAATATGGCCTACTCTACGAATGGAAAGGCAGTAATCCGTCTTTGAAACCGATCCTGTTGATGGGTCATTATGACGTTGTGCCCGTAATTCAGGGAACGCAACGGATGTGGAAGAAACCACCTTTCGACGGCATTGTTGAGGATGGGTATCTCTATGGTCGCGGCACACTCGATGATAAAATGAGTGTAATCGGGTTATTGGAGTCGGCCGAATATTTGTTACAAAGCGGTTTTCAGCCCGAACGCACGCTGTTTCTCGCCTTCGGACAGGATGAGGAAACCTCAGGTTTGCGCGGTGCTCAAACAATTGCCGCAGCGTTGAAAAAACGATCAGTTTCACTGGAATATATTCTGGATGAAGGGGGGATCATTAAAACCGATGGTGTGTCGGGAATGCAAAAACCGGTAGCGCTGATCGGGATCAGCGAAAAAGGCTACCTGAGTCTGGAATTGACGGCGGTAGGAAAAGGCGGCCACTCGTCGATGCCTCCTCCGCAAACCAGCATCGGAATGGTGGCCGAAGCCATCAGCAAATTGGAAAAACAGCCGTTCCCTGCCCGTCTGGACGGCGGTGTCGATCACCTGCTGGATTATCTGGCCTCGGAGGTATCATTTGGCCAACGAATTGTCTTTGCTAACCAATGGCTGTTTGCTCCGCTAATTGAAAAGACACTGGCCCAGACAAAATCGGGTAACGCTTCCATCCGAACCACAACGGCCCCTACCATTTTCAGAGCCGGTGCTAAAGATAACGTGTTACCCATCGATGCAACGGCGACCATTAATTTTCGGTTATTACCCGGTGATACCGTCGACGGAGTGATTGAGCGAGTGAAAGAAATTATCGAAAATGATAGCATTACGGTCAGTGTGTTAGGCAAGGGAAATAATCCGGCCGCCGTATCTGATCCTGAAACGCCCGCTTTCCTGACGATTCATAAAACGATAAAAAGTGTTTTTCCGGATGTAGCTGTTGCCCCATATATTATGCTTGGCGCTACGGATTCCAAGTTTTATTCCGCATTATCAACCGCAATTTATCGATTTTCACCCCTGCCTTTGAACGACGAAGGAACGCAAACGATTCACGGAACAAACGAGCGCATTGGCGTTAAGGACTACCAAAACATGATCCGGTTTTATGTGGCTTTGATTAAAAATAGCCAGCAATGAATTGGGGTTTGTGATAGAGTTTTTGTTTACGATTGGTTGATCTGACTGTAAGCTGTACGCTGAAAGGCATAAACTACCAATTAAACCCGCCTGACAATTGCCTTCTTGTTCAGCCACAACAGCAGTGCGGCAGGGAGCAGCAGCAACAGTGAGGCTACTGCGGCCAGCCTGCTATTGGCTTCACCGACAAAAAGAAATACCTGAACCGTCAGCGTCCGGACTTTTCCGACGCTCAGATAGTTCGTTAAGCCAAAGTCGAACCAGGCGAGCAGAAAGCTTTGAAACAGGCAGGTAATCAGCAGTGGACGAGCCAGCGGTAGCAAAACATGCAGGAAAGCCTGTCGTTGTGAACAGCCCAGCGTTCGGCTTAATTGCTCATACTGAATAGCCTGTTGGCCCCAGAAACTTCGAAAAAACAGCGTGCAGAAGGGAACCGTGATCAACAGTAGAGCGACGATTACCCCGGCAATCGAACCGGATAAGTGAAGCCGGATAAAATAAGGCTGAATCAGAACCGCCAGCAGTACCGGCGGCAGCGCATAGGGGAGGTAACTCAGTATTACCCACCGGGCCGGGTGGTTGGAAAGTGCCACCGCTCGGGCAATAACAAAGCCCAATCCTGTTGACAAAACGGAGACTGTTGTAGCAATAAACAAACTCAGAAGCAAGCCGATACTCAGTTCGCCATCGGCGGAGAGTAGCCTTGCCAGCGCGTCGAATGAATACGTGGGTGGGAGTATGTCGGGAAACCGCCAGTATTGACCTAGTGCCAGTAAACCCAGTAAGACAAACGGCAGACCGAACAATACGATCAGTACACTGGTCAGAATTGGGTTAGATCGCATGGCGTTGGGTTAATCTGGTTGTCCAGAAAATGATGGCCATCAGGATGACCGTGATTAAAAATCCAATGAGATAGCCTGTCGGTAATTCGGCAAGATCGAACCGCTGGAGCCGCGTCGTAATAAATACGGATAGCATCTGTGGGTACGTACGGCCGAGTAACAGCGGAATATCATACGCTCCCAATACGGCAACACCGTATAGAACCAGCGTAGGAGCTGCCCGATGAAGGAGAATCGGGGCAGCCACCCGTCGGTGAAACTGGCTTTCTGATGCACCCAGCGTTCGGGTCAGATTTCGTAGATCGTCCAGCCGGGCATCGTCGTATAGCGACTGGAACAGAAGGGTAAAAAATGGAAATGCCAGCACGACCTGTGCCAGAATAATACCCAAACCCACTCTATCCTGAATCAGGGCCGGAAAATTGTCCGGTGTGCTGGTCAGCCCGATTGTGTGGGTAATTCGCGACAGCCAGCCCGATCCGCTCAGCAATTGAAAGAGATAAAACGCCACCACGAGTGACGGAAACAGCAGTGGCACGTAAAGCAGAGTCGGGAAGGGCTGGAGCCTGAGCATAGTCTGCCGTTTTAGAACCAGAGCCAGTCCGATAAGGACCGCCAGCCCCATCGACATAATCGCTACGAATAGACTAAATCCCAGCGAAAGGAGCAGCGATGTTTCAGTGGGAAGTTGTTGCCAGTATCGTCCGGTGAGCCCAGTGGCCAGTGGCCCTGCCAGACCAACGCTTACACAGAATGCATTGACCAGTCCCGCCAGCGGAAAGCCTAAAACGAATAAGGCGTAGAGGACAAGTGTGCCTTTCCGGATTATATTATTTTTCGATAACATAAGTCCGAAAATCTTTATAGAGTCTGGTCATGTACGCTGGTGCGGGCTCCTGAAAAGCCATTCCCTGAATCGATTCACGTTTGGGGGCATACTGGCGGGTTGGTAAATTCTCGAACCGGGCGCGGTAACTGGCAGGCAGTTTTTTGAGGTCCAGCACCGTATGATCACCCCAGACGTTCGGGTCCATTTTTTTCAACTGAGCTTCCGGCGACATCAGGAAGTTAGCCACCAGCATGGCCGCTTCGGGGTGCTGAGCCTGTTTGATGATGCCCATATAGTGCGAATTCTGAATGGTACCGGGCGCAGGCACATAGGCACGGGCTGTTTTCGGGAAAAAGCCAAGATTTACCTTATTGTCCACTTCAGCATCATTGTTGGAGAACGTAAAAGCAACTTCACCGTTTGCAAACAGCTGGTGTAAAGTCGACAATTGTTCAGGAAACGTTTGCCCCTGTTTCCAGAAATACGGTTTTAGCGCATTGATCTGTTTCCAAAGCTCACCCGACCATTTGGTATAAACGTCTTCGCGAAACGTACCCTGAAATAGCTTCGGATCACCCGAAAGGGCAATCATCCAGGATTTCAGGAGTGTCATTCCCGTAAACTCATTGGGTATGGTCATCTGGCCGGGATGTGCTTTTACGTAAGCCGGAAAATCAGCAAACGACTTTGGGGGAGCTGGCGCCTTCCGCAAATCGTAAATAACGGCCAGTTGCACGTTTCCCCACGGACATTCCATGCCGGCAACCGGCTGCTGAAAATCGGTGCCAATAAACGGGTTCGAAAAATCGATGTATCGGGCATTGGGCATCTTATCGGTCACGGGGCCGAGCAGGCCATCGATCTGCCGGAGTTGATAAAACGTTTCGCCGTTGATCCAGGCCAGATCGATCTGGCTCGATTGGCCCGCGTCGTGTTCGGCTACCAGTGTTTGCACAATCTGTGCGCCCTGACCGGCAGATATCCGCAAGTCGATACCGTATCGCTTCCTGATCGCTGGTTTAACGTATTTGTTCATGTAATCGTTGATAAGCGGGTCGCCGAGCCACATAAACAGCGTGACCGGCTGGTCACGACCGCGTTCCTCTATTTGTTCCCAGGATTGCTTCAGAATGGTGGCCGGATCTCGTTGCTCAGACGATGAGCAACTAAGTGCTCCGATCAAAAAGACGATAAAAATGCTTCTCTTCATGGAAAAAAACGGTAAACATTGCCGGAGAACCTGTCGCTGTAAACTACACAGGAAGGCCAACCTGACAAGGTAATTAAAATGCCGGGCGAATCGCAAAAATAGAGACGGTCCGCTCAGGGAACGGACCGTCTGCTCAAACACACCTAATTAAACAAAACCAGCTAGGAGGATTGGTGGAAGCCGTACGTACGAATAAAGGCAACTTTTGGTTTTTACCATTGAACCAGTTCGTTAAAATAAATACCGCACACCAAACTGAAACTGGCGTGGAGGTCCTGCATTTCGTTGTACAATGCCGCTGCCACGAGGCCCAACCTGAATCTGGTTGCTTTGCGTAGCATTGTTTGGGTAACCACTGAGGTTATTGGTATTCAGTACATTAAAGATATCGGCCCGAATTTCAATGCGCCGTGTTTTAGCCCCTACCGGCAGGTTGTATAGCAGGCTTACATCAATTACTTTCGACCAGGGTAGTCGATCTGAGTTGCGGCTTTCGCCGGGTTGACGGTCGGTGCTCCCATTGTACGTATCGCCAAAGGCGCTGCCATCGCCATTAAGATCATTGCTGGTTACTGGCCTGTCATCGGGACCAAGGAGCGGCTTTAAATTCTGATCGACAACTACGTATTTCGTCGCGTCGGGAATTCGGTTAATCGGTTGTCCACTCTGAAGTAAAGCGGCTATTGTAACCGTAAATCGCTGGCCGACATAGTAGTTAAAAATGCCGTTGATAATGTGCCGTCTGTCGTTTACGGATGGGCCCCATTCGGCGCTGAACTTATTCGCATCCATTGCCCGAAAATTGACGTCTTCCGTGTCGTTATACAATCGCGAAAGCGTATAAATCAGGCGGTAAGCATAGGCATCACTGGCCCGGTCTTTCTGTAAATTCAAGCTCAGTGCCGTATAGCGCGAACGCCCCTTGTCTTCGGTCATCACCACACTCTGCGCTACACCCGTAAGCAGTTGGCCGTTAATGGTTCCTGCCCCGTTGGCAATGGGTACGGGCCGGGTAAGGTTAGCCGCATCGGTCGATCGGGCGATTTTTTGCTGAGCACTCACGTTATAATCCCAGGCCGACGGGGCATTCAGGTTTGTGGTACGGAAGAGGTTATAAGACTCATTGTAAACCACATCGGCATAAAACAGCAACTTGTCGCTCACCTGGTACTGATAGCCAAGCGTTGACTCAAACGTATAGGGATTCTGGTAGCCACTGGGATTCAGAATGCGACGTTCACCACTGAAGTTATTCCGCTGTCCGGCAAACGAAGCCGCCGATGGACCCTGCAGATAACCGAACGATTGCCCGGCGCTGTTGTAGCCGGGTCCAACCGTCTGATTGCCGTCAAACGTCACCCGGTTCAGGTCTGTATTGGCGGGTAAAATGCCTTTCTCAGCAAAATACTGCAATTGCCGTTTGAAGTCGGCCCCCGTATTATTCTGCTGAAGCGCATCGCTATAAACAGTATACAGAATCTTGTCGTAAAACAGCCCGACACCACCGCGAACGGCCGAACGGCCAGTGAGTTTATAATTGAAACTGGCGCGGGGTGCCACGTTGTTGAAATCGCCCGAACTGGCTCCACCTTTCGAGAGATTATCGTAATCATAGCGCAGACCCAGTGTCAGGTTCAGGCGCGGGCCAGCCGTGATCTGGTCTTCAACATAGGCCGTATAAATGGTTTGGGTTGTGCCGAACGAAGCCGGTCGTAATTCGACCGAATAGCCGAGCACTTTCGCATCAGCCGGGATGTCGGCAGGGCTAAGGGCCGCTCCCAGATTTCGTTCGCGGAGTCCGGCTAACTGGGCGGCCGTTAACTGAACGGTATAACTTCCGTTGGGATTGCCGCCCCCGAACAGCCGATGTCGCGCACTGATGATCTCGGCACCAGCCCGGATGGTGTGATTGCCACGGTAAAAGGAGACCTTTTGCTGGACCTGAAGCGTATTCTCGTGGGAATCGAACAGATAACCAGGGTGGCCGAGATAGGCAATGCCCTGACCAGCTGGATTGAGCACCGTCACGTCGGGACTGTCTGGATTCGTCGCATGGGCGTAGTTCCAGCGAAAGCTGCTGTACTGAATGTTGGTTTCAGACGCGAATCGGGCGGTGGTATACGTATTGCGGGAGGCAATCAGCAAGGAATTCCGGTCCTGCGCGTTGGCTGCTGACGGAAAGGCGATTCCGCCCGTAAGACCACCCGCCTGACGCCCAATAGCTACCTGCCCTATATTTACCCGCAACGATGATTTAAAGCGATCGGTCCAGAACTGATCCAGTTTCCCGGAAATATAAGTAAATCGATTGGTGCCACGCACCGTTTCATTGACACCTAATTGGGGCGAAGTCAGAAGGTTGTCTTTAACATCGGTTGTGTGCTCTGCATTCAGGTAATAGAACGTTTTGTTTTTGACAAGAGCGCCACCGATACCAAAACCGCCCTGATAGCGGGCAAATCCGTCTTTCACCTGATTGCCCGACAGATCGCGTAATGGATAGCTTGTCTGGGCATCAATTGCTGAACCGGGGCGACTTAGCAGAAAGACCTCGCCAGTGGTTTCGTTGCTGCCTGACTTACTCGTGATGTTGATGATACCGCCCCCCGTATTCCCGAATTCGGCCGAATAGTTATTGGTCAGCACTGTCACATTTCGGGTAAATCCAACAGGAATGGCAAACTTCTGACCACCCAGAAACCGCTCATTGTTGTCCATCCCATCAATCATGTAGTTATTGAAAAGCCCATTGGCACCGTTGATACTCACGTTTGGGGCTTCAGTAAAGAAACCCGTTGCCTGGCTCACATTGGGTAGTCGATACAACACACGGGTAATATCGCGCCCTTCAACGGGCAATTCTTCCACTTTTTTGCCATCCAGTTCCGACGATACTTCGGCGTTGGTCGTATTGATACGGGAAGCACTTGTACTCCTGACGTTCACTTCCGTTAGGTTGATCTCCCGTTTTATGGGTAGTAGAAGCGTAACGCTCCGCCGGAAATTGGCCCGGAGAATGATGTTTTCGGCGTTCGTTTCGGCATATTGGTCGGTTTCCTTGGTGTAGACCCGATAAATCCCGTTTAGAGACAGTGAGCGGAATAAAACCTTTCCATTGGCATCGGTCTCTACTGACAGGGTAAGGCCAATAGACGGGTTTTCGAGATAAACCGTTTGCCCGGCGCTTGCCTGCTGACGGGTTAGCTCACGGACGCTTACATCCAGGTCGGCAGTTTGAGCAACAGCCGTAATTGCCAGACTCATCATGAGCCAGAGAAGAGAAAAATTTCTCATAGGTTGTAATAGGATAAACTAGATAACCAGGGTAAATTCATGATTGTAAGGGCATTCGTAAATGACTACGAACCCATTTTCTAGCGCAGGGCCGTCGTAGGTGTGCTCAGATCACACGTAACCTACGACCGACAACGGCTCATGGGAGATCAAAAAAATGATTAGCAGGAAACGGGTGGAGCACGCATACCATAGGAATGCGTTGCCTTGTCGACGGAACGCAACACAAGGGTGTTAGACGGGATAGAAACCGTAACGACCAGTTCCCATATTTTTTGTGCCAGACTGGTAAAGGCTCCTGATAACCACGCTCCTGACCGTAGATCAGAACGATTGTTCCAGTCGGTTCGGATAGTTGACTGGGTCATTACTCCGCCAAACGAATTGCTTAGAAAATTCGTCAACGCGGCCCCGAGTTGTGGGGTTTGCCACGGAAGATTTGCTAATGCATGAGCTGGACGATTTGCCAGTATCCGCCGATCAAGGCCAAAGAGAAAAACACCTCCCCGCTGATCGTAACCAACTGGCAACTGGCCTTGATTCAGCGCATTGGCGGCTGAACGCAGGTCACTAACCCGCAGATCGGGGCAGTCATTCCCGATGACAATCACCTGATCGAAGCCTTTCGTTAGCACAGCCCGTACGGCAATGCGCAATTGCTCCCCGAAGGGTGCCGAATAATCAGTGGTTGATACTATTTCGGTTGAATGTACACACGTTAGCCCGGCAGCCCGTACTTTTGCAACAGCCAGCTGTTGCATGGCCTCCCAAAATGCCCTATTGCGTTTCGTTCCTTTAGTCTCCGATGCCCCCCGACAGATGGCAAGCCGTTTGCGGACAGCATCGAGGTGTGCCGGTAAGGAAAATAGCAGGACGGCCGTGCGGGGGTAGCGAATACTCATTCAGGTACAAACTAACAATCTAATTTCAGGTCTTCAGACCTTGTTTATGGTAAACCTACGCAATGGCTCGATGGTTAGTTTTCATGCAGGGCAGACAAAATATCAACTTTCGAAGGAACCAACGCTGATGAATCTAAACATCGGCTATCTTTGCCCCGTTTTGACCCGCTCGTAAAACGACAAGGCGTTAGCCCTTTTTATGGAAGATAAGAAGCATTTGGACTCTGTCACCGCTGCCGGTCTGCTGGTAGCAATGGGTATTATTTATGGTGACATTGGTACATCGCCCCTGTATACACTCAGGGCTATTATTGGAGCTGGGAACGTCATTCGGGCCGATGTTGTGAGGGGCGCTCTTTCATGCGTGTTCTGGACACTGACGCTGCAAACGACGGTTAAGTATGTAATCCTGATTCTGCGGGCCGACAACCGGGGTGAAGGTGGTATTTTTGCCTTGTATGCACTGGTTCGCCGACACGCCCGGTGGCTTACGCTGCCAGCCATTATTGGTGGCTCAGCCCTGCTTGCCGATGGAATTATCACTCCGCCAATTTCGGTCTCATCGGCCGTAGAAGGACTTCGGTTGCTGTATCCAGCAATAACCGAAGTGCTGATTATCAAGATCGTTATTGCCATTCTGACTGTACTGTTCCTGATCCAGGCCTTTGGCACGAGCGTAGTTGGTACAGCTTTCGGCCCGATCATGCTGGTCTGGTTTGTCATGCTGGGTACCCTCGGCATTGTGCAGATTGCGCAGGCACCTGGCATTCTGGCGGCCCTTAATCCCTACTATGCGTGGTGGCTATTGTCAGAATATCCGGGTGGTTTTTGGTTACTGGGGTCAGTTTTCCTCTGTACAACGGGGGCCGAAGCCCTCTATTCCGACATGGGCCACTGTGGCCGGTCGAATATTCGGGTTAGCTGGGTTTTCGTTAAAACCTGCCTGATCCTGAATTATTTCGGGCAGGGTGCGTGGCTGGTAAGTCAGGAAGGGAAAGTATTGGGTGAGCGCATTCCTTTCTACGAAGTCATGCCGCCCTGGTTCCTGACAATTGGAATCGTAATTGCCACAGCCGCTACAGTTATTGCCAGTCAGGCACTCATAAGTGGCTCGTTTACACTCATCAGCGAAGCTATCCGACTGAATTTCTGGCCTAAAGTTCGACTGCGTTATCCAAGCGTTCAGAAAGGACAGCTCTATGTGCCAAGCGTTAACCTGTTACTTTGGGCGGGTTGTGTAGGGGTCGTCCTTTACTTCCGTGAGTCATCGAATATGGAAGCAGCCTACGGTCTGGCCATTACACTGACAATGCTCATGACTACGCTTCTGATGTCGTATTATTTGTATACCAAAAAATACCAGGCCTGGGGCGTTGTCCTTTTTCTAACCGTTTATCTGGGCATTGAAGGCTCGTTTTTAGTCGCCAATCTGATCAAATTCCCGCATGGTGGCTGGGTATCGCTGTTGATTGGGTTTACCATTGCAGGCGTCATGTACATCTGGCTACAGGCGTTCCAGATCAAACTCCGCCTGACCGAATATGTCCGGATCGATCATTATGTGCAGGCTATTAAAGAGTTGAGTCGCGACATCAGTATTCCCAAGTACGCTACGCACCTCGTCTTTATGAGTAACGCGGCCCGGCAATCGGAAATCGAGTCTAAAATTATTTATTCGATCTTCCAGAAACGACCTAAGCGGGCCGATATCTATTGGTTTGTCCATGTCGATATCACCGACGATCCCTATACGATGGAATACAAAGTGAATACCATCGCTCCGGATGATGCCTATAAAGTGACATTCAAACTTGGGTTTCGGGTCGAGCAACGCATAAACCTGTTCTTTCGAAAAGTTATCGAGGATATGGTGAAAAATAAAGAAGTGGACATTACCAGCCGTTACGAATCACTTCGGGGTCAGAACGTTATCGGTGATTTCCGGTTCGTAGTACTGGAAAAGTTCCTTTCCTTTGAGAACGAGCTGCCCGTCCGCGAACGATTTATTATGAACCTTTACTTCGGAATCAAAGGCTTTACTACTTCCGAAGATCGTTGGTTTGGACTGGATAGTAGCTCCGTTAAAATCGAAAAAGTACCGTTGGTTATCCGACCAGTCGAAAACGTTAAACTTAAACGAATCGCATCCTGAGTTTACCGTATCCGGTTCACAGTTTTCAGTAAAATGAGCCTCGGCAATCCGTAGCGATAATTGCCAAAAACTGTAAGCCGAAACCGGTATGCTGAAAACTGAAAATTATAAACTATGAAACTTTTGATTACCGGCGGGGCCGGATTTGTTGGCTCATCGCTGGCTATCGCACTCAAGAAAAACTATCCTGATTACCAGATTTTTGCGCTTGATAACCTGAAGCGGAGAGGTTCAGAACTTAGCCTGGCGCGGCTCAAAGCGGCTGGCATTGACTTCGTTCATGGCGATATCCGAAACAAGGAAGATTTCGATTCATTACCTTCCGTCGATACGGTCATCGAAGCATCGGCTGAGCCATCCGTACTGGCGGGGCTGGATGGTACCCCCGATTATCTCATCAATACCAATCTCTTTGGTACAGTTAATTGCCTGAACTACGCGCTTAAACACAAAGCCAATTTTATTTTTCTATCGACGAGCCGTGTCTACCCGATCAGAACCATCGAAACATTGAATTTCGAGGAGGCCGAGACCCGCTTCGTATTGACTGATGATCAACCAGTGGCGGGGGTATCGTCGCGCGGAATTGCCGAGAATTTTCCGCTCGATGGTGCCCGGTCGTTATATGGCACGACAAAACTTGCCTCTGAACTGCTGATTCAGGAATACAACGAGTTTTATGGTCTGAAAACGGTTATCAATCGCTGTGGCGTAATTACCGGTCCGTGGCAAATGGGTAAGGTCGATCAGGGAGTAATGGTACTCTGGATCGCCAAACATTATTTTGAGCAGCAACTGGCCTATATTGGCTACGGTGGAACGGGCAAACAAACCCGCGATATGCTTCACATCGACGATCTTTACCGGTTGATCGACTGGGAGTTACATAACCTGGATAAAGTCAATGGTGATATTTTGAACGCCGGTGGGGGAGTTCAAAGTAGCGCATCGCTACAGGAACTGACCAAAATTTGTCAGGAAATAACCGGAAAAACCATTCCAATTAAGGAGGTAACCGAAAACCGGGCGGCCGATATCCGACTCTACATCACCGACAATACGAATGTGACAGCGAAGACCGGCTGGTCACCTCAACTCGGCATTCGCGAAATCGTAACCGACATCCACGCCTGGCTTGATGCAAACCGGGCCGCTCTGGAGCCGATATTGCGGTAGTGGCATACTAACTCAGTGCAAAATCTGGTATGAGTTTCCGGCGGTTGGGGGATTGAAAAGCAAGGACAATGTACTGTTTTTCAATCCCTTCTTCAACTAAGCGGTCAGCTATTTTCAGATCCGTACCGTCATGTTGGATATATACTTTGGCATCTGGCTTTACGTCAAGATGTACAAATGGCACGTACTCCCGGCGGTTGTGGCCCCAACCTATCGAAAAAAGTAAATAATGACCACGCTCCTCGTCTATGATGACCTGCGTTTCTGACTGCTCATCTGATGGAGTTATGCGGCCAATTTCTTCGATAATCAGCCGAACGATTTCCTTATGCTTTTTCAGTCTATCCATTGGATTATTGTTTGCTGCTCTTCGTCAAAAATAAGCAATAGTACGGCGTATCGTTCCAGAATGCCGATAAAAAACGAATCATCAAAAAAATCGGTATATACACTGGCTGGTATTGCCAGATAAAGTTTGCGGTCAGGTTCATCAGTTTCCAGAGCTACCTTGTAAATCAAAAACTGTCCAAGAGCATCTTCGAACTCATCCAATGTTGACGCACCTAAGAAGCTTTTGATTTCAACGGCTATTTTTTGAGTTCCGCGCTGAGCGGCCAATAATTTTTCAGCTGCCAAATCGACATAGCCTTTTCTTCGTCCTAATACAAGTCGTAACGGATCATGGGTAATCTGCCACGATTCTTTCTCAAGAGCGGTACGAACAATATCATGGTAAGCGTCTTTGGCAGGCATAGGCAATTTTTTCAACGAAATTACCACTTTCCAAATCCTCGTTTGATAAAGTCGGGAAATCGCAACTCGGCATTCGCGAAATCGTAACCGACATCCACGCCTGGCTTGATGCAAACCGGGCCGCTCTGGAGCCGATTCTGAAATAAGCGAGATTCAACAAATCCATCAGGAATTACTGATTTTTTGTTCATCAGTAATTCCTGATGGATTTGTCTTCTAATAAAACGGAGATTAACGTAAATCAATTTAAGTGGAATTACCAAAACCAGATTACCGATTTGTAGGCGTAAACACCAACGCCACCCCGTTCATACAATACCGCAATCCTGTCGGCTCTGGTCCATCATTGAAAACATGGCCAAGATGAGCATCACAGACTGAACAGCGAATCTCGGTACGGTTACCGTCGGGTTCTGAATAAACCGCATTCGGGATGATCGGCGCATAAAAGCTGGGCCAGCCAGTACGAGAATCAAATTTGGTTACGGACGAGAATAGAGGATTCCTGCAGCAAACGCAGCTATAAGCTCCCGGCCTGTGTTCATGGGTCAGTTCGCTGCTATTGGGCCATTCGGTGCCCCGCTCGCGAGTGATCGTATATTGCGACCTTGTCAGAATAGACTTCCATTCAGCATCCGTCTTTTCAACCCGCCTACCGTTCGGTGAAGTTGCCCCGGCAGGGAGATGGTGTGGCGGTTTAGGCGTGGCAAAGTAGGTGCCGTATAGCCAAATCGCTCCTGCAATCAGTAGGGCCGCGAAAACGAAAAGACTATTCTGCTTCATAGAAATTGCCTGTTACATTGACCGGTTAACTTAACTAATCAGGTCAATGGGGCCATTGCTGTAACGATTGCACGTTAGTATTCGTTTTCTTCACTGCTTTTTCCGGAATCAGCAAAACTGTGAGTGCCGATTTGGTGCTCGCTGGAAGTTTGACTTCAAAGCCAACTAATGTGGTGCCGGGGTTAGGTGCATCGTAGTCGTGCTGTGGATCGGTTGGCCAGGTTTTTAACGTGACTTTTGCCGGTTCCTGAACCTGAAGAATCAACGTTTTACCCTCCTTCGACAATTCTATTTTGTTTTCACCAACAATCTTTGCCGTAGCCGGTGTAAGCATCGTCCACCGCACGGTGGTCTCCGTAGGAAGGGTTTCCAGTTCATCCCGAACAACAACATAGTCTTTATTGACGATCGCAATACCGCGGTTGGCCTTTGCCAGTGACTCTTTATAGATGGCAGTCAGGTCGGTAGTGACGCTCATGAACGAGGGAGTACTCGAAGAACCAGTGATCGGGGCCTTCCCCTCGACCCGTTGAAGCTGGTCGTTGATCGTCAGGGTATTATGCACAAAATTGTTGTATCGAAATACTTGCCAGCGTTGGGAATTCTGTTTGCCATTCCATAAATCCACCCCTTTCGATTCCAGCGTTTCATAGTTCTGCATCCCAAAATCCATCGCCCAGCGAACGCCATCCGCTTCCATAATGAAAGAGCCAATATCCATGTGAGCATGGTTCGTTGAGGCACTCCCGCCTTTCGTGGCTACGTAAATCGCGTTCGGATCAGACCAGGAAGTACGCATGAGGCCGACCGGCGTTTTGCCCATTCCTACCCACATCGTTGATTCGGGTTCCTTAATGGTCGTTATTCCAACGCTGTTACTCCAGAGGATTGCTGCCGGGAGCAGCCGGTTTTTGATGTGTTGTCTGGCATCGTCGTTTATCAATCGACTCCGTTCTACCCAAAGCAGGGAAGGGTTTTTCTGCTTTTGAGCAAACCAGAACATGGCTGGTTGTAACTCCCCGCTAAGGCCGGAATCGGAGAAATTAAACGCGTTGTTGGAGGGCCCGGTCATGTTTTCCATGAAACCGGCAGTCTGAAGAAAACCGGGCTTTGTCGATAACCCAAAGTCAGTGCCCAATGCTTTTTCAACGGCGCTTAGAAACATAACGTTAAAGCTGGTACCGTAGCCCCAATAGCCATATCCTTCGGGATAGGCGCCATTGGGATTATAGTCGCCCATGGGTAACACGATGGAATCGATGGATCGATTAATGATGCGTTTGGCCAGTTCGGGCTGGTCTTCATAAATTGCCATGGCTCCGTATGTCATTCCGGCATTACAGACCTGATTCCAGTTGTGGCTTGCCTTCAGCCAGCTATTGTATTTCGAATCCAGCGACGGTTCAATTCCTTTTTTCAGGATGGCTTCCTTAATGATTGACCGGGATTGCTCGGGTAAGTCGTTATATAGCCAGTCGTAGCCAATGGCAACGGCCATCGTCATCTCGGCTACGTCCAGAAAATGGGTTGGGTTCCAGTCGCTGAACGCCGACAGGGTTAGCAATTCTTTTTCGGCACGTTTCAGGTATTTATCCTGATGGGTCATCCGCCAGGCATAGGAGAGAAAAAATAGTCGGCGCAGTGCTTCCCGCGATTTATCGAGTAAGCGACGGCCAATTTGTATCCGTTCCAGCGGGGCGGCTCCGAGTAATACATCCGATTCCGTTAAAATTGCCTGATGGAGTTTGCCCCAGGTTTTATCCGTTCCTATCGTCCGTTTTATCGTTTCCTCTTCGCCCTTAAGCAGCAGTAATCGAGGGTGATCAGGTAGTTTAGGCGTGGTTGCCAGATGATCGACCTGTGCCGAAACGGACGATATTGGCAGGACCAGAGCGACAATAAATGTCAGAAATAAAGTAACCGTTTTCATAACGGAAGCGCAGTTCAAAAGAAGTTATTCGATGTTGATAAGTTGAAAAGGGCTTTTATTTACTTGAAATCGTTATTTTCCTGACTGGAATAGATTAGGCATGCCGACAGTATTTCAATACATTATGGCTCATTCTGGTACACGAAAACTCAAAAGTTACTCATCATCAATCTCCTGCTCAAGCGATTCATGGTAGGCAATAATCTGGCGAAGGACATCAACGGCGATGTTAAAGTGTTCTTCACCCACAACTTGTTTGTATTCATCCATTAGTCGATGCTGCTGCCGCTTAATGGTCAGTAAGTGTTTTTGTCCCTCAATTGTCAGGCTTATTTTCACACTCCGCCCATCTTTCTGATTCTTGTCGGTCCGGATAAGGCCCTGTTCCTCTAACTCCTTTACCGTTCGACTCATCGCCTGTTTGGGAACCTTGGCCCGTTGCGCCAACTCACGATTTGTAATGCTCTTCAGGCTGATACTAGCTAGAAAAGGTATGTAGGAAAGTTTAAAAGGACCAATGCCTGATGCATTCATGGCTTGTTGAATGCTTCGTTCAAACAACCGCTTACCTGCCCACATAAGCCGCGCCCAGTTGCGGTCATTCGTACGCATGTATGCCGCTAATTCCGACTGAATTTGTTCCTGATCGTCCATAAAATAGGCTTCCTGAACTTGCCGAAAGGTGTAGGTTTCGTCCTTAACTTTTCGGCAAGTTCATTTCTGAGTAAAATTAATAATGCAATAGTAGTCATAATTGTTGACTATATAGTCAACAATTATGACTACTATTGCATCCGAAAAAACATATAAACGAACATGACCCTAAGCCACTTAAACATAGCTGTGCCTGATGTAGCACAAACCCGTGCCTTCTTCGAAACGTATTTTGGCTTTAAATGCACCGACGTAAAAGGAAAAGATGCCCTGGCTATTCTGATGGGTAAAAACGGATTTATTCTGGCATTAAGCAACTTCAATAAGAATCAAATCCCTCAGTATCCGTCTGATTTTCATGTGGGTATGGTTGTCGATACGCCTGAGCAGGTTACGGAGACATACACTCGGATGAAGGCCGACGGTGTGTCGCTTGAGCATGAGCCCAAAACGTGGGGCGGGCGGGGAACGACCTCATTTTATGTGATGGCTCCGGGAAATTTTCTCGTAGAAGTGCTCAGTGTAATCTGACGATTAACCGTGCGTCATTTCGGTAGTTTCATCCGGTACAGCCGAAATGGATAGTCAACCTTATCTTCACCATTGTTATAGCGTTTGGTACGCTGAATCTGAGCCGCGGTGAGGTATAGGTAGCCATCCGGGCCAACGGCAAAACTGTCGGGCCAAAGTAGTCGGTTGTCGGTCACCAGCGTTTTGAGCTTGCGGTCGGCTGTGAAATAACGAACGGCTTTGCGGGGCGAGTCGGTCAGGTAAATAGTACCCGCTTTGTCGGCTACCATCCCGTGAGATACCCCCGTTTCGGCCATTGTTTCAACGTGTGAGGCCACTTCTGCTGGGGTTAGTGCAGGGTCAGTCAGGTAGTTTGTCGCAATCCGATATAGGTTTGTTTGTGTAATCGGGCGAAAATATAAATAGGCAAAGTCCGCCGTGAGGGCTATGCCATTTACATTGCTACTGAAGGGAATCCCTTTGCTGTCTCTTACTTCTTTCCCGTCAATCGTCAGCACGAAATTCGGATCGGCTTTGGTCGATTTATCGCCTTCGAGTACGGCACGGCTCTTTCCCGATTTTAAATCCAGCACAATGATTGCAGCCCGCCTGGGGTCCGACAGGTAAGCGATCTGTTGGCGTGAATCAACCTGTACATCGTTCAGGCCCGTACGCTCGCGGGGCTGGTCCTCGAATCGATAGATCTTCTCTACCTGATTGGTAGCCAGATTTATCTTCAGGAGCTTTATGCCCGTTGGAAAAGCAGGCATGCCGGAAGGGCTGGCTGGATCGAGTACCCAAAGCGCATCTGTCTGGTCGACAAATAAAGCCTGCACATTGATAAAGCGATTCTGCGGATTCAGTGAATCCCACTTGTTCCATTCCTCGTTAGGGTAGGGTCGTCGCTGGCCGTTGACGATTTCGGCAAGGCCATAGTCATAATTATCGGAATTTTTGGGAAACGTAACGAATATGCGTTTTCCCTTCGATACACCGACACCAATCGGCTGATGTTTACCAAACTCGGCAACAGTTTCGAGTTCTGGCGATTGGCCGGAGTCTGCCGGTTTTACCTGGGAATTGGCTATAAAGCTACATAACAGTAGGCAGGGTATTAGGAAAAACGGCTTCATATACACGCAGTTCAGAGGATGTTAGTGTAACGACTTCACCCGTATATGGTTCACAAAACCTGACCTCCTGGTCAGATCAGTCCAGAATAGCAGGACCAATCTGGATGCAAAAATCATACAGGTCTGGTCTATAAGTGCGTATCTTTGCCATATGCTTTTGGAACAGAAACAACAGGAAATAGGGGCTGTCGATTCCATGCAGGCTACACTACCTGTCATGGAAGCTTTCTATACTCTTCAGGGAGAGGGCGCACATACGGGGCGGGCGGCCTATTTCATCCGGCTCGGTGGCTGCGATGTCGGTTGCCACTGGTGCGATGTAAAAGAATCGTGGGATGCCGATGCACACCCAAAATTAACGATTGATGCCATTGTGGATGGAGCGTTACACTATCCTGGCCGGATGGCGGTCGTTACGGGCGGAGAACCGCTCATGCACGACCTGACCGAGCTAACGGCTGCTCTACAGAATGCCGGGTTCCGGACAAATATCGAAACGTCGGGCGTGTGCCAGGCTGTAACGGGTTCGTGGGACTGGATCTGCTTTTCTCCTAAAAAATTCAGGAAGCCCAATCCGGCTATTTTTGACAAGGCGGATGAGCTGAAAGTTATCATTTACAACCAGTCCGACTTTGCGTTTGCCGAGTCGTTCGTACCGCATCTTCGCCCCGATTGCAAACTCTTTTTGCAAACTGAGTGGAGTCGTTCCAATGAAATGCTGCCTCGCATCGTTGATTACGTTAAAGATCATCCGCAATGGCAAATCTCGTTGCAGACACACAAGTATCTGGATATTCCGTAAATCGCTGGATAACCAATAAAGGGAAGTGGACAATGGCTCGTATAGCCCGTTATACTATCCTGATCCTTCATTGCTCATTGGTCATTATCCATTGTTCTATAGGACAGGATAAAAAGGCTCAGGAGCTTTACGCCCAGTCAATTAAGCTGTTTGGCGAGCGAAAAGCGAACGAGGCCATTCCATTTATGGAACAGGCCGTCAAGCAGGACCCCAATTTCATGGATGCTTACCTGAAGCTGGGGCAGCTTTATGAATTTGCCCGGCGTTATGAACCCGCTATAGCGGCATACCGGAACGCGATTCGACTTCAACCCGACAGTCCGGCGTCCGGAACGGCTTATCAGTCGCTGAGCAATACGCTGCTCCGGCTGGGGCGTTATGCCGAAGCGTTACCTTATCTGGAGAAATTTCAGACGATGTCTCCTCCTCAGTCGGCTCAGGGACAGCGCGTTAGTCGACAGATTGAATCGGCCCGATTTGCCCAGGAGGCCATTCAGCACCCACAGCCGGTCGATCCCAAGCCGCTGTCGTCGGTCCTGCAGACAACACCTTCGCAATATTTTCCTGTGCTGACGGCTGATGAACAAACACTCGTCTTTACGGCGCTGAAACCCGAAGGTGATGAAGATTTAATGACGGCAACCTTTAATGGAGAAACGTGGTCGCCCCCAACGTCAATTTCGTCCGGGATCAATACGCCCGATAATGAAGGCACGGCCAGTCTCTCCGCCGATGGTCGGATGATCGTTTTCACGGCCTGTCAGGGGCGAAAAGGTTTCGGTAGTTGTGATCTGTATCTGAGTCGTAAAACCGGGGATGACTGGTCGGCTCCCGAAAATCTTGGCGCTACGGTCAATACCCGTTTTTATGAATCACAGCCTTCGTTATCGGCCGATGGGCGCCGGCTTTATTTCGTTTCTGATCGACCAGGCGGCAAAGGACGACGCGATATCTGGCGCAGTGATCTCGATACCGAAGGAAACTGGCAGGAACCGGTCAATATTGGCGTACCTGTCAACACGCCTTTCAATGAAGCCTCGCCCTTTATTCATGCGAATGGTCAAAGCCTTTTCTTTGCGTCAGAAGGTCATGTTGGTTTGGGCGGTTATGACCTGTTTGTGTCCGACAGCTCCACAACAGGCTGGACGGTACCAACAAATCTAGGCTATCCGATCAACACATCCGAAGATCAGGCATCCCTGTTCGTAGCGGCCAATGGAAAGCGGGCCTATTACTCGTTTGAGGAACAAAAAGACGGCGTATCTCAGAAATCCCGTTTGTATGCCTTTGAACTTCCAGAGGCTTTACGGGAGCGTGTAAAACCCGTTAATTACCTAAAGGGTGTGGTGGCTGATGCAAAAACAAAAAAGCCATTGGCCGCTACGGTCGAATTAATTGATTTAAAGACCAATCAGATTGTTTCGCGCGTTCACGCCGACGCTCAGACCGGCCAATACACGGCCGTTATGCCCAGCGGAGGAGAATACGCGCTGTACGTGAGTGTTCCGGGCTATCTGTTCAAGAGCCTTTCCTTCGACTTCACTCAGAAGCCCAAAGCTGATCGGGAGGCCAGTACAGGAATGTCGCTGAACGTTCCACTGGAACCGGCCGTAGCCGGAGAGACAGCCAAGGAAACACTGAATAATCTTTTTTTTGAATCGGGCCGGTATGACCTCGCCGAGAAGTCGCGCACAGAGCTCGACCGGTTATCGGCATTCATGAAAGCAAGTCCAACGGTTAAAATCGAAATCGCCGGACATACGGATGACAAGGGAGAAGCAGCCTCTAACCTGACGCTTTCACAAAAGCGGGCGCAGTCGGTTGTGGCTTATCTGACCACAGCCGGTATTGATCCCAGTCGTATTAAAGCGGTTGGTTATGGCAAAACCCGCCCCGTAGCGCCGAATACTACCGACGAAAACCGACGACTGAATCGGCGGATCGAGTGGCGGGTGCTTTGAGGGCTGGATGTAAGGGGGCGATGAGCAGGGAGAAGAAGGCGGTCGGTCAGGCGACATCCAGGAACTGCTGCTCGGTGCTCCTTTCTGCTCGCTCTTTTGCTTTCCTGCGGGATTTTTTTCAATTTTGTGTATGTTGTCTAAATACCATCTCTTTTTAGGGAACGGTATTTTGTTATAAAGAAGACAACTTAGTGCCAATCACATGACTTCCGAACACGTAAAGTGCCTGATCATCGGCTCCGGCCCGGCTGGCTATACAGCTGCTATATACGCATCGCGGGCTAATATGAAACCCGTTATGTATCAGGGACCACAGCCTGGTGGCCAATTGACCATTACCAACGAGGTTGATAATTTTCCTGGCTATCCTGACGGTGTTCAGGGGCCACAAATGATGCAGGATTTAGAGAACCAGGCCCGCCGATTTGGTACGGATGTTCGCTATGGTATGGTGACCAGCGTCGATTTTTCCGGGCATCCGCACCGAGCGATCGTTGACGATAAACACGAAATAACCGCAGATTCAGTTATTATTTCGACGGGCGCATCGGCCAAATGGCTGGGCTTGCCGTCAGAAATGCGCCTGAATGGCCGGGGCGTTTCTGCCTGTGCTGTTTGCGACGGATTTTTCTTCCGTGGGCAGGATGTGGCCATAATCGGTGCGGGCGATACGGCGGCCGAAGAAGCCAGCTACCTGGCTAACCTCTGCCGTAAAGTATATATGCTCGTTCGACGCGACGAAATGCGGGCGTCGAAGTTCATGCAGCAACGCGTTAATACCGCGCCAAACATCGAAATTCTGTTCAACACCGAAACTATAGAAGTGCTTGGCGACGACGAAGTGTCGGGCGTTCGGGTGAAGAATACTGTAACGGGCGAAGAAAGCGTTTTAGACGTGACCGGCTTTTTCGTAGCCATCGGTCACAAACCAAATACTGACATTTTTCGGGAGTACCTTGAGATGGATGAGAGTGGTTATATCCTGACAGAAAAAGGGAGTACCCGAACCAATATACCTGGTGTCTTTGCCTGCGGAGATGCCCAGGATAACGTCTATCGTCAGGCCATTACGGCAGCCGGAACGGGTTGCATGGCCGCACTCGACGCTGAACGTTATCTGGTCACAGTAGAAATGCAGGAACAACAACTTGTTCATTAACTTACTAGTTTTCAGAGAAAAGTTTTCAGTAGCAAACACGCCGGTATTACCGCGCAGGCCGCTGAAAACTGAAAATTTTTCTCCGAAAACTCATCTTTGATGCTGATGAGAAAAACGGCTGTTCGATGGCTCCTGGCCATCAGTTGCCTGTGTTTTACCGTAACGGCACAGGCCCAGGAACGGGGGCGATTTAAGAAAAACCTTACGATTACGCCCAAAAATCAATATAACCCGAATGCACCAGTCGTCGAACAGCCTCAAAAAGCGGACGACCCATTCGAGCAGGAAGCTACCCAACTGCGCTTTAATAGCCAGTTTGAGCCCAAAAAAGAACTTAATAAGGTCGTTAGCGAAGACACCAGCACAATTGATCAGGGTGAAGCCAGCGTTGTTGAAGTGATTGACTCGGTCCTTGTTGGTAATGAGTGGGTTAAAATCGCTGATTATTACGCCGTCTGGGATTCCCGAACCATTGACCCGTATAATATTAATCCACTGGAGTTTAACGAAGCCATCGATATTAAACTCTATGACCCGCCTGCAAACCGCTACTGGTCGGCTCCATTAAACGAAGGGAAAATGACATCGAACTTCGGGTATCGGTGGGGGCGCTGGCATACAGGCACTGATCTCGATCTGGAAACCGGTGACCCGGTCTACGCTGCTTTTGATGGTATCGTGCGCGTAGTGGGCTGGGATGGTAATGGGTATGGCCGCTATGTACTGGTTCGCCACTATAACGGTCTTGAAACGCTTTATGGCCACATGTCCAAGCAAACCGTAGAAACGAATCAACTCGTGAAAGCGGGTGATCAGGTGGGGTTAGGCGGCAATACGGGCCGGAGTTACGGCGCTCACCTGCACTTTGAGACCCGCTACGAAGGCAACCCATTTAGTCCGTTAAACATTTACTCATTTCCGGAAAACTCGATCATCTCTGATCACTTTCTGTTGACTGGGTCCGTGTGGGATTATCTCCGTGGAGGCCGTTCGGCATCCTCCGAATCCAGTTCGCGGCCACGGTTTAAACGAACCGTATTGCATCGCGTCCGGTCGGGCGAAACACTCAGTTCAATCGCCAGTCGCTATGGCATGTCCGTATCAGCATTGACTCGTAAAAATCACCTCTCATCGCGGTCGCGTATCCGACCAGGGCAAAAACTGAGAGTGAATTAGAGCATAATAAATTTTATAATGGCTACCAAAAGGCCTACTCCTCATAAAAGAGCGAGTAGGCCTTTTCTTGTTTCTAAAGCAGCTAAAATTGGCCCGTTTAGGTAGTAATTGATCACTGCTCCTGAATTTGATGGCTTCATTTCAGTCAGGATCTTCCTCAATTCAGTCGAAGAATTGGTCAATTTGGGACAATGCTGTCTGGTCGAAAGCCAGTGAACGACTAGTTTTAACCAGCAGCTAGCCGCCTGAATCACCATCGCATAGGGCGATGAGCGGGCTTCTTAACTGGTATAAAATGAAGATATTTCTCCTTGTTCTCGTTATTTTTTTAGTTCCAGGTGATCTACTGGCTCAACAGTCAAAATCTGGAATCGTTACGGGTTCGGTGCAGGATACGAGTGGAAGACCGTTAGGCATGATGAGCCTACTACTGCTCAAAGCCACCGACTCGACTCTGGTGAAAGCGGCTGTCAGTAATGCGCGTGGGCATTACGACATTGGGTTAATTCCTCCCGGAACCTACCGGATGTCTGGTTCACAGGTGGGCTATCAGAAAGTCTATTCCGAAGTATTCACAGTCGGTGATGAGCAATGGAAAATCCAACTGTTGCCGTTGACCATGCAGGAAGAAACCCGACAATTGACCAATGTGACCGTAAAAGCACAAAAGCCATTCATTGACCAGCAGATAGACAAAACGGTTCTGAACGTTGAGAATAGTATTGTGGCAAGTGGTGGAACTGCACTCGAAGTGCTTGAAAAAGCACCCGGCGTTGTTGTCGATCTACAATCGGAACGCATTAGCCTGAGAGGACGTGAAAATGTGCTGGTCATGATCGACGGAAAGCCGACGTACCTGTCTGGCAATCAGGTCCTGGATCTGTTACGCAACACGCCCAGTAATACCGTCGAGACCATTGAACTGATCACGAATCCACCGGCTCGCTACGATGCTGCCGGAACCGCTGGCATTATCAACATTCGCCTGAAACGTAATAAATCAAGCCAGCCGCTTAACGGTAATCTGACCACCGGGATGGGGCAGGGGCGTTTCCCGAAATACAATACGGCCCTTACGCTTAATGCCCGAAAAGACAACTGGAGTCTGTTCGGTAACTATGCCTTCGATCAGCGCGATTACTGGTCAGTAGCCACCATTGACCGGCGGTTTACATCGGCCGGGCAACCTAGGCTGATTCGGCAGGACGGCTATCGACCCATTCAGAACACGACCCATACTTTACGGCTCGGCGCTGATTATGCGCTGGATAAACACAATACGATCGGTGTTTTGCTGAATGGCACCAGCGTCAGTAACAAATCGCAGGGAGGAACGGATAGCGACATTTTCAAATCCGGTGTTCTGACAACCTCCGAGCGAACACAGAATGACAACAGACGGAGCATTGATCGGTTGGCAGCAAACCTGAATTTCCGGCATCGATTCGACACGACAGGCCGAGGCAGTAAAGGGCGGGAGCTTATGGTGGATGTCGATTATTCCGATGCGTCGTTTCGGCCGACTGAGCAGTTCGAAACCCGATTTCTAGATGACCAGGGATTAGAAACAGGGCCTCGGGATTTTCAGCGCCTGACTACAAAATCAAAGGCGCTGATTCGAGCCGCAAAAATCGATTATAGTCACCCCATCGATAAACAAACCACTTTTGAGGCTGGTTGGAAAAGCAGTTATGTGACGCTGAATAACGATTTGCTGGTTGAAACTAAACTTGCTGAAAATGGGCAAAATGTTCCCTGGCAGGTAGACAACGGCCGAACCAATCAGTTCGAATACCGGGAGATCATCCATGCAGCCTATCTTACGGGTCGTCGTACCTGGGCCGACTGGACCTTGCAGGTCGGCCTTCGTGCAGAACGAACGCAGACAGAGGCTTATTCAGTTACAGCCCGGAATACCGTCGACCGTACCTATCTGAATCTGTTCCCCAATGTGTCGCTTACACGCACGGTTGGCGATAAACATCAGTTTCTGTACTCGTTTAGCCGTCGAATCGATCGCCCGGATTACCAATATCTGAATCCGTTCATCCGGATTTTTAGCCCGTACGCCTATCAGC
The DNA here is from genome assembly GCF_010233585.1 of Spirosoma endbachense. Taxonomy (NCBI): domain Bacteria; kingdom Pseudomonadati; phylum Bacteroidota; class Cytophagia; order Cytophagales; family Cytophagaceae; genus Spirosoma; species Spirosoma endbachense. The sequence goes on from NZ_CP045997.1 coordinate 229,382, forward strand.
AGGGGAACCCGTACCTGAAACCGCAATTCACTGACGCCTTCCAGGTTGCCTACAGTTATAAAGAAGAAACGACAATTAGTTTTGGCTACAACCGAACCCGAGATGTGATTGTCGATATTAATGAACAGAACGATGCGACGGGCGAGACCCGGATCACCTTTACAAACCTGGCCGAGCAAACGAACATGGGAATTAATGTGAGCGCGCCCATCCGAATTACGCCCTGGTGGTCATCCCGAAATTCGGCGAGCGTATTTCATACTGCCTATCAGGCCGAGATCGGTGGTACTCCGTTGGATTATAGCTGGTTAGCTACGAATCTGACGAGCAATCATTCGTTCGTTTTTGCGAATGGTATCACCGCCGAACTGTCAGCATCTTACAATTCACCCTATGTATACAGTCAGAATAAAATGCAGGCATTCGGGCAACTAAGCGTTGGGGTTCAGAAAACACTCTGGCAAAAGAAAGCGACGTTACGTTTTAACTGGAGCGATTTGTTTCAGACGCAACGGTTTCGGGGAACGGTTCAATTCCAGAATATGGATTTCAACTTTGCGACCTATAGCGAAACCCGCGTTGCCCGACTGACATTTACGTACAATTTTGGCAATCGGGAGATCAAAGGAGCAGGTAATCGTCGGACGGTTTCCGAAGATGAACAACGTCGAATGAACTAATGAATAAATTTTCGATCCAGAGATAGTAAGGTCAAAATAGGTCAGGTGGGCTATTAGTAAGATCGTTTCCTATCAACTTAACATGGTAATAATATGACTAAAGTAGCAAAGAGCGAATGGTATCCGGGTAAAAAACTGATTATCACTCAACTCAGTGGAGACATTAAAGAAGCTGACGTAGTTCTCTGGGAGAAATCGCTTCAGGATACTCTGGCCCAAATTGGTGATCATGGTAGTTTCAAGATTTTTATTAACCTCCATGGTTTCACGGCAACAGATTTCGCCACCCACAAACAATTTAGGGGGATTATCCCGGAAACATTGGCTCGATACGGCTGGAAAGTCGGCTACGTCGATTTGTTCGTGGAGGCTGCCAAAATGCGCTACACCAATACCAGAGGAATTACCTGCGTGGCGGCTGCGCACACGCATCAGGATGCTTTGAAGATTGATGCCTACGAACAACGCTTTGGCAGAGAAAACGAACACTTTTTCACTGACCCACAAAAAGCATACGAATGGATCGACAGCGTTGACTTATAACGGATTGACTTTTACAAGTTGGTATGAACTGGTTTGTCGTTCGGAAGGAGGTCATGCCGAACCGCTAACGCATTTTGATGCGATCCATACCTACACCTGACTGTTTAGAGGTTGTTTACAGTGGAATTCGGATTTCTACCCTGGTACCGGTCAATGGCTCTGCTTTATCAATGATTGTCAGCGTTGCTTCTTTCCCCATCTGCTGATTAAAGGCATCGAAGGTGTCCTTGGTGATCGATTCACCACGGGAGGTGTGTCCTTCTTTTTTGCTGCTATTGGCTCGACCAACGCCGTTGTCTTCGATAATGCAGAGTAGTGTATCGGCTTGTTTTTCAACCTGTATACGCAGCAGTTTGTCGCCAGTTTTGGGCATTAATCCGTGCCATATCGCATTTTCCACAAAAGGCTGAAACAGCATGGGCGGTAGTAACGTATCATAGAGACTATCCGCGTCGTCGATAATAAATTGATAACTAAACTCATTATTGAACCGCATGGCTTCCAGTTCTACATACATTTTCAGGGTTTCGATCACCTGCTCTAATTTCATTTGCTGGTAATTCGAATTCTCTAAAATCTTCCTGACTAGTTTAGAAAATTTAGAGAGGTATTTTACGCCTTCAATCGCTTTATTGGTAATAATGAAATTTTGTATGGAATTGAGCGAGTTGAAAATAAAGTGCGGATTCATCTGACTTTGGAGCGCTTTTAGCTTCCACTCGCTAATCTGGAGCGCTGATTTATGTTTTTCGTTCAGGAAGCGAATTCTAATCTGAACGATCGCCCATATAGCACTGGCTATCAACAAGGCAAGCAGGGTACGGAACCACCAGGTTTGCCAGAAAGGGGGAGTAATGGTAAACGCAAATGTTGCCTCCTGACGACTCTCTACCCCATCGGCATTGATGGCCTTTACATGCAGAACATAGGAATTTGGGGATAGGTTATTGGCCGTAATACTGTTTTGGCTCGACAATGCCGACCAGGTAGCTCCGGGCAGGCCAGCGAGCTTATAGGTATAGCGGATTCCGGAGGGGTCGCTTAAGCTGATACCAGTAAATTGAAAATTGAGCGAATTCTGGAAATACGGCAATTCCTCATTCGCAACAACAGTGCTGGCACCGGTCGACGGTTCATGCGTGTTTTGCGCTAACTGAGCCGAAACAATATGAACGGGTGGGTTCGTAGAGGTCTTTGGAATCGCTGATAGGACGAAACGCATGGCTCCTTTTGAGGTACCTGCCCATAGGTTGCCATCATTGTCTTTCAGGAAGGATACGATCTGCCATGTATTGTCAAGAATACCACTATTCCGGTTAAAAATTCGGGATCTGTACTGTCCTTTTTCTTTAGGCCGTTTCAGGTCAATACGCATAATACCGCCAAATGATCCTACCCATAATTGCCCTTCATTATCAAATTCCAGATCGAGTACACTGTCATTCTGTAGCCCCTGGCGCGTGGTAATTGTCTCAACCGAAACGATGGCTCCCTGCTTGTCTAGCCTGATTTTGCGGATGCCTTTGCCAATCGTACCCACCCAGATAGCGCCTTCGGAGTCGGTTTTTATGGACTGAATAAATACCTGTTCAGTATTTGTTTTTTTAGACAGATCTGTCCAGTGTTTACCGTCAAAAATGCGTAGCCCGTACGTGCCAATCCACAATCGATTTTGCTTGTCCTGATACAGCGCCAGGATATCATCGACGGCCATAGCCGGGGGAGAATTAATCGTAGTCCATTGGCCCTGTTGGTATCTAAATAGTTTTTCCCGGTTGCCCATCCAGATGACATCGTGAAGTGTATCTTCCAGGAAGGCCGAACAGAATTTTCCGGTCGACGTTATTTTGTTTATCTGACTACTACTGAATTTAAAAACACCATCAGCATCACAGGAAAGCCATAAATTTCCTTTATGGTCGAACCGGGTAAAATGAATAGGCAGGCCGCTGGGTTTTGTTCCGGTAAAGGTTGGGAATGGCTGAAAAAGCCGACCACGCTGGTAAGCCGTAAAAGCTCCATTGCAGCCGCCAAAATAAATAACGCCATTTTTGTCTTTGCCAAGCGAATAGACTTCGTCATTCAGCAACCCGTTGGCTTTGGTGAAAACATCAATAAACCGCTCTCTGCACTGAATTAACCCCTCCGGCGTCGTGAGCCATATATTTCCTTCAGAATCCTTACTTATGCCCAGACATTTATCGCTGGGTAGACTGTTTTGCGCGTTTAGCAGGGTGACTTTGCCATTGTCAATGCAAATAGCACCCTGGTTGGTTGCCAGCCATAATCGCTGACGCTTATCGGTCAGTATATCAAATACGCGCAGTTTACTGGGGAGTATCGCCGAATACAGGGGTGTAGCCGTTCCCGATTTGTATTCGAGTATCCCCTGTTCGTAGGTGCCGATCAGCATCCGATTGCCGATGTGTACCAGACAGCGTGCTTCAATGGGTTTACCATCGGGGTATTTTATTTCGGTAAATCGATTTTTATCGAATAAAAAAAGATGGTAGGTATTACTGACCAGCAACTGTCCGGAAGGCATCTGGCAAACACCCCAAAGATGACTGACAGGTTGATTCTGTACATCGAGTTGAAAGAGCTTCGGTGTTGCGCCGGGATTATCGAAGCAAAGCAGGCCTTGAGCACTGGTAGCCCAAATACGTCCGTCCCGATCCTGCGTAATTCCGAAAACACGTTCAATAGGTACGTTGCCTGCTGAGGTAATATTTTGGAAGCGGCCCTGTTTCCAGATACTAATGCCGTTGAAGGTGCCAATCCAGATATTTTGGTCTTTATCCTGAAATAAGCTAAGTGCCTGATTGTTAACTAATCCGTTGTTAAGGGTGAAATTTTTGAAAGTTGCTCCATCGAATCGGCCAACACCGCCATAAGTACCCACCCACAAATAGCCATCGCGATCCTGAAGTGAAGCAAAACAATAAGACGAGGGTAACCCATCATTGGCCGAAAATTGCCGACACATAAAAGGCTGGGCGTTAGCGCTCAAAACAGCAATCAATGCTGTGTAAATCAGTAGCAGAATTGGCAATACCTTACAGCCTCTTGTGCTTGATAGGTCAGGCTGGTACTCATAGATCATGTTCGTTGATGAACGATTATTGTGGATGAATACCGAGTGGGCCGAAGTAATTCTGCTTTGGTTTTTCGCTCGATACACGTACTTGCTTGTAGGTAAGTCGACAAAAAAAGACTTTTTTAAACTAGAAAACAACCTATGTAACCCTATTTAGTTTTGATGGGCTTGGGCTGCTCTAGTACTGGCTATTTGTTTGGGCGGACAGCTAAAATTCTTAACCGACCGAAGGAGGTTCTGATGGCCTCAGAGAACTTCCATTCATAGTATTAGTCACATATAGAATCAGCAAAGACAATTCCACTTTGTATCGATTCACGAAGGTGATCACGCCAACGTTCACTTATAACCGATTGACCTTTACCAGTTGGTAAGCGCTGGTTTGTAGCTCTGTCAACAAGTCATCCAGATAGTCGTATAGTTTATCGGTGCGGGCGGGATCTGTACCGATGTGCATCAGTAAAATAAATCCATTCAAACCCGTGGCTGACCGTTGCTGGTGATCACGAATGGATTGAAGAATTGTCTGGCTGTCGCGGTAATTACTGGCCTCTGGTGTGGTGTAATCGGCGTGGCTTAGGGTGCCTGGGGTATAGTTAATAAGTTGTAAACCTGCGCTTTGCGTCCAGATCGAAATGCTGTCATTATACCATTCGTAGGGAGGTAAAAATAGTTTTGCTTTACTTCGTTGGATGCCAAACCGGCCCAGAGCTGCGTAATTCGCTTTAAGGTCTTTACTGAACTCCTCATGGGTGACGAGTAAACTGTCACGCTTGGTCCAGTCGCAGTAGAGAAGGTGCTGATCAGAGTGGGGACCGATGTAATGACCATCACGACGAAGCTGCTGTACCAATGAAGCGTTGGCCCGATTACGCAGGAAACGTCCGGTCAGAAAGAACGACGCTCGTACGTTGTGTTTTCGCAGAACACGAGCAATCGTAGTTCCACCATCGGCAAATTCGTCGCCTGTAAAGACCAGGGCGAGTTGCCGGACGCTCGTATCGCCCCGAATTTTGGCGCCCTTGAAGTAAGTGGACTTTGCGTCCACATTCGCCTGCTGATTTCCTGCAGCTAACGATTGAGTCAGTGCGGCTGGTTTCGGTCGTTTTTCGGACTGTTTAGCGGCCAACAGGTAAACGAGTGATGCTGTACCGTCCATTGTGGGCTCATTGGTACTGTAGTCACCAAAATCGTCGTGATAGACGGCAACATCACTTTGAAAGGCAGCATACTCGTCGGGCGCATGGAGCGTAATCCCGATCAGGTTTTTGTAGATACTACCTCGTACGGGTCCGTCAACGAGCCCACCATCAATGGGGTATTGTTTCAAATGAGTAAATGCCGAGTGCGGATCGGCAGGTGTATCTGCGTTGGCGGGCAGGCCATACACAAAACTCGTTCCCCACGGATTGCAGCCAAACAGCCAGTCAAAATTGGCTTGTTCAAGTGCGGCATATTGCTGATCGCTGGTAAGTTGCCGATACCAGAGGCATTGGGTTGCGAACGAGGTCGTAAGATTATTGCTGCACCAAATGAAAGGCACTCCCCGATAAAACGCATTTTGTTTTGCCCGTTGCCAAACGGTTTCGATGCCTCGTTTATAGAAGTCAGTAACCGTTTTTCGCTGACTGGCGGGGAACCGTTTGGCCAGCTCAGCATGACCGATATTGACGAACGGATACCACTGATAATGGCGAGCCGTATCATTCTCGATCCAGGGCGTAATTGGCTCCTGACGGGCAAACTTCAGCGCGGTGCTACGCCATTGCCCAGCCTGTTTGCTGGTAGTCCCCGACAGATTTAATTGTTCAACGGCGGCCAGTTCCATATCATCCACGTAATTATCTTCTTCGTAGAAATAGGGTGCCCGTCCAGGCGCTGTTTGTGCGTTTCCGGGTTTTTGTTCCCCGAGTTTATAGGCCGATTGCGCCCGCTGCCGAAGCCGGTCAATATAGACCCGATCAACATAATCCGCTGGGAGTTTCCGCATGAGCTGGTAGCCCAGAGCCAGTGCACTGCTAACTTTCCCGGCCGTCGACGCGACACCTGTTGCCCGATTTTTATATTTAAACAGACCCTGTGGTTCACCCGTTGCGAAGTAAACGGGGCGTTCAAAGCCCTTGCCGTAAAAATTGTCTTCCTTCGGAATGCGTAACCCTGCATGATCACGGTCGTCGCCCAACTGATTGAACAGCCAATCGTCGCTTGGGTGCATTTTCATCAGCCAGTCGAGGCCCCAGCGCGCTTCGTCGAGCACATCGGGTTGCCCGTTCGCTCCCGTCAGGCCGTTTGTCTGGTGTTGATCGGTAAAGGCATCCGGAAAGTCGCGGAGGGCGGCCAGCAGATGATAAGTAGCATTGGCGGAGGTTGTCACATATTGCAGATAGTCGGACGCATCGTGCCAGCCTCCGGACGCATCGATATGGGTACTATCGGGCATGGGGCCATACATCGTATAGCCATCGTGGGTGTGGCAGGAGTCTTTTAGAAAGGGGTTGTAGCCACTGCGTTGCTGACGCATGTACCGCAGGCAGAAATCAGCCGCACCATCGTATACGTTCTCATCAATGCGGAATGTAGGCGACCGTGTGCCTTCATCGGTGCGAAGGTAAAAGCGACCTTGTTGCCGGAATGCCGAAAAGTTGAGTCGGTACGTCTGCTGGAATGGTCCGTATGCGCCGAATGCCTGTCCAACTTCACGTTGCCAGACAACCTGATCGGTCTCGGCATTGACGATCTGAAAACGGGCCGTTTTCTTCTCCGTCAGGCTTCCCCACACGGCTGTTTTAGGGCTGGATGGTCGGTAACCTAATAAGTTTACCCGAATAACCGCTGATTCATCGGCGCGCAACATAAACGCAGACAGAGCGACCGATAGACACAGAAAAAAAAGCAAGCGACTCATCATAACGAACCAACAGGCATTACAGGGCCTGTTCTATCCGGGCAAAATAAACGCATTTTCGGGATAGAATAGCGATCAAGTAGAATTGTGTTGTCGAATGCAACCGAGCTCAATCACCAAGTGCCAGTATGTCAGCCTTGTCCGTGGTTTATATTCTCAGGGTTTTCACTTCGAGCCGTGCCACGGTTACTAATTTTGCGAAAACAAACCGTGGCACGGCTCGAAGTGAAAACCCTGAGAATATAAGAAAGTGAAGCTAGGCAATCTGATTAGCCTCCTGACGAATCAGATAAACGGATGCCAATATGCCCAGACAGGCAATAAAATGGTTAACTGTAAAGGATTCATTGTCCAGGATTCCCCAGAAAATCGCTACGACTGGTATCAGATACGTAATTGCGCTGGCAAATAGTGGCGACGAACTATAGATCAATTTTACGTGAAGCACCTGAGCCAGAGCCGTTCCAACAACACCCAGCGTTACCAAAGCCAGATAGGAACTTATTGTGTCTGGCGTAAACTGAAACAATGTCTGATTGGGAAGATAAACAAACAGGAAAGCGAGCAGGCCATTGAGGGTTACGCTCACTGTGCTTAAATGCAGGGGTGGCACATCGGCTAAATACTGTTTGACAAGATTGATATTGATCCCGTAACATAAGGTGGCAATGACTATCAGAAACACGTACCCATTGATCGATAGATTCAGGCCAGTAGAGGACAATAAACTTAGGGTAACCGAGCAGAATAGACCCAGAAATAGACCCAGAATCTGAAGGGATGAGTACGTTTTTCTGACGAAAAAAAGTGAGCTTAGAAAGGTAAAGGAAGGCGTTATGGCCAGCAGAATCCCCGCCGTTGAACTCTGTAAATGCTCCTGCGATAGACTAAACAGATAGGAGGGAATCAGCGAACTGAGCAAACCGGATAATACAACCAGAGGCCATTTGCCGGAAGGAATCTTTCGGAAAAAAGCTAAGCCTAACGGCAGAAAAACCAACCCCGCCGACCCTAAACGAATCGTTGCCGCGGCTATATAGCTAAAACTTTCCAGTCCTTTCTTAAGCAGGATGTAGCTACTACCCCAAATGATAGAGAGAGCCAGAAAATACGCCCATTTTCTGGCTGGTGATTGTGTGATCATGGTGAAAAATGTGGTGCAACCATTGCCAACGGAAAGAGTCTGGCTAGCTCATTCTGCAATGATTGGATGAATCGAATGACCGTTTGTAGCCTTACTTTTTTTCGGGCACGGAGGTCGGTTTGCCTTTTTCGGCAAGGAAGAATACCAGTAGTTTGGCAGGAGCGGTTGGATGGTTATTGCGCGCTGAACTGTGCAAACCATTCGTTTCTTCATAAAATGAATCTCCTTTTTTGTACAAATACGTTTTCCCCTCAAAAACCGACTCGATTTCTCCTTCGAGCACATAGCCGAAAGTTGGGCAGGGATGCCGATGGGCTGTCGAGGTACTGTTGGGTGGAAAATCGACAATCAATAGCTTAACTTCCCGATTTTCAAGCCCTTTATCCGCCAGAATCTGTTGACGGATAATAGCAAAACTTACCTCCGAATTTCCGGTGCTGGTTGTATGCGCGTGTTGTTGGGCAAGCAGGTTACCGGGTGCGTAAAGGCACAGGGCAATGGTAAAGAGAAGAATTGATTTCATAGTAGAGTTTAGTTGAAAGCCTGGCTGATTTCCCAGCCAGGCTACGTATGATTGCCCGATTGATCAGTCCTGATCGGCCACCAGATGAGTTGAAATAGCAATGCGGTTCCAGCTATTGATCGTGATGATCGCAAAAATTACCTGCGCCAGTGTTTGCTCGCCTAATAGATCGAGCGCCTTCGTATAAACTTCGTCAGAAACGCCCCGATTGGTGAGTTGTGTCAGTTCTTCGGCCAGCCGTAGAACGGCCTGTTCTGTTTCGGTAAAGAACGGCGTTTCCCACCACGCACTCAGCGTATAAAGCCGCTGTTCGGTTTCGCCCAGTTTCCGGGCATCTCTGGCGTGCATGTTGAGGCAATAACCACAACCATTTAACTGTGAGACTCTTAGTTTAATCAGTTCATTAAGTTTTGGATCGATATTAAACGTTGCCATCTGTTTTTCGGCTTCCAGCATAGCTTTATAAACCCGTGGTTCAACCGACTTAATATGCATTCTTGCTTTCATGGTACAGAGAATTATTGCGCAGAAACAGCCCGTTCAAATACTGTTCCTGCTGTTTATCGTTGTATTTTATTTCTACAAATATCTACCTTTGGTGGACTACTTAAGTAGTCCAGATTTAAGAAATTAAGTAGGCCAGATGATGTTCCTGAACGACCTTGTTACCGTCGATAAAGCAGTCGATACGGCTATCTATTTGCAGATTGCCAATGCTATTATTCAGGCCATTCGCAGAGGGCGTTTGCGAAGCGGATCGAAGTTGCCAGGCTCCCGCGAACTGGCGACCGCCCTGGGTGTTCATCGCAAAACAACAGTAGCCGCTTATGAGGAGTTGCTGGCGCAGGGCTGGCTGGAAATGATTCCGAGGAAGGGCACATTTGTCGTACAGGACTTGCCCGAAATAAAGCCCAAAAAGCTTAAGCAGACGGAAACCTCAGTTGCCTATCCCGAAAAGACGATCTTTTCCATTGATGAAAAACGATTTGTCCAATTTCCGGCCTTGGGGTTTCCGGATACTAAAAAGTTAATTATTAATGATGGGTTTCCGGATATGCGTTTAATTCCTAATGAGTTATTCCTGAGGGAGTTACGAAGCATGGGTAAGCAGCCTGCTTTTAAAAAATACAACATGTATGGCCGGGCAGAAGGAACAGATTACTTACGTGATACGCTGTCCAGTTTTTTGCGTGAAACCCGTGGATTGCCGATTTCGGCAGCCAACGTGATGATAACCCGAGGGGCGCAAATGGGTATCTATATGGCTGCCAGCCTGCTGCTTAAACCGGGTGATCAGGTGATTGTGGGCGAGCCCAGCTATTTTGCCGCAACGCTTACATTTCAGCAGACTGGGGCCAGCATTAATCGCGTGCCTGTAGATGAAGGTGGTCTTGCTATTGATGCCGTTGAGCGGCTTTGTCTGACGAAAAAGATTCGACTGTTATACGTGATTCCGCATCACCACCATCCAACAACGGTGACCCTTACGCCCGAACGGCGCATTCGGCTGCTAGAACTGGCGGCAACCTACAAATTCGCCATCATTGAAGACGACTATGACTACGATTTTCATTACACAAGTAATCCAATACTGCCAATGGCTAGCCTCGACCACCACGGCAGCGTAATCTACATTGGAACATTGAGTAAAACCCTTGTTCCGGCCATACGGATTGGGTTTATCGTAGCGCCCGAAAACTTTATAAAGGCTGTTGCTAACCTTAGAATGGGTATTGACCGGCAGGGCGACAGTATGATGGAAGTTGCCATTGCAGAGTTGTATCGTAATGGAACCATTGGGCGGCACATTCGTAAAGTGGTCAATCTTTACCGCGAGCGCCGGGATCACTTCTGCTCACTATTGACGGAAAACCTGGGCCAACGGGTTACGTTCCGGATTCCAGACGGCGGCATGTCAGTCTGGACACGATTCAACGACAGCGATTTACGGAATGTATCTGCCAAAGCCTTTCAGAAAGGCCTGATTATGAGCGACGGCCAGCGGTATAATACCGGAACGATAAACTATAACTCAGCCCGGTTAGGCTTTGCATCCCTGAATCTGGCTGAGCAGGAAAGAGCTATAGACATTATAGCCAGGTGTCTTTAAAACGTTCGGCTTACCGTATACACAAAACACTATGCTTTGATTCTCGAAAAAACAGTAGGTTTGGATCGCTTTTGTCTGTCTGTAGTGGTCTGCTAATCAATAGACTACGGATTGAAAGCGCCACTATTACTACACTGCGTTTAGAATACTGTTAAATGAAATTGAAAATCGATGGCAGCCTGTTATTCTTCGGGCTATTTGCCCTGATAGGAACTGTTTTTGCGATTGCGGCCTACCTAAGCTGGCAGTCGACGCAGCGGATCGTTCAAACCGGTATTGAAACAAAGGGCCTTGTGATTGACACGCGATACAGTCGTGATAAAAAAGGCCGGACAACAACGGCACAGGCTCCGGTCGTTCAGTTTGTAACATCGGCAGGAAAGCCGATCACGTATTATTCACAGACGTACACGACACCTGCCAGCTTTAACGTGGGCGATACCGTAACACTTTGGTATATGCCCGACAATCCGCAAGAGGACATAACCCTTGAAGGGGTAGACGGCTGGCTTTTGCCCGGCGTATTTGGCCTGTTTGGCGTCGTTTTTTCGCTAATTGGTTATCCAACCCTGATCAGTTCGGTATTTAAAGCCTTCAAAGGATAAGCCGATGCCCCGATTTGTTCAATTGCTCATCGGTCCGGAATTATTCTGGGTTCTTGTTGTGTGTGCGGCTTTGCTACTGGCGCAGGCCAATGTGCCTCCGTCAAAATCCGTCGAGGATATAATTGAGAATCTTCATTTGTGGATTTCGCTAGCCGGAATCCTGACCTTTTCGCTATGGTTTGTTCCCGGAATTAATCGCGACTGGCTACTGCTTCGAATCTGGATTGCGGCAATTGTCGGTGCCCATTTTGCCCTGGATAAAGCATTGAGTGCGCATAGCGAACAGAGCCCCGGCATCGGCACCGTATACATTGCCGGTTTGTTGTTTCTATTTTTCGTGTTGCTGGTAGGGAGCGTGGTTGTGAAAGTGTTTTACGCCTAGCCGTTCCTGGCCAGTTACGGTAGCGATTCATCGCAGAGCGCCTGTTAGAACTGGTTTTTCAGTGCCAGCGTCGGGTAAACCTGCACCTGGTTTTCGGGAGTAAGTGTATGATAGAATAAATTGATTCTTGATCCAACGGAAAGCGTTTTCGATACTTTAAGCCAGATCTGAGGATCACCGAAAAAAGCGATCTTTTTGCCAGATTGACTGGCCGTAAAATCAGTGCCCTGGTTACGGTTCTCGCTCCATCCGACCAGACTCCCCGCCACCATGAGTTTGTACTGAAAAAATCCTTTTCCGAAATAAAACGTAACCTGTGGGTCATGACTTGGCTGCGGAAATGCATTGTAGCGATACACGACACTGGCGCTAAACCAGGCACCTTTCCACTGAAATGGGTACGCAATACCGAAGCCGAACGAATTGGTCAGGTAATACCCATAGGAGGGTGGTGCCACGCCTAAACCGCCACTGTAAGTTAACGACAAATAGACCTTAGGCCGCCAAAAGCGTAGATTTTTGGAGACTTGCAAAAATAGCTGACCGATATTATTATTTTCGCCACTAAAGTCGGTTTGTGTTTTTAAGAGGAATGATCCGGTCGAATCGTTTGCCTTGAAGTATTCGAACGTGAGCGACGCGAAATTCCGTTTGTTCAGATCAGGGTCGATCGAATGCCTGAAATCATAATGAAACTGGAGTTGCTGGGCCACGCCAGTCAGGGCAGAAAAGAGTGCAAGAATCAATAAGGCTTTTTTCATACGATCGGGCTGCCGAAGCAAAATGTTTTTGACAAAACTTCGCTTTGTGGCCCGAAAAGGCCGGAATCTGACCGGAAACATTGCGGAAATCTCGTTTCCGTTGGGCAATATGCCGCATCGTTAAACCCCAGGACAGAATGCTGTGTTATGAATCTTGTTGGGTTAGGAATTGATAGATGCCAGTTGTTATATGGATGAATTTGACCGGCGGGCGTTTGCCGCTCTTTTTAGGGCCGTAGTAGAAATGTGTTTTGGTCAACCACTACAAAATCAGTTATCCGAATCAGAGAGCAGGCACCTCAGTAACGAGATCGAAGAACGCACAGGACTGGTTGTCGGATGGAGAAGTATCAAAAACTACGCGGCTTTTCTGGTAAATCCTTCGCCGGATAAGCAGGAAAATCCATCGGTGGCCACCCTCGATACGCTGGCACGCTTTGTCTTTCGCGCTCCGGTTACGACAGAAGCGGAGCGGAAAAAGAACGAAGAGCACTTTCCGTACTGGTTCCGTTATCGCGAACAACTTTTCCAGCCCAATCGAGCCGAACAGATCGACCCCAAACCGAACAGGCACCGTTTGCCAGGCTGGCTGATTATACCCCTCATTTTGGGCGTAATAGGCTTGTTTTGGTTTGTTCAGGAGCCTGAACCTGAGCGGATAATCGACGATTTTCGTAAAACTGACGAGATGTCACTTAACCGGAATGGCTGGATTGTTCATGCCCGAAATAAGGCCTTCTGGAATCGGAGAGCAGAGAAACCGGGTCATTTAACCCTCTTCACGCTCAAAGGCGATAACTGGCATAAGACGGGCGAGGCTCCGCAGATTCAGAACCTGTTGTTGCAGCCCATTCATAATGACTGTTTTCGCACTGAAGTCCATTTTAAGGATTTTGTCCCCAGCGCCAACTGGCAGCAGGCGGGTTTAGTGTTGCTGGAAGATACCTCGTTCGCCGGGAAAAGTATCCGTATCTCACTGTCCTACAACGACTTCTTTGGTGGGTACATCAAACCCGGCGAAATCCTGATTCAGGCAATCGCTTCGTATGGAAAAGGATACACGAATCTGGAAGAGATTGCTCACCAGCCCCTGTTTACGTTAGGTAACACCAGCGATCGTCGTCTTGCCGTGAATAACCTGAAAAACTTCGCCTTCCGGATAGAGAAACAGGGTCAGAAATTCCGGTTCCTGTACTCGGCCAGCCCCGTCGACAATTTCTCGTTTAAAGAAGTAACCACCTACGAATTTGGCATTACACCAAAATACGTCGGGATTTTTGCCCTGAAAGGGTTTGTCGATTCAACGGCTGTGATGCCTGTTACTGTGCGTTTTTTTCGACTGGACGGGGAGCGGTGTAAGTAGGGTTTCTTTTCAGACGCCATTTTAGACAGTTCATCCAACTGTTTCGACAGCTTGTATCCAGATGCTTTTAACGGGTATTTATACTGATTTGCTTTGTACGGCAATGTCTGTGCGTCAAACTGACTAAACTGAGCAGAATGAGGATAGGCAGCCAGATCATTTCTCACCTATTCGCTCTAAAAATGGCACGTACAGCTAAAAAAAAGCATTCAGTTAAACTACCTTTTTTTTTATTATCCCTATTTACCCTGGCTTTTTCTTCCTGTAAAAAGGATCAGGAAAGCCAACCCAATCCCCAGGTAACCACCGTCCTGATTAGTGGAAAAGAATATCCGACTACGACAATTGGCAGTCAGGTCTGGACGATAACCAATTACGATGGGCCGGGTGGATTGCTGTATAAATCCGGAAGTGAAAAACCCGAATATGGACGGTATTACACCTTCGATGAAGCCAGGGCCGTGCCAATTCCCAGTGGATGGCGGCTCCCAACGATGCAGGATTATGTGACACTGGCCGAAAGTCAGGGCGTCGTGTTTGCCGATCATCGGGCAACCCGACAGGAGGCTATAAAAAAGCTGACGTCAACCACTAACTGGCGAACCATTAGCGGCACGAATATTTCGGGTTTCAACGCGCATCCGGCCGGTTACAGCTTCCAGAACAGTGCTCCTCTGGATGGAGACATCAGTGAATTCTGGGTAGCAGATGGAAATACCTTCAGTATTCAGGAAAATGCTTCCGGCAAAGCCCATTCAATTCTGTTTTACACGACCAACAGCCCTGATTATCGATTTAATCTGCGGTTTGTAAAGAATGCAAAATAAGGTTTTTTGTGACAAAACAGGATGTTGAAGCCCTGGTTCGACGCCATTGGAAAAGGCTTTTGACGAGGTTGAAAAGTTGCCGCAATCGCCCTGCATCTTGTCGCATTTACCCCCCACTAATGCTACCCATGGGGCGTATCTTTGTTATGTAAACATCAAAACACAACTACTCATGGCAACCAAAATTTTTGTAAACCTGCCCGTTAAAGACCTCAACAAATCGATTGATTTTTTCGCTAAGCTTGGGTATTCCTTTAACCCACAGTTTACGGACGAGAATGCCACCAGCATGATTATCAGTGAAGATATCTATGCAATGCTGCTGGTAGAGCCGTTCTTCAAAACGTTTATAAAAACTGAGATTGCCGATGCCACCAAAGTAACGGAAGCCCTTATCTGCCTCTCTGCCGATAGCCGGGAAGCCGTTGACGAACTGGTAGATAAAGCCATTGAGGCAGGTGCTACTACACCAAATGAGCCTATGGATCAGGGATTTATGTATGGCCGTAGCTTCCAGGATCTGGACGGTCATCATTGGGAGATTATGTATATGGACCTGGCGGCTATTAATCAGGAGCAACCTGCGGCTGAGGCCACGGCCGTATAAAAACACGAAACAGCGCTACTTACGGTAAGGGATAAGACAGCTCTGGTGAGTACTATTCACTCACCAGAGCTGTCTTATCGTGTATTTACGCCAATTCATTACCTTGTTTTTCTGAAAAACCTTACTGCCCACCATTTGTTGCAAATGGTGAATGTACTTTGCTATGCATGAGCCAGGTATACTTCTGAACTACTCAGGATGTTATATAGCCATAGCTCATTCCAGTTGCCCATTCGGTCTTTCTTTATATAGTCGGTCGCATTTGTAAAAAGCAGGATGTGATGCGACAAAATCAGAAACGATGAAAACGTTTTATGTCATTCTGGCCAACTCACTGGCAGCTTCTCTTACGAATAATCTTGTCTGGTTTGCGGTTACGTTCTGGGTCTATCTGGAAACGAAATCGGTGGTGGCTACGTCGATTATGGCGGGTGTGTATACGGGTACAATCGCCATAACCGGTTTTTTTCTCGGGTCTTTAGTAGATCGGTACAAGAAGAAAACGGCAATGATTGTGTCTAGTGTTGGTTCATTAGGTTTATATGTGCTGTCCTTTTTCATTTATATAGCAACACCCCGCCAGGTATTTACAGACCCGTCGAGTCCAATTCTATGGGCATTTATCATCCTGTCGCTCCTTGGTGCAATTGCCGGAAACATACGATCAATTGCCCTCTCGACCCTTGTTACCTTTCTGATTCCGGAAGACGGCAGGGATAAGGCAAACGGCCTCGTTGGGACAACAAACGGCGTATCGTTTCTTGTCGCTTCGATCTTTAGTGGACTGATTATTGGCTTTCTGGGTATATTCTGGATGCTGGTTGCTGCGCTCGGCCTGACCCTGCTTGTTCTGGTTCATTTGTGGACGGTATCCATTCCCGAAAAGGGGGTCGTACATACCGAAGACCATACCAAACGAATCGATATTCGGGGCACCATTCAGGCACTGAACGCGATGCCGGGGCTTTTTGCGCTGATTTTCTTCAACACCTTCAATAATTTCCTGGGTGGCGTCTTCATGTCACTGATGGACGCCTATGGCCTGTCGCTCGTGTCGGTTCAGACGTGGGGTGTTTTGTGGGGTTTTCTGAGTTTGGGCTTTATTATTGGCGGCTTGGTCGTTGCCAAAAAAGGGCTTGGGAAACGACCCCTCCGAACGCTTTTCCTCTCAAACATAACCATGTGGGTATTATGCGTTTTCTTCACGATTCATGAGTCCATCGTGTTGCTAACGGTTGGATTATTCCTGTATCTATGCCTGATTCCGGTGGTTGAAGCGGCTGAACAAACCATCATGCAGAAACTGATTCCACCCGAACGGCAGGGACGCGTATTTGGCTTTGCTCAAAGCATCGAACAGGCTGCCTCACCGCTGACCGCTTTTATGATTGGCCCCATCGCTGAATACATTTTCATTCCGTTTATGACAACCGGGGCCGGGGTAGACCTGATCGGCAACTGGTTCGGCACTGGCAAAGATCGGGGACTCGCCCTACTATTCACCGTTACCGGCCTTATCGGCCTCCTTGTGACGGTTATTGCCATGAAATCCAGTGCCTATAAGACACTTTCCAGGAATTACCAAAAGCAAACAGCCGAGGAGTTGATTGATCAGTGAGCCGATTAGCTGGACTAGACGGTTTCAGTACTACATGTAAATCAGGACTATGGCGAAAGTCAATATCAATTGTGAGTCGTTTTAAACCGAAAGTTTGGGCAGTAGTAGCTAGTAAAGCGTCAGGTGTGTCGGAAATTCGATTACCTTTCCGGAATTCGTTGATCAAGCTATAGCATGGCCTAAACCGTCATGAAAAATACACACTGATGAGCCTGCTGAGAAAACTATTTGGTCCTTATAAAGATGAAGCCTGGGGGCAACTGGCCGATGAAATAAACGCCGATTTTATAGATGGCGGTTTCTGGAAAGGAAGTAAAGTACAGGCTACCGTAAAGGAATGGACTATTACACTCGACACCTATACCGTATCGAATGGTAAAACCAGCATTACGTTTACCCGAATGAGAGCCCCTTATGTAAACAGGGACGGTTTCCGCTTTACTATATACCGAAAGGGTTTTTTTAGCGAATTAGGAAAAAAATTAGGCATGCAGGATGTTGAAGTAGGCTTCCCTGATTTTGATGATCAGTTCATTATTCAGGGGAATGACGAGGACAAACTACAACTCCTGTTTAAAAATACCCGCATCCGGCAATTAATCGATGCACAGGCCGGGATTAGTCTTGAAGTAAAAGACGATGATGGCTGGTTGTCAACAACATTTCCAGAGGGAGTCGATCAGTTGTCGTTTAAGGTTGTGGGCGTAATCAAAGACATTGAGCGGTTAAAGCAGCTCTACGAACTCTTTGCCGAAACCCTTAATCACCTTTGCCTTATTGGGTCAGCCTACGAAGACGACCCCAATGTCGTATTGCGCTAATCAAGGCAGAAGCCGCTTTATGGAAGACGTTGCTATTAGATCGATTCTGTACATCAGCGAGAAAATGGGCTAAGACTAGTGCTCGGCTAATTTAAACCGATGCGCCGGGCCGCCGATGCGCCGGGCCGCCGATGCGGTGTCAAAAACCGTATAGGTTCTTAATCAAAAGGAAACATACCTCATCTTAATCATCGTACAAATCAGCGATCTGTTACTAGTTTAGTAAACGCAGTAGATCGCTCCTGGTGAGTGATTTAACGAACGATGCGTCTGTTTTGATCAGGCTGTTGGCTAGCTCTTTTTTGGACTCCTGGAGTTCCAGAATCTTCTCCTCGATTGTATTGGGGCATATCAAACGTACAGCCACTACATTTTTCTTCTGACCAATTCGGTAACTCCGATCGATAGCCTGATTTTCAACGGCGGGGTTCCACCAGGGATCTACGATGTACACGTAGTCGGCCTTCGTTAGGTTTAGACCCGTACCACCTGCTTTCAGGCTGATCAAAAAAACACGAACGTCGTCGTCTGACTGAAACCGATTTACGCTGGCGGCCCGGTTGCTGGTCTGTCCGGTGAGGTATTCGAAGTCAATCTGTCGGGATTCCAGTTCGTTCCGGATCAGGTCGAGCATGGACACGAACTGTGAGAAAACCAGAATTTTATGCTGTGAAGATTTATTCTCGATCTGGTCGATCAGCATATCGATCTTCGCCGAAGAGTCACCGTAGAATTCTTCGTCGTTGATCAAAACGGGTGAGTTGCAAATCTGTCGTAGTTTCGTGAGCCCCTGCAACACATGTAAACGTACCCTCGGAATGTCGCCTTCTTTGGTTGTCAGCAGGAAATTGCGAAACTCCTGTTCGTAGGCGTCATAGACTTTTCGCTGTTCAGGCCCCATGTCGCAATGGATAATCATCTCCGTCTTGTCTGGTAACTCGGTGGCCACCTGCGCTTTGGTCCGGCGCAGGATAAACGGGCTGATTTTCTTCTGGAGTTCGCGGGCACGCTGCCAGTCATCGAATTTGTCGATCGGTGTTGAATAGTGACCCTTAAAGTGATTATAACTGCCTAACAGGCCCGGACAGGCGAACGAAAGCTGGCCATACAGATCGAACGTATTGTTTTCGATCGGTGTCCCGGTCAGGACGATTTTATTGCGCGAGGTCAACAGCCGAACCGCCTGATAACGTTGCGATTCCGGATTTTTTATAGCCTGCGATTCATCCAGAAAGATGTAATTAAAGGGGTAATCCTTTAAAAAACGGATGTCGGATAAGAGCGTTCCGTAGGAGGTCAGAAGGATGTCGAACTGCGTGAATTCCGTTTTCTTGAGCTTACGTTTAGCGCCGTAAAACGTATGAATAGTCAGACTGGGAGCAAACTTCGCCACTTCGGCCTGCCAGTTGAACAACAGCGACGTTGGCACAACGATCAGGTTGGTATTTGGGCCATGTTTCGTGCGCTGTAACAGAATAAACGCAATGATCTGGAGCGTTTTCCCAAGCCCCATATCGTCGGCCAGACAACCGCCGAAACCCAGATCATCCAGAAAGTTTAGCCAGTTCAACCCCTCTTTCTGATAATCCCGAAGCAATGCGTGTAGCTCTTTCGGTACGGAAACGGGCTGAATGGATTGGAAGTCAGTGAGTTTTGTCGTAAACAGGGTCAACTGTACCTTCACCTCACTGGTTAATTCATCATCGGCGTACAGGTCGCGAACCGTCGAAAAGTTGACTTTGGGCGTTCGGATGCGCTCGTCAACCACGTCGCCCGCCTGAAAATAAGCCGAAAACCGATCGAGCCATTCAGCCGGTAAGACGCCCTGCGTACCATCATCGAGCGTAACAAACCGGCTTCTGTTTTTGATTGCCCGTTGCAGGTGTTTTAAGCTAACCCGTTGTTTACCATACGATATGCCCAGTGCTGTTTCGAACCAATCGAGGCCACTGCTGACAATTACGGAGACTTTCGCTTTGTGCTGATTAAGCTTGTTATTCTTAAGCGTATTGAAACCCAGAATGCGAATGTTCTGGGTGTGCCAGGCATCGAAAGCAGCCAGAAACCACTCCTCGTCCAGAAAATACTTTTTATGCAGATAGAATTGAGGCTGGTCGAGTTGATCCTGAAAATCCGGATGCTGACTAAGTATGGCCATTGTGAAATGAATCTCAGCCTCATCGTCTCTGGCCACCGTAAAAGGTTTGCCTTTCCTGTCGACGGAGTAGATCTGTCGTTTAGACAACACGGGTACTTCAACGTTTCCGTATTTCATCACCGGCGAAATCAGTACATAATGTTCAGAATCGCTCAGGTAAATAATACGTTCCCGCTCCTGATCGAAACCATTCTCCGCTAATTGCCCGGCAGTTGCCGGTTTCAGGTAGGCATAATTTAGCTGAATCCGGTTTTCGAGTTTCGACAGGATTGTTTGCTGAAATTCGTCATACTTCGACTGGTGAATAATGATTCTGTTATCCCTGGAGCCAAAAAACTGAATAATCCGCAGATAGTCAGAATTATTGATCAAATACAGTGTATCGTGAAGCAGGACAAAATAGTCGTACTTAATGGTCAGTTTGTGTAATTCATACGAAACTCCATCGAGACTCAGCGATCCGTGGATTTCATAAAAGCTACCGCTTTGCTGAACCGATAAAGTGAGATTAACTGGTCGAATGTCAACCTTAATTGGAACCAGCGAATAGGAGGTGATATTCTCGGAAACACTGCCTGAGTGATAATAGAAGGAAAGCCGTGCCGGGTTCGCGGCAATGAGCTGTAAGCCAGCCAGGTCAGTTTCTTCCTGTTTGGTACGATGATGGTTCTGGAATTTGGCGATTGCCGAATAGAATTTTAGCTCACTCAGGTTGTCTGTCTTTGCAATCAGGTCCAGCGGTTGAATGGGCGTTAAGGGGTTCTTTGGCTTTCCGTCTCGGGCCGTTGCGCCTTCGTATAGTTCCAGACAAAAATTATCGTAGTAGCGGTGCTTCGTAAAAACGACCAATTTTTTGAGCGTTGAAGCTGGCTCGTCAACTGCCGGTAGCTGTCGTCCGGGTTTAGGCAGTAACAGGGCTTCAATGGATTCCTTGCCAGTCTGGTTAGTGAGAATCAGTGCTTTAAGGGCTGGCCGGATACTGATGGTTTTGTGTTCATAAACCACCTGAAAAAACTCATCTAACCGGCGTTCCTGTTCCAGACCATACTCTTTGGCTACCTGTCTGATGGCCTCATATCGAAGTGCCTGATCAAAAAAAATACGAAACTCCCGGCGCCTGATAATGCTAGATAAAACGTGTACCTGATGAACACATAGGGCATCTTTGGGAGCAGGGCAATTGCAGGATACCCGCAACGATTCCTCCGATTGACTGACAACAACGGTCGGGAAATACGTAATTCGTGATGCGCTGGTAAACGAAGCATAATTCAGCGCAATGACCTGCGGCTGAATATCGGCCAACTCAGTCGTTGCTGAAAGCAGGCTGGAACTGTGGCTGGCCAACACGCTATCGGTCAGCGTCGGAATGGTAATCGTTTCCAGCTCGTAATCATAGTCGGAACTGGGCTTATCGCTACTGCCGGACTGGTTCCGCATCGTTATGATCAGGGTGTATCATTAAGAGAAAGTGCCGGAATTCTGGAGCGAACTCCGACTGCTTACAACGCAACTTCGGAAACTGAATCCAACTCTGCCGGTTGATTTTTGTGGTGAATAACCCGTTGCCCAATCAATAAAATGAGCAATCCAAAGATCAGGCAGACCGTCATAACACTGACCATCGGCATGGCAGTATGGTTGTGAAGTACGCTAACAGACCCGGATACCAGTGCGCCAAATCCCATTCGGAAACTGCCCATTAAGGCGGCTGCACTACCCGCATGGCGGACGAAGGGTGCCAGCGATAGGGCCGCCGAATTTGGACCAGTTAAACCCTGACCGCAGAGGAATAAAAAGAGCATTCCGATCAATCCATACAGCCCAAACCAGCCTGCCCAGGTGCCAAATACCATCAGCAGGCCCACCACCGTCTGGTAGATTAAGGTTGTGTAAATAATCTGTTCGCTGGTAAACCGTTTCAGCAGAAACCGGTTCAATTGCGTGGGTCCGATTAGTGCAATGGCAAGAAATGAAAAGATCCAGCCATATTCCTGCTCACTCACTTTATATAGGTTCATGAATACGTCGGGCGAGCCTGAAATGTAAGCAAACGGAGCCGAGGTAGCGATACCGCTTACCAGCGCATAGGTCAGGAACTGAGGCTGTTTCAGAACCGTAAAAAAGCTGCCTAAAACAGCCATTGGCCGAAGCGATAAAGATGTGTCGGGGGCTTTCCCATCCGGCAGGGCGTAGTAAATGCCGATCAGAATGAGGGTTGTGATACCCGCCAGAATCAGGAAGATCGAATGCCAGCCCAAAACCACTGTAGCGTAGCCACCCACTGTTGGGGCTATCATCGGCGAAATGGCCAGCACCAGCGTGAGCAAGGAAAGAACCTGAGCAATTTCGGTTACCGGAAACAAATCGCGAACCAGCGCCTGCGCGGCAACAATGCCTACGCATCCACCCAGCGCCTGAAGGAGCCTCATCAGAATCAGAGTCTCGATGGAAGTCGTTAGCGCACAGCCAATGGATGCCAGCAAATAGACAGCTAAGCCCGCGTACAGCGGAAGTTTTCGGCCAAAACGATCCAGCAAGGGGCCGTAAACAAGTTGCCCGACGGCAATGCCAATCAGGTAAGCCGTTAAGGACAGCTGTACCTGAGCAATGGATGTGTGTAGGTCTTTGGCAATGGCCGGAAAGCCCGGCAAATACATGTCAATGGAGAACGGACTGATCGTAGTTAGTGTCCCTAAGATCAGGATGATAATAAAATATTGTCGGCGAGTCATAAACTCCTGGAAATGGTACTTTCTTATAAAGACGTTCAACAATTACGGATTGTTCCTATACCGGAAGGTTTTTAGTGATTAGTAGCCGGGTCAGCTCATGCGTCTTATTAAACGGTTGAGTAGCCGATCAGCCCATTTCAGAAGAGAAGTAGTGGGTGGCTTGCGTGAATTACGCCAACTTCGGACCATTACTTAGACCAATTTCATCCCAATAATCATGGATATCGATGCTTATTTAAAACGAATTCACTACACCGAGGAATTGGATACGACGCTGGCTACGTTGCGGAAACTGCACTACCAACATCAGTTAACCATACCAATTGAGAACTTATCCATTCATTATGGGCAGGAAATAATTCTTGATCCGGATGCCTTATTTGATAAAATCATAACCCGAAAACGGGGCGGGTTTTGCTACGAACTGAATGGGCTTTTTTTTGAATTTCTACAGGCAATCGGTTTTCAGGTCAAGCGCATATCAGGGCGGGTGCACGACGATGTAAATGGATTCCATCCGGAATTTGACCACCTCTCCATCATTGCCCATGTCGATGGAATTGACTGGCTCCTTGATGTTGCCTTTGGCCGACAGTTTCCGGTGTATCCGCTGTTATTGACGCTAAACCAGATTCAGGAAGACCAAACTGGCCGATACCAGATTACGGAGCTCGATGCTGACAATCTGGTGATTAAGCAAGAGAATGAACAGGGCGACTGGATACCAGGCTATAGCTTTACCTGTATCCCAAGAGAGCTGGCCGATTTTACGGACATGTGCCACTTTCATCAAACCTCAAAGGAGTCATTTTTCTCCCGGAATAAGCTTTGTACAATCGTGACGCCACATGGGCGAATTACCTTAACGGATCATACGCTGAAAATTACGGACAATGGGCAGGTTGTTGACCATGCCATTACTGATCAACAGGAATTTGAGGATTTTTTGCTTGACTGCTTTGCTATTAAAATGGCCCAGCCCGCGCTTCATTAATTGCTGAAATAAATTACCTCGCTGGTCTGCCAACGTTCGTGTACCTGAATTTACGTATGACTTCTATTCACTACCCTGACAAAATCGCCCGACTCATCGGCATACCCATCTGGGCTGTTTTATTTCGGCTCATTGGTGATCCGGCCTCGCTGGGCAATTTGGTTCAATCGCCACTTTTTTACCAGGATGTTGCCGTTGTAGCGCTGGTTACCGGATTGCTCTGGACATTGAACCGCTGGCTCATCCGGGAAATGGACAGGCGCTATTCATGGGCAACTCAGTCACTACAGCGATTGCTGATCCAGGGCGGTATCAGCCTGTCGGGGACGATACTGATCATTGCGGTATTTAGCCTGGTTTATAATAATCTGATTCTGCAACGCCCCGCTCCGTTTAACCTGTCGATTACCATTTCCAACGATGTGCCGATTGGTTGCCTGTTTATCGTATTGCTGCACATGGCTTACACCATGTATTGGATGGTTAGCTATCATCGACAGACGGTTGCCGCTTTGCAGAATCGTATTGTCGCATTGGAGTATAGCCAGACAAACCCAGAAGAACAGCCCGGAAGTCGGAGTCAGGCACTAAAAACTCTGCTGGTCAATCACGGCAAAGCATTTGTGCCGGTCGCTACGGAACAGGTAGCTTACGTGTTCATAACCAACGAAATCAGCATTGTTAAAACCGCCGACAACAAATCATTTACTGTAGACGCTACGCTTGAACAACTCAGTGAACGATTACCCGATACCAGTTTCTTCCGGCTCAATCGCCAGTTTGTTGTCAATCGTCAGGCTATTCGTCGGGTCGAGAATGATGGCACTGGGCGGTTGTTACTGCATCTACATCCCACCCATGCCGACGAAGTAGCTGTTAGCCGTCGGCGGGTGGCTGAGTTTCGGCGGTGGATGGAACAATAAAGGCCATCTGATCAATCTACGCTGGTTACCATTCAGTTTTTTATTCCTGCCACTCAACCCGCACAACCACCCGGTGGGTGGTTTTTGATCCATTCTGCACCGTTTTTGCGATCAACTTTGCAGCGTTCAAACAACGCTAATGACGCATGATGAAAACGTTGCAACTCATTCTTTTGGGCCTTCTGGTGGGGATCGGAACGGCCCTGGCACAGCAAGTTTCACCCCGCCAGAGTCTACCAATACTACCAATCACCATCAGTTTATTTGCAGAATCCATCAGCCTGCCCACGATCAAACGGATTAAAAAAGGCGGTGTCGGTATCAAAGTTGGTACCGAGTTTTACTACCGCAATCGATCCGGTTCCCAACTAATTCAAACCCTTACGATTGGCTATTACCACCATCCACAGGTTCAGGATGGGCTGTTCGTTAATTCCGAATTCGGGTATCGTAAATACATCGGTGGTTTCTTTGCCGATGCGTTTCTGGGCGGAGGTGCGCTGTTGTTACGCCCCAAGGCTCCTTCGTATGAGCGAATTGAAAGCACGGGAGCGTATCGTAAAGCATCGGCTACACAGCTCAAATTTATGCCTTCTGCGCATACGGGAATTGGCTATCGATTCCCAAATCGAGCCATGATATTTGCCCATTATGAGCTATTTGGTGAGATGCCATTCCACAACGTCGTACTGCCGCATCAGGCACTAAGCATTGGCACCCGTTTTTTTATCCGCCAATAAGCTGGCGATGCAGTAACGAACGGACTAATCCATAATTACAACTTCCAATAAACATGAAAAGGACACTCCCAGTACTGGGAAGTGCGTGGCTTATGCTACTAGCCTGCACGACTGACCAAATACCGCAACCAGTCACCGAGCCGGGTCTATCGGATGACTACAGCAATCATCCACGACAGGCCAGCTACCAGGCCGCACTGCAAACATTCAACCAGAAATGGAATTGCCCCGGAACAATCATGCTGCTCAAACGGGCCAGCGAATCGGTCTGGGCGGGTGCAGTTGGTAAGGCAAACCTCGAATACCAGACCGATCTTCGCCTGAGCGACCAGTTTCGAACGGGGAGTATTACCAAAACTTTTGTAGCAACGGTCGTTATGAAGTTGCGGGAGCAGGGCAAGCTTCAACTGGACGACAAACTGGCAATGCTTCTGCCGGAGGTGACGGGTAAAATTCCCAATGCCGAAACGATAACACTTCGGCACATGCTCTCGCATACGAGCGGTATTTTCGATCCGACCAACGATGATCGGCAGTATCAGCTTGATTTGCTCAACAACCCAGCTCATCGAACGGCTATGTCCACAGATGAAGTGCTTGCCGAATACGTCTATGGGCGTCCGCTCGATTTTCAGCCCGGTGACCGGTACGGCTACAGTAATACCAACTATTGGCTGATCGGAAAACTCATCGAAAAGCAAACCGGACAGTCTTTGCAGCAGGTGCTTGAGCAATTTATTTTTAAGCCGCTCGGTCTGACAAATACGTACATTGACCGGCGCGACGACCGAAACGTGGTTCGGGGGTATAATGACTTTTATGCCAATGGGAAACTCATGGACGTCACTACTTTTGATCGCGCCGACAGCGATGGGCAGGCCAATGGCGGACTAATTTCAACAGCTGGAGACCTGTTTGCCTTCAGCAATGCACTTTTCAGTGGAAAGCTGATCAGCCTGACTTCTGTAAAGGAAATGATGACGGTGCCACCGGTCCGACAAGGGACAACAGAATATGGTCTTGGCCTGGATTCATACCAATCGCCCATCGGAACCGCCTGGGGCCACAATGGAACACTGCTGGGGGTGGATGCAAACTGGTTCTATTTCCCCGATAAACAGTCTATTTACATTATTTTTGCGAATAATGGGGGAGGAGCCGATAAATCGTTCGTGCACGATTTGTTGAGCCGGGAGTAAAGCGAAAAGGCCATTGATGAAAGCAAGAGCAGGTCGCTTTCCTGCTCTTGCTTTCATCAATGGCCTCTCTCTATGATTAATTACTTCACTTTCCAGCTGTTGTTACTGGGGTCAGCGTCCATGTAAATACCACCTTCCAGTTTTATCGACTGAACTTTCTTTTGTACCGGGAGATTGATCGTGGCCAGCTTCTGGTTGGATTTCCACAGGTTCGGTGTTTGGTGAAATGTTTCAGTCTTGCCATCCGTGAAGGTCACGATAACGTCAACAGGTGCCACATAACCACCGATATTTTCCAGCGTAACGGTACATTTTGTTGGTGATGTTACAACTTTCTGAATCGCGAAATCGATGTAATGGTTGCTGAAAAACCAATTATTCCAGAACCAGCTGAGGTCCTGCCCCGACGTATTATTGAAACTGAAAAACATATCCCACGGAGTGGGGTGTTTGCCATGCCAGCGATTCATAAATTCGTGCAGTGATTTTTTGAATGCCGCATCGCCCAGCAACTCTTTCAGGGCCAGATAGCCAATGGCCGCTTTCCCGTATTCATTATTGCCCAGCGCGGCACCGCTCAGAATATTAGCGGGTGTAATAATCGGCAGGTCTTCTTCGGCAGAAGGGTCTTTGCTCCAGAAGGCAACCCGAAACTGCTGGAAATTGCTGGTTGCTTTTTCTGTACCCAGATCAGCCTGACTAATTAGAAATTCCAGGGCCGTAACCCAGCCTTCGTCCATAAATCCGTAGCGGGTTTCGTTGATGCCCATGTAAAATGGGAACCACGTATGAGCGATTTCGTGCTCGGCCACAAAGCGAGAAAAATTGAGGTCTGAGGTAGTGGCATCGTTCACCATCATGGGGTATTCCATATCGGCAAAACCCTGAACGATGGTTGTTTTGGGATACGGGTACGGAATGCCGGGCCAGTTATTCGAAAACCAGTCGAGCGAATGCCGACCGAAGCCAACCATCTGGTGAAAGTCTTTGGCCGTATCCAGAAAAGCAGCCTGAACACTGGATCGCCGGTTTGTTGTTTTATCGACCACAACACTCGACGCATCCCAGACGTAATGATTACTGATGCATAAGGCAATGTCGGGCACATAATTCGCTTTCCATTTCCATGAATTCATCTCCTGCTGTCTGGTAACATTGCCCGACGTGACGTCGGAAAGCGTAGCCACATGAATTATGGAATCGGTGCTCATCGATTCATTCAGGCGTTTGGCAAAGGTAGGTTGTAAGACTTCGTCGGCATTGAGTAAATCGCCGGTGGCCCAGACCAGGTAATTTTTAGGTACGTTCACCGTAAATGTGTACTCATTGAAGTCGTTATAGAACTCCTGCGCTTCTGTAAACTCCGTTCGATCCCAGCCGTAATAATCGTCATAAACCGCCACGCGGGGGTAAAAGTAAGCCAGAAAGTAGGTTGTCGAATCAAGCGATCCTTCGCGGTTACTTTCAACCGAAATATCGTAATGCCAGTCCAGCGAGAGCTTGACCGAATCACGGGGCATTAGCGGTTTTGTCAGCACAAGACGCTTTGTGGTAGCCGTACCCGCATCCTGCCAGGTTTTGGTGGTGTTGTTTTCGGCAAACTTATCGATATGAATACCCGAGGTCATGTAGTCGGCAGAAGCGGGTGACTGTCGGACGGCTCCTGGTTTGTGGCTATTCAGAAATAGTTTGAAAACGAGTTGCCGCAACGTGTCCGGGCTGTTGTTGATGTACGTAATTTCTTCGGTGCCCCGAATGGTTCGATTGGGTGGACTAGCCGTTACGGTGATGGCGTAGCGAGCGGAATTCTGCCAGTAATTTTTGCCGGGTTTTCCATCCATCGATCGCGTTCCTTTCTGATACGCTTGCTTCATGTTACGCGGCATGTATAAGCGCTGGGCCTGACTGTTAACCAATGAAAACAAGGAAAGGCAGCAAATAAGTACGATTTTTTTCATAGATAAACTTCTGGTTTCAACTGTTGCTGGCGTTGTGGTGGAAGGTCTCCAGGCGAAACGCCTTTGGTGATTTAATGGGCTAAACTATTGAAAAAGCGGAACGCCGTATGAAAGCTTTACACAAACGGTAAGAAGTTGGATCGTGAATTCCCGCATAGTCGTTCGGGCAGTTGCTGTACAACAATCCCGAAAGGAGGGGGTTAACTAGATAGACTCAACACTTGACATATGGAACTACAGCCTTTCTCGATCAATATTCCACAGCTAACGCTGGACGATCTGCGTGAACGTCTGATCCGGACACGCTGGCCCGACGAGGTTGACGACGCCAACTGGGATTATGGTACCAATCGGGCCTATCTTCAGGAACTGGTACACTACTGGCATGATGTTTTCAACTGGCGGGAGCAGGAAGCCATGCTAAACCAGTTTCACCAGTTTAAGACAACGATCTACGGTTTCGGGATTCATTTCATTCATGAACGGGGAAAAGGCCCGAACCCTATCCCTATTCTGCTGACCCATGGCTGGCCAGATTCGTTTCTTCGGATGTATAAACTTATTCCGTTATTGACCGATCCGGAGAAATACGGTGGGCGGGCCGAAGATTCCTTTGATGTGGTGGTGCCATCCATTCCTGGATATGGCTTTTCGGATCGGCCCCGCGAAAAGGGGTTCACGTCCGGACGGGTTGCTGATCTGTTTACCCGGCTGATGACCGACAGTCTCGGTTACAGCCGGTTTGGCGCTCATGGTGGCGACTGGGGCAGCAGCATTACAGAGCAGCTTGCCTTTACGCATCCGGCTTCACTGATCGGTATTCACCTGACGGATATTCCTTACCATCACTTATTTACTGTAAAGCCTGAGGAGTTGACGCCCGAGGAACAGGCGTACCTGAAAGCCGGTCAGGCCTGGCAAATGCAGGAAGGTGCCTATGCGCTCATTCAGTCGACAAAGCCACAAACGCTTGCCTATGGCCTGAATGATTCGCCCGCTGGACTGCTGGCGTGGATCATTGAAAAGTTTCAGCGGTGGAGTGATTCGGATGGCGTGTTAGAACGCAGGTTTACGAAAGAAGAGCTACTGACAAATGCCACAATCTATTGGGTGACAGAAACGATCAATTCATCGATTCGACTCTACTATGAAGCCCAGCATCAACCCCCTTACTCGACGACCGAACGAACGGAGGTGCCTTTCGGAATTGCCCTTTTTCCTAAAGACCTGATTCCGCCCCCGAGAACCTTTGCCGATCGGTTTTTTAACGTACAACGCTGGACGACGATGCCCAAAGGCGGCCATTTTGCTGCATTGGAAGAACCCGAATTACTGGCTAAAGATATTCAGAGTTTTTTTCGGCCACTACGGGCGTCTAGCTAGACTACTATAGCATTTTGAAAGGCATTGATAACATTGGCTGGATCAATTTGCTGTTCTGAATATCGATCAAAACAGAACATCCCGAAAGTGATACACTTTCGGGATGTTAAAAATTGAATGTAAGAATAGGAATTAAACGCCCAATGGTCCACCCAATGTTACGTCTGCGTCTGAGCCATGAATCGGATGACGGCTGGCATGATGGCTACCCGGATGTTTTTCCTCTTCCTCTTTGGATCGGGTGTTCACGAACGATTCAGCCAGGGCGGTTAACTTATGATCAGTTGCTTTTTCTTCTTCCAGTGTTTGGGCCAGTAGTTCCGCCGACTGAGTAAAATCAAGCACATTGGCCAGGGTCAGGAGCGATCCATAGATGGCAATTTCGTAATGCTCGATTTTCTGAGCAGCAATGATCAAAGCCGCATCGCGCGTCAAAGAACCCTGCTCCGTTTCCGAAACGACCTGATGGGCATCACTAATCAGCCCATCAATCGCGTGTGATGTATGATCCTCAGTCTTTATGCCAATTATTTTGAAAATCTCTTCCAGGCGTTCCACCTGATTGCGGCTTTCTTCCTGATGTTGCAGAAAAGCCGAACGTACCTCATTGGTCGTACTGGCGTCAGCCTGGTCGCCAAGGGCATGGAGTGATCGCTTTTCTGAGTAATAAACACGCTTGAGCTCGCTGATAAACAGATCGCGTAACCCTTCGTCGGCCGAAGAGTCATTACCACTAAAAAAACTTCCTATTTTATCTGCCAACGATGCCATGATATGTGGTTGTATTTGAACTTAATGAGTTGATTGGTTTAACAACGCCTGATTCGAATTGTTTTCATCTAAAAGGTACTAGCGCATAGTAACACCTTCGCGCAGAATCTGCACCCAGCCCTTGAGTTCCTGCGCTGGTGCATCCCGATCCAGCATGGCATACTGAATCGTCACCTGATAATAATACAAGCCACTCGGCAGATCGGCTCCACTGGTTGTTTTGCCATCCCAGGCCAGTGTCGGACTGGTGCCTTCGTAGACCTTGCTGCCATACCGGTTGTAAACCACCAGCGCTACACTCTCCACAAACCGAGGGCACTTTAAGGGCTGAAACAGATCATTCTTCCCATCCCCGTTCGGCGTAAACACGTTCGGCAATACAAAAGCCGGACAGGCATCATTACAGACCGTGTTCGAAGGTAAACTCTCCATCCCCGACTTGCTTATTGCCGTCACATAATAACAACCGGCCACCGTAGTCAGATTCGGGTGATCAAAACTCGTCGTAGGAGCGGGAATACTGGCCAGCTCGGCCGGTTTATCCTGCTGGTAACGTCCATAATAGAGCTTATAGCCCACCACATTCGGATCGCAGGTGGGGCCGCTGGTGAGGGTCCAGCGGAGCTTGTTGGTAAAACTGGTTTGACCGCACAGGCTCTCACTGCTGAGGCTGGCACAGTTCAGACTATCCAGTCCCAGGTTTGGCGAACAGGGCTTGGTCGTATCACTTGGCGTGGCACAGATGATCTGGCTATAATTTTCGATCGGTTTCAGGCCCGCCAGTTTGGGGTCAGCATACTGACCTCGGGTCATCACCCGATAACAATAGCTGCTATCCGCTGTGAGCTGACGACTGGTATTTCCATCAGCCACAAAAGTATCGGTACCCGTATCGGTAAAGACATAGGTCTGGGCACCCTGCACCCGCACTTCGGCGATTTTGTTAAAGGGGCCGTTGGGGCCGGAGCGGCTTCGATAGACGTCGTGGGTCTGGTTGTCGTTGGTCCAGGGCGTGTTGGCCTGCCAGCTCAGGGCTACCTGTCGCTGGGCGGGAGTAGCGGCCAGCCGGACGCTGGAAGCGGGGTCGGTCACATCCAGTCGGGTGAGCTGGCCATTGGTGCCGGTGTAGTAAAACTCAACCCGGTAGCGGTAGGCGCTATCGGTAGTATTGAGCCCTCTATCTACGTAAACGGTATCTGCAATGCCTGGCTGTATGTTCGTATTGATCGATGCTACGTTCGTAAAGACAGTGCCAGCCAGCCCAGTAGCTCGCTGGAGCCGATACTGATAGGGGGCTCCCAAATCACCAGGAGATAGGCCAATAGGCCGCGTCCATCGAACAGTGATCCGACCCCGTTGTGTATTCGTGCTATCGACGGTGACCTGGGTCATCACGGGAGCCAGCAACGGCAATTCGAGACAGGCTTCGGTAGAGACCACACTAAGCCCGCCGTTGTTGCCAATACCGGGGTTGCTGGCTACGATCCGGTACGAATAGCTGACGCCCCGTTTGAGTGAACTGGTATCGATATAGCTGTTTGCCGTATAAGAAATACGGGCAATCTCCTGGTAACCGTAGCTGGCAGCCAGACCCGTAATGCAAGCTTGTGGATCAATAGGCGTACAGCCTTCTTTGCGATAAATGATCAGCTTGGTTGTATCGCTTGATCCTCCAGACGTAGCAATTCGGCCGCAGCTATAGGCTGTCCAGTTGAGTTGAATGGCTCGTCCGGCGATGGTAGCCGTGGGGCGGGCCGTCAGATTTTTGACCGATGGCGCATAGAGTCGAATACGCAACGTTGCGAACGAAACGAGTGAAGCAGTTCCTCTTCCGGGAGGTACATCATTGACTTTGAGGGTAATATCATACGGTTCCTCCCGTGCCTGATTGCAGTTGGTTTGCCAGGAAAAGGTAGCAGTGGCTGGCTGAGCCAAAGCAACGCCCCCATTAAGTAAGGTAGCATAGGCGGGCGGAATCCGCAGGTCGGCCGGTAAGGGCATGCCATCGCTATTGATGTTGAAAGGGCCGCCATACGCTCTGATAATAACCCGCTGACCGTCGGGGTCAGTAGCCGTGATGGGCTGCTGAATCAGTGTACCGGCTTCCACACAAATCTCGGCACCGACAATGAGCGGCCGTTTGTTGGGTTGATCGACAACCGTGACCTGCATGTCGCGGATAATCTCGCCAATCAGTACGCCATTGCGCCATTCTTCAATGATAAAAGCGAAGTTAAACTGCCCGATCTGGCCCGGCGAATCCCAGCAGAGATCACCCGTTACCGGGTCGATCGTAAATGTTGGGGGCGCTCCTCCGTTTTCCCGCGCAGTACTGAATTGGGTAGGGTCGAGATAAGCCGGAATTACTCGGCTACGGCAGCTATTGGAAATACCTTCCTGCGGTTTATACAATCGGTATGCTAAACTGTCTCCGTCGACATCGAATGCAGCCGGGTTATGGCAGAATTTCTGACCAACGCGAGCCGAATCCAACGGCGGATTCAGCATAACGGGTGTTGAATTAACTTCAAGGGCCGCATTGATCAAAATCGTCGTAGAGACGTAAAACGAAAGGTTTTCAGAATCGGCAGCAGGGGGTAAATTCAAGGTCCCTTCGTTGCGATTGACAAGCACTGTTCCAATCACATAGGCTCCTGGTCCGGAGTAGGTGTGAATGACCGTGTATGAATTAACGGATGATGTATTTCCATTGATATAGACTCTGCCCGACCGTGCCACGGATTGAACAGTGCCATCACCAAAGCAAAAAGGTGCTTCAGTTGCCTGATCGGCAGCACCTTTCCCTTTCGGACTTTCGTCGTAATAGGCTGTCAGTGTGATCAGGTAGGTTAAGGATGAACCCGGAAGGCGCCGGGTGGTGATTTCGCCCGCCCGAACGTGGGTTGCCTGACTAACAGTTGGCCGCAAAAGTGCCCCCAGGCACAGTGCAAATAGCCCAATGATGGATACGAGACGCATAGAGTTATCGCATTTCCCATACAACGCATCGAGCAATAAAACTTGTATCTTTTTTTGACTTGAAACTACCCGGTTATCTCAAGGATGAAAGAGGGGTACTAACCATCAGTTACAGCTTTTTATAAACTAATATAATTTGATGTAACGTATTGATAATTAATGAATTGATTACTTGAAGCCTAGAGGTGAGAATTTACTGCTTCAGTTTTTTAAGGATTCACAGACCGCTTACACAACAAATAGAATCTTTCCTGAAAAGCATACCTATTCCAATAGCGATGCTTTTCAGGAAAGATTCTATTTACTGGCCCACCTGTAGCAACTGTTTAGTCTTTCTTCCGCAGGTAAATATTGTTGCTGATTGACTCCAACCGAACATTGGGTCCACCGCCGTTTGTAGTGCCTTCCAGCATATAGCCAACAATGGGGTCTTTCTGTTTTTTGTTCTTGAAATCAATATCCAGATCCGAATAAACCTCTCCGGTTATGGTTTTTACGGCCAGATTAGCTCCCTTTTCTTTGGGCCAGCTCATATCGACATAACCACTGATGGTTTTAGCAGATACAGCGGATGTTGCCCCCCGAATGTCAATGTTGCCATTGATGGATTCTACTTTAAGTTGCGCTTTCTGAGGTAGATAAACAACGTAATTTATATCGCTGCAAACGTAGTAATCTTTTCCGTTGCGTTCGGTGCGCCAGACAGATTTTGAGCCGGGGCAATCTTCAGATTTACCCTGTTTCAGTAGCTCATTGTCGAAGTCGGTTTTGACGCTGACTTCCTGATCCGTAGAGCCGGTGGTGACCAGCAACGCATCGTTGAGCTTACCTCCATTAACGGTAACGGCTATACGCACAGATACCTGCGCTTTGTCCCAATACCGGATCTGTATGCTATCGGCGAACTTTAAGTTCAGGTTTACCAATTGATTCGGCACAACCGGCAGCGTTTTTTCAATGATTTTCTGGGCGAAAACCGGGCTGACCAGCAGACAGAGTAAGAGTAGATACACAATTTTTTTCATGGCGAAGAGAGGAGTAGGAGTCAATCACTTTTGCTTACGGATATAGATATTACTGCTGATCGTTTTGAGTTGCATCTCAACGCCACCACCATTGGTTGTTCCTTCGATGTTCTGGCCACCGCCAACTTTCGACATACCATCTTTCGTGCTTTTCGTGCCCAGATCAAAGTCGGTATACATTTCGCCACTGATTGACCGAAGCTGCATATTGGCTTTTGAACTAGCAGGCAACGTAATGTCGATCGGACCGCTGATGGTTGAAATGGCGGTGGGTTTTTCCTGGCTCAGCGCTGAAAAAACGACTTTTATTTCTCCACTCGTTGTATTGGCAACCACAGGACCCGTTACATTCATGAGGTCAATCTGAGCATTGTTGGTGCGCACTTCAAGATCGCCATCCATATTGCTGATCGTGATGCCAGATCCCTGCCAGTTTGTCTGTTCAAACAGAATTGCCACTTTTCGGGGTAATCGAACGGTATATTTAACCGCCTTGCGGGTCGCTTTCTCAATGCGCAGACCCCCACTTTCCTGCGTTACGGCCAGGCCAATACCAGAGTTGTCGACTGCGCTATAATATAGCGGCTTTAAACCCTTGGCTCGCTCGGGGGGAGCTTCAAAACCAGATGCGGCCTGTATGATGACTTCATCACTGTTATGGCCTTCTATTTTTATGTCGCCTGCCGACATTTCGATCGTGACCTTTCGATCTTTGGCATTGGCGAGTTTCGTTTTGTATTCCTGAGCGTGCGCAGTAGTCATGCACCAGACAATACTGGCGCTCAGCAGGAGCAACTTTTTCATAATAAGATTTGAACTGGTTTTATTTATTTGTTTTCAATTGGCAGTAGGCAATCTTCTGTTGGTAGTTAGCAATAGCCAGTTAGAACTGATTGGTATGTATTGTCGACTGCCCACTGCAAGCTGCCCACTGAATACTCAGGAAGCCGATCGGCCGGTTTGATTCAGTCGGGTTATTCCTTCTTCTGCTCGGGTTCGCACAATGTCAAGCACATCCTGGTTCTGAACCAGTCGCTGAATTTCGTCTACTGCTCGTTTTTCTTTGATCGAAACGAG
Source organism: Spirosoma endbachense (assembly GCF_010233585.1). Lineage (NCBI taxonomy): Bacteria > Pseudomonadati > Bacteroidota > Cytophagia > Cytophagales > Cytophagaceae > Spirosoma > Spirosoma endbachense. Next base: position 265,310 of record NZ_CP045997.1, read on the forward strand.
CACGTCGATAAGGGTCAGCTGAACATTCGGATCTGTCTGGATCTTAAGCGATTGAATCAGCGCTTCCCGTACGCCCGGTTCGTTTTCGAAGCGAGTCAGCGCCTGACAGGCCGCCAGCCTTACGTTCACATTGGCGTCGAAATTCAGCGTGTTTATGAGTAGTTGAGTAATGTCGCGATCAACCTGCGTCAGCTCATAACTTTGATTAACCGCCTGAATCCGTTCACTGGCCGATGTTTTAGGCATTTCGCCAAAAGCCAGCACTTTTTTCATTTCACTGGCGGACGTTTGGTCACCATTGACCGATGCAACCGCTTCTGTATCTGACAGGCCCGAATGCCATTGATTGTAGAACCGGCCACCTACGAAGCCAACGATGAGTAAAGCGATACTGGCGGCTAATCGTATGAACCAGGATGTCAGGCTACGAATGCGACCTGGTTCGGGTGCACTCAGCTTAGCTGCCAGCTTGCTGGTAAAGACTGCTGACGGATGCTGTGTCCGGGCATCGGCAAAATAGCGAAACTGAGCCGCGTGACTTTGCAGGTGTGCCGGAATCGTATCCTGCTGAAAAAACTGTCTTAATTGTTTTTCTTCAGCAAGCGTAGTTTCACCTTCATAGTATTTTTCGAGCAGTGTTTCAATGTCCAGCTTCATAATCATTGGCTTTTAGATAACTGTCGCGCAGACGTTGGCGAGCCCGTGACAGAATTACACGAATATTGTTGACGCTAAGACCAGTCAGTTGTTCGATTTCCTCAAACGAATACTCCTCTACGTCCCGTAAATGAAGAATGAACTTCTGCTGCTCGGGTAGCTCATTCATCAGACGGTTGATCAGAACAGCGCTGTCGGCCAGTTCAGTTTGTCGGTAGGGAGAAACAGTCTCCGACTGAATAGTCTGCAAACTGGAGTCGTCGGTCATTTTCTGTCTGGTGGGCGATTTTAACCGATCCAGACATAAGTTTTTAGTCATCTGCACAGCCAGTGCTTCAACACTATGGTAGGCATCTAACTGTTGTCGGTTTGTCCAGAGCCGTAGCAAAACGTCCTGCATGGCGTCCTCTGCTTCTTCGCGATTGCGCAGAAACATACTCGCCAGCCGAAAAAGGCGACCCTGTACAGGCAGTATCCGTTGCTTAAAGGCTTGTAAGTCCATTTCAATGACAAAGACGAGCGAAGCGGACAAACATTACAGCTAGAAGTAATTTTTTTTTCGAAGTGCCACAAATTCGCCGTTGAGTGCAGCATTTATTGCTGATAGTAGATTTCGGTATGGACTGAATACCAGGCTTCAACTGAAATAATGGAGCGAGCAGGACGATTATTTTGCTGGCCTGGATTTTCCTTTTTTGTTCGCCTGGCGGATTGCTTTGTGCGACAGATCATACGTAAAACAGCTTTCCCATCCCTGAAAGTCGTAGTGCCACCATTCCCAGGGAAAAATAGAAAAACCCACGCGTTCCATCTCGGCTTTTAAGATAGCGCGGTGTGTCAGTGAGGCACTATCAGATTGCATGTAAGTATGAAACGCGCGGGGCGTCGATTCGTCATAATTCGAAGGCATCGATAGTCGCTTTCCTGTTTTTCGGTCGAAAAGCGTCAGGTCGATAGCCATGCCCCGGTTATGCCGTGAGCCTTTTCGAGGATCGGCCACAAATGTGGTATCACCATGTTCTTCGTAGAAAAGTACGGTAATGGCATAAGGTCGGTAACCATCGAAAAGCAGCATCCCCAGTCCCTGTTTTTTTAGGTTTTCATGAGCCTGCCGAATAGCCAATGCCGCAGGTTTTCGCATGAACACATCGGCCGTAGGGTACAGTTTTCGTTTAAGGAAATTGTTGGTGTGGGCATATGTGACATCAAACTGGGCATCGGGTAGAATCTGGCGCATATCCACGAGTTCGTTGTCGGGGTTGGCAGCTACAATTTTCTGGTAGATCGTGACATCATTGACAACCGGCAGACCATACTTGCTTTTAGGTAGGTCGTATGTCGGTTGCTGGGCAATCGCTGTTAACGGGAGGCTACCTGACAGAATAGCGACGGCCAGCTTTCGTAAAAATAAATAGTTCGGGAATGCTTGTTTCATCGAGTTAGCAGGTTGTTCGCCCTAAACTAGCGATTTTCAGGACATTAGATCGCAAAAGCAGTATCTCATCCGATTGTATCAGAGCATTTGGTAAAGATAGAATGTCAACAAAATTTAATAGACAGACTTGTCTACTCAAAAAATTGAACTATATTTGTACCATGAAGGAGTCAGTGGTAAAAGACCGGATAATTGACGTAGCCTCAAGGCTTTTTTACGAGCAGGGGTATAACCTGACGGGTATCAATCAAATTATTGATGAAGCGGAAATTGCCAGAGCATCGCTTTACAATCATTTCGATTCCAAAACGGAATTGCTGCTGGCTTATCTTGAGAAAGCCGAACGAATCTGGTTTTCTCAGCTTGACGCGTTTCTGGAACCTATTGCTGATCCCAAAGAGAAATTACTGGGCTTATTTGATCATCGCATAGGTCGACAGCAAAAGTCGGGCTTTGGCGGGTGCCAGTTTATCAAGATCAGTGCCGAGGTGAGTCGGTCAGAAACCAGTGTGCTTGAGGTCGTGAAAGATCAGAAGGAGCGGTTGAAGAGTTTAATTAGCCACCTTGTGAAGCAGGTAAATCATGCCCAACTGCTTACTGATGAGCAGCTTACAGACATGATATTTTTGTTGCTGGAGGGTGGGGCAACAAATGGAGCCATTACGAAAAACTCGTCGGGTCTGGTTAGTGGGAGAGTCATCGTGGAAAAATTCCTTTAGTTGGGTTAATCGAACGCTGTAGAAGTGTTCTATTTTTTTGTTAAATATAGACAGAACAGTCTATTCAATATGGAAAAACATAAGTCTAAATGGATCGCGCTCGCGGTGGTTTTATTAGCGCCATTGCTTTCTGTCATCGATGTGTTTATTGTGAATGTGGCCATTCCAGCCGTTAAAGCTGGCGTTCAGGCAACGGATGCACAGGTACAACTGGTCATTGCGGGCTATCTGCTTGGCTATGCTTCATTTCTGATTACGGGTGGAAGAGCGGGCGACCTGTTTGGCCGTAAAAAAGTATTTATGTGGGGAATGGCCCTATTTACACTTACATCCTGTCTGTGCGGACTAGCCCAGTCGCCCCTTCAGCTCAACCTGGCCCGGTTTGCCCAGGGGATTAGTGCCGCCTTTATGGTTCCACAAACCATCTCTTATATTCAGGTACTTTTTGCCCAGCCTACGGAGCGAACCAAAGCCGTTGGTCTTTTCGGTCTGACACTCGGTATCGCTTCGATTACGGGCCAGTTTTTAGGCGGATACTTCTCCGAAAGTCACTTTGCCATTGCTGGCTGGCGATTGATCTTTTTTATCAACTTACCCATTGGCCTGCTGGCGCTGCTCGCGGCTACGATCTACCTGCCCGAAACCGCGAGTAATCGTAGCCAATCGTTTGATTATGCTGGCACCGGGATATTGACCATTGCGCTGGTTTGTTTGATTTACCCACTTATTCAGGGTCGCGAAATGGGCTGGCCCTGGTGGACAATCTGCCTGCTGGTTGCTTCCGGGGGTATTTTTTACTATTTCATTCACCATCAGCGAAGCAAACTAAAAAAAGATCAGGCACCACTCATCAACATGAATCTCTTTCAATTTCGGGATTTTAACATAGCGCTGCTAACTACCTTGTTCTTTTTCATGGTGCATACCTCTCATTTATTGATTAGTACGTTGTATTTTCAGAACGGAATGGGTATTCCACCCTATCAGGCTGGGCTTAACTTCGTATTATGGGGTCTGGGGTTCATGATTTCCTCGCTGCTATCGATCAGACTGGTCGTGCGGTACGGGAAGGTCGTTTTACAAATGGGCGTGTTCCTGATGCTGATCATGCTGTTTCTGCAATTAAACCTGTTCACCCTGAGCTTACCTCGCGGGACCCTTCTGCTGCTGCTGATTCCCTATGGATTTGGGAGCGGGTTTGTATTGCCATCCCTGTTAAATATGGCACTTAAAAGTATCCCGATCCAGTTTGCCGGTGCCGCATCCGGAGTCTATTCTACCGTTCAGCAAACGGCTTCGGCGCTTGGAGTAAGTTTGATTGGGGGGCTGTTTTTTACAACATTACAGACAAATCAGGGCGATGGTCATGGTTATCTATCTGCTTTTCAGACGGGGATTGTTGCTGATATTGTCTGCCTGCTTCTGGTCAGTTACCTGCTTTACAGGTTACCAGATGCAACAAGCCAGTCCAAAACCGTAATCCTCCCTGCCGAGTAAATGCAGGTTGAGGATTACCTGAGAGGGAAATTGTCAATGCATTATTTTTTAACTTTTTGCTCCATATAATCCACGGTGAGGTGGCAAAGGGCTTTTACGCCCAGATCGAAGCTGGTTTCGTCAATCTGGAAATCGGGTGAATGATGGGCTACCTGATTTGATTTGACGCCTTTGGGCCGGGCACCGGTACTAAAAAAGAAACCCGGAACCTTCTGCGCAAAATAAGCAAAGTCCTCGGAACCCATGCCCGACGGAACCAGTACCACGTTGGATGTACCAGCCAATGCCTGTAACGTAGGAACCACCGCTAACGTCAGTTCTTTATTGTTAACCAGCATGGCATCCTCCATGCTAATACTGACTTCGGCAGTAGCGCCCGCACTTTCGGCAATATTTGTTACAACTTCCCTGATCCGTCGATACATGGTATTCCGCATGGTGGTGTCTAGGGTCCGAAGGGTGCCAATCATAGTTGCTTCTTCGGGAATAATATTTTCCCGGTTACCAGCATGAAAGGCACCGATTGTCAATACGGCTGCATGTTCGGTGAGCATTAAATTTCGGCTCACGATCGTTTGCAAACCCATCACAATCTGGGCACCCGTAACGATCGGATCGACGCCAGTCCAGGGAGCTGCGCCGTGGCTTTGTTTGCCACGTACCGTTATTCGGAAGATGTCATTTTCGGCGCTGACGCTGCCAGGGCGGTAGGTGAATGAACCGAGCTCAGTTCCGGATGAAATGTGCTGTCCGAAAATAACGTCTACTTTCGGATTCTCAAGCACTCCTTCTTTCACCATTAACTTGGCTCCTCCTTCTTCGCCGGATGGAGGACCTTCCTCGCAGGGCTGAAAAATAAACTTGACCGTGCCGCGTAACTCAGTCCGAACGGATGCCAGTACTTCGGCCGCTCCCATCAGCATAGCTACGTGGGAGTCGTGGCCGCAGGCATGCATGACACCCGTAGTTTTTCCATTATAATCTGTGGTAACAGTCGATTTAAAGGTTAAATCATTTCGTTCTGTGATCGGAAGAGCATCCATATCAGCCCGTAAGGCAACAACGGGTCCCGGCGCTTTCCCTCTGAGCAAGCCAACGACACCCGTTTTTCCGACACCCGTTTGCACCTCAATACCCAGTGACTTCAAATGAGCGGCTACTTTTGCTGCCGTTCGCACTTCACGGTTACCTAACTCGGGATGCTGATGAATGTCTCGTCGCCAGTCAATCACCTTTGCAGTCAGCGCTTCGGCCGCTTTATCCATTCGGGCCAGTAAAGCGGCTGTGTGCGGATTTCGAGGGGGCTGAACTACTTGTGCCGAACTGATAAAGGGTAGCATAAGGGCTGCTAACAGGCATCCTACCAAAGATCGATAGAAATGATTCATGGGTGCGGAGTTGGTTATAGTGCGGCCAGGGCATTGTCTAAATCACCGATCAGATCATCGACGTTTTCGATACCGACCGAATACCGGATCAGACTTTCAGGAATGCCCAGCAACCGGCGCTGCTCTTCCGTGAGTTCAACATGGCTGGTCGTTCTCGGCGGACCCGCTAAGGTACTGACTGAACCAAGACTGGCTGCGAGATGCACAAACTGGAGTTGGGGTAAAAACTTTTTGACGTTCTCATACCCACCAACTAACGAGAAACTTAGAATGCCACCAAACCCCGACATCTGCGCTTTGGCAATGTCGTGGCCGGGATGGGATTCAAGGCCGGGGTAAAACACATCACTGACTTTCGGGTGCGCCTTCAGATAGCGAGCAATAGTCAGTGCTGATGCGTTCTGGCGCTCAATTCGTAACTCCAGGGTTTTCATGCCACGGGCAATCATATAGGCCGGATCGGCTTGCAGGCTGGCCCCGTTAATTTCCCGGAACTGGAACACCTGCTCGACCAGCACTTTGGTGCCGCACAAGACACCACCCATAGCGTCGGAGTGGCCGCCGAGGAATTTTGTGGCACTGTGAATAACGAGGTCAGCACCCAGTGCCAAAGGATTTTGGTTGATTGGAGTCGCAAATGTGTTATCGACAACGGTAATGGCTCCTACTTTTTTGGCTGCGGCCGACAGCCGTTTTATATCGACAACCTTGAGAGTAGGATTTGTCGGTGTTTCCAGATACAGCACATCACAACCTTTGGCAATTTCGGCTTCCAGGTCGTCGAAGTCTGTTGTCCCGCAAAGCGTAACGTTTATTTGATAACGGGGAAGAAAGTCGAGGAAGAGTCGGCTGGCTCCACCGTAGGTATCTTTGATGGAAACCACTCGTTTGCCGGGAGCCAGCAAGGCAAATAATGTATTGCTAATAGCCCCCATACCAGTCGCAAAGGACGTAGCCGCTTCGGCTTTTTCCAGAATTCGGATTTTTTCTTCGAGTACATGAACGGTGGGGTTCGTATTTCGGCTATAGATATAGCCATCCGCTTTTCCGGTTGCTACCTTATGCCACTCGTCCAGGTCATCATACGCAAAAGCAACACTGTTGACAATTGGCGTTGTAACGGCTCCATTGGTAAACGGATCGGTCTCACCGGCCCAGACTGATGCTGTGCTTTTTTTGTACTTCGAAAAATCCATTCTGAACGCTAGTTTTCAGGTTGTTATTAAGGAAAATACCGAAATGTCTTCGGGGCAGTATTTCTCAATTTCCCTTAATAATACATAAAAAAGCCCGCCGGACATAGCCTGCCAACGGTTCCATAAGGGATTACCTGATCATTTTAGGTGCTCTGCCAGACAGCGGTCTACATGCTGTAAGCCACTTCGCAGTTCATCGGCAGTGGGATAGCCAAAACCGATGCGCATGTAGATCTTATCCTGTTCGAACCAATGCCCCGGCCCTATAAGCGTCTGATAATGAGTATATAGAGACTGGTAAAAGTCGTTGGTATTGATTGTGTAGCCTGCTTTTAACCGCGGAAAGCAAACGACTCCGGCTGTTGGCTCTACCCAGTCAAGATAAGGAGTTTCGGAGAAGAATTGGCGCGTAATGTCGAAATTTGTACGGATGACCTGATGCGTTTCCCTGAGCCGATTTGCCTGATTTTGTAAAATGTTCAGCGCAATTTGTTCATCCACAACCGAATTAGTGATCATGATCTGCTCTTTTGCGGCCAGAAACTGGTGCATTAACGCAGCATCGCGGCAAATGATCCAGCCAATGCGGATGCCCGGCACACCAAACGCCTTCGAGAGTGAACTGACCGAAATGACGTTTCTGCTTTTTTCAGCCAGATAGGGGAGAAGCGGGGTCTGAAAATTCAGATAGCGGTAGGTTTCGTCAACAAGAAGATAACAGTTATGCGCTTCGGCCAGGGTAATCAGTTCATTCAGAGTGTTTTCTGGAACGACGGTGCCCGTTGGGTTATGCGGATTGGTAATGCTGATGAGTCGGGTATTTGGTCGAATGGCCCGACTAATATGATTCACATTCAGGGCAAAGCGCTCGTCAAATGTCAGATCGACAATACTCATCGCGCAGTTGATGGCCCTGGGTGTTTCGAGGTTGGTGCCATAATTGGGCCGTACGACAACTAAATGGTCTTTTTCACTAAGTAACGTCGTGGCAATAATGAACAAGGCCGTGGCGGCACCACTGCAAACCAGCACATCGTCTGATTGAAGAAGTGGGCTCTCGCTGGCAATACAATCGAGTAATTCAGGATGCCCCCGATGATGACCATAACACAACAGCAGACCATCGAGCGGGAGGTTAAGCCCGCCCAGATGAATATCCCGAACGGAGCTTTCGGCCAGATTGTAGCGGATGGTTGAATAGCCTATTTCTTCCGGGGATTCGATTTCAATGGGCATCCGTGTGTACTTCATTCGGGTGGCGGTGTTAGTGAAATTGGGAAATAAATCATTGAAACCGAGATGGTGATCTTATATCAGATTCGGAGAAGCTCTTCAGGCGGAAGGTTCATGGGCACCGCCTAAGTTTTAGTCCAGAAAAATATCATACAATTGCTCAATCACTTAACAGGTAGCTCGCGCATAGTTATCAGGTGTTTAGCCAGCAGCGGATTATCGGCCATTAACGATTTGATGTGATTGAGTGTTTTTTCGGGAAGTTGTTGGGGTGTCCGGCTAATAATATCGACCCCTTCCGGTGTAAAAAGAGTTCTTGAAAACCAGATAACTGCCCATTGCCCATTGGGATCCTGCAGAACAACCTGCCACTGGCTGCGTACTAAACGTAAAACCCCTTTGCCGCGCCAGATATAGATCGACGAATCGTTTTTAGTCTGATAATCGAAGCCTGTAAGCGTTTTGGTTTCTCCCCTTTTCTGGTACTTGACCTCATCCAGCAAAACAGTCGTTTCTGCTTTTCTGTAGCTGACTGAATACGTGAATGTAGGGTTGGTTTTGTCGCCTTTCAGCCACATTGGAAAGTTTGTACTGCAAATAAACCAGCTTCCAAGTAGTGTCTGGACGATTGGGGTTAAATAAGAAGGAGAAAGCATTGGCGATAATTTAGTAGAGAATGGTCTGTTTTAAGAAACTGTTCAGAGACAAGGTAGGTTTTCGGGTAAAGTGAAAAGCACAGTGTCCTCACACGGTTTTTGCTAACCTTTATTAAATTTACGAATGATTGTTGCCCAGGAAAAAGATGTAGCGATCCCTACCTATTCGTTACAGCAAAGTAGCAGTTTTGGCAATACAGTTTTTGAGATCGTAGAATCCAACTACGAAATTCGTCGGCACCGGTCAAATTTTCTGGTACCGCACCGTAAGGACTATTATTTTTTGTGTCTGGTCCGGAGAGGCACGAGCCGCCATTGGGTTGATTTTGTACCGTATACGCTCCAGTCCAATACATTCTATTTTTCGGGTCCACAACAGGTGCAGGTCAAGGAAAAGGTCGAACCAATGGATGGAATTATGCTTTCGTTCACGGAGGAATACATCCAGATGGAAGAAAATCGGTCGCTTCGCCAGCTCCCGATTATTCAGAATCCCGACAATGCACACGAAATGAAACTTTCGCCGGAGAATCTGCAATTTCTGGACGATTTATTCGGTAAAATGCTGATCGAGTTCAATTCCGAGCGGAGTTGGCGAAATAACATGCTGCACTCGTATGTCAATGTGCTGTTGATTTACCTGAGTCGATTATATACGGAGAAATTTCAAGCCGATCACAGCTCACCTGATCGTAGTTTATTGACCCGATTCTGGTCTACTATCGACAGTCATTACGATAAACTTCATCAGGTTGCCGACTATGCCAATCTGCTCAACTTAACACCCGGCCACTTCAACGATCGAATAAAACAGCAAAGCGGAAAAACGGCTATTGAGCATATTCACGAACGACTCGTGCTGGAAGCCAAACGTCGATTGTTGCATACCGACCTGTCGGCCAAAGAAATTGCCTGGCAACTCGGTTTCGAAGATGGGGCTTACTTCCACCGCTTCTTCAAACGCCTGACGGGCGAGACGCCGACTACCTTCCGGACAACAATCCGTGAAATGTACCATTGAAACCGTCATCCAGCCAATAAGCGCGCCTGATCGAGCCTGTAGTTTTGTGACCTCAACAAAGCACGAAACAGTATGAGCTCAGAATCAGAGCAAAACAAGGCCATTGTTACCCGTTTCAACAAGGAAGCCATTGAAGAAGGCCGACTTGCCGTCTTCGAAGAATTAATCGACGCAGCGTTTATCAATCACACCGCCCCTGCTGGTATGTCGTCGGGCAGAGACGGTGTCATTCGATTCATTATCGACATATTGCGCCCGGCGTTCCCGGATTTGCGCGTCGAAATTTACGATCAGGTTGCCGAAGGGGATAAAGTCGTTACCCGAAAAGCGTTTCACGGCACGCATCTCGGCATGTTTATGGGCATTCCGGCCACGGGTAAATCCATTGTTTTCCCAGTGATTGACATTATCCGATTGCAACACGGGAAATACATTGAACACTGGAGTATCCGAGATACCCACGCTGTTCTTCAACAACTCACTCAGGCTTAAACTAACTAGCATGAAAACTGTATTGATTACCGGCGCCAATAAAGGCATCGGGCTGGAAGCTGCTGCCGAATTAGTCCGTTTAGGGTATTTTGTTTATCTGGGCTGCCGTAATCTGACGTTGGGTCAGGAGGCCCTAAAAGAACTCCAGAAACGGGGTTTAACCAATCTGGCTCTGATTGAGCTTGACGTAACTAAACCCGAATCCATTAAAAAAGCGGCTGAACAGGTTGCTGAAAAAAGCTCATCGCTGGATGGATTGATTAACAATGCCGGTATTCCGGGGGCGTTTCCGCAGGATGCGTCGACAACACCAATTGAGGTCATCCGGACTGTTTTTGACACGAATGTCTTTGGCGTAATTCAGGTAACGCAGGCGTTTCTACCCTTGCTGCGTCTATCGGATGCGCCCCGAATTGTTAATGTAAGCAGTGATTTGGGATCATTGGGCAACCATTCGAATCCCGATTATGAATTTTACGGCTTGAGTCCAGCGGCTTATACGCCCTCAAAATCCGCTCTTAACGCTTATACAGTTATGCTGGCGAAGGAGTTGAAAGGCACATCGTTTAAGGTCAATAGTGTCAATCCTGGCTATACAGCTACTGATTTTAATCACCATACTGGCTATAAACCGGTCGATCAGGCAGGCCGTTTTGTGGCCAGTTTTGCAAGACTGGATGCCGACGGACCCACCGGGCGATTTTTTAGCGAAGAGGGAGAAACCTCCTGGTAAACTGATTTTATAAGCGACTTTAATCCAATGAAAACGTACCTTATTTTGATTCGTGAACCAGACGGTCGGTCAACAATTCCCTCGGCGGAGGAAACGCGTCAGCATCAGCTTGATTGGAAAGCCTGGATCAGCAATCTGCTGGAAAAAGGCCACTGGGAAGGCGGAGCATCGTTAACGCTGTCAGGCAAAGTGATGCGCCCAACTCATATTGGGCCACAGGTTTCTGAAGGACTATATCAGGTAAATGGGCAGGAAATCGTCGGTGGTTATTTACTACTAAAAGCTTCTGATGTTGACGAAGCCGTTGGCTTGATGAAAACCTGCCCCGTTTTTGATGCGGATGGGTTTGTAGAAATCCGGGAGATGATGTGAAGCTAATATGCAGTATGGCTTTTGTCGATTGTTTAAATCAGGTAAGTGAAAAATGAGAAACTGTCTCCCTCTCATGATTAAAGAGAGGGACTGGGTAAGGTGTTGATCATCAAGTTGATTACAACTTCAGCTTTATTCTCATTTTACCTAAAACGGCTGTAATGCCTATGATCAGGAAGGCAAATAGAAGTGATTTTAGTAAGCCAACTACGCCGGTTTTTAATGATTCGGGTAGCGAAATGTCGGCCAGACTGACGAAGCTATAGAATAGATAAGGCATCAGGTAGCTGGTCAGCGTGCTGGTTCCGGCGGGTTTTATCAGATCAAACCACTGCGCTTTTCCATTCAGATCGACCAGCCAATACGTTATCGCGTAGACTATGAATGCGATACCGCAGCAAAGAAAAATCCAGGTGGGAGTTGCATGAATTTTTGAGATGATAAAGAAATTTCGGGCCAAGAATCCTGCTCCGAGGAATAAGATACCAATTCCGGTATAAAGAATCGGCAACTGCTGCGTTTTACCTGTTCGCTGTGAGCGTGTCAAAAGAAGTGTGGCCAGGATACCGGTAAAAGCAAATGAATCGAAAGCGCCATTGTCGGGAATCCAAGTGCGCGGGCCATCGGGCCATAGAGTGTGCAGCCATCCCGCATGGCCTGCTATGCTTAATAGAGTGAAGAACAACCAGGAAGCGATCAATAAAAGCGGCTGTTTGTGAAGAAATAAATAGAGGATCGCACAGGTTAAATAGGTCCAGCCAATTAGGCCCAGAATGCCCCACCATTGAGGTACCATTCTGGCTAGATTATTGTCGGGGCCGCCTTTGAAAATAACGGCCAGAACTATCAACAGACAAACGCCCAGCAGTTGCAGGCCAATGAAAATGATTTTCTGGATTCCCTCCCCATTCGGATATTGATTCCAGATTAGAAAGAATCCGGTTACCATCAGAATCTGAAACCAATCTGAGCTCATGCCGGTCGCATTGGCATTCAGATCAGGCAAATTGACCGTAAAGACACCCATCACCAGCAAGGCAAACGACCGAATGATAATGTGCTGAATAATTGACGCATACGAGTCTCCTTTGCTGAGACGCTGGCGGATGGAAAAGGGAATCGCCATGCCCAGAATGAACAGAAAGCAGGGAAAAACTGTGTCGGCAAAACCCAGAAAGTCCTGATCCGCATGAGCGTGTTCAAGCCAGACTGGAATACTTGATAATGTTCCCAGATCATTCACGAAAATCATCGTCAGCATGGTCAACGCCCGAAAAACGTCAATGGAAAACACTCGTTTTAGCAGTAGATCTACTGTCGTGGATTGAGGTTGAGCAGATACCATGTTGTGGAAGTTATTGAGCCTCGTTTAGTCTTTTTATTTCATTGTACAGCGCTTTGAAGCAATTTGCCTGCGTATTGTCGCCTGCATCCGTATTCACTTTTACTCCGTAAAATTCATCCAGAAACGGCCCGGCACCCGACCAGACCGTTTGCATCATCCCCTGAAACCGTTCCTTCATTAAGGGTGTGACCGACTTGCGGAATTTGACCATGTCCTGCGTCTGGGTGACGGCAAAATCTGGCTTTCGCCAGGGGCAGGTAATCACGCTGAGCCCTTTCGTGGCGAAATAAACAGCCGTCAGGTCAGGGCGTTCATAGTGCCAGTCGCAGATCATCACGTCTTTTGGGATCAAATCGATCGCTCGGTACGTATTGTTAAAACTACCTTCCCACATGCCAATGCCAGTGGTTTTTCCGTCAATCAATCGGTCGCCCCACATCCAGAGTTTACGATTCGTTTTTGCCAGGTGATTCCTGATTTCGGTTACCTCTCCGGCAAATAATTCGGCTTTATCGCGACCCGAACAGCGTGGACACTTATCGTCGCCGATAAAAAATACCTCGTCCATTCCAGCATGAAAGGCATCGGCCTCGAATACGTCACAGATTTCGTCTACCAGCTCAAAAACAACCTTATGAACACCCGGATGCAAGGGACAGTAACTCTTGCAATAGAGCCCATCAGCATTTGGCCAGACGTATTTGTCAGGCATTTTAACGTGGGGTGTTTCGTCAAAGTCAGGGTATACGCGAAGCAGGTTATGCGTCGTGCTGGCCCAGGACTGGTGACCGAGTAAATTGATTTGGGGAATCAGACGGATATTGTTTTTCTGACAAACCTTGACCAGTTTTTTTACCTCTCGCTTCGACAAGGCTATGCTGTCACTAAGCTCGGGGTGGCTATCAAACTGATAATTAAAATCAACTCTCAAAATCAATGTATTGACTTGTCGGGGAGCCAATTCTTCGTCGATAAACTTGATGAATGTATCCAGTTGTTTAGGCTGCGGAGCCGCAATACAAAAACCACGGACGGGTAACAGACTATCGAGTTTCGATTGGGCGAATACAGTTTGAACAAGGCAAAAAAGAGTAATAGCGGTTACTATGAACTTGGTCATTTGCGATGAATGGGTGCGTTTATCAACGTCAGGAACAGTATCGAAAGACCAAACCCGTTGTATTCTATTCAACTGAGTAGCTAGTTTTTTACCGCGCTAGCTCAATTTTATACTTTTTGCCTTTCATTTTCTCCTGACTAATCAATGCTAATAACGCCTGAACTTTCTCCTGTTTAACAGCGGCAAACGAAATAAAGTCTTTGACTTCAATGAGTCCTAAATCGCCTTTGTCCAGATGCCCTTTTTGGGAGAAAAAGCCTACTATATCAATTTTGTTGAGTTTGTTTTTCTTGCCACCACTGATATAAAGCGTTGCAAAGTCGGGTGGCCTGGGCAGGGTTAGTTGCCCCGATTGATTGTCGGTTGATAATCGGAACTCATCGAGCGATGCATCCAGGTATGAGGGTCGAGGTTCATCGCGAAATAAAATCACGAAAGCGGTTCCTGATGCGTGCATGCGGGCCGTTCGCCCATTACGATGCGTAAACTCGTGTGCCTGCAAGGGTAAATGATAATGGATCACATACTTCATTTCCGGAATGTCGAGCCCACGAGCTGCTAAATCGGTCGTTACCAGATACCTCGTGCTTCCGTTTCTGAATTGAATCAACGCTCGTTCGCGGTCGATCTGCTCCATGCCACCATGATAAACGAGCGAATGAATACCCCGCTCGGCCAGTAATTCGCTGGTGCGTTCGGCAGCATCCCGATGATTACAGAAAATCAAGGCCGCTTCTGAATTGAGCGAACAAAGCAGCTCAAATAAGGTATCAAGTTTATCTTTCGATTCTGAATAGACAACTTGTATGGTTAAGCCCGATGACTCGTCGTTCTCAGCCCTGAATGTTAGCTTGGTTGGCGACTTGAGCCGGATAAAATCAGGAATAGTGATGCCCGACGTTGCCGAAACCAGCACACGTTTCCGGAGGTTGCGTAACCCACCGATAATAAAGTCCATTTCGTCATGAAACCCGAGCGCCAGCGACTTGTCGAATTCATCAAGAATCAGGGTATGAATACCGTCCAGCGAAAACGACCGACGGGTAATATGGTCAGCGATTCGGCCGGGTGTGCCAATCAGAAGGGCTGGCGGATTGCTCAGGTTTCTGATTTCGGTTTCTACAGGGTGACCACCGTAGCATACATTTACTTTATAGCCCGTTGCCATTTTTTTCCAGACCTGCTCAATCTGCAAGGCCAACTCGCGGGAAGGAGCCAGAATGAGGCATTGTACAGTTTTTTGCTCTGGCCTGAGTAACTGGAGAATGGGGAGCAGAAAGCCGACGGTTTTTCCTGAACCGGTGGGGGCTATTAAAAACGTATCGTTGTCTTGCAGGATCGCTTTTTGAGCGGCTTCCTGCATGGGGTTTAAAGCCGAAATACCCAGGTTTGTCAGGATCTGTGCTTGCTGCTGAGGGGTTATCATACCGTAAAAGTAGCTCAAAATGTGGGGGCTACTAAAGAATAAGCCTACCTTCGTAGTCTATTTGACCAGTATGACTATGAATTTCGACGAACTGAATCTGAATAAACCCCTCCTGAATGCATTGAGCGATCTCGGGTATACAACGCCTACAACGATCCAGGAAAAGGTATTCTCGGTCGTTATGTCGGGTCAGGATGTGTGCGCAATCGCCCAAACGGGAACGGGAAAAACCTTCGCCTATCTATTGCCCTGTCTTCGGCAATTTCAATTTTCGAAGGAAAAACTTCCTCAGCTATTGATTATCGTTCCAACGCGCGAACTGGTTGTTCAGGTTGTTGAAGCGGTAGAAAAACTAACTACCTACATGAATCTGGTCGTGGTTGGCGTGTATGGTGGTGTCAATATGAAGACCCAGCTCGCGGAGGTTCGACAGGGGATTGATGTGTTAGTGGCCACGCCCGGTCGTCTGGCCGACTTACTATTGAATGGGGCCGTGAAAACGAAGGCTATCAAGAAACTCGTGATCGACGAGTTCGACGAAATGCTGAATCTTGGCTTTCGTACCCAGCTAAAAATTATTCTGGATTTGCTTCCCCATAAACGACAGAACCTGTTGTTCTCGGCTACTCTTACCGACGATGTAGACCAACTGGTCAACGCCTACTTTAATAAGCCCGTTCGTGTCGAAGCGGCTCCGGTTGGCACACCACTGGAAAATATTGAACAGACGGGCTACGAAGTGCCGAACTTTTATACGAAGGTGAATCTGTTGCGATTGCTGATAGAGCAGGATTCGACCATGAATAAAGTGCTCGTCTTTACGGCGACCAAACAACTGGCCGATCAGTTGTACGAGCAGTTAGAATCCGATTATTCGGATCGACTGGGGATTATTCACTCCAATAAATCGCAGAATGCCCGTTTTAATGCCGTAGAGCAATTTAAGGCAGGTACGTATCGTCTTCTGATTGCAACGGATATCATTGCTCGTGGCATCGATGTAGCCGACGTATCGCATGTCATCAACTTCGACACGCCGGACGTGCCGGAGAGCTACATTCACCGCATTGGACGAACCGGCAGAGCCGACAAAAAAGGCATCGCCATTACGTTCATTACCGAAGCCGAAAAAGAGAAACTGGCCGCCATTGAAGCGCTCATGAATTACCAGGTTCCTCGAGTACCTCTACCCGAGAAGCTCACCATTTCAGACGAACTGATGGACGATGAGAAGCCTAAAGTGTACATGAAAACGATTGAGGTAAAGGCTCCCAAACGTGACGATGTTGGACCGGCTTTTCATGAGAAACTTGCGAAAAACAAGAAGGTAAATGTTCGGCGCGATCATGCCGCCGAAAAGATGTTAAAATATGGCAGACCCATCAAGCGTAGTGGCAAGAAAAATAAATAGCCACCGACTGAAGGGTGCTTATTCGACTTTATTCAGACTATACCGATCTCCTTTCCGTTTCACCGTTAATTGAAAGACTGTCAGTTGATCGGGATGTTTGATCTGAAGCCGGTAGTTTCCAACTGGTAGCTGGTTTACATCGAAATAGCGTGTGTATTCGACGGATTTGTTGTGTTCTCTGTAATATTCCATCTGTTGCGCATCATCGGTTAGGGTAATATATAGTTGGGAATGTTCGGGATTGGTGCAGTAAAGCACCAGCTTGCCTAAGTCAGTTACGACAGAATTTGCCGAAAATGTCAGGTCTTCTTTCTGTAACGAGGAAGCTTCCAGTGCAGTAGTAGGAGTCGAATGTCCAGCAGAGCGCGAAAACTGGGCAGCATTACTCGCGAGTAAGTCATGAGATTCAATCTGGTAATCAAGCAGATGACGATTGGTAAGACGATCCAACAGTTCATCGAACAGACGGACATTGTGCCGGGTTAATTTGATATATCGTCCGGGTAGTTTCTCCTCGTAAATGACCTGGTGCGCTGTGTTAAAGAATTGAATATGAGTGGTCCGGGTTTTGTAATCGGTTCGTAGTTTCCAGTAAGCTCCTGTGGAGTCAATTGGGCTGGAATCTGCTGTTGAGAAATAGGGGTTGGACTGCGCCAGAACCGGCAATGAACCAACCAGCATACTAACGGCAAGGAGCAGCCAGTATCGGCAATTTGCATGCGAAGAAACCATCATAGTTGCTGTTTACTGTTCTTAGAAAAAACACAGATTCTGTATTTCGTAATGCTTTGTTTACCTCTGGAATGGGTATCGACCGTATCGAGTGATGGAATTAATGCCACAAATTCGTTTTGGTCGTTCTATCGCATTAGTCTAAGGTTAAGATAGATTCAGCAAACTGGCTGATTTCGTTTCATTCAGTAGTGCAAAGCGCTTGCCAAAGAAGAAAAATGGCTATATCTGTACAGAAAAGCCTTTTTTTGCTGGTTAACATAAATTTGTTGTCCGTTTGTGGACAAACCATGTACGCATCTGGACAGCACAATTATTCAACAACGTGTTCATCAATGCTATTGCATCGGAAAAGATATTGCTAGTATAAAGGCTGGAAACGGCTCACTCACTCATTTACCAGGTAAAATTTATATGCCTTTTTCATCACTCGGCTTGTCGAAGCCACTCCTGAAAGCAGTAGCAACCCAGAATTACACCAAACCCTATCCGATTCAGCAGGATGCCATACCCGCGATTCTGCAAGGCAAAGATATTCTTGGAATCGCTAAAACGGGGTCTGGAAAGACGGCAAGTTTCGTGTTGCCAATTCTGGAGCTTTTTCTGCGTCGGCAACTGGCCAAAAACAGCCTTGTTAAAGTTCTTGTTCTGGTGCCAACCCGCGAACTGGCTGTTCAGGTAGCCGATGTATTCCAGGCATTTAGTGAGAAAATTCCCCGACAGGTAAAAACGCTGGCTGTTTATGGGGGCGTATCCATTAATCCACAGATGATAGCGCTACGGGATGCCGAAATCGTGGTGGCAACTCCCGGTCGGTTGCTGGATCTGATCGCATCAAATGCCGTCCAGTTATCGGCCGTTGAGGTTCTTGTCCTCGACGAAGCCGATAAAATGCTTGATCTCGGTTTCGCTGACGAAATGAACCAGGTATTTGACCTGTTGCCAACCCGGCGGCAAACGATACTTTTTTCGGCCACATTGGGCGATGCTATCGAAACGATCAATAAAAACCTGCTGCGAAATCCAGTAAAAATTGAGGTTGTAGAAGAAGCTGAAAACCTGGATTTAATTAAGCAAATCGCCTATCGTGTCGATCCCGAACGAAAAGGGCCATTGTTGCGGTATTTGATTAAATCGGGAACTATGAAACAGGTATTGGTCTTTGTTTCTTCCACCCGAACGGCAGACAACATCGTTACCAAGCTAACCAAAAATGGCATTCAGGCGGCTGCCATCCATAGCGGAAAAACCCAGGGCGCCCGAACAGATGCCCTCACTAAATTCAAGGCGGGTCGATTGACAGTACTAGTAGCTACCGACCTTATTTCCAGAGGGATTGATATACAGTTATTGCCCCATGTGATCAACTTTGAATTACCCCGATCGCCCAAAGATTACATTCACCGAATTGGCCGGACGGGTCGCGCCGAATCGGAAGGAGAAGCGATTTCGCTGATCTGCCCGGACGACGAACATCACTTCAAAATCATTCAGAAAAAGATGGGCAAACGGGTCGAGATACTTGAAACCGAAGAACTGAATTTGCTGGGATATTGATGTTAACCTGTTGATTATAAGGATTTTGAATTTTTTCTAATGCTCAACAGTATTTTGCGCTGACTATTGACTCATCGGTACAAATGGCTAGAAATCAGGACACTTATTAGCCTATACATTAAACCAACTTGCTCTACGTTATTCTAAGAGTAAACAAGTAAGGAGAAAGGCGAGTTGATTATTAAGACAGATCAATCTGCTTACATCTCACTAAAATTCACGGCTATGAAAACGATTCATAATAAACTAACCTTGATTTTACTGGCCACTATTCTGGGCCATTCGATCCATGCACAGACCCGATTGGGTTGGGCTCCACAAACAACAGGCGCTGTGGTAGGCGCTGGTGTAGGAGCGGTGGCTGGAGCCGTCATCAACAAGCGTAACCCAGCCGTAGGTGGGGTGGTTGGTGGCGTAATAGGTGGTGCTACCGGTTACGTAGTGGGTAAACAAAAGAAAAAACGCTGGAGCCCGCAGGCAAAAGGTACAGCCATTGGTGCTGGCGTTGGCGGAGCCGCAGGAGCCATCATCAACAAGCGTAACCGGGTAGTTGGTGGCGTAATTGGTGGTGTTGTCGGTGGTGCTGCTGGTTATGGAGTAGGAAAAGTTATAGATAACAAGAACAAGAGAGAAGCTGCTGCCAGAGCCGCTGCCGAACGCGAGGCAATTGCCCGCGCTGAAGCCGAACGCGAAGCCGCAGCCCGTGTTTCGGAACCTGCCAATGCAGATTTGAAGCCCTATGTAGCAACAAATCGGACGAATGGCACCACTCCGGCGGCACCTGTTGTCCAGCCAACGGCACTATATAGCCCTAAAGGATCACCATCTTCCTATATTCTGAGACAGGGCTATCTGCCTAATGAATCCTTCGGCGACCAGTCGACGGCCTATGGTGATTCAGAATACAGACGAAAAAGCTGGTAGTCAGCGGTTTGTGTAAAACACCATTCTTTTAACAGGACTTTCTCGCTGGTCGTGTCGTGCCCTTATGTATGGCACGACCTGGTGGGAACGTGCCATAAATTTTTACAGTCATGAAATCATTCCTTTGGATTATAATTGGTTCTCTATTTTTTACGGCCTGTACGAGTGATGCCGTAAATATTCAGGACCTCAATCGCCAATTTATCGACGCCTGGAACACGAAAAATGCGGACAAAATAGCTGGGTTTCTTGCCGAAGATGTGGACTTCGTACAAGGAAATACGCATTTTAAGGGTAAATCTGAAGTGGCGAAGAAGTGGGTTCAGGAAACACTGCCGACGCTGTCTGATTTGAAAACCAATGTAGTAAGTTCGGGTACAGATAAGAAAACTGCTTATGAAGCCGGTACATTTTCGGTTGATGTTTTACCTGCCAGTCCAGATCTGCCGCATGGTATTGGCGAAGGAAATTTTATCCTGCTCTGGAAAAAAGGGGAGGATGGAACCTGGAAGCTAAGTTACGCGCAACTGGAAGACATGCCCGTGCAGGCTAAAAATTAGATTAAGCAAAGTTAAATCAGAAGCGTGTTTGGTCAGTATGATCGACCTGCAAGTACTCCAAGAGGGATACTGGCAAAACACGCTTCTTGTTTATTGGCTGTTTATTCTCTGGTGCGCGAAGCAGGCTTTTTTGTGCTGGTTGCGTCCCCTTTATAAGCGATCCGAAACAGCGTTCCATTTAAATCATCTGTTACGTACAATGAGCCATCAGCGCTTTGTGCCAGCCCACACGGACGATGCTGAACGGGGCCGGTTGGTTTAACCAGGTCGGTTCCCGCAAAATTATCGGCGAAGATCTCCCAGTTTCCAGAAGGTTTTCCGTTCTTGAATGGTACAAAGGCGACCATATATCCTTTATGCAACTCCGCCGATTGAGCATGGAAGGCAATGAAGGCACCATTGCGGTATTTTTCAGGAAACGCTGTTCCAGTATAAAACAGCAAACCATTGGGGCCAAGGTGTGCCGGGAAAGCCATCAGCGGATTAATTGTTTTTTCTCCGCCCGTTTTTTTGCCGTCACCACCATATTCGGGAGCCAGAATTTTCTTTTTCTGAATGTGATCGTAGTAGATATAAGGCCAGCCAGCATCATCACCCCGATGGATCTCATACATGGTTTCGGCAGGCAACTCAGCACTTTGTTTAGGCGTATAATATTGCGGATAAAAGTCGTGGAACTGACCCCGCCCGTGTTGCATAACAAATAAAGAATTGGTTTTCTGGTTCCAGTCAAGACCAACTACGTTTTTTAGACCCGTAGCATAGCGAACACCATCGGCATACGTTTGATTAGCCCGGCTCGCCTTGAACTGCCAGATGGCCGCTGCCGAATCGAGCAGTGGGCAGGGCATTAAACCTTTGCCCGTTCCTGCGTCGCGGCAGGCGTCATTATCAGAAGCCACGTTTACATAAATATTATCCTGATTATCAACGACAATTGATTTTGACAGATCCCTGGTGTGTGCCATCAGACCCGACACAAGCTTTTCGGGTTGATCAGGGTTGATAACTTCTTCTTTATCATCGAGCTTGTACCGAAAAATGCTCGTGTTCGATGACGTGTAGAGGTAGCCATTTTTCAGGTAAATACCAGTGCCTGGATAATCGCCAAAACCGACCTGTTCGTCGATGACGCCATCTTTATCCGTATCGCGTAATCGATAAATACCTTTGCCATCCTTTAATTTGGACAGCTTTACGTATATAGTTCCCGTTTTCGTGATGACCAGGTGTCGCGTTGGTCCTAAACCCTCTGCCATGATAGTCGCTGAAAAGCCGACCGGGAGTTTCAGGTCAGCGGCAACAATTGCTTTTGACGAACTACGAGTTGAACGGGAGGGAGGAGCATCGGTCGGCGCAGCGCCAGTACTGCCACCAGCAGCCAGCGCAGTTATTAGGCAGGCAACCGTAAAAAAAGGGTTATTCATATAAGAATGTGAACCAGAACGGAAAATAGGATTGACTACAGCAGTAAGTAAACTGTTGCCAAAAAATACTATTCTACTTGTTCACTTCTAAAAACACCATCTGAAATAAGTTCAGGTTTGAGATGGTGTTTTTTAGGTCTACCAGCCCCTCACGGGAAAATACATGCGCCTTAATGCAGCTAAGTTGAGCCGAGCATTGTTCACTGGCAATCCAAGCTGTTTAGTTGTCCATTGATTGATCAACAGACTGGTTGACCGTATCGATGACAAAGCGAATAGAACTGAATGAGTTCGTGAGCGCTAACTTGGTCTGTCGCTGATCGAGCCAGGCAAGCTTTTCTATTCCTTCATCTCCCTGCGGAGCCATTCGTTTATCGTCAACTACGGCCATTCGATACCATTTCGTGCGTTTCAGAATCCGGTTACCATTTAAGGCATAGGTATGCCAGGTGGTACAGATACGTTCACCCAGCGATACGCGAACCCCCGTTTCTTCTTCAACCTCACGGGCCGCGCCCTGACGCGATGATTCGCCATCATCTAATTTACCCTTCGGCAAATCCCAGACACCCCGCCGAAACATCAACAGCATTTTATCACCTTTAAAAACAACGCCACCAGCGGCTTTAATGATCCTGAAGGGTTTCTTTATCGCGTCTTCACAGGCGCTTTTGTCAAGGCATCCAAGCGTTATCGACAAAAGATGGTCCGACTTTGCTTTCTGTAGCAAGGCAAGAATTTTCTCAACCGTGGCTGGGGTTGTATTAAGCACCAGAAGATGACCCTGAAACACATCCGCTTTCAGCACATCCAGGCGAGCGTCAACGATACGATCGTAATCGCCGAAAGCTTCCTGTTTCAACGAGCTGGTAAGTTGTGATGTGGCTTTTGGGCCAACGAGCCGGATTGGGCGGTCGTTAATGAAAACAATCATTGGGGAATTATGCGGTTCGAAGAGTAAAAATAGCAAAAACCAACGGTCTGTTGTACCATTAAACCATTATAAACAATTTCCGTTTACTATTTTTGCGACAAGCCAACCATTCCCATTTGTGGAAATCCTTATAATTTTATTGCTGACGATTCTGAATGGTGTGTTTTCCATGTCAGAAATCGCACTTGTTTCTTCCCGTAAATCCAAGCTGGAAACGGCGGCTAAAAACGGTGACCGCAGGGCACAGGTAGCCCTCGACCTGTCGAATTCTCCTAATCGGTTCCTGTCAACGGTTCAGATTGGCATTACGCTGATCGGTATTTTGCTTGGTATATTTTCGGGCGATAAGCTGACCGACGATGTTCAGAATTTTGTTGCCCAGATTGAAATCATTCGGCCTTATGCTCATTCAGTTGCCGTTGCGTTAGTACTATTATTTCTGACATACCTTTCGCTGGTATTTGGTGAGCTGGTTCCTAAACGCATTGGTTTGTCTAATCCTGAAGGCATTGCGAAAACAATGGCTGCGCCAATGATTTTACTGTCGCGATTGACTTCACCCTTTATTGCTTTGTTAACGGTTTCGAGTGATGTTCTGCTAAAAATTCTGAATATTAAACCGAATGAAAGTGCCGTAACGGAGGAGGAAATCAAAAGCTTAATTCAGGAAGGAACGTCAGGAGGGGCCATTGAAGAAATCGAGCAGGAAATCGTTCAGAATGTTTTTCAACTCGGTGACCGCAAAATTACGTCGTTGATGACGAACCGTCAGGAGATTGTTTACCTTGATCTGGAAGATGAACTCGCCGAAAACAAAGCTAAGATTTTGGACTATAAGCATTCTGTCTATCCGCTTTGTAACGGCAGTGTAGACGAAGTGGTCGGCCTGATTTACACCAAAGATTTTCTTGGTAAAGATCTGGACGTCGAACTGACAAGGCTGGATGAGATTAAGCGGGAAGCGTTATTTGTGCCAGAGAACAACCGGGCTTATCAGGTACTCGAGCGTTTCCGGGAGCGGAAGCAGTATGTAGGCATGATTGTCGATGAATATGGTGGCGTTTTGGGTGTTGTAACGCTGAATGATATTCTGGACGTTTTGGTGGGTGATATCAATGACGACACGCATTCGGACTACGAAATCCGAACCCGCGATGATGGGAGCTATCTAATTGATGCTCAGTTGCCATTTGAAGATTTTGTTTCATACTTTTCTATCAACATCACTGCTCAGGCCCGGCGTGATCTGACCGGTTTCGATACGTTGGGCGGGTTTGCGCTGCATATTCTAAAAGACATTCCTCAGACTGGTGAATCCTTTGTCTGGCAGGCTTTTCGATTCGAAATTGTTGATATGGATAAGAGTCGTATTGATAAGATACTTGTCCGTAAATTGGCGGAAGAATAGGTATATTGTTAAACAGCAAGCCCATTTTGCTGGTTATAGATGAGAACCAACTTCATCAATAGCCATGCGATATTTCATCCCAGATTCTATTGATTCTACCGGCAGCAGCTCGAGCGAGGTTCCGTCAGGTATGGACAACGACCCTAAAGCTGATGAAGAAGTAATTGATCAAAGCGAAGGCGATCCATCGGCGCAATATCCGAAAGCTGTGGAACAAACTCCTGAGCCTGCAAAAATTGCTCCCGACAATCTGGCCGACTCAATTGCTTATGCACTTGATGGAAGCGGCCCCGGCCCAACTGGTGAAAAACCCAATGTTTCAGAACATAAACCTATAACAGAGGGAATAACCGGCGCCGGATTAGATGAAGAAGAGGAAGCATTACGAGTCTAGTTATAGAATTGAAAGATTGTTAATGCAAAAGCGAGTGCCCTAATAATAGAGCACTCGCTTTTGCATTAAACGAAACGAACTAACCCAGCCGCTCTTGTAGTAATTTTAAAATGACATGCTGAGTCAGTTTTATTTCTGATACGTCGCCTTTCAGGATTGAGACATCTCCTTCGATAGTAGTAAGCCGACCATTAAAATGTTCGAAGCCCTGGCGGACTTCAACTGTCAGATTTGCCAGGCCAGAGGCAGTTTTGTCTGCTTTTCGTTCTATGCGAAGCACATCCGTTTTAAGATCCGCAATGTCCGATTTAACCCCGGCCATATCAGTCTTGAGCTCCGCTACATCTGTTTTAACCCCGGCCATATCAGTCTTGAGCTCCGCTACATCTGTTTTAAGTACTGCTACGTCGGTTTTAAGGTCCGCTACATCTGACTTGACTTCGGCCAAATCAGTCTTAAGACCCACCACATCGGTTTTGAGCTCTGCTATATCAGTCTTGACTTCTGCTACGTCCAATTTGACAATAGCAATTTCATCGGCTATAGCACCCATTTGTCCGATCATTCGATCTTGTTTCTGGGCGATATCAGCTACTATAGGTTCTAGTTGGTTAAGGCGTTTTTCCGGTGTCATGGAGGCAAATGTAACGAAATAATTATTTTAAACTACTTCCTTGTATTGCATCCTATATAAATTCGCGTAGAACCCTTCACGCTGAAGAAGTTCTTCATGATTTCCCTGTTCAACAATCCGTCCTTTGTCTACGACAATAATATTATGCGCTTTTTGGATCGTTGACAAGCGGTGGGCAATAACGATAGCAGTTCGGCCTTTCATCAGTTTGTCAATGGCGTTTTGGATCATTTCTTCAGTTTCGGTATCTACTGAAGAGGTCGCTTCATCGAGAACGATAATTTTGGGGTCCTGAACCATGGCCCGAACGAATGAAATCAACTGCCGCTGCCCGACTGATAGCGTAGAGCCCCGTTCCATAACATTATAGGCGTACCCCCCCGGCAGACGCTCAATAAAGTCGTGAACACCAACCAGTTTAGCGGCTTCCACCATTTTTTCGCGGCTAATGCGTTTATCGCCGAGTGTAATGTTATTCTCGATCGTGTCAGAAAACAGGAAAACGTCCTGCAAAACAACACCGATGTTTCGGCGTAAATGACCGAGTTCATAATCATGAAGATCGATGCCATCTATATTAATTTCACCTTTATTAATATCGTAAAAACGACTCAGCAGGTTAATGATAGACGATTTTCCGGCTCCCGTTGCGCCAACGAAGGCTACGGTTTCGCCAGCATTGACCCGGAATGAGATGTCGCGTAATACCCAGTCCTCATTGTTATAGGCAAACCAGACGTTATTAAATTCAACCTCTCCGCGAATGGCCGTCGGGGCATAATTGCCATTATTGACCGTAAATTCATCACTATCCAGAAGCTTAATGATCCGGTCGGTGCTGACAATACCCATCTGTAGGGTATTGAAACGGTCGGCCAGCATTCGGATCGGACGGAAAAACAGATTAATAAACATCACAAAGGCCGTAACGGTCCCAAATGTGATGTCGGCGTTTATGATTTGTTTAGCTCCGTACCAGACAACCAGACCAACCGCAACAGCCGAAATAATATCGGCAACGGGGTAATAAACGGAATAATACCAGATTGAGCGAATATTGGCGGCCCGGTGTTCAGCATTAATGGTGCGGAATTTCTCCGCTTCAATCTTCTCGCTGCCAAAAATCTGGACGATGTTCATGCCGGTGATGTGTTCCTGAACAAACGAGTTCAGATTGGCAACGGCAGTCCGGACTTCATTGAACGATTTTTTGATTTTTTCCTTGAAGACATACGTACTGAACAGCATCAATGGTATTGTAGACAGGCTGATTGCTGCCAAACGCCAGTCGGTATAAAACATGACCCCAATAATCAGTACCAATTGAAGAATATCTCCCGCAATGGCAGCCATGCCCTCACTGAAAACATCAGCCAGCGTTTCAACATCAGAAATGGAGCGTGTTACCAGGCGACCAATGGGGGTGTTATCGAAAAACTTCAACCGCAATTGAAGAATCTTCCGATAGAGTTGCACCCGGATGTCGCGAATAATGTATTGGCCAAGCCAGCCCGACAGATAGGTATTCGAAAATTGCACAATGGCTTGTGCCACTAACACCCCAATCATAATGGCCAGCATCAGCGTTAATTGCTGATAATCACCCGCTGAAATAACGTTATCGATTGTAAAACGGATAAGCAGGGGTGCCAGCGGAGCCAGACAAGCCGAAAGTAAAATGACACATATAAGCAGATAAAAGCGAGCTTGATAAGGCTTTACAAAAGAGTATAGCCGCCGTAGAATGGCCAAGTCGAAGATTCGACCACTTTTCTGTTCTTCGTTCACGGGAAATTAAATGGCGAGTTTAGTGGGGTAACAGTGTTTCGTTGCCGAACGTTTCAGCCAAAAAGGGATTTGATTCGTTGGAGCGATGGAATAGAAACAGTAAAATTAATCGTCAGCTACTTTACTGAATAATTCCATATCGCGCATTTTGATAAACCATCGATCTATCTTTTAGGTCAGGTTACGTAAACTGGAAGACAATTATCGGATATGACTATGAAACGGCGGACGTTTGCCCGGCTGGTTGCTGCACTGCCAGTAAGTTTAAATGTAGAAAAAGAAAACCGAGTTTATACGGGTTCTGAACTGATAACCGATACGATAGGAGCGAATGACGATGATCGGGCCTACTGGCTGCGAACCCTGTTGAAAGTTGCTGATCCGGTGTTGACAGCCCTGGCACAGAACCGATTAAAAGCCGAGATGCCCGTCGAATCGGCGCCGGGCCAACAGGCTGGACGTATCGCTGTGTCGCATCTGGAAGCCTTAGGTCGAACGCTGGCAGGTATAGCCCCCTGGCTTCAGCTGGATACTGACGACTCGCCGGAAGGCAGATCGCGGCAGCGTTATTTTGACCTTACCTGGAAAGGTATTGCCAACGCCGTTAATCCGCAGGCCGTTGATTATCTGAACTTTACGAAAGGAGGCCAACCCTTAGTCGATGCGGCTTTTTTGGCGCATGGTTTACTACGAGCCCCTAAACTGTGGGCCGCCTTAAATACGGCTGAACAGACCAATCTTGTTAATGCCCTACAAGCGAGCAGATCAATTAAGCCAGGTTATAATAACTGGCTGTTGTTCAGTGCTATGGTAGAAGCCGCTTTGTTGAAGTTTACGGGATCGGGCGACGAATTGCGTATGGACTATGCAATTAGGCAGCACCAGGCGTGGTATAAAGGCGATGGCGCATATGGCGATGGACCCGACTTTCACTGGGATTATTATAACAGCTATGTCATTCAGCCAATGCTAATGGATGTTGTTAAAACATTGGTAGAAGCCGGAAAAGCAGATAAAACCTTGTATGAAACCGTATTGGCCCGTGCCCAGCGCTATGCTTCAATTCAGGAGCGATTAATTGGGCCTGATGGTTCATTTGCCGCTTTCGGGCGATCGCTGGCTTATCGGTGTGGCGCTTTTCAGTTATTGTCGCAGGTCAGTTTGCAAAAAAATCTTCCGGCCGAACTGCCAGCGGGTCAGGTACGATCTGCATTGACTGCCGTCATGCGCCGGACGATGGATGCTACCGGCACATTCGACCCCAAAGGATGGCTACAGATTGGTCTGTGTGGTCATCAGCCTTCGATTGGCGAAACCTATATTTCGACGGGGAGTTTGTATTTGTGCTCTGTTGCGTTTTTGGCGCTCGGTTTACCAGCCACCGACCCGTTCTGGACCGATCCGGCGGCCGATTGGACCGCGAAAAAAATATGGTCGGGGCAGGATGTGAAAACCGATCATGCGATAAAAGGATAAAAAAAGCCGGGCACTGTGACTGTACCCGGCTTAATATTAATTCATTTCTAGTTTCGATTGACTACGAAACGGTTCCGCCGTTCCAGACCGAATCCGGTGGAGCAATGAGGGCTAGTTTGCCGTCGCGGTCTTCAGCCATCAGAATCATTCCCTGCGATTCCAGGCCCATCATCTTGCGGGGAGCCAGATTGGCCAGGAAGGTAACCTGCTTACCGATCACTTCTTCGGGCGAGAAATGCTTGGCAATGCCACTCAGAATCTGGCGCCCACCGAGGCCGTCATCAACTTTCAGTTTTAGGAGTTTATCGCTTTTGGGGACCCGCTCCGCTTCGGTGATCGTACCAATCCGAATATCCATTTTGGCAAAATCATCGTACGTAATTTCATTCCGGAGAGCCGGTACTGTTTTTGTCTCTAATTCATTCATGCGTTTGGCATTCAGTAGCTTCTGAATCTGTTTGTTAATCTCGTCGTCTTCGATTTTAGCGAATAATAACTCTCCTTTACCAAGTTCATGCCCTTCTGTAAGCAGATCAGCGCGGCCAGCATTGGTCCAGTTGAAATGCTCGGTAATATTGAGCTGGCTACGCAATTTCTCCGTTGTAAAGGGTAAAAAAGGCTCGCAGACAATACTCAGATTTGCCGAAATTTGCAGCGCGATATTTAGAATGGTATTTGTTCGTAGCTGATCAGTTTTAACCACTTTCCACGGTTCCGTTTCGGCCAGGTATTTATTGCCCAGTCGAGCCAGATCCATCAGGTGGCCCAGTGCTTCCCGAAATTTATAATTGGCGATGGCCTGCCCGATGCGATCCGGGAATTGCGCCAATTCGTCCAGAACCTGCTGATCATAATCCGTTAAGCTGCTAACCGGTGGAACGTGGCCATCGCAGAATTTCTGGGTGAGCACAATTGCCCGGTTGATGAAATTACCAAAAACAGCTACCAGCTCATTGTTGTTACGAGACTGAAAATCTTTCCACGTAAATTCGCTGTCTTTGGTTTCGGGCGCGTTAGCCGCCAGTACATACCGCAGCACATCCTGTTTGCCGGGCAATTCGTCCAGATATTCATGCAGCCATACCGCCCAGTTGCGGGATGTACTGATTTTATCCCCTTCGAGGTTCATGAATTCATTGGCTGGAACATTGTCGGCCAAAATGAAACTGCCCTCAGCCATCAGCATCGCGGGAAAAATAATACAGTGGAAAACGATATTGTCTTTGCCAATAAAGTGAACCAGTTTGGTATCCTTGTCGCGCCAGTATAACTCCCAGTCACGGCCCTGCTGTTCGGCCCATTCTTTGGTCATCGAAATGTAGCCAATCGGTGCATCGAACCAGACATACAGGACTTTTCCATCGGCGTTGGGCAGAGGAACCTTTATTCCCCAGTCGAGGTCGCGGGTCATAGCACGAGGGCGAAGTCCTTCTTTCAACCACGACTGGCATTGCCCGAATACGTTTGTTTTCCATTCCGTGTGGCTATTCACGTACTCTTCAATTTTGGGCTGCATCCGGTCGAGGGGAAGAAACCAGTTTTTGGTTGCCCGCATAACCGGTTTCGAACCCGACAGAGTCGAGTGAGGTTCGATGAGTTCGGTCGGGCTGAGGGCTGTACCGCATCGTTCGCACTGGTCACCATAGGCGTTTGGATTACCGCAGACCGGACAGGTTCCAACGATATACCGGTCGGCCAGAAAACTACCAGCCACCTCATCGTAATATTGTTCGGTTACCTCCTCATCGAAATCGCCGTTGTTGTATAGCTTCGTAAAAAACTCCTGCGACGTTTCGTGATGAATCTGATTCGATGTCCTCGAATAGATATCGAACGAGATACCAAAGTCGCTGAATGCCTGTTTGATCTGGCCGTAATATTTGTCGACGACTTCCTGCGGGGTAATTCCTTCTTTTTTGGCTTTAATCGTAATTGGAACACCATGCTCGTCGGTGCCGCTGATGAAAGCGACATCCTTCCCGGTTGAGCGCAGGTAGCGTACGTAAATATCGGCGGGCAGGTAACAACCAGCAATGTGGCCGATATGAATCGGTCCGTTGGCGTAAATCAGGGCCGCCGTAACAGTATAGCGTTGTGGGTTTTCGAGAGACATAAGTTGATTATCGGTTTTCGATTGCTGGTTTTCGGTTTAACAACGGGTTTTGGCCACCGTAAACCGTACACTGAAAACCATATTTGGCCGCAAAATTAGCAATTCAGACCCGAACGTTGTTATGTTTACGCAACGAGTACAAGCCGGGCTGCTATGGATAACAACACGCCGAATACGAATAATTTCCTCAACTGGGTCGAAATCACAAACTTCACGTCAATTAAGGACCTGCAAACGCCTTCGTTTAATGTTGTTTGAGCGTAGTCAGTAGCAAAGGTGACAGACAAATGCTCTTTCTTTACTACTGAAGGAAATCGGAAAATTAGCTGAATGATAGTTTTAAATCTGACGTCGATTAATTGAGAACTTAGTTAAAGTCTAAGTTGTCGAAATAGCTCCAGATTATCAGGCGATATTTGCCGATCTCCACACCCTACAAGCTCCGGGCTTCCTCACACTTGAACGAATTTTGAATGACATCATCAATACTTAATCCGGTCTTCATTACCGGGGCAACTGGCTTTATTGGATCACACATTGCCCGCCGATACCTGGCAGATGGGCATGCTGTATCTGCCCTGAAACGCCCTGACAGTGGCTATGGCCTCTTAGCTGACATAGCCGGGCAAATTACCTGGTTTGAAGGTGATGTTCTGGATATTCCATCCCTTGAAACAGCCATAAAATCTGGACGGTCCGACGCTTCGGTCGATGTAGTGCATGCCGCGGCCATCGTCTCATTCGTTCCAAAAGACCGTGACAGAATGGAACGTATTAATGTCGAAGGAACGGCTAATGTTGTCAACGTCTGTTTAAAAGTCGGTATCCGTAAACTGGGTTTGATCAGTTCAGTAGCGGCAATCGGACGACCTGTGCCGAAAGGAGGGGAGACCGGCGAACCCATTGTGGTCAATGAAGAACAGAAATGGGAGGAATCACCTAATAACTCGACTTATGCCAAAACCAAGTACCGGGCCGAACTGGAAGCATGGCGGGGAGTAGCTGAAGGGCTCAACGTAGTAATGGTGAATCCTTCGGTTGTGCTCGGCGCCGGAGACTGGAGTCGCAGCAGCCTGCAACTGATCAAGTATGTATATGATGAACGACAATTTTATCCGGCGGGGCTGGTGAACTATGTCGATGTACTCGACGTGACCGATACCCTCGTCAAGCTGATGCAGTCTGACATAACCGCTCAGCGGTTCATCCTGAACGGGGGCACCATTCCGTATCGTTCCTTGTTAGAACAGATAGCAGTCGTGCTGGGGAAACGTCCACCGAGAAGGCGGGTGTCGCCAACCCTGACCCGTTTGCTCTGGCCACTAGAGGCTGTGCGAGCGAGAATTCTGGGGAGGGCTCCGCTAATAACCCGGGAAACGGCCCGTTCGTCGAGCTCGATGTATGCCTATGATGGACATAAAATTGAGCAGGTGCTTGGTTTTCAGTACCGACCGCTAAGCGATACTCTGCAACGTGTGGCAGATGCGTTTCTGAAGACCTGAAAATGGGAGATATATTCAGTTCACGGTAACTTGAATGGTTTGCAATTTTTCGGGATTTGGGTTGGAGTTTTGCTTTTTTGAATTTATATTTCACTGCCAAAGGATAAATCGCACCATTGGTGCGGCCCCTATCCGCCCAACATTTTTGAAGGCAATAGCATGGAGCAAGAGTTCGAAGAACGAGAAGGCGATATTAAAGAATCAATCCGGCGTTTTGAGCAAATGCTGGATCAGCAGCAAAGCCAGTTTTTCGACCTGGACGTCTATGAGCAGATGGTTGAACATTACCTCAACCACGGTGATTTAGACAAGGCGTTGAAAGCCGCCGAATCCGGTCTGGAAAACTTCCCTTATGCGCTGGAACTTATGCTCGACAAAGCCCAGATTCTGGCTAACTTCCAACGGTTCGATGAGTCGCTGGAACTGCTGGAACGGGCTTCACTGTTTAACCCCGGTGATCTGGACGTACCGTTCATGCAGGGCTCTGTCCTGAATATGGCTGGCCGATACGAAGAGTCGATTCAGGTGCTGGAAGAACTACTCGACCGTGCCGAAGAAAAAGAAGATATCCTGTTCCAGTTAGGGCAGAGTTACCAGAACTGGGGTAAGTATGACGAAGCGATTACCCAGTACAAAAAATCCATCGCGCTGAATATCAACAATGAAAATGCGTTGTATGAACTGGCGTTTTGTCTGGACGTAACGGGCGAACTGGAAAATAGTCTGACGTATTACCAGCAGTTGATTGATAAGGACCCGTATTCCTATAATGCCTGGTATAACATCGGGATTGCCTACAGCAAGCTGGCCCGTTATGCTGAAGCTGCCGAAGCCTACGATTACGCCGTTATTATCAAAGAGGATTTTGCGTCAGCTCATTTCAACCTGGGAAACACCTACATGAATCTGGGGTTGTTCGAGAAAGCCGAAGTCTGTTATCGGGAAACACTGAAGTATGAAGAAGCCACAGCCGATACATACTGCCATCTCGGTGCCAGTCTGGAGAAACAGGATCGCATTCCCGAAGCAGTAAAGGAATACCGGGAAGCCATTCGGTTAGACAGTTTATGGGATGAAGCCTGGTATGGTATCGGGGTGTGTCTGAGCGAATCGGGTAAGTGGTATGAGGCACTGCCATTCCTGCAAAAAGCGGTTAAGCTGAATGACCAGAATGGCGAATATTACCTCGCACTGGCCGAAACAGAATATAAGATTGGGAACGTTCTATCCAGCATTGAAGCATTCGAGAAAGCCGCTGAGGTAGATGCTGAAAATCCGGATGTCTATCTGACCTGGTCACTGGTGCCTTTCGACCAGGGTGATTTTCTAAAGGCGAACGAGATTATTCAGGCTGGAATTGACGATATGCCCAAAGAAGCGGATTTATACTACCGTTCGGCGGTGTATCTGATTCATGCGGGTTATTACCGGGAATCATTGATTCAACTGGAGGCTGCCCTCTCCCTTGATTATGACGCTCATGTTCAATTATTCGAGTTCTTCCCTGAACTGGAAAAACAAAAAGCGCTGTACAAAATAATCCAGCAATACAAAAAATAGATCAGTTCTGGGCCAATTTAAACCTATAAGGTTTTTGAAACCGCATCGGCGGCCCGGCGCAACGGCGGCCCGCTTATAGGTTTGTAATCAATCACATTCAGGACAATTATGTATAAAATATAAATGGGCAGACCACTAATACTGGACTTCAACAAAAAGGTCACTTCCAACAGAAGTGACCTTTTTGTTTTAAAAGAGACACTGGCGTGAATTTTGATTAGATAAGGATTACGTATTGGGCTGAGTATAAACCATTGGCCCTAAGTCTATTCTTATGCTATTCTATAAACAAGTAATTCTTACGGCCCTAATCGCCATGTATGGAACATTTTGCCAGGCGCAGGTCGGCGTTCAGAAAAGGAGCATCCATGTCAATCGACAGATTGATGAACTAACACCGATTATCAATCAGTCAACGGGTCAGCACGTAACGCTGGAAGAATATAGCCAGCTTAGTAAAGCCGATCCGCATGCCTATCATTTAGTGCCAGATTACAACGAATTTGGCCAGCCGAGCTCGTACGTTCTCAGAACTGCTACGGCAGAGGAGCATGAAATGCACCAGTTTCGGGATCGAAATCCGGCAAAACAGCCCAAGGCCGGGCAGCTAATCGCACCGTTTTCAATGACTGGCCTTGATGGCAAGAACTATCGCTCAGCTGATTTACGCGGCAAAGTGGTCGTCTTAAGTTTCTGGATTAGTCTTGATAAGCCATTTTGGGGCGATAAAGAAGCCTCTCAATTTACTGATGCGTTAAAGCCCTCCCAGGCTCAGGAAGCTCCGGTGGTGTTAGGTATTTTAAATAGTGAACCTCCGGGAGCGACCCTTAATTCGTTGCCATTTATGCCCATACCGAATGCGTATGGCTTTCATGGAAAATACCATATTACAAGTATTCCCACGTTTGTAGTCATTGATAAAACCGGCAAAGTAGCGGCCAATCTGCAAGGGCCAGGCGCTTATGACAAACTCAAAGAAGTATTGGCTACTGTAACGAAATAGAGAATAGGCCATAAAGCCTTGATGGGGGCAAAACCGTTATTGCGATCTCACACCATAGCTAGTTTACTACTTCTGGTTCTGATTACATAGCAAATGAACGGAATGTTAAGCGAATCGGTTGGCCGTAATTAGAGCGACCAACTAGAGAAAAATATGTATCAGCCGGTTTTCGGCATTGCCAGGCAATGGGTACTGCGCCGGTTTCTGCTGGTTAGTTTTTTATTGAGTCTACGGGCAACTGCGACGATCTATGCGCAGGTCGATTCGGTGGAATTGTTGCAAGAGCAATTTACTCTTTCGCGGCAGGATACGTCTGCCGATATCTGGGACGTATATTACCGATTCATCAACAGGAAAGGGCACCGGCCAGCCGAACGGGAACAGCCCGGATTCCACCCATCGATTTTTCCGGAATTAGCGTATGCGTTGCAAACCGGTTTTGCTGTGGGGTTGAATGCGAATCTGGCCTTTACAAGCGCTGATCCTAAGCAGAATATCTCGATCATTACGACTACACCGCAATATACACAGTACCACCAGATTATAATCCCTGTCGTGACGAATCTCTGGACGAAAGGAAATCGCTACAATATTCTTAGCGACTGGCGGTATTATGATTATTCGGCCGACAATTTTGGGTTGGGTGGATTTGCGCCCGCTGATGCCGATGACCGACTTATGTACTCCTATCTGCGTTTGCACCAATCGGTTATGCGGCAGCTAGTGCCCAATTTCTCGGTCGGAATTGGGTATGCCCTCGATTATCACTGGCGCATCCGCGACCAGAATAATACACCACAAGTAAATGATGACTTTCACAACTATAATGCTACAGAACGTACTGTATCGTCAGGACTCATGTTTAGTGTTCAATACACAACCCGACGAAATCCCAACAATCCAGAGGGGGGCTTTTTTGGAAATGTAATGGTGCGGCCAAATATGCGCTTGCTGGGCAGTGATCAGAATTGGCAGGCAGTTGTCGCCGACTTTCGAAAGTATGTTTCGTTTCCTGAAAACACGCGTAACATCCTGGCATTCTGGAGCATGAACTGGTTGAGTTTCGGCGGGCAGGCTCCCTATCTGGATTTGCCCAGCACGGGCTGGGATACGTATTCAAATCTGGGCCGTGGTTATACGCAGGGTCGCTTTCGCGGCAGAAATTTAGTGTATCTGGAAACCGAATATCGCTTTCCGCTGCTCACGAATGGCCTGGTAGGCGCTGTTGTGTTTGCCAATGTCCAGGCTTATAGCGACTGGCCCAGCAACGCGTTCGATCGGCTCTTGCCTGGTGGAGGGGCTGGCCTTCGTATAAAAGTGAATAAGCACTCCAATCTCAACTTTTCCTTCGACTATGGGTTCGGCATTGGTGGATCGCAGGGATTATTTCTAAATCTGGGTGAGGTTTTTTAAGTAAACCAGTTATTTGTCCGATTGCTCTGGCTGGGGAGGAGCGAGTTTGTTTTTCAAATCGAAGGTTTGACCCGCAAAAACAATCAGAATCTGGTTTTCATCAAATGTTCGTTTTACCGCCATCATCGCTTCACTGAGAGCCGCCTGATGACTCGTCGAATTGTTGATCCAGAACCAGAGTACAAACTGGACATTGGCGTCGGCAAAATTACGGTAGTGTAATTCGACCGGGCGATCCCGCAACACGAAGGGAAGTCGGCTGACGGCTGCTTTAGCTACCTGTTGCGCTTTGGCTAAATCATCGATATAAGACACACCGGCCGCCAGTTCAACCCGTCGCTGGCCAATACGGGAGAAATTGGTAATAGGCTTCTGGAATACGTCTTTGCTGGGAATTTCTACCGTTTGGCCCTGCCCATTGTCAATCACAATCGAGCGGAGTTTAATGTCCAGTACTTTCCCCGTATACCCGTTCGTTTCGACCACATCGCCAACCTGAATCGGCCGGGCGAAGGCAATCATAGCACCCGAAATGAAATTGGTTGTCAGATCCTGAAAAGCAAAGCCAATTGCCAGCGCAATAACACCTGCTCCAGCCAGAAGTGAGGTCACGGTCTTATCGAGTCCTAATACGCCCAGTGCTACAAAAAAACCGACTGCCATTACAAAAACGCGGGTAACGGCTCCGGTCAGGTTAATGAGTGAAATATTATTGCTGATCGTATCCAGTCCTCGCACCACCCAGCGACTAAGCCAGCGTGATAGAAACGTAAACACAACCAGCAGTAAAATGGCTACTGCTATCTTGGGGGTGAAGCGAATCGCGGTGCGAATCCAGTTTGACAGTTCAGCATAAATCAGTCCGGCGGCAAGTGAAAAATCCATAGAATGTATCGTGGTGGTGAAAGGAGAACGTCAGAGGTTCGGATTGTGTTTCGTCATTACAGCGGTTAACTGTACCTTTGTGGTATTGATAGCTGCCTCTATAATCAACAAACAATGACACCTACCGCTGCCGTATACCTGGATAATGCTGCGACCACCCGGCTCGATCCTGAAGTTTTAGACGCTATGTTGCCCCTTATGACTGAGCAGTTTGG
This sequence comes from Spirosoma endbachense, assembly GCF_010233585.1. Classification (NCBI taxonomy): domain Bacteria; kingdom Pseudomonadati; phylum Bacteroidota; class Cytophagia; order Cytophagales; family Cytophagaceae; genus Spirosoma; species Spirosoma endbachense. Next base: position 302,536 of record NZ_CP045997.1, read on the forward strand.
CAATCCTTCGTCTATTCATAGTCACGGTCGAACCGTACGCACAGCCATTGAAAAAGCACGCAAAACGGTTGCCGGATTACTGAATACATCGCCAGCCGAAATTTTCTTTACATCGGGTGGCACCGAAGCCGACAATACCGCAATTCGGAGTAGTATTGAAACCTACGGTCTGACGCACGCAATTACGTCGCCACTGGAACACCATGCTGTGCTGCATACGCTTGAACATTTAGCGAAGCGGGGAACCATTCAATTAAGTCTGGTAAATATCGACGAAAAAGGTCATATTGATCTGGCGCATCTGGAAACATTGTTGCAGAACAACCGCAACACTGGGCAGACCCGTTCGCTGGTATCGCTGATGCACGGAAATAACGAGATCGGTACTATCCTGAACCTGACTCGGGCAGGAGAAATTTGCCGGGCCTATGAGGCTATTTTTCATTCCGATACGGTGCAGACAATGGGCCATTTTCGGCATGATCTGCAACAACTGCCGGTCGATTTTATCGTTGGAGCTGCTCATAAATTTCACGGCCCCAAGGGTGTAGGCTTTCTCTATGTCAATGCCGAACGCGCAAAAATTCATCCCTTTGTTCATGGGGGAGCGCAGGAGCGTAACATGCGCGGAGGAACCGAAAACGTTTACGGAATTGTTGGACTGGCCAAAGCGCTGGAAATTGCTTACCGCGATATGGATACGCATCGCCAATACATTACGTCTCTGAAACGTCGGATGATTGAGCAACTTCGCGAAAAGATGCCGGATGTGCGATTTAATGGCGATTCGGCCGACGTGGAAGCTAGTTTATATACCGTTCTGAACGTTAGCCTGCCTGCCTCCGACATGAGTGATATGCTTCTGTTCAGTCTGGATATTGCCCGAATTTCGGCTTCGGGTGGTTCTGCCTGCTCGAGTGGTTCGAACGTTGGTTCGCACGTACTGTCGGCTCTGCCAGGGCTTGATCCCGATCGTGGCTATGTCCGGTTCTCATTCGGTAAATACAATACGCCAGCAGAAATTGATTATGCCGTCGATACACTGGTTGGCCTTTATCAGAAGGAATTGGTGAAATAACCAATGTAAAAACCAGAAGCGGGGAAAGTTGTCTTTTAGATACTTTCCCCGCTTCTGGTTTTTACTCGATCCTAAATCTATTCCACTGGCTCACTGATGATCCAGCGATGAGCCACGTTTAGGGTGTAGTGAAGAAATGCCTTAGCTGTTCGGTCGTAGACTTCGTGGCCAACAAAATGTCCGCTTTCATCCAGATTCTTATCGGTTTCGTGCGATTCGTATAGTTTTGGTGATACAATCGAATAGCTGTTGGTAAAACTAATTGTCTTATTAACAACTGTAGTCATATCTAATGCGGGTTGGCGGCCACCCCGACCATTGGAGATGCCAACCATCACAAACACTTTATTGTCGAACAGGTGTCTAAACGTAGGAACACCTAGTTGATGAACCACATTCGTGGCTTGTGGTGGGGCCGTCCAGTTATATTCAGGCATGGCGAAAAGTACAAGATCTGCCGATTCCCAGACATGAATCAATTCTTCCTGAAAAGGCGTAAGCGTATCTTTTTTAACCGAGCCCTGGCCTACGTATGGAATGTCGTAATTCTCGAAATTAACTATTGAAACCTCGTGTTGCCCAACTTCAGCCAGCAGATGCCGGATGTAGTTGACGAAGCGCAGTGAATTACTGTTTTTGCGCGACGAGGTAGAAATCAAGGCAATTTTCATTTGTCAGGTTGCTTCTTATGCCTGAGAAACCACAGTGATAAGGGTTTAGTTTCTTGAGGCCACAGCACTTCTGGTTACAATCTATGTATCTGAATGTAGGTCTATTGGTAAAATCGTCTTTTGGGCATATAACCATCCCAGTGTTCGCTTAATTACAGGATTTGCCCGGTTACCAAGGAATGTCGTGTTACACTTGACCAGATTGACCCACATAAACAGCACGGTGGCTTAAGTCAGTAATAGCTTTCACACAGGGTGCTCAACGTGAAGGAGTTGTAAATTGATTTTGCCGGTAAAAGAGCACTGACGGTTGATGCCGCTAAACTTCCGGTTGGGAGACTCACCTGATCAATTCATACAAACTTAGCTTGAGTTAAGCGGTGAGCATGATCAATTTTAGGCCATCCTTGATATTGTCAGTCTATTGACTACCAGCTCCTATGCGTTTAATTTTTGGGCTATATCTACTTTTTGGCATCTTAACCCTGCCCGCCCTGCATGCTCAACCAAAGGCCGATGTGCTTACGCTGCCTTTAGATGAAATATTGCCCGATGAATACTGGCGATTTAAGGCGGGCAACAACCCAGCCTGGGCCAGTCCTTCTTACAATGATCGGCAATGGATAAACAGTTCACCATCATCGCTGCTGCTTCAGAATCGACCGCTTTGGCAGACAGGACAAGGATGGTTCCGGTTGCCAGTTCGGATCGACAGGCCCCTGGTTGGCCTCAAATTGCAGCTCAATATCAGCCAGTTTGGTACGTCCGAATGGTACCTCGATGGTCGGAAGGTGGCAACGCTCAAGCCATCGGCTAAGGGCTGGGCGGCTTCCCAGCGAACGCTACAAACCCTTTCATTTCAGCTAGCCGATACCAATCAGCACCTGCTGGCGGTCCATTACAGTTTCCAGCCCGAACCCGTCTACTATGCGGCTACTGGCCAGGTACCGTTCGAAACAACGGCTTATATAGCCAGTCAGGCAAGCCAGACAATGGTGAACTGGCATCGCCTGATCACAGGCTTGACCTTCTGCTTATTGAGCGTATTTGCGCTGTTGAGTGTGCTTCACCTGCTATTCTACAAAGCGAATCCCAGCCAGGTGGTCAATAAATGGCAAGGATTGGCGATGCTTTGCCTGGGGTTGGGTACGTTACTGGATGCACTGGGTGATTTTCCGGTAACTTTAACGACATATTCCCTGATAAGTCTGGTCTGCGAACTGACCTGCTATTTAGGGTGTGGCTTTCTCCTGAGGGCAGTCTATCAGTATTTAAATCAACCTGTTGGCTGGCTTTTTCGGGTGTTGATTGGGTGTCTGGTCATTATCTTCATCTACAGTCTCTGGATTGATAACCCATCCAGCATTCTGATGTCGGTGGTACTATGCACACTACTATTCGACTATGTGCGGGTTAGTTGGCTGGGTAAAAAGCAGGCAACTGCCGACGCCCGGCTTCCCTGGAAATCCCTCAAGGTAGCCTTCTATGCCTTACTGGGAAGTCCTCTGGTTTTGATACTATTAATCGTGATGGGCCAGAGCGAAAACCTCGACCTGTTTGTGTATGCGACCCTGCTCCTGGTGGCGGTGGCATTCCTGAGTATTCCGCTCGGGTTTTCACTCTCCCTGGTCAGCGACTACACACAAACCCACCAGGCTCTGCGCCAGAATTTGCAGCAAGTGGAACAGCTTTCACGCCAGACCCTGGCCCAGGAACAGGAGAAGCAGTACCTGCTGGCCGAGCAGAACCAAACCCTCGAACGACTGGTGCACCAGCGCACGGCCGCCCTGGAAGAGTCGCTGGGGGAATTGCGAAGCACGCAGCACCAGTTGATTCAGGCCGAAAAAATGGCCACTCTGGGCAAGCTCACCAAAGGCATTGTCGACCGCATTCTTAACCCGCTCAACTACATCAACAACTTTTCCCTCAACGCCCAGGAACTGCTCCAGGAAATGCAGACAGCGAATCAGAAATACCTGGCAACGATTCCCGCCGAAGAACAGGACGATCTGAACGATACGGCAACGATGCTGGCCCAGAATTTGACCAAGATTCATGAGCATGGCAACAGCACAGCCCGAATTTTACAGGATATGCGGAAATTACTCAAAGAGCGCTCGTCAACTCTGGTTGTCACGGACTTAAATCCCTATGTGACGCAGCATATCGACACGGCGTTGCAGAAGGCGAAGGCTAAATATCCTTCCTTGTCGGTTCAACTCGACCTCCAACTCAGTCCGCAAGCGACTCACGTGCATTTACTGCCGGTTGAGTTTAGTGAAATACTGACCAGTCTGGTCGATAACACCTGTTACACGCTGGCCGAAAAGAGTCATCGGGAAAAGGAGTTTGAAGCCCGGCTGGAGGTTAGAACGCAGGTCGTCAATGAGCAGGTTCAGCTACAGGTTCGTGACAATGGGCGTGGAATTCCGGCCAGAGAGGCCAGCCAGTTATTTAATCCATTTTTCACAACAAAGCCTACGGCCAAAGGAACAGGTCTGGGTTTGTTCATGAGTAAAGACGTGGTTGAGTATCTGAATGGTCAGATGCAGATTGAGTCGGTGGAGGATCACTACACTCAGGTAACAATCCTATTGCCGCTCTGTGGAGAAGTGCTAAGTGCAGCCTGATAAGTCGGTAATAGCGTAATAGATCAAGTAAGGTTCGTATTCATACCTGGCCTTTCGCTTCGAGCCACGGTCCGCCGTGGCTCGAAGCGAAAGGCCTACAACTTGATTTCGACTAGAATTTCCAGTAGCATTCGGCTCCTGTCAGCTTTACATGACGCTACTCAATGGCCACGAATACCATCTTAATATCGCCGAATGATCAAAACTATTTATTTATTCGCCATTACTTTTTTATGGGGAACTGCCGGTTTAGCTCAACAGGAAATTCCTTTATATCCCGGCTCTATCCCGAATGCCAAAGAAACACCTGATGAAGAAATCAGGCGAGCCGATCATGTGGTTTCTCAGGTGTCCCGTCCTACACTATCTGTATTTCTGCCGCCCAGCGGGAAAGCCAATGGGGCGGCCGTTATTATTTGTCCCGGTGGTGGTTATGGTGTTTTGGTGATTAAACGCGAAGGTTACGATGTTGCTGAAGCGTTTACGAAAATGGGCATTACCGCTTTTGTGTTGAAATATCGGTTGCCAAGCGATAAAACGATGCCCGACAAATCCATCGGTCCCTTGCAGGATGCTCAGCAGGCAATAAAAACGATTCGGCAACGGGCTACTGAATGGAATATTGACCCGAAAAAGCTGGGTATTATGGGATTTTCGGCGGGGGGGCATCTGGCCGCAACGGCGGGAACACATTTTTCGAAATCATTGATCGACAATCCTGCGAACATCAGTCTTCGGCCCGATTTTATGATTCTGGTTTATCCAGTTATCAGTCTGTCCGAAAAAATGGGACATTCGGGTACAAGAACAAATCTATTGGGAGCCACTCCCAGTCCTGAACAAATCAGCCAGTACTCCAACGAAGCGCACGTAGAAATATCTACTCCACCAACCTTCCTGACCCATGCGGGCGATGACAAGGTGGTGCCGGTTGCGAATAGTCTGGTTTTTTACGAAGCGTTACAACGGCAGGGTATTCCGGCTGACTTGCATCTGTACACCAAAGGAGGACACGGGTACCTGCAAACCCCCGCTTTCGACGAATGGTTTGGGCGTTGCCTGCATTGGCTTCGGCAAATGGAGATAACGCCAGGGCCATGAATGTTGAATTGCTCCAATCCTTTCGCAAGGCTGTACAACAATTACTTTAGAGGCAAAAGCAGGGAGATTGACAATCAACGAAACGGCCAGGTGTTCTACTGGTTCACCATTACCTACGTTCACATGATCTTTAAACAGATGCTGAATCTGCTGTTGTGTAAGCACAAAAAGGCCGCAGAACAAGTTTAAAACGTACTTTATGGGGAAACCTCGACCCCGTTGGAGTAAACATGCATTTGTATCCGGTTCGATTAATCAACCAGTTTTGCCATACATTTGCGAACTGGATGTTCATACGCGTTAGTCTGGGCATGCTATTTCAAGTAAAATCCAAATGGGCAATCGTTACCAGAAGAAGAAAAACTCATTGTACAAGAGCAGGAACTGAAGGTTCCTGGCAATCGGTAAAAATGCTTAAGGCATTGACATGAGTAGGAGAACTGGTAAGCAGGTTTTACTATCAACACGCGTAATTACAAGTCTAATTCAATAAAGTAAATCATAATGACAAAATCTGCAGATATCGGCTTAATCGGTCTAGCCGTAATGGGTGAAAACCTTGTGCTTAACATGGAAAGCAAAGGGTTTACCGTAGCTGTTTACAATCGAACAGTTGAGAAGGTGGATAAATTTATTCACGGAAGAGGAGCCGGGAAAAACTTCATTGGCGCCCATTCCATTGAAGAATTGGTCGCTTCTCTAGAACGTCCCCGTAAGGTGATGCTGTTGGTAAAAGCTGGACAAGCCGTGGATGATTTTATTGAACAGATCATTCCCCATCTGGAACCGGGTGACATTATCATTGATGGTGGTAATTCTTACTTCGTAGATACCATTCGCCGAGCCAAGTATGTAGAAAGCAAAGGTTTTCTTTACATTGGAACGGGTGTATCTGGCGGAGAAATTGGTGCATTACATGGCCCTTCCATGATGCCTGGTGGCAGTGTTGAAGCCTGGCCAGCAGTGAAAAATATTTTTCAGTCGATTGCGGCAAAAGTTGACGATGGTACGCCCTGCTGCGATTGGGTAGGGAAAGATGGTGCTGGGCACTTTGTGAAAATGGTGCATAATGGTATCGAGTATGGCGATATGCAGATTATAGGCGAGGCTTATCAGGTCATGAGAGATCTGTTGGGTATGAGCGCTGATGAGATGCATGAAGTATTCAAAAAGTGGAATACTGAAGAGCTGGATTCGTACCTGATTGAAATTACCGCCGACATCATGGCCTTCAAAGATGAGGACGGCAAACCGATGGTGGATAAAATTCTGGATACCGCCGGGCAAAAAGGTACGGGTAAATGGACTGGCACGGCCGCTCTTGATCTGGGTATACCACTAACCCTGATTGGAGAATCGGTCTTCGCTCGTTTTCTATCGGCGCAAAAAGATATGCGGGTAGAAGCCTCGAAAGTAATTAGCGGACCCAAACCCACATTTAGTGGTGACAAGGCACAACTGCTGAACGATTTGAAAATGGCACTTTATGGTGCTAAAATCATTTCGTATGCACAAGGGTATAATCTGTTTATGGCTGCTGCCAAAGAGTACGACTGGAAACTGAATTACGGCGATATTGCCCTGATGTGGCGGGGTGGTTGCATTATTCGCTCGGCGTTTCTTGGCGATATCAAAAAAGCATTTGATACCAATCCAGAGCTTCCCCATCTGCTGCTTGACGGTTTCTTCAAACAAAAAGTTGAAGGAGCTCAGGATGGGTGGCGACGTGTATGTGCTGCCGCCTTAATCAATGGTATTCCGGCTCCAGCACTTACATCCGCGCTTTGTTATCTGGATGGTTTCCGGAGTGAGTGGCTACCTGCAAACCTGCTACAGGCGCAGCGGGATTATTTTGGAGCCCATACGTACGAACGGATCGACAAACCACGTGGCCAGTTTTTTCATACGAACTGGACAGGAGAAGGCGGGGATACCGTTTCGACGGCGTACAATAACTAAGTGGGCTGGGTTTGTTAACGATATGGTTTCGGTTACTTAAAACTGACATGGTGAGGTTTAGAGAAACCGCGTCGTTCAAACTGAATGCATATTGAGAAACCGTAGGGGTCAGGTTCTTCAACCTGACCCCACATAATTTACAGTTAAAACGACTTACGTTTATCCCAAATTAGCTGGCTGAATCGTTATTTAATTCCTTACTGATTATGTGGACGTTAAAACTTTATGTACTTGTTCTTTGCACAATTTCGTGCCAGCCAAATTTTGGCCAGGAAACAAAACAGCGAACAGAATCAGCGAGAAATTATGAACTTTCTTTTCAATTGACGGAGTCGAATAATCTTTCTATAGAAGCCATATTGAATGAAATTGACACGGTAAATTTAATGGTTCATACGGCCGCTAATTCTGTTACATTAACCGAAGAGGCCATCCAGAAATTAAAAAGCTTGACATTTGCCGGAACCGATAGTGTAAAAAGCTGGGGAGGAGGAGGTAATTCGTCGAGATTCAGTAAAGGCAATACGCTGCAAATTGGCGAACTAAAATGGCAGGGTGTATCGATATGGGAGAATAAAAATTGAGGCCCGAAGACAGATGGGAAGTTTGGCAAAGATCTTTTTGGAGACAAGATCATTGAATTTGACTTTGAGAAGAAACTCATTACACTCTATACCAGTCTGCCAGATAAAGCTACTACGTTTGAAAAACTCAACCTAACAAATGAAAATGGAAATCTATTTCTGGAAGCAGGCTGCGAAATAGGTGGTCAATTATTTAGTAACAAATTCTTACTACACTCGGGTTATTCAGGAACTATTTTATTGGACGATAAATTTACTGATGAAACTAAAATTGACGAAAAACTAAAAATTATTGCTGAGAAAGAATTGAAGGATTCTTTTGGTAATAGTTTAAAAACTAAAAAAGCAATTTTGACAGCATTCTCGATCGGTAGTGTGAAATTATCAAACGTGCCAGTAGGATTCTTTAAAGGAGCAATCGGCAGGCAAAAGATGAGTATTATCGGCGGATATTTATTAAAGCGATTTACAATACTAATTGATTCACAAGCAGGCACTATTTATCTAAAAAGTAACAATTTGGCTAAATTAGATTATGCCAATAGTTAACTAAAAATAGCTCAGCAATTAGCCTCAGTTAGGAATAAATGTATTTAACTGGTTTGTGATTAACTGCAAAAAATTGCTGAAATGCCAACCCACTTTGACACCGGTAAGCGGATAGTACGTAACGTCAGGCTTATTGGCGTGGAATCAGGTCGGTTAGCGTGAGGTCAGGTTCTTCAACCTGACCCCTGCACGAGGTTTCTTAAAACCGAGTATATATTCTGGATGAGTTTTGTAGAATCGCTTTGACTTGTCGCCTTCGCTGTGTCGGTCGGTTTTAAGAAACCGACACCACAACTCTACATTACCACATTGGCTGCTTAACTAATGTGTCGGGAATGATTTGAATGATTACAAACCTATAAGCCGGGCCGCCGTGCGGTTTCAAAAACCGTATAGGTTTGTAATGGCCGAGTACTAGTTTATTTGTTCGAAATGACACAGAAATCAGCGGAGGGCGTCCAAAGCCTGAGCCAGATCGGCAATCAAGTCTTCAGCATGCTCAAGCCCAACCGATACACGCAACAGGTTATGAGGTGTTGCCGAAGTTGGCCCTTCAACACTGGCTCGGTGCTCAATCAGGCTTTCTACTCCACCCAGGCTCGTTGCCCTGGTGAATAAATGCAGCTTGCCAATAAATTGGAGCGCTTTGTCGGCCCCTCCTTTGACCTGAATTGACAACATAGCCCCCGGCCCGTTCATTTGCTGTTGTATTAAAGCCCGGTCGGGGTGATTTGGTAAGCCCGGATAGTGGATTGTCTCAACAGCTGGATGACCATCCAGGAACTCTCCAATAGCCTGAGCCGTAGCGGTTTGTGCCCGAATCCGAACGCCCAACGTCTTGATGCCCCGGCTGATCAGCCAACTGTCGAAGGGCGAAGGTACTGCACCCGAAAGCCCCTGCAATGTGCGGATACGTTGCGCAAACTCATTGTCGCGTTTAAAAATCAGAGCCCCACCTAATACATCGCTATGGCCACTCAGATACTTGGTGGTCGAATGCATGACAACATCACAATTGAAATCGAAAGGTCGCTGAAGCGCGGGAGTCGCCCAGGTATTGTCACAAACGCAGATGGCTCCGGCATCATGAGCCATACTGCTGATGGTCAGCAAGTCGGTGATTGCCAGCATGGGATTCGATGGCGTTTCGCACCAGACAACCCGGGTATTTTCATGAATAGACTGCTGTACAGCATCAAGATCTCTCATATCTACCCGCGTATAGGTTAAGCCCCAGGGGTGAAAAACCTGTTCGAGCAGGGCTGGCGTTCCATAATAAGCATCAGCAGAAAGCACAACATGATCGCCCGGACGTAGCGCCTGAAATAAAGTCATTGTGGCAGCCTGTCCTGACGCGAACGCCATACCAACGGCTCCGCCTTCAAGCGCGGCCATAGCTTTTTCCAGGGCTTCGCGGGTTGGATTATTGGGGCGAGTATAGCCAAAGTTGGCTGGTAGCTCATTCGCTTCATTGCGGGCAAATGTTGTTGAGAGGTAAATGGGCGGAATAACGGCTCCGGTTGTTGCGTCGGGCTGGTGAGTAGCGCGGAGGGCGAGGGTATCGAAATGAATCATAGTTGTATGGATTGTGAGTCAGCTATCCATCTAGATTAAGAATGACTCTGAAGGCAGAGTGCACAGGATGAACCATTAATTGATCGCAATCATTCCTGTAAGTCCGGATCGATACGATTGAAACGGAATCAATCCTTCAGAAAATGAGTCTGGCAGACAGATTAATTGCCCTATTTACAAATGATGGAGTAATTGTGAACGATAAGTGAAAATTATTAGATAATAGAGAGTTACTATTTGCTATATCAGACGATTATGATCTAATTTGTTAATTATATGGTCTAATTTTATCGTAATGAGAGTGCTATTTAACTCCACTCTAAAAGTAAAATACTGCCTGAATGCCTTACCTGGACCCGTATACGACACCACTGACTGTTGAGAAAGCTGCACACCTGCTCAGACGGGCAACGTTTGGACCCACCCAAACTGAACTCACAAATTTTACGGGCCTGACAGCTTCGCAGGCAGTGCAACAACTGATCAATAACGCTAATTATTCACCTCCTCCGCCGGTTGATATCGATAGTACGAAGGCCACGGCTGGACAAACGTATCTGGACAAACCGTTTAATGGGGACCGTAATTTTGACTTCGGACATTATCTGCGTTACTGGTGGCTGGGGCTGATGACTTCCCAGACTGCACCTCCGAGTTTACTCGATAAACTGACACTTTTCTGGCAGAATCACTTCGTGACGACCCGCGAAGTGGTTGATGATTACCGCTTTGTGAATCAGTATCTGTTACTCCTACGCAATAACGCCCTGGGGAACTTTCGCACACTGGTTACAAAAATCAGTAAGGAGCCAGCCATGTTGCGCTATCTGAACGGGAACGAAAACGAGGTAGGTAAACCCAACGAAAACTACGCCCGAGAACTTCAGGAACTCTTTACGGTAGGGGCCGTTGACTTTGCTGGTAACAAGAATTACACAGAAGACGATGTAAAAGCCGCAGCTCGTGTGCTGACTGGCTGGAAATATACGAATTACTGGGTGGTAGGGTCAACAAGCTTTGCGACAACGTTTACCAACAGCAAGCACGATGCTACCAACAAAACGTTTTCAGCTCATTACAACAATACCGTCATAACTGGTCGCGCAACCGCGCCTTCGCCCACCGTTACAGCGGGTGACGCCGAGCTCGACGACCTGGTGACCATGTTGCTGAATCACCCTCAGACGTCCCGGTTTATTTGTCGAAAACTATACCGCTGGTACGTTAATCCCAATGTCACCCAGCAAATTGAAGACAATGTGATTGTGCCACTGGCACAGTTTTTTGCGAGCTCCGGGAATAATTATGCGATTCAGCCGCTCATCGTCAAACTGTTGACGAGTCAGATTTTCTTTGACGATTCGAACCGGGGAGCCATTGTAAAATCACCAGCAGAGATTGCTGTTGGATCGCTCCGGTTCTTCAACCAGCCCGTTCCGGACATGAACACCGACTACGCGGCATTTGACACCTATTTTAGCTTTGTTTTCTGGCGAATGCGTGATATGCAGATGGCCCTGATCGATCAGCCGTCGGTGTTTGGTTATGAACCTTATTACCAGACGGGTTATTCGAAAATCTGGATGAATACAACGACCATTGCCCTCCGTAGCGACTATACCGATGCGTTTATCTGGCGATGGCTTGAGGTAAAGCCAGGCTATAAAATGGGTATTGATCTGTTGGCCTGGGCTACCTCACTGCAACCTAATTTCTCCAATGTAGCCGGAACACCAGCCATTTCCTGCGCGGATGTGCAGGCCGCTTTTTCTAAAAACCTCTTTGCCATTGAGTTGCTTCAAACCCAGAAAGACTTTTTGATCGATACCATTATGATGCAGGGGATTCCGCGAACATCGTGGACATTTGAATGGAATGCCTATCGCAACGCCCCAAACGATACTAACAAAAGGAATGGCGTAACGTGGCGTCTACAGAACCTGATGAAGTATATGCTACGCATGGCTGAATACCATATTTCCTGAGCGGTTCATGACCTAAATCCTACAGCCAACCTGTTCTTACGATGAAACGCAGAGATTTTTTAACGGCGGCTTCGGCGAGTGTGCTGCCTGTGTTGCTAGATGGATTTGGTGTAAAGGCCATGGCTCGCCAGTCGGTCTTAGTACAATCCTTATTGGCGACAACGGCGCTCAATAGCGACCGAGTTTTGGTGATTGTCTACCTGAATGGGGGTAACGATGGGTTAAATACTGTTATTCCAATCGATCAACTAAGTGCCTATAATGGATTGCGGGCCAATATTGCGATTCCGCAAAACAAGATTCTGACGCTGGATGGAAATGCGGCTACGGGGCTGCATCCGGCCATGACCTGCATGCGCGACCTCTATAACAACGGAAAATTATCCATTGTCCATTCGGTATCCTATCCGAACCCGGATCAGTCTCATTATCGCTCAACCGACATCTGGATGACGGCCGTTGATGCCAATCAGACTTCAAACTCTGGCTGGGCTGGTCGGTACCTCGAAAACCAATTTCCGGGCTATCCGGCGGGTTATCCCAACACGCAAATGGAAGACCCGCTGGCGATTCAGATCGGTTACCTGACCTCAACGGCTCTGCTCGGCAGCCAACAGTCGATGGGCATTGCGCTCAATGACCCGAACAGTTTTTACCAACTGGTAGGGTCGGGCGACGCGACATCGCCGGGCGACGTACCCTGCTGCGATGCCGGTGATCTGATTGCCTTTATTCGGAAGCAGCAGTCGTTGTCGGTGGGCTATGCCGCCGAAATTAAACGCGCAGCCGATGCAGGCCGAAACCTGGCTACCTATCCTGACGATACGGCCAAAAATTCACTGGCCGATCAACTGAAAATTGTAGCCCGACTCATCCACGGCGGGTTGAAAACAAAAATATATTTTGTGTCGCTGGGCGGGTTCGATACCCATTCGACTCAGGTAGACAGTAGTGATGTGACCAAAGGTGAGCATGGCAACTTGCTGGGCAAACTATCGACGGCTATTGCAACGTTTCAGCAGGATCTGAAGCTACAGGGACTCGACGATCGGGTAGTTGGAATGACATTCTCCGAGTTTGGCCGACGGGCTAATTCCAATAATTCAAAAGGGACCGATCATGGCGTGGCGGCTCCCATGTTCGTTTTTGGTAATAGCCTCAAGCACCGAACCATTGGTCAGAATCCAGATCTGGCTAACCTGCCGGGCCAGACGGGCAGCAAAGACATTAACATGCAGATCGATTTTCGGCGTGTATACACCGATATCCTGAACGATTGGTTTGGCACGGCTCAATCAACGACCAACAATCTGTTATTCCGCGAATTCCCAACCGTTTCGTTGTTTTCTGATACAGTCGAAACGCTGGCATCCGGTAATTGGATGGATCAGTCAAAATGGACGGTTGGCCGGGTGCCTTTCGCCAACGAGTACGTTAAAGTTAATGCCGGGCATACCATGACGGTCAACCAAACGATAACGGTGAAGCAACTTCGGCTAAATGGAAAAATCAACTTTACCGGCCCCTACACGATCCGGATGACCGGGTAGGGGCTGGAATAGGGCTTATTCACTCTTCAATACGGTTGCCGGATTGCTTCGGGCGGCTTTTAACGTTTGTGAGCCAATAAGTAAAAAAGCGATGGCCATAACCACCAGTACACTAGTCAACAGGTCAGTCAGACCGATCGGTTGATGGTAAGCGAATTTGGCCAGAACGACCTTATCGAAGAAGAGATAGGTAGTGGGAAGGGCGATAAGTGTTGCGATGACGAGCAGAAACAGGAAACCTTTGCTTAATAGGAAAATTAGTCTTCCTTCACTGGCTCCCAGTACTTTACGGATGCTGATTTCCTTGAGTTTGGTTTCCGTTGTGAACACGACCATCCCAAACAGCCCCATCGATGCAATGCAGATGGCAAGGAAGGTAATGAACCCAATTACTTTGACCATAACTTCAAACTGGCGGTAGGCTTCCTCAATCTGGTCGTCGTAGAATTTAGCGTCTAATTGATGTACCTTATCGATTTTCCGCCAGGCATTGTCAATAGTAGCCAGGGTTGTTGGCAAGTTTGTCGATTTTATTTTGACATTCAGATACCCCCCGTTTTCTCCGGTATAATAGCGGAATACCATGGGTTCAATCTTGTTTTCCATGGTTCCGTAATGGAAATCTTTCAGTACGCCAACGATTGTCAATTTCTTGCCATCCATCGTCACCATTTCGCCCAACGCTTTAGCTGGATTGCGGTTCGCAATGTTGAATCGTTTTAATACCTGTTCATTTACAATAACTTCAGTTTCAGTTCCATTGACGGGTCGGGTTCTGAAATTTGTTCCAGCGATGAACTTATGCCGATGCAAAGGCAGATGCCGGGCATCGACCATATTGAGCCAGACGCCGGCCGAGTCCTGCGGATTTTTGTACTTCATCGACGATCCATTCAGGCTCCCCAGGCTGGTAACAAGCATTGATTGGGAAATATCGCTGACCTCCGGTATTTCAGCTAGTTCCTTTCTCAGTAACTCGGTTTTATTGCCCTGCATCCGGATGTTCAGAATATTTTCGGTGGTAAAGCCTAAATCGAACGAGATAAACCCCCGGTATTGACTGTAGCCAATAAGTGTTGCCGTAATAAAAATCAGCGAGAAGGTATATTGAATCACAATCAATGCTTTACGCATGCTAACATGCCGAAACATTTTGAGTGATGACGCATCTTTCAGAACCTGAATGGCCTGAATTCGTGAGAAAAACAATGCTGGTACGAATCCAGCTGCGATGCCAACTACAATGGCAAGGGCCAGAAAATAGAGAATAATCCGGGGAGAAAGATCGAGAGAAACAAGGCTATCTAATTGGGGGGCAAGGGCAAGGAACTGTGTTCGCAGCACTAAAAAAAGCCCCAGCGAAAATACCAGTGCCAGAAGAGAAATGATCACCGATTCGGCAACAAACTGGCCCAGTACATGGCCTTTCAGGGCACCAACTATTTTACGGATACCTACTTCGCGCGAGCGTCTCATCGAACGGGCAATCGACAGGTTGGTATAATTGAAACAGGCCGAGAGAATAACCACAAACGCCAGCCCGGCCAGTATCCAGACTACCGGTATGGGTATGCTGGCACCGATCTCGTTGACATAATGTGCACCTAACGCGATTTCGTCTAATGGTTGGAGTGATAATGTAATTTTACGGTTTTGAATACCCGCGTTTTCAGCTGCACTGAGTTTATCCAGATTCGCCTGGATGGCTTGCTTATTCGCATTTTCGGGAAGAACCAGGTAAACATAGTTGGAGTAAATACTTTTCCAACTCAGAAGCTCGCCATCTGCATCGGCTTTTTGCCCGAGTATAGACGCGAACGAAACCAGGGCTTCAAACTGGATGTGAGATAGTTTGGGAATATCTTTTACTACACCAGTGACCGTATAAGTCAGGGTATCGAACCGTACCGTTTTACCCAGTGCGTCGGCGTCTCCAAACAACTTTTTTGCAGTTTTTTCGGTCAATACCAATGAATAGGGCTCGCGCAATGCAGTCGAAGGATCGCCTTTGATCAGTGGGAAGGTGAATACCTTAAAAAACGATTGGTCTGCCCATGTTGCGGCAATCGGTATGATAGTTTCTTCATTTATCCGGGCATCACCCTGAAACTCCTTGCGGAGTAAGGTCATCGCTTCAATGCCGGGTATTGTTTCCCGAATTCGGTTTCCAGCTTTAATTGACGTAGACGCGAAATTCATTTCGGGCTGATCGATGATTTCATTTTTTGTAAGAATGCGGTACATCCGGCCCTTTTTTTCATGGAAATCATCGTAGGAGAGCAGGTCGGTGAGAAAGGCGATCACCAGCAATCCGACCGACATGCTGACCGCCAGTCCAATAATGTTAATGGCCGAAAATAATTTGTTGCGCACCAGACTGCGCCGGGAAGTTTTGAGGTAGCTGCCAATCATAATCCAATGGACTAAAAGGTTGAGGAATTCAGGCTTACGAACAGTATATAATCGGAAGAATTTCAGGACATCGATCACGTAAATCAACCGGGCTCTTTTTACGCTTTTGGTTTTCAGGTTTCGCTCGAAGTACTCATTCAGATCGCCCTGCAAATCTTCGAGCAGGTCGGATCGGCAGTACCAGATCAGCAGACGCTGGGCCCAGCGGGGCGGTAGAGGAGATTCGCTGTTTTGGTGGTTCGGTGCTTTCATATTGAGCCTTCCAGATTAAATCCAGGAATGATGCGCCAGAGCGATTCACGTACATCTTTGGCCTTGATCAGGGCGACTTTACCCGCGTGAGAAACCTCATAAAAGCGTTTGCGTTTGCCGCCCCGCTCACTGGTAGCTTCGCCTAATTTACTTTTCACCAATCCCTTCTCTTCAAGCCGGTTCAATACCGCGTGTACAACACCGAGCTTCGCTGCTCTGCCCGTATGTTTTTCTAATTCGTCGCAGATGGCCACACTATAAGCGTCGGTAATCAGGGCGGCAATTGTCAACAGGACTAATTCTTCAAATTCTCCCAGGTTGGTTCCTTTCATTGACCCGTTCGATTGGTTGTAGAATATTGATTAACTCACTAAATGTATGTAAAATAATTTTATTAACTCCTTATTTGTATGTAAAATATTTTTTGGCTTAATAAATGGAGTTAACCACGGGCTGGTTGGTCAGATATACACGCTGATGTTTGCGTTGCATTTGGTAATTCTACTACCTTTACGAAAACTGTATGCAAGCATACTATTGCTATGGAATCTACCTATAAAGCCTTATCACTTACTGATGCTGCCGGCGTAATGACTGTCACTTTACTGGGACCAGGTAAAGGAAATGCTATGGGGCCGGAGTTTTGGGAGGAACTTCCCAAAGCGATGGACGAGATAAATCGTAGGCCCGACATCCGATGCATTGTTTTTCGGGGTAGTGGCGATCATTATAGCTATGGCCTGAATCTGCCGCAAATGATGCCCAGGCTGGCTACCATGACAACCGGTACTGTTGTGGCGCATCAACGTACTGACCTGATGGCACAGATTCGGCAGATGCAGTCTGGATTTCAGAAAATGCATGAGTCGCCGAAGCCCGTTATCGTAGCGGTGCATGGCTGGTGTATTGGTGGTGGCGTCAACATGATTGCGGCTGCTGATATTCGGCTTTGCTCCCGCGATGCGAAGTTCAGTCTTCGTGAAGCCAAGCTTGCCATCACGCCCGATATTGGCGGTTTGCAGTTTTTGCCAACCATTATCGGCCAGGGGTTTACGCGCGAAATGGCCTTTACGGGTGCAGACTATGATGCCGCTTTTGCCGAACGAATCGGTTTGGTTAATCACGTATATGACACGCCTGACCAACTTTTTGACGCAGCGGCTACACTCGCCCGCCAGATTGCCGATAATCCCGCAACGGCCGTTCAGGGAGCCAAACGTGTACTGAACTACAGTCTGAATAAATCCATTGAAGACGGATTGCAGTACGTGGCCGTCTGGAACTCATCGCAACTTCAGTCCGACGATTTCAGTGAAGCCATTCAGGCCACAATGGAAAAACGCAAAGCAGAATTTAATAAAAAGACAAATCGAGGTTATTAAAGAGTGAATAAATGAATTATTGAATGATTGATTGAATACCTAATGAGTATAACAATTGACCATCGGTAACCTATTCATTCAATCATTTAATAACTCATTCACTCATCCCCCCTTACTAATGAACACGACAAGAATGCTCCGTGATGGAGCCATGCAGGGTAAAACGATAATCGTCACGGGTGGCGGAACGGGGCTTGGAAAGTCAATAAGCCGGTATTTAGTGCAACTGGGGGCTAATGTCACGATTTGCAGCCGTCGGCAGGCGGTAATCGATGAGACCGCGCACGAGCTGATGACCGAACCCGGACGACCCGCCGGTGCCGGGCAGGTGCTGGCCGTTGCCTGCGATGTTCGCAATCCGACGGAGATCGAAAATGTGATCAGTCAGACGATTGAGAAATTTGGCCGCATTGATGGATTGCTTAATAATTCGGCTGGAAACTTCATCAGCCCCACAGAACGGTTGTCGTATAAAGCGTTCGATACCATCGTGGACATTGTTTTGCGGGGCACCTATTATTTCACGCTTGCGGTGGGCAAATACTGGATTGAAAATAAGATACCCGGCACCGTGCTCAATATATCAACGACCTATGCATCAACTGGTTCGGGCTATGTTGTGCCGTCGGCAGTTGCTAAAGGTGGAGCGCTGATCATGACGAAATCGCTGGCCGCCGAATGGGGAAAATATGGCATCCGGCTCAATGCGATTGCGCCGGGCCCATTTCCAACAAAAGGGGCATGGGATCGATTGTTTCCCGAACCACTGGCCAGCATGATGGACCCTACTAGCCGCATTCCGCTCAAGCGTGTGGGTGAACATGGCGAATTAGCAAACCTGGCGGCTTACCTGCTGTCCGATTATTCCGGTTATATCACGGGCGAAACCATTACCATCGATGGGGGAGAAGTGCTGGCTGCTGGCGAATTCTCGCACCTGGAGCAGGTAACCTCCGAACAGTGGGACATGATCGAACAAACCATCAAACAGGCCAATCGCGCCAGTAAGAAAGAAGGGCAGGGGTAAGGCAGCGCAGAAGCCTGTTCTCAGGCGTATGGGGTCTACAGTTTCTTTTCATAGGCTAGAAACCGTAGACCCGGCCGGAAACCCAGTGTGATTTCACCAGAATAGGTATACCCCAGTTTTGGGAATAATCGCTGGGTGATCTGGTTTTCTGAATTTGTATCGATTCGTAAATAAGGAATGCCACGCTCAAGGGCTATTGTTTCGGCCTGAGTGAGCAATGCAGCCGCTACACCCTGACCACGGAAAGCGGGGTCAACGGCGAGCCGATGGGTGACAATGGCCCGTTGGCTGAGGTCGAACCCAACCTGTGCGTATTCGGGTTCCTGATCTTCGGTCAGGGCGGCTACCCCGGCAAGTTGGCCGTCTATATCAGCTACCCACAGCTGATTTTTAGCTATATCCTGACTAAAAACGGCTTCATTTGGGTAGTGGTCATCCCATTGGAAATTTCCTGCTTCGCGCATCAGCGGCACGATATGCTTGAGGAGGTTTAGTAAAGCTGGAAGGTCGGCAGTGGTGGCGGGGCGAATCGTCATCGGTGGTTACTTGCTAATTGCACGCAAATACGGTATTTTACCTATAATTAACCAGAGTAAGTGCTGTTATGGAACTGGAATTTCCGGTTATATTGAAGAAGCTGGAGGTGATGACAGATGACGAGTTCTTCGCATTTTGTCGGGCAAATGACCCTCTTGAGTTTGAACGGGATAAAATCGGAAATATCATTATTATTTCATCTGCCGGATCAAAAACAGGATTGCGTACTATTACAGTGGCAGGAGAATTGTATGCATGGAATAAATACAGTGAATTAGGATACGCATTCGATTCATCTACTGGATTTAAATTGCCCAATGAAGCAACTCGTTCTCCAGATGTAGCCAAGATACAAAAAGATCGCTGGGAAGCTAATACCGATGACCAGCAGGAGAAGTTTGCCCCTATTTGTCCTGACTTTATTAGTGAACTTCGTTCGGCGAGCGACGATCTGAAATACCTTCAGGAAAAATGGAAGAATACCGGGAGAATGGATGCTTATTAGGCTGGCTCATCGAACGGAAAGTAGAACAGGTGTTTATTTATCGACCTGGCCAACCGCTCGAAACGATTCCCTCATTTACTCAAACGCTTTCGGGTGAAATGTGCTACCAGGCTTTACCTTCGATTTAGCACTGCTGACACGTTAGTAGACTCTGGTTCAGCTTATTCGACAACAACACGATCTCCGTGGCTTTTGGGCATTGATGTTACGGTAAAGACAAGGTCACTTGATGAATCGTTACGCATCTTATGGGCAACCAATGGAGGAATCTCAACGCCTTCATTCGCTGTCAAACGAGTTGTTTTATCCCCGATTTCCAGAGTTGCTTCTCCCGAAAGGACAAAGAAAAACTGACGGGCTTTCTGGTGAAAATGCTTCACTTCCGATGTGCCGGGTGGCATCCGTTCCTGAATGATGCTCAATGAATCCGATTTCACTAAATGCCAGCCATCGCAATTATCACCCCAGACGTAATGCTCGGCATTGTTGATGCTAACCGTTATATCAGACTTCTTTCTCATCGGATGAAACAACGGGATATCAACGAAAGGAAGCTATATGATTTCTCTTTAAGGGCACTTATTTTCCTTCCTTAAGCATTTCAACGACCAGGGTCAGCTCATTAACAGTCGTCTCGGGATCGCCGGAATAGCCAATCTGGCGGTAGCGAACACGTCCGTTTGTGTCAATAACCACCTTTGTCGGAATACCCAGAACCTTATAGGCTCTCGATACGCGCTGACTGGCATCGACCGGTACCGTGAATCCGTATGGATGTTTGGCCATGAAATTGTGCACCCGCTGTATGGGGCCACCTTCACGGGTGTTAACGAATAAAAAACGCACATTAGGGTCGTTCTGAAAGCGTGTCTGCGCTTGCTGCATCGCCGGAAACGAAGCGATACATGGCCCACACCAGGTTGCCCAGAAATCCAGAACCACCACTTTGCCGCGCAATGAAGCCGACGAAATGGTACGTCCCTGCAAATCGGTCATCGAGAAGGCAGGTGCTGGTTCGTTGATGAGAATCTGCCGAAGTTCATCGCGTTGATCGGCCCGAAGGTCGGCTTCGAGTTCGGTTAGATAGGCATCAGCTTTTGCGACAGTATTACCGGGTTGCTTGGCATACCAGTCGCGGAGAGCCGTTTTAAGTCGGGGGGTAGCTTTACCTACCTGAATAGCGGCTTCTGCCATTGGTTGAGCATCAGTGGCATGATTGGCCTGAAGGGCGCACAGGAAATACCGTTCATTGGTTCTTGGGTCACTATTTTCGACATCATCAGGCAAAATAACATCCTGATAAGCAGTATACGCTTCCCCGTACCTGGCCTGTTGCTCAAGTACGCGGGCGTAGGTGTTCATTAATTGCCGTTGGCGGGTTTGTTTCTCGGTTTCCCAGTTCCCGGATATCGTAGCCGGTTTAGGTTGGGTTTTCAGAACAACCATGGCACGCTTGATCAACTGCTCGGCTTCGGGTAGCGACCGTCGTTCATCAGCTAATTGAAAGGCCATCGTATTTAGCATCAGCACATCGGTATGCGATACAGGTTGCTGATCGACAAACGGTACTAAACCCCGAATGTCATTGTTTTTAAAATACCCATCCGTCATCATAACCGTCAATGCAGGCAGATAGGATGAATTGGGAAACTCCTTTTGATAAGCCTGATAAGCTGCCTTTTTACGATTCCAGTCGGTTTCGTTCCGAACCACTGTAGCTCGATCTTTTTGCATGAGCGAACCCGCAGGATCGAGAGTTTTCATCCGCTCGCGAAGGGCATTTGATTTGGGAAAATCCCCCATGCTTTCGTATAACTGAGCTGCTGCTGTGAGTTCTATAGCTGTTGGGGTTGGGCGGGAAGCCAGATAAGTCTCAATACTCGTTTTTACTTTGGGCCCATATCCTGGCTTCTTCTGGTTGATCTGTGCGGTCAGGTAATCCGACCAGTAGATGGGATAAAAATCAGGATTTTGCTGAAACTCCTGCGAATAGAGCGAAATGACCCGATTCTGGTCAGGACGGCCACCAAGTTCATACAGGAAATGGCTACGCGTAAACACCGATGCCTGTCCGGCAAGCGCATGCGGTACGAGTTGCCCATTCGCATCGAAGAGTGGGATGGCATACAACAGCCCTTTGTTCAGATCGACACGCTTGGGTTGTTTGCTATTTCGGAAGGCGAGCATTGTACCGGCAACATTTTTTAAAGGGATGTAAATTTGCCCGATAAAAACGTCGCCCTGCCGAACAAGGGTAGTCGTAGTGGGACGACTCAGGTGCATGGTACCCGGTAATCCATAGAACATAAATCGCCCTTCAACAGTGCTGTCGGTTGCCAAGGGGGTAGACTGTGGCGAGTAGGTAAAAGAAACGGTTTGCCCAACCTGTGGTTTTTCGGGGGTAAAGCGCAACTGGGCGAGCACTGCGCTATGAATAACCAGGGAAAAAAGCAGTGCAAAAAGATTGATTCTCATAACGTAAAAAGATAAATAGTCTGGTTTATACCGCCACTGGTTCCTCTTTTCTTATCGGTTTCGATACGGCTAGTAAGCCGACGAACGTAAACAGGCCATTTAGCAGCAAACGCTCGAATCCGAACTGATAACCGCCAAACCAGGCTACAGAATTTTCATTGACAACATACGTCAATACGGGCGACGCCAGGCAAATAAAGGGCACCAGACGATCAATAACAGGCCGTTTACTAAAGATTCCGAACGCATATAAACCGAGCAGTGGTCCGTATGTATAGCCAGCAATGTCGAATACGGCGGTGATCACCTCTTTGCTGTTCAGTTGGCGAAAGACAATAATAACAACATAGAAAAGCAGCGAAAAGCCGATGTGTACAATGTGTTTAATGCGCGACCGTTCCGCTTCCGGGCGACTTTCGACATTCATAAAATCGACACAAAAAGAGGTTGTCAGGGCAGTCAATGCCGAGTCGGCACTGGCGTAGGTTGCGGCTGTGATACCGAGCAGGAAGGTAATGGCAACGACTAAACCAAGGTGATTCAGGGCAAGCAACGGGTAGAGATCATCGGTGCGGGCCGGAATAGATATACCTTCCTGCTGTGCATACTGATACAGCAGTACGCCCAGGCTCAGAAACAGAAAATTGACCACGACCAGCGTACAGGTGAACCAGAACATATTTTTCTGAGCCTCACCAATGTTTTTGCAGGTCAGGTTTTTCTGCATCAGATCCTGATCCAGGCCAGTCATAACAATGGCAATGAACGTCCCGGAAATAAACTGTTTAAAGAAATTCTTGGGGTCGTTACCGTCCCAGTAAAAGATCTGGGACATCGGGCTGTCACTCACTGTCTTCACCAGTCCGCCAAACGATAAATGAAGCTCTTTCGAGATCAGAAAAATAGTCAGAATAACCGCAGTTACTAAAAATACGGTCTGGAGTGTGTCGGTTACGATAATCGTTTTAACGCCACCCTTAAAGGTATAAATCCAGATCAGCCCAATCGTAATCAGTACGGAAATTTCGAATGGGATACCCAGAGGGGTAAACAGGGCGATTTGCAATACACCAGCAGCCACATAGAGCCGAACGGCCGAACCGACGGTTCGCGAGAGAAGAAAAAAGCCCGCTCCCGTCTTGTATGACCAGAAGCCAAAGCGTTTTTCGAGGTAGCCATAAATAGAAATCAGGTTTAGTCGATAGTAAAGCGGCATCAGCACGGAACCAATGACGAGGTAGCCAATGATGTAACCCAACACCACCTGAAAATACGAAAATCCAATTTTGCCAACAGCGCCGGGCACCGAGATAAAGGTTACCCCCGATAACGACGTCCCGATCATGCCGAAAGCGACTAACCACCAGGGCGATTGCCGGTTAGCGGTAAAAAACGTGTTGGTATCGGCTCCTCTGGCGGTGTAAAAAGAGACGGCGATCAACATTCCGAAATAGGCAATCAGGATCACTAACGCAACGGTGGTATTCATGCAGTGTAAGGCAACTTTATGGCGTAAAATCAGGTACTCTTAAGCAAGGTAATGGCTTTTAAAAGCGGCTATTTTTCTGTAAATCTTCACTATAAGTTATATTGCGTTGATTCACAGGTGATTTGCCTTATCGTGCTGAAACAATACATCGAATCGCTTTCAATAGCATACAAAAATACAAAACCCCGGCTACTTATCGCAGTCGGGGTTTTGTATGTGATTGGGTAGTTTTGGTGAATAGGGGATAATTCGCGGTTCTGTTTCTTGAGCCCCTGCAATTTTCTCTTGATTGGTTATTTTAAAGCGAAGTGAGAACTGGCGAAACAAACCTAGAACAATCGATACCTGTTTGTTATCCTGATCCCATAGGTTAGGTTAGGAAATTCCTGTCAATGTATTGTTTGACAGGAATTTTTGTTATAAACATTTTTTCAATTTGCTCCCAAAAAACGACTCCGACGTTAACCGTGCCGGGGTAGAAATATAACGAAACATACGGCTACTTACTCGGTAATGTATTGCTTGGGAAACTGGAATAGGAATCCCAAACTAAGGGACGGGTTATGGAGCTGGTTCAGGAACCTCATGGCTACCTCTCTGGGGGTTACTGGGACGGTCTGAATAACCATTTCCCGCGTCAGCTCCGCACGGAGCATTGGTGGTAGTCGCCGTGGTTCGTCTGGGCAATATTCTGGCAGCGGGTTCACTTGCTCTTCAGGTAGTCAACCAAATCACAGATATCGGCATAGTAAGCAAAGAAGTTGCCCGACTGAGCCGTGCACCGTAGCCGAATCGTCAGAAACTTTACAGGTTGTTTGCCTGTAAAACTGACCATGCACTCTATAGGCTCAGGGTTTAGGCAATGTGCATGATTTAAATCGGGGGTCCGTTGTGACAGCTCTGGCCGCCCTGACCGACAGTACGTTTATTCCTCGGGTCAATCAGGCTATCACAGCCGAGCGAGTCAAGTGGCACACATTCGTCAACAAGCTGGGCATTTCTGATCCAAGTTCGCAGGTCAGCTTTGTTTGCATTGACCTACAAAAGCCTTATGTTGAGGTGGCCGCCCGGTTTACCCAACATGGAATTCGGGTTGATCGGGCCTTGCCTCCCTATGACACCTGGATTAGGGTAATCATTGGTATATCCAAGGAAAATGGGAAATCCCAGGCCGTTATACTTCAGGTTTGCTCAGCGAAATCGTATATGAAATAGAAACAATTGCTTGAACCCACGACAATTATTTACCGACAATTTCTTTCCTAAAATGCTTGCCCCAGTTTCGCAATTCGACTAAAAGATTTTGTAGTGACTGACCAAGTGGCGTTAACGAATATTCCACTGTAACAGGCATCCGGTCGTAAAGTGTGCGGGTAATAATTTGGTTTTCTTCCAGCGACTTTAATTCCTGCGATAGCATTTTGGGCGATATATCGGGCATATCTCGGTGGATTTCCCCAAATCGTTTTGTTCCATAAGTCAAGGATATAACAATAGGAATACGCCATTTACCTTGAATTACTTCCAACGCATCTCTTGCCGCCATTAATTCATATTGGCAGGCTGCTTCAGTACTTTTCATAAGCTAACTAAATAAAGCGTAGTTACCTTTTAGTAACTAGTTACTAAAAGGTAACTACTATCTTTTGGTAAGTAAATGTAGCTAGATTTGCTTCATTGATAACCATTTAGGAAACAAATTATGAAGAAATTCCTGTTTATTTTCGCCATTACGTTTACAACCGCCTGCTTTGGACAAACCCACCAGCCAAGAACTTTCCTATTAGTACATGGTGCTTGGTCTGGCGGTTGGGACTACGCCAAAGTAGATGCCATTTTAAGCGCCAAAGGCGATATTGTTTACCGCCCCACCCTGACTGGGCTTGGCGAACGGGTACATTTGTCAAATGCAAAAATTAACCTAAGCACCTATATTGCCGACATTGTAAATGTGATAAAATTTGAAGACCTGCACAACATCATTTTGATGGGTCACAGCTTTGGAGGCATGGTTATTTCGGGGGTAGCCGAGCAAGTCCCCGACCGCATAAGTCAGCTCATTTATTTAGATGCTATGGTGCCTAATAATGGCGAAAGTGCTCAAGCAGTTTGTGGCGATTTATGGAACGTTCTAATAGCCCCCAACATAAAAGATAGCCTTGTTTTATATCCATTCGGTTCCACCAAACCCACGCCACCGACCGATGTACCACAGCCATTAAAAACCTATACCGAATCGCTGAAACTAAATAATCCTTTAGTCAAAAAAATTCCAACCGCTTATATTGTCATGACAAAAAACGGCAAAAGCGACAGTGCTACGGATAAAATGGGGGTAAACAGAGCCCGGGCAAGAAACTGGAAAGTGTACAACTTTGAGGGCGGGCATTATTCTATGCGTGAACAACCTTATAATTTAGTGAAAAAGTTAGAGTTAATTTTACAAAATGAGCAATAGTCATTGAACAGTTCATGGTTTCTCGTAACAGACTAGAAAGTTCCTGGGCTGTTACGAGAAACCATTCGATTCGTAGGAATCTAATTTAAGCCATTGAAAGTAAAGGCGAAATCCAGGGACTAATTAAAAAAAACATAAAGTCTGATTGTCAATGACTTATGGCTTTGTCTATAGACTTAAAGAAGTAATACTGCTATCGATAGGCTTGCTGAGAAAATTAAATTAAAATATATAAGTAATTGATTTATAGTTAATTAACTTAATAAGTTTAGATGTAGTGAAAAAAATCTATTAAATTTATAGATCAAGCTTGGAAAAGTAAATTTAGAGACTTTATCTTTGAGCCGTCTTACACTTACTACCTGCAAAGTAGCTGTGGATTTATACCGAAAGGGGGAGAGACAGGCTCACTGAACCCTTAGCAACTTGCCCATTGGCGATAGTGCTAACCTGCCTACTTCGTTAGGAACTATAAATTTACAATCGTTATGTCTACGCTAGATTCATTTCAGAGAACCGGGCCAATCCAGGCCCCAGTAGTTGCCCCCCAGTCCTCCTAATGCTGTTGCTATTGGTAAATTTCGGAAACTCGAAAGGTATTCACTTATTTTTCAGGTAGTTCAGTCATTTGTTGAGCTCATCATAAGTTAAACGTTTTGAATATTATCCTATATAATCTATGGGCTTCTGAGAGACGTTCCATTTCTTCCAGCTGGGGACTGCATTGTAAGAGCAGAAAATCAACACCGACTTTATATGAATTGGACCAGCCAGGGATTGAACATATTCCAACCCTGGCTGGTCCATTGATTTTGTCAGAGTTTATAAACCTTTACTTGGCAACAAGGCACTCGTGATGAAGGTCACTTATACCCTTCATCACGAGTGTTACATTTGTACTCTATTTTAACGATAGCGATTTTACTATAAATCCGCTGAATCATCATCCGCTACAGGTTTGGGTTGTTACTGATCTCATTCAGAGGAATCGGAAAGAGGTAATATTTGCTGTTGGGAACGAACGCCGTTCCATCGGGAAATTTGGTGATCCAGTGCCCCAAAACACTAACCGTTGCCCCCTTGGTATCGACAAATTTTTCCGATGTTTCCTTTCGTACAGGGGCGGTTTGGGTTCTCAAAATGTCGTACAGACGGAAACCTTCACCCCAAAGCTCCTTACGACGTTCGAGTAAAATCTCATCGATCAAACTGTTTTTGTCCAGTCCTGCCGACAAATCAGTCAGGTTTCGTTTCCGTCTCAATTCATTTAACGTTTCTATGGCCCCCTGCAGGTTATTCAATCTTGCTTTACTTTCGGCTTCAATCAGCAGTTGTTCCGACGAACGCATCAACACAATATGACCCTCATGATTGGGATACTTGTTTCTGAATTTTTTGTAACGGTACCCTCTGTAAAGAGCCTCAGTGGGCTGTTTGGCAATTTCAAATAACGTTTTGCGGATGTCGTTCGGACTGAACAATGCTATAAAATTCGGATCCGGCATAATGCTATTGTAGCCGTAATAGAGGTTCGTGCCGGCTGCATCCGTCGAATACGGCGTTGTTTCGATATAGGCCAGATACGAGGCTCCCCCCAAATTCTGCGTTACTGTTTGCGGATGCCCCCAAATCCATTCAGGATTGCTTACATCACTGAACCCCTGGATATATTGATCGGCGGTCATAATCGGATAGCCGACACGCGCTTTGGCTGAATAATCCCGGGCCAGTTCCCATTTTTCCTGGGTCAGGTAAGCGCGGGCAAATAGCCCATATACGACGTTAACGTCGGGGCGATTTTTGACCGAACGCGTGTAGCCGGTTAACAACTTTTCCGCTTCCGTTAAATCACTGAACACCAGATTGTAGATTTCTTCGACCGTCGCGCGCGGCTTGGGTACTGTACTAGGCGTTGTAGGTTCGGTGTAAATAGGAACGGCTTTCGCCTTTGGGTCTTTGACGTAGGTAAATTGATACTGCCTCACTAAATTCAGGTAGTTGTTTGCCCGTAGTGCATACGCTTGTCCTTTAAGGTATTTTAAACTGGGCTTGCTCGTATCGTCGATTTTAATATTAGCAATAATATTGTTGGTATGATCAATCGAGGTGTATTGCAATGTCCAGAAAAACAGAGCGCGCCTTGTCGTATTATCATACGGATCGCGGTAGGGATACGAATCCCGGAATCCATAGCGGCCGTCCCGGGCAAAAGCATCTTCGCCCATTACATCATGCGTTAAGAAAATGGTCGGCAGACCAGGGTTGTCCTGAGACGTGCTGTTTTCCAGCAGAAAGCGGATGGAGCCATTCACAAAAGCGTCAATGTTGGCTTCCGAGGAGAATACCTCCGGGGTCGTAATCTGGGTTGCCGGAGCAGTCTCAAAGAAGTTGTCGCTGCAGGATGTAAACAAAACCAGAGCAACGAATAAATAACTGAATTTCCGTATCATGGTTGAATAAGCGTTGTCGTTAAAATGATACATTTAGAACGGCTGAAACTGATTTTTGCGCAGGATAGCGATAGTAAGTAGACCCTGAAATGGTCTGTTCTGGATCTAATCCTTTATGCCCGTAAAAAGTCAGCAGGTTATCGCCTACCAAACGTATGGTAACATTGGTCAACGACAGTTGGGATACCAGGCTGCGAGGCAATGTATACGAAAGGGAGATATTTTTCAGCCGCGCGTAAGTCGCATCATATAAAAATCGGGTAGACGGAATGGTATTCCAGGCGTCAGAAACGTATGTGAGACGAGGAAAATTGGTGTTTGTATTTTCCGGTGTCCAGCGAGTGAGGGCCTCTTCCGACCAGGCGCGACCTGGGGCATTGCCAAGATGGGCGATCATCGGCTCGTCTCCATCGAAAATTTTACCCCCTATACTATACGCCATCAGGAAGGAGAACTCAACGTTTTTGAACGAAATACTGTTGGTAAATCCGCCGTAAAAGTCAGGAAGGGAGCTCCCCTGGAAATAAGGAGTGGCTTCAGTTTGATTTTCGGTAGTTGTCCTGCCAGTAACAGTTTTATTGCCGTCCAAAACGTCCTTATACCAGGTGGCTTTGCCGTTTTGCGGGTTAACTCCCGCCCATTCTTTGATGTAAAAATCGTAAATAGAACCGCCTTCAACCATCTTTTTGGTATTTCCATACTGACCAATTGCGCCAGTCAGGATTTCTTTCTGCGGCAATTTTGTGATCTTATTGGTGTAGTGCCCAAAATTCAGGGTAACATTCCATCTGAAATCCTTACTGCGAATGGGTACGCCGGTAATTTGGCCGTCAATACCTCGGTTACTTAATGAGCCGATGTTGTCATCGATTCCACCATAACCGGTTGATGGGGAAAGCGGTCTGTTAAATAACAGATCTTTTGACTGGCGGTCGAACACATCCAGCTGGGCTGCGATCCGGTTGTTAAACAGGGAAATGTCAACCCCAACATTGAGATTCAGGTTGGTCTCCCATTTTAGATTCGGTGTGGGAAGCGAAGAGGGTAATAATCCCAGTTTATCCAGGCTGTTGTAAATGGAATAGAATCCGCCGTACGCGTAATTGCCGACATTATCATTGCCCTGGGCTCCGTAACTGGCGCGCAGATTGAGGTTATCCAGGTAGGATCTATTTTTCAGGAATTCTTCCTGTTTAATATTCCAGGCGGCTCCCACCGACCAAAAATTACCCCATCTGGTTTGTTCACTGAAGCGGGAGGAACCGTCCCGACGATAACTGGTGGAAAAATGGTAACGTCCCAGGTAATCGTAATCCAGTTTGGCCAGTCCACTCGCCAACCGGTAATCCGATGATGTTCCATTAAATACGCCACTGAGCGTTCCAGCAGAAGGCTCGGTTTTTCCCAGAACCTGAAAGCCAGTGCGGCTTCCGGATAAGGAAGAGATGTTATTGACGTAGATCTCAGGACCGGCGAGCAGGCTCAGTGTATGGGCTCCAGGCAAGTAGACGGAGTAATTCAGGAAGCTATTGACGGTGTAGTTGAGCGTACGGCTTGAGCTTCTGGATGCGGATCCAGCGCCGTCGGTGATTACGCCCGTGCTGTAATAGGAGTGTGAATAAGTAAGCGAACTACCAGCACGATAATCCACGTTCGCCGTTGTTTTTAAAAACAATCCTTTCAGAAACGTAATGGTGAAATTGGTTCCGAGCAACACGGCATCCGTCTGATCACCCGATATCGCATTCTCGGCCGAGCCCAGAATATTTGACCCGCTGGCTGCGGTGGTTGGGCGATATCTTCCGTAATCCCACTTTTTATTCCCCGCATCATCCAAACTATAGGAACCGTCTGGATTACGTTCGTAAACGGGGTAAATATTCGCTATGAGTCGTTGGAAATTGGCAAAATTACCGGTGTTACTATCGCTTTGGGTAGGTGATTTTTGAAAACCTGACGACAACGAGATGTTGGCACCTGCTTCAAACCAATTGTTGACTTTCGATTGTAAATTCGTGCGAAGATTGAAACGCCTGAACTCAGAGGTCCTGATCCAGCCCTGTTCATTTAAATACCCCGCTGAGAGAAAATATTTGGTTGCAGCACTGCCACCGCTGATGCTGAGGTCATACTGTTGGCGAATTCCCTGACGGGAGATGGCTTTCCCCCAATCATCCGTCCAAAGGGGAGTGGCGCCTGCGACTAATTTACCGTCCAAACCAATCGGCTTTGGATAATTCGAACCGAAGATATTGACTTTCAGTGAACCATCGACGAGATAGTCTGTCGCATACTGAGCGGCTACTGCTGCTGTTTTACCCTGATCCAACTGCGTGTTGCGAATGGCCTCCCACTGTAATTCATAATAATCTTTCGCTGACAAATACGCATAATCCTTCACTGCCCGAGACGTGAAGCCGTAGTTGGCAGAAAAGTTGAACGTAGGTTTTGCATTCAGTGATCCGGATTTGGTGGTAACCACAATCACACCGTTAGCACCCCGGGAACCATAGAGTGCGCTTGCCGTCGCGTCTTTTAATACCGAGATGGATTGAATATCTCTGGGATTCAAATTATTCGCATTCGCTCCGGGGATACCGTCGACCACATAAAGCGGAGCGGTTGACGCATTGACTGAACCAACACCCCGCACAAACAGATCGGCATCGGCTCCGGGCTGACCTGCCGATGCAATGGATTGAAGGCCCGGCACAGTTCCCTGTAAGGCTTTGCCAATAGAGGTAATCTGCAGATTTTCAAGGTCCCGTGCGTTGACAACCGATACAGATCCTGTATAGCTCGACCGTTTGGCTGTTGTGTAACCAACGACAACGGTCTCGTCCAACTGGTTTGCTGTTTCTGCCAACTGGATGAGGAGTGGTTCCAGGCTAAGGCCGGTGGTGATTTCCTGGGCTTTATAGCCTAAAAAACTCACCACGAGTGTCAAGGGTAATGATTTAGTGGTCGATAAGCTAAATTTCCCATTTGCATCAGACGTTGTTCCAGCATCCGTTGATTTAATGACAACGGTAGCGCCGGGTATCACCTGATTTTTTTCGTCGAGGACGGTTCCCTTGATTACGTTCTGTCCATAGCTGTTAAAAAAGCCGAAAAACAGAATCAACGATGTATACTGTATTTTTTTCAGGAAAGAACCCCTCTTAAGGCTCTGAAAGGATCGTAATTTATTCTTCATAGGTCCGGCGTGTGTTTGCTTTGGCTGATTTCATAGCACATTTCTGGAATTATACTTACTGTTTGGTTAAAGAGACTTAGGTTAGAATTGGTCGCATGTTTCATACCTGCGGTAGAGCTTTTGCTTCGGCGCCAATCCGGCGGACCGTTCCGATTTTTCCAGATGGCGATATTAATAGGGTCTTTATGTAAATAATATATATTATCTATAGAATTTATAGATAATATACCTAAACGATTGATTAACCGTTTAGGTATGCACCTTTACCAGCGTCTATTTCAAACGCTTACGGATTAAAGTAGCAGGAAGGGACGAGAGAGTTGACCGACAGTAGCGGACAGGAAAACGAATTATTGGCAGGCAATAAGACCAATACCTACTGATTTGACTAATTGGCTTTCGAAACGGGGGTAAAGAAGAAGTAGGGATACAGGCATACGTTTGAGTGGTTAGTTTGAGAAAGTTGAATAGTAGTCTTGTTGTTTGATAGGCAAAGGTGAATGGTATTTTTCTTATTTACAAGAAAATTAAAGGAAAATTAAAAAGGGCAATTACCTCTAAAACTCTATCGAGAAGTCTCTTTTTGGCTAAAATAAAGGGTTTTTAAGTTTTTGATAGTACTCTGTCGGCAGATAAAGGAATAGTATAAAACGAATACTGGGTTAATGTGCGCTATATGGATTAACTTAATAGAGTAAACTTGCAGAAAATGCGATTATCGAGTTTGGTGTTAATGTCGACGTACCTGCATCGGTAAATGATGTTGCATAATGCCTTGTAAGCTTCCCCGAAAAGTCGTCAGTAAAAAACAGTTGATTGGTACTTGGTGGAGGAGCACGTGCTGGAATCGGCGGCATGGCTTCGTCCGACATTTGCATTAGGCGTATGCCTTTAGGTTTGAGCTATGCTATTATTCCAAGGTTGGCTTTGCTGTTCTAGACCAATAGTCGTCGCCTTGGTTTCAGTGCTTACCCTCTTTAATGTACAATGATTCGAATGACTTGCAGGTTTCAGCTAAGCAGAACTTAGAGGCTATCGCAACGTCCACCCAAAAAGGCGGTAATAAACAAGGTACTAAAGGAGTTATCGAATTTAAATCATTTTTTTAGGAATGTAAAACAGGTTCGGTCAACGAATCCCCTACCATTGAACAACCCTATTCCCCAAGGCCTTAACTGAATTGACGGATGATTGGAAATTGAGACAGGTAAATTAACTAGTGAACCATTAAATCCTCCTAATTTTGAGAATAAGGGTTTTCAAGTCTCTGCTTCGGGAAACGGGCAATTAATTAAAGCGACGGCTCTGTAGCTTGCTAGCAGATGAATTATACCAGTGCGAGGAGCACGCTAAATTGGTCAGAGTCCTAACTGGCCAGTGATGAGTCGATTTGTCCGTTCATGCCGCCTTTGCTGTGTTTATTGAAAGTTCGCACGCCACGGGGAGCCCTCCTCAAAATTCACATAGCTTTGGGGATGCTTTGCTAAAGTTTAAACTGATTCCAGATTCACTGAAAAAATCCTAAACTTATTCTCATGAATAAACGATTTGCCTGCGTTGTTACGCTCCTTTTTTGCCTAACCAGCTTTGCGTGGGCGCAAGGTCCTAAACTGGATAAGCTGCTGTTTGGCGTTGCGTATTATGACGAATACATGCCCTACGAGCGACTGGACAAGGACGTTGCCATGATGAAAGAAGCGGGCATTAACGTAGTGCGCATTGCCGAATCTACTTGGAGCACGGTTGAACCACAGGACGGTACATTCGATTTTTCGCACATCGATCGGGTGCTGAATGCGATGCATAAAGCAGGCATTTATGTTATTGTGGGAACGCCTACTTATGCCGTGCCAACCTGGTTAGTCAGAATGTACCCCGACGTGCTGGCAACGACTCCGCAGGGCCAGAACCGCTACGGTCCCCGTCAGAATATGGATATTGTTAATACGCACTTCCGTTTTCATGCCGAACGCGTTATTCGGAAGATAATGGAACATGTAAAAGATCACCCGGCAATCATTGGTTATCAGGTCGATAACGAAACAAAGCATTACAACACAACGGGCGCGAATGTGCAGAAACTCTTTGTGGACTACATGAAAGAGAAATACAAATCGCTGGACGTAGTTAACAAAACCTACGGCCTCGATTATTGGAGCAACCGAATCAATTCGTGGGAAGATTTCCCATCGACAGTTGGCACAATCAACGCTAGCCTTAGTTCAGAATTCGCTACGTTCCAGCGGAAGATGGTGACGGATTACCTGGCCTGGCAAGCCGCGATTGTCAATGAATACAAGCGACCGGGCCAGTTCGTTACGCAGAATTTTGATTTCGAGTGGCGCGGCTATTCGTATGGTATTCAGCCCGATGTCGATCATTTCGCGGCTGCCAAAGCGTTGGATATTGCGGGCGTAGACATTTACCATCCCACGCAGAGCCAACTCAGCGGAACTGAAATTTCGTTTGGTGGCGACGTAGCGCGTTCCATGAAAGTCGATGCATCCAACCGGGGCAAAAATTATCTGGTGCTTGAAACGGAAGCGCAGGGTTTTCCGCAGTGGGTGCCGTATCCGGGACAGTTGCGGTTACAGGCGTTCAGTCACCTGGCTTCGGGAGCGTCTATGCTTGAATACTGGCATTGGCATTCTATTCACAACTCGGCAGAAACGTACTGGAAAGGCTTGCTAAGTCATGATTTTGAGCCGAATCCTACTTATGAAGAAGCCAAAACTATTGGTAAAGATTTTGCCAGACTCAGTCCGAATTTGGTCAATCTGAAGAGAACAAATTCGGTGGCTATGCTCTTCAGTAACCAAGCGCTGACGGGCTTTAACGCGTTCAGTTTTGGATGGGGCGCTAGGGAAAAATACAACGACGTCCTTCGTCCCATGTACGACGCTTTATACCACATGAATATTGGCGTTGATTTTGTAGATCCGTCCAGCACAAACCTTGAAAACTATAAACTGTTGATTGTTCCAGCCCTATATGCAGCCTCGGACGCGTTACTGCAGCGACTGAATCAGTTCGTGAAAAATGGTGGCCATATTGTGTATACCTTTAAAAGTGGTTTTTCGGACGAAAACGTGAAAGTTCGGACCACTCCTCAGCCGGGGATTATCGGCGAGGCTTGCGGTATTACATATTCGCAGTTTACGATTCCCCAGCAGGTATCGTTAAAAAACGATCCGTATCAGGTTGGAAAAGATAATAACGTAGTGAAAACCTGGATGGAATTAATTACGCCGACAACGGCCAAGGTTTTGGCGTATTACGATCACCCGGTTTGGGGGAAATATGCTGCCGTTACCGAAAACACCTTTGGAAAAGGAATGGCCACCTACATCGGTTTTATGACCAGCGATGCCGTTTTGCGGAAAATACTGGAAGATGCCAGCAGGAAAGCGAAGGTCTGGGGGCCCGATCAGCAAATAACCTTCCCGCTGATTACCAAGTCGGGCGTTAATCAACAGGGCAAAACAATTCATTACTACTTCAATTACTCCGCAGCATCCGGCACCGTTACGTATCCGTATAAGGATGGAAAAGAATTACTAACGAATGAATCCATAGCGAATGACAAGCCGATTAAATTGGACGCCTGGGGCGTGAAGATTGTGGAGGAAAATTAAACATCGCTACATGAAAGATGGAAATGTTTTTTTGTCAGCCTAAACTATGGAGCTATTTAAACGTTTCTTTTAGCTCAACCATTGGTGAATTTTTTGTCATTCCTACATCAGGGCAGGAGGAATGGCAACCCTCCACTCCATTTTATTTCCATTATAGAAAGTTTAAACAGTTTCTGATTTTCTCAAAAAATCGCTCCTACTTGAGACGAATGAACGTTCATGTATCTACTTCTTAATTCGGGCGATTTCTGAAACGGTACTTAGCGCGGGCAGAATCCATGGGCAGCACAAATGGCATCCGCTTCCTGGTGTTGTGAATGTATTCGATCAGCGGATTGAATGGCGGGCAGAAAAGGCGAGAAAAACTTAGAAGGTGCGCCAGGGTGTGAATTGGTACTATTTGTCGGGATTCACCCGGAAACTGTCGCTTTTACACATCGCCAAACGCTGAAAGGCTTTCTAACTTTGGATAATCGGTAAAGTCGAAAATCAAATCTGTATCCTGTTACGAAAAATCCATTCAAAACAGGCAATACGCTTAAATCAATACGACCAATAGCAAGCACTATGTCTGCTCTATCTCAATCCAACCAACAACAAAGCAAGCCTTACGACAGTGGCTATGCACCTGTTAATGGCATCGATTTGTATTACGAAGTATATGGCGAGGGCAGCCCAATCGTGTTACTGCATGGTGCTTATATGACCATTGATATGAACTGGGGGCAATTCATACCCGAATTGTCAAAAAACAGGAAAGTAATTGCTATTGAATTGCAGGGACATGGACATACTCCGTTTTCAGATCGAAAATTGTCAAGGGCTACTTTAGCCCGTGATGTGGAAGGCGTCATGGATCACCTGAACATTGACAGCGCGGATGTAGTAGGTTATAGTTTTGGTGGCTCTGTGGCTTACCAGTTTGCCATACAAAGCCCTGGACGGTTAAAGAAGTTAGTGATCATTTCGTCTACCTATAAAAGTAGTGGTTGGATTCCAGAAGTGACTGACAGGTTTAAACAAACAAAACCTGAATTTTTTACAAACACGCCTTTGAAAGCCGCCTATGAGGCTGTGGCACCTGATAAAAGCAAATGGACCGCGTTCTTAGAACAGATGATCACTTCGGCTTCAACACCCTTTGACCTGGGTGATGCCAATATTTCTCAAATTTCTGCACCTGTACTGATCATAGCCGGCGACAATGACGGTTTGGATAAAATTGAACTGATAAAAACATATCAACGCCTGGGGGGTGTGCTAGGTACTGATCTAAGCGCAATGCCGAAATCTCAATTGGCTATTGTTCCTGGGCAGGGGCATGTTTCCCTGATAATGCAAACAGCCACCATCTTAGGTTATCTGGATGGCTTTTTAAAGTGAATATAGCTTCGTCGCCTGATTGCATTCTTATTTCCAACGCTGTGTCAATTAAGATCTGTATGCTACTCTCCATCTGTTTTGGGGAGTAGCATAGTCTACGTTCGGCAGAAACACTTTAACCCAGGGGTACTTATGATAATGAAAACTGGGTTCGAAAGTATCAAGATCAGGTACTGCGACTCAATGAACTGGGTAGAGCCTACACGGTTGATGAGGTAAAACAGCGTCTGGAAAAAACAGAATCCGTTTCACTGGCCGACCATATCCGGGATTTTGTCAAACGTCTGGATGAACGGGGTGAAAAAGGCACAGCCGATAACCATCGTTACAAACTTTGAGCTTTTCTGCGGTTCTTGAAACTCAACCCGGAGACAGGGCAATTCTCGCTACAACAGCTTACCCTGGAGTTATTCGATAAATACGAGACGCATTTGTTGACCCGGCCACCGATGCGGAAAACCTCCACTGAATCAAGTCGGCGAATTACAACCTGCAAATATTTGCGTAAACTCCACCAGCATATTCGCTCATTTATTATCAAGTATAAACTGCCCGATGAGCTTGATCCGCTTCGGGTGCGAACCTTTAAAGAAGCACCTACGGAACGAATCGTGTTTAATAAAGCGGAATTTCAAATTTGGTCAACGTTAACCTTGCCCACGAGGATAAAAGGTGAGCGAACCCGGAATCATACCCGAAACATTTACCTGGTCAGCTATTACCTGCATGGCCTGCGGGCAATGGATTTGATGGTTGCCAAGGTTTCACAGGTGCAAACCATATGGCCGATGAAAGAAGGAAAAATTGTGCAAGAATACCGCTTTTATACCGTCGCTGAGAAAACGAATAAATCAAAATTGGTGTTAATAGAGAAGCGATTCTTCCGTTGATTTTGTCGTATTCGGAGGGCAAAGAACCGGACGATTATCTCTTTCCATTTATGCCACCGTCAACGCGGCATCTTAGGCGAGATAAACTAAAGGGCAAGGCCAATAATCGGACTAAGTATGTGGATCAGTTATTGAAAGAAGTTGCGCAAACAGCAGGCTTCAATAAACTAGTTTCCATGCACTCGGCCCGACACTTATTTGCTGAAGATTTATTCGAATACTCTGGCGACCTGCG
Organism: Spirosoma endbachense; assembly: GCF_010233585.1. NCBI lineage: Bacteria > Pseudomonadati > Bacteroidota > Cytophagia > Cytophagales > Cytophagaceae > Spirosoma > Spirosoma endbachense. The sequence continues at coordinate 340,544 of NZ_CP045997.1, forward strand.
ATTGGTTTCCGTATCGTTGTCTCATTCAGATTTGGAGACGACGCAACGGTATTTGAAACGTAAGAGCCAGATGATAATCGACCGGGCTAATAGTGTATATCGGAAGCAGGTAATCGAAGAATCGGACGAAAGCCAGGACGAGGGTGTTAGTGATCGGTTGGCAAGTGGAATGCTTTAAGTCCATTGAACCATTGGCCGGAATAAGGCGAAATAAACGTTTTCGGAATTGACTGGTAAAGTATTGGTAACCACTAATAACGAAAAGAAAAATTCCGCTGTTTTTCGTTGCAGCAGTTTTACTGTAAATTTGCTAAATAAATACCATTTTATCTCCCATGCAACCTTTTGAAGAAACCGATGTGGACGTGCTCGATGAAGTCATTGCAACCGACGTTCATAGCCTCGTAGTCTTCAATGACGATGTGAACACGTTCGATCACGTAATCGAAACGTTGATTGACGTGTGCCATCATACACCAGAGCAGGCTGAGCAGTGTACACTTTTGATCCACTATAAAGGAAAATGCGCCGTTAAGAATGGCTCGTGGGAAGAACTTGTGCCAATGCGCAACGAAATCTGCCGCCGGGGCATCTCGGCCGAAGTACTGAAATAAATGAGTACAGCCTGATGAACAATGATACTGATTGAGTTCATTAGGCTGTATTCATTGTTCAATAGTCATTAAACAACAGACTCTTGGAGTATCCATCCAAACTTATAGAAGCTGCGGTAAACGAGGTATCAAAACTGCCGGGAATCGGGAAGAAAACTGCCCTCCGGCTGGTTCTGCACTTGCTTAAACGCGACGAAGAGCAAACCGAAACGTTGGCTCAAAGCCTGACGGCTATGCGTACGCAGGTCAAATACTGCCGCAAATGCCATAACCTCTCAGACCATGATCTCTGTTCGATCTGCACCAGTAACAAGCGTGATCAATCATTGATCTGTGTTGTTGAAGATACGCGCGATGTGCTGGCCATTGAGAATACCGCTCAATATAAGGGTCTTTATCATGTGCTCGGAGGAATCATATCCCCCGTAGAAGGAATTGGCCCCAGTGATCTACAGATTGACTCACTAATTACGCGATTACGCGGCCCGGAGAGCGAGCAGGTACGCGAAATTATTCTGGCCATAAGCCCGACGATGGAAGGGGATACAACGGCGTTTTATCTGCAAAAGAAACTCAAGCCGTTTAACCTGAAAATCTCGACGATTGCCCGGGGAGTGCCTATCGGGGGAGACCTCGAATATGCTGATGAGGTTACGCTGGGGCGAAGTATTTTAAGCCGAATAGCTTATGATTAATTAAAAAAGCACCGATCCAGGTGCTTTTTTAATTAATTCTATAACCTTATCCCGAAACTTCTGGTTTCCTGCATACAAATCCCTAATCTGAAAAAGATCCTGGAATTATGGTGCTGGAAAACAGTCAAAATAGATTGACCATCAGTATCTTAGATTATGAAGATGGTACGGCTAAAAATCGTATTGACCGCAATACGCTATTGACAAGTATCGAGCTACAACATGAGGGGAAATCCTCCATCGTAACGGCTCCGGTCATGTCAACGCATGAGTTGTCGGCTTTGGCTCATTGGTTTGAACTGGTGGCTACCGGGAAGCCAGCAAAGCCTGTTGTCTTGCAGGAGCCGTGTTTATTTTTTGATTGTCACCAGCGAGTCCTCGATAAGTTCAGGCTTACGGTACGGATGGAAGCAGAAGCATCGCCGGTCTGGACCAGCTATTATGCCGAACCGTTTACGATGGTTTTTTGGCTGACCTATAAGGAGATGCTCGAAACAGCACAATCTCTTCGTCAGTTGCACTACAATTTCCCCACCCAGGCCTAGAATCCATATTTTCGCGGAAATATTTCGTTCTTTGCATTTATAGCTTTAGGTTCGCTGAACATCTGTCAGCGTGACGGGTTGTATTCGCAAAACGTTATAAATTTCTCTACAAACCAACATTCGCATGAATCGCTCCGAGTTTTTAAAATTGGCCTTTGGTGCTTCGGCCGGTTTAGTTGCTTTCCGCTCTTTCGGTCGGGCTGCGTCCAGCTTCGGTCTGAACCAGGCAGAAGGTCCGTTCAAACTGGCTCCTCTGCCGTTTGACGCGGGTGCGCTGGAACCGCACATCGATAAAACCACTATGGAGATCCACCACGACAAGCACCATAAAGCTTATGTGGACAACCTGAATAAGGCCGTAGCCGGAACCGATATGGCTAAAATGGACATTGAGGCTTTGGTAAAAAGCATCAGCAGCAGTACGCCCGCAGCGGTTCGCAACAATGCCGGTGGCCACTGGAATCACACATTCTTCTGGAGTATTCTTGGACCCAATGCAGGTGGTGCGCCAAAAGGTGCGTTGGCCGATGCGATTAACAAGAAGTTTGGATCGTTCGATAACTTCAAAACAGAGTGGGCAAAGGCCGCAACGGGTCGTTTCGGCTCGGGTTGGGTATGGCTTATCAAGAGTGGTAGCGATGTCGAAATCGTATCGACGCCTAACCAGGACAATCCGCTGATGGCGTTGGCCGAGAAAAAAGGAACACCGGTCATGGGCCTTGATGTTTGGGAACATGCCTACTATCTGAAATACCAAAACCGTCGGCCAGAGTACGTTACAGCTGCCTGGAACGTGTTTGACTGGAACAAAATCGGTAAGAACTTTGCGGGATAAAAGCTCATAAAGCTTAGGTGATGGCATTCGGTTAACAGAGGTCCGTTGATATGGTTTCTAACGGAGTATGCTGTAACCTGAATGCCATTGGCATCTACAGCTAAAGAAGCAGAAAGGTAGTGCAGGTTTGTGCTAGTCGTGGAGCTAAGCATGGTGTAGCAAGGGTAATGGAACCTGCCCATTGACCTCATTCGCGAAATTTATTCTATGGGCTGTTAACTAAACGAAACGGTTCTTTGTGTTGCAGGGATTGATGGACAGATTGGGTAAACTTTTGTATTTTTGCGAAAACAGATTAGTCTATGTCATCACAAGAATTGTACGATGAAATCCCGTCGTTGGATCTGGCTGATTTCACATCGGGCGATCCGGAACGCAAAGCTCGCTTTGTGCAGGATTTAGGTCGGGCGTTTAATCAGATTGGCTTCGTGGCCATCCGCAATCACGGGTTGACCGATGACCTTACACAGCGACTTTATGAGTCAGCTAAAGCGTTTTTTTCGGCTCCAGACGATATTAAGCGGAAATATGAACACCCCGAATTAAGTGGCCAACGGGGTTATATTGGCAAAGGGAAAGAAACAGCCAAAGGGTTTAAAGTAGCAGATCTCAAAGAATTCTACCATATTGGTCAGCCTGAGCCGGTTGGGGAAATGCCAGCCAATGTGTTTCCGGAAGAATATCCTGAATTTGGTGAAGCGACGTTAACGGCTTATCAAACGCTCGAAAATGCGGGTAAGCAGTTACTGCGGGCAATAGCGCTTTATCTGGAGTTGCCGGAAATGTATTTCGATGATAAAGTGAAAAATGGAGACAGTATCCTCAGGGCGCTCCACTATTTTCCCCTCGATCCCGAAAAAACACCCGATGGAGCGGTACGTGCGGCAGCGCATGGTGATATTAACCTCATTACGTTACTGATGGGAGCCTCGGCAGATGGACTGGAAGTACTCCGGCGCGATGGCAAATGGATTGGAATCACTGCCCTTCCCGATCAGGTTGTTGTAAACGTTGGCGATATGCTCGACCGGCTGACAAATCATAAACTCAAGTCGACGATTCATCAGGTGGTGAATCCACCACGTGAAAAAATGAACCAGTCCCGGTATTCGATTCCATTTTTTATGCACCCACGTGCCGATATGGATTTGAAGAGCCTGGAGAGTTGTATCGACACGGAGCATCCTAAACTCTATGTGGACATGACGGCTGGTGAATTTCTGAACGAACGGTTGATGGAACTGGGGTTGAAAAAAGCGTAATAACGCAGGCCTCTCTAAGCTGTCATTTGCAAAAACTGACGATTTCGAGTCAGTGCTACTACTGAAGTTTATAGTCGTTGCCGGGCGCTGAAAATTGATTGGTTCAGCGCCCGGCAACGAACTAAACCGCCCCGCTCGCTTCTCCGTTTATTATGCCTCCCTATCTGACACCAGTCAAGCCCGTACGACGAATCCGCTTCCTTATCTTCCTGAAAGATGTGCTGATTTTGTCCCTTACTACCTTCGGCGGGCCGCAGGTGCACCTGGCGATGTTGTATGAACGCTTTGTGCAGAAACGACGGTATCTGACGGAAACTGAACTAATGGAGCTGAATGCCCTCTGTCAGATTCTGCCAGGGCCAACCTCTACACAAACCATTACGGCTGTTGGGTTTAAAATTGGTGGCCCAAATTTAGCCTATGTTACCCTGCTGATCTGGATATTGCCCGCTGTCAGCATTATGACAGCCGTTGGCATGGGTATTAACTACCTCGAACAACACCATCTTTCGTTACGATTTGCCCGCTATATACAGCCAATGGCCGTTGGCTTTCTGATCGTGGCGGGGTATCGCATTGGCCAGAAAGTGATCAAAGATAAAGTCAGTCTGGCACTTGCCATTACTGCCGCACTGGTCGCTTATGTTTTCCGGTCGCCGGTTATGACACCGATTGTTATTGTGGCTGGTGGTTTAGTAACCGCACTGACCTACGAAAAGCAGGAGCGAATGGAAAAAAAACCTCTCAAAGTACAGTGGGCTAATTTTTTCCTGTGGCTGGGTGTACTGATCGGCGCGGCTGGTCTTGGTGCAGTTACGCAATCGCTGCCCGTTCGTTTGTTCGAGAATTTTTACCGAAACGGCAGTCTGGTCTTTGGCGGTGGGCAAGTCTTGACACCGATGCTTTACAATGAGTTTGTCGCGTTTAAGCACTACCTCACCCGCGAAGAGTTTCTGTCTGGATTAGGGTTGGTTCAGGCGTTGCCGGGTCCTGTGTTTTCGTTTGCTTCCTACATTGGTGCATTATCCATGCGTGATGCCGGATTTAGCGGCCAGTTGTGGGGGAGCTGCGTGTCGACAGCCGGGATTTTCCTTCCCGGAACATTTCTAATATTCTTCGTTTACCGCTTCTGGGAGCAGCTGAAACGCTACCGTGTTGTCAGGGCTTCGCTGGATGGCGTCAATGCCGCCAGTACGGGTTTAACAGCGGCAGCGGCTATTGTTCTTTTTCAACCCATGGCGCCCCACTGGCCATCTGTCGTTGTTGTGCTGATAACAATGGGCGTTTTGCTCTATACCCGAATTCCTCCCTTTATCGTCGTTGTTGGTGGCTTGATGGCCGGTATTGTTTTATAGCACAAGCCGGGCAATTGCTATCAGACAATTGTCATTGGCTAAGCTTCAATTTCGCGTTGGTACCAACAAGCAGTTTAATTCCGCTACTAAAGGTTACTTTCGAGGCAGATGCCGTAATCTGGTTCGGAATACTAACAATGTGGTTCAATTGCACAGCATCCGTGCTGTTTGGAATCCGGTTGCATGACCAGACCGTAGGGTCGTTCCAGTTACCAGTCTTTAGGGTGAACATGGTACAGACACCGGTGTTAATGGTCACGGTAGTAGACGCCGTTAAACTGCCGGGATCAGTTGCCACAATAGTGAACACATAAGTGTTTGCCGCTGTTGCAGTACCGCTTAAGACACGTGTTGTTTCATTGAACGTTAGCCACGCTGGCAGGTTGATGGCACTATAGGCCAGCGTTTGACTTTCGGGGTCTGTAAAAGCAGCTACTGTATAACTAAAAGGCTGATTCGGCAGAATTGTCTGAACAATCTGGCTAGGAGCAGTGGGCGGTAAGTTTGGAATAGCACTGACCTCAACTCCACCATTCCAGGTATTCCCCACGCGAGTGTAGACCCGGAAATAGTATTGAACTAACGGATTCAAATTGGTTACCGTTACGCTGGTTCCTGTGCCCCGATAAACTACTTTTCCTCCTTCAATTGGTGAACCGTTGCCCGTAAAACTGGCAACCGCCGTATACGATGTTCCATTGGGCACGTCGGTAAATCCAGTCCCTTCCCTGGCGGCAACCAGTATCTCATCAAATAAAAGTTCAGGGTTTATCCAGCTTACCTGAACAGCACTAAGCTGACGAGTTGCTGTTACATGAGTTACTAATGAACTGGCTGAATTGCAATCGGGATACAGCGTAACCGATTGAGTGGCCGTTAACCCGCCATTATCGGTTACTTTCACTGAAAGCAGGTAAGAATAGGTTTCATTGGGGCTACACCCTACCGGCGAAACCGTTATAACCGGGCTTGAGCCAGTAAGAATAGGTTCTGGATGCGTGTGATTATTATGCTGGAGCTTCACCTGCCATTCATACGTTAGGCCGCTGAGATCCGTATCGGTAACATTCGCCTGAACCGTGTAGGACGTGGGTTGACTCATCGTGTACAACGTGCCAGGGGCTGGGTTCGTGATTTGAACTGCCGGGGGGGTATTATTCACCGATATAATGATCACTTTGGGAATTGACTGTTGCCCCTGATTATCAGTAACAGTCAAGCTGACAGTGAACTTCTGCACTGCTGTGTTCGAAAAGACATGAGTGGGGTTGGCAACTGTTGACGTTGTTCCATCACCAAAATTCCACAAATACGTTAGCGGTAAACCTTCCGGATCGACGGAGTTTGACCCCGTAAACTGAACGTTGAGGGGAGATGGCCCGTAAGTTACGTTTGAGGATGCGCTGGCTACGGGTGGTTGATTCCCTCCATAACTAATTCGCGATATTGTTCCCAGAATCTGGACATAATAAATGGAACCATCGCGTGGGTTCATCTTCATATCCACGATACCCGTTTCAAAACTATAGGGTGCAAAGTCTCTCACTTCATGAATTTTATGGTCGCCTTCATCATGTAATTCCAGATTTTTGATCCAACCCATGCTATGGTCGGTCAGGAAGTACGTGTTTTTATAGTCAGCCGGAAATTGGTTGCCCGTATAATACACACCACCTATCGCACAATACCCATAAAACGATGTTCCGGCAGGGGCACCGGTTGTTCCAATTATCCGCGTAATGGGTGTTGTTCCGTTAAAAGCAGGAACCCGAGTTATGGCATTAGGACCATGACTGTAATCCAGGGCCGGACGGGAGTGGGTAAAGCGACGAAGGGCAGGATTCGGATCATCGATGAATGACGTAGGCTGAACACAAAGGCTTTCAAACGTTGGCTGACCAGGTTCATCGAGATTAGGAACGTTGGTCCCGTTATAGGATATCGTTGGTTCCAGCCCTTCATAGACCGGCCAGCCGCAGTTAAGCCCGGCCTTATCAACTATATGGAAATCTTCGATTTTATACCAGCCTACATCGGCTATGAGCAATGTGCCTGGATTGCCGTCGCTGGCAGTTGTGCTGCCCGTACTATCCTGCAACACCATTCGGTAGGGATTGCGTAAACCTAGTGTCCATACCCGCGATTGTGGAGAGCGGGGGTTTGCCGGATCGTAGAAGGGATTACTCGATACGCCGTTACCTGTGGCAGGATCAAGGCGTAGAATTTTACCGCACATCGAATTGACCATCTGCGAACGCATGGCGCCAACATTCTCGTTAGCTCTCATCATGTTGTAATCCAGCGATTCCTGAAAGAAAGTATCACTACGGTTCCCCACATCAACACCTTCATGATGACCACCATCACCCGTAGCCAGTAGCAAGGTGCCATCGCGACCGAATAACAGTGTGCCGCCTGCGTGCGATTCGTAGGTGACAGGAACACCGGTTGTTATTGACTCGCCCAGGAGAACATGCCGACTGTTGTAATCAGTTGTGAGATTACCACCCGAATTTTGAAGGTGATACCGTGTTACACGGCTGATTGTTGCATGCCTGTACAGATTAGCAGTGCTACTGTATTGCGGAGTACCATAGTACAATAAGTAATGGAGATCAACTTGATAGAATAAGTAAATCAGGCCATTGGTTTCATAGTTTGGATCAAAACAAATACTATGCAGGCCGAAATCATTCCAATCACCAACTTCTTCCTGTATATCCAAAACGGGCGTAGCCTGCCGGACATAGGAGGTTCCATTCCAGGTTGATACCCAAAGCAGTCCTTTTTTTTCCCAAACAAAGAATTGATTGCCAGTACGACTAAAGTTCATCCCGATCGGGGTTGTATAGTCCTCCTGAACTACATTTTTAGAAAAGCCTGAGGGAAGCTGGGCAAAAAGGCAGGTATTGGTTAATGACAAACCAATGATCAGCGCTAGAAGCCATGAAAAAGTAGAAAGTTCACGAATAAAACGGTGATAGCCCAATGAGTGTAGCATATAAAAATGTGGAATAGTCATAAATGAAGCTTATATCCTGCGTATTGACAGCAAGAAATGTATAAGTTCATACTAATATTATGGCATTTACCGACCTGGTAGAATGGAGTGTGTAACTTTAATGCAGGATGAGTCGTAGCGGTAGCAGCCCAGGCCACAGTTAGAAAGTTGGCGTTCTTAGGTTGTCAAGCCGAGTCTTATTTGCCTGGCGGGACTTTGTTTCTAGGCTGTTTAATTGAAAGCGTTTGGTGAAAGAGCCAGTAAAGAGTTGTTCCATTTTTGCGAAAAGTTAAGGGATAAAGCAACTATTTTATGAAGTAAGTTAAAAAAATATAAAAAACAAATGAAATTCAATAAGTAAGAGGATCGTATTTTTAGTAAATGACAACTAATGGGTTTCCCATATACTTATGTTGGTATTTTATTTTGGATTTTTACAAACCTTTCATGGAGTAATTCCAGTCCAGCGCTTTGTACACAATGAAACCCAGAAAAGATTGCCAGATACCGCGACCAATATAATTTCAAGTTGAATCAAATCAACAAACTAGCCCTAAAAATACCAGACTCCTTCTGAAATTAATTTATTTTTTCCACCAACATTAATTTCAAAATGACCATCCTGTACGTTTCCATTGAGATATAAATAGGATTTCCTGCCCATTTGAAAACCCTGCTCTACAGTCACATTAATTTCTGCGCCCTCATGGGTTAACAGATAGGCAAGAAAACACCCATTTGCACTTCCCGTAGCAGCGTCTTCGGATAGTTTGTTATTTTCAATTAAGAGCATTCTCGTATTATATGAATTGCCGGTTTCATACGCTTCTTTTGTAAAGAAAAACAACGAAGTTGAATGGCCAGTTTTGCTATTCGTCCTGTACTTATTTTTTGATATCAGGAAATCTTTAAATGCCTGATAAGTAAGGTCGAGGCTTTCCATGGCTGCCAAATTTTTAAGCGGGACTAAAATGTAAGGGAGCCCCGTACTAATTTCCTGAATGGGAAGCAAAAGGTCTAAGCTAGAGAGTTCAATATCAAGCCCTTCTGCAATCTCCTGGTGAGTAAATGTATCTCTGAATTCAGGCTGAGCCTGTCGCATATAGACGATGCTTTCGTCGAGATTATTGGGTTCAGGAATTGAAATTTCCAGATCACAATGAGCTAATTCTAACGTTAGTTTTGGTGTTCTGGTAGCTAGTAGAAATTTCGAAATAACATAGCTGGTTCCTATTGAAGGATGACCCGCAAACGGAACTTCATGGTCAGGCGTAAATATCCTGACTGCAAATCGACTATCATTTTTATTTTCTTTGATAAAAGTGGTTTCTGCAAAGTTTATCTCTTTGGCAATTTGCTGCATTTGTTTTTCAGATAACCGATTCTCCAGGTCCAGGAAAACAGCTAACTGATTTCCTTCGTATTTATTGGAAGCAAAAACATCGACTATATAGTAATTAATTCGTTCCATGTATGGTGAAATTATTGATGTAAAAGTGTTAAAAATTATAATTCTAAAACTAGTTGGGTAAGATAGGCTTTAATATTTTTTTCATCTCTTCGATAATAGGTCCACTTGCCGTGCCTTGTTGGAATGACAAGTCCAGCCTCCTGCAACACCGATAAATAATGCGAAATGGTTGACTGCGATAGGCCTGTCTTTAGCTGAATATTTTTCACACAGACGCCATCATCAAACCCCTCCACCTCAACATGAGGGGGGAAATTAGCCGCTGGTTCTTTAAGCCACTTCATAATTTCTAACCTGACATTGTTAGAAAGGGCTGCATTCACTTTCAGAATATCCATACTGCAAATATAGATCTATATATCGAGAATTATCGAAATGTTTAGGCATTGTTAAAACCATTTGCAAGTATTAAAGCAAAAACGCTCGCTTACAGTTTGAGGTAAGCGAGCGTTTTTAAGCTTTTTATGTAGGTCTACATGTCATCCGACAGAAACTTCCGGATTGTTTGATAGGGCCGTAATCCCTGCGTTTTACCGTTGGTATTTTTATCCGGATTGGCACCATTTGGGCGTGGTTCGCCGGGCCGATTACTGCCATTGACCCGGTTGCCATTCTGAAGTGAAAGCATCTCCTTGCGAAGTTGCCGCTGTTCTTCGTCGCTCAAACCCGTACGGGTCGCTTCGCCCTGTCCATACCCATCGTTAAAGTTGCTGATGCGACTATCAGTCTGGGCTAGTTTCAATTCAGCCAGTAGCTCGTTCAGTTCATCAGCGGCCGACTGGCGTTTTTCTTTTAATTCGTCAAGAATTGGTAGCAGATCCAGATTGTGTTGAAGCACGTTCTGTTGTGTCCGTTGTTCGGCCAGTTGCGCATCCAGGGGCGCTATTTCCTGATTTAGTCGTTTGATTCGTCGACGTAGTTTCCATAGCTTAACATCGGCTTGTAGCCATCGGAACCAGAAAGCAGCTAGTACCGGCAACGCGATACCCAGGCAAACAGCACCGGCCAGCGCAAACAGAATTCCGCTTAAAACGAATGATAACAATGCCCACGGGCTATTGACAAGCGCCAGATTCAATTCGCTCGATTCACTTAATTGCTGCTCAATTTTACTCAGTGTCGACGGACTGAGCGTCTGCGTAGCGGCTGTGGGATCGGTATTTAGCTGAAGCTGACGAACCGATTTATTAATGGCTGCTTTGAGTTGGTCTGTGCGATAGGCTTCATAACGGAACCAACCTAGTACGGCAAGCGTCAGCACTGAAAAGAGAGCCAGTGCAATTTTGAAACGCTCGTATTTGCCCCGATTTTTCTCTGGGTTTTCCTGGTATGGCTTTTCGATCAGTCGGTCGTAAGCAGGTTTTAGCAGAATCGATACCATGGCCAGACCAACTGCAAATGCCCAGGCTTCGTTGGTATTGCGAATGTTTAGCGCGTAGGCCACAATCTCATGCGAAATAATCAGATCACCCGCCAAAAAGGAAATTCCGGCAACCAGAAACAAGAGACCTGCTAACAGTGAATAGTCGGGAGCTGCTTTCGTTCGGCGTTCGCGGAGGTTGTCGCGGTCCGCTTCCAGCGCCAGCCGGTCGGATTCGCGTTGTTTAACCTGCTTGTCCAGGCGTTCAACCTGAAGGGCGTGGTTTTGCAATTCGGCATAAGCCGTACGACGGGCTTCGATTGCATCCGCCAACTGACGGTCAGAATCCGTTACTTCCGTTCGCTTTTCCTGAATTCGATCCTGAAGCCAGTCTGTATTGACCTGACTTGACAGATATCCTTCGTATGTTTCCCGGTTAACACCTTCAACACCACTTGTATAGCCATGCTGAAAGTCGGGATTGTTTGTTGGTTCCATAAATAAGTAAGATAATAAACTATGAATGATGATTTTAGCGCACTAGGTATGAGTTAAGTATTGAATAGAAATTAAGTATCATAAGTCATTATTCATCATTCATAATTCGTTAAACATTGATTCCCGCTGTTGCTCTGAGAGCCTGTTGCGGATACTGCGAGCGAGTTCATACTCGCTCATAAATAGATTAACAAGCTGATCGCGCCTGGTGTTCAATCTGGCCAGATCAGTTTCCAAAGTAGTCAGGGCTGTAACAACGGGCCATTTTTGCGTTCGGATGCTATCAATCTCCTGATCAAGCCGTTCGATCTCGGCTTCCCAAACGGGCAAATTCTGTTGTTTGTCAACTAACAACTGGCGATTTGCCTGACTAATACTGATTCCATTTTGTAGAAGGGTTACTGTGCTAAAAAGCAGTTTCCCCGCTAGTAGAAATAGGAAAAATACAAAAATAAATAAGGCTCCCGCCTGCCATACGGTCTGTGTTTTCAGGGCTTGCGACAGTACAAATACCGACGTTGCCAGCGGTAATCCTATTTCTTCAATCACCCGTCGACTGGTCAGGAGTGTACTTTCCTCATAAAAAAACGATGTGCGACCGAATAAATTGAACATACCTGCCAGAAACACGCCAATAGAAATCCAGTGATTTGGATAGGCTGGCTCCAGGGTTTCGTCAATCAGGTAAAATGTTCCAATGCTCATACCGATTGCCAGCATAAGGCTTACTGTCGTTCGAAGCAGGCCGTTGGGTGTAGATTGACGGTCACTTACACTTTTTAGTTGGTCTTGCAGCACCAGAATGCGATTTTCACGCTGCCCAATCAGCAAATTTAATTCGCCAATTTTTTCGATGTATTGGTTGCGTTGTTTATCGAGCGGAATTGCCTGCTGCTCGAAATGTGCCCGGATTTCGGCGACTTTCTCCGTAGGCTGAGCATCGGCCAACCCGAATAATACGCCTTCATCACGCAATGATTCTTCGCTGGTGAGCCAATAGGGTAATGGCTCATTGGAGATGAATAGGGGAGGTGTTTTATACAGAGTCGCCTGAATTTCAGGCTGGCTCAGTAATTCAGGTACATTAGGTTTCTTGATAACAGGTACAGCAACCGGGCGGGCTGGCGCTGGGATGGGCACAAAAAGCGAGCGAAGGCGTTTGATAAACGTCATTAGTCAAACCCAAAAATGGGTTGGTGGGTACAATGGGTACTAGTGAAACGGTGGTAAATACGCGAATAGTGCCCCAATAATACAAATATCAATCAATTATACACACCGAAGAATGATGAGCGGAATGCCGATAAATCGCCTGTTGACATCTATTCTGGAATTAACTCCCAGCTAGAACGATAAACGGTCTCCTTGGTAATTTACTAGAATAGGAATTTGGATAACTGGCAACTGTTCACACTATCTGGTTTGCTCAACGAGATAGAAGACCATCCTTCCAACGGGTGCCGGGAATAGGTAATTAGCCAGTTAGCGCTGTAAAAATATTCGCTGGAGAGCACCCCAAAGCCGCTTCTTAAGATTCTGATCGGCTTCGATGGTAGGAAGCGAGTCAGCCATGAGGAACGTTATGCCAAAAAAACGAATGGGTAGGTATCGATCCATCGCAATATCCAGATGAATACGATTGAAGGGAACACCGAAGGTTATGAAGTGATGAATCTTTTTATCCTGAACCAGCTCAGCAAAGTCGAGGTCACGAGCGCCGTGCAGGTTCAGTAAATCTACCCCGTCGATATTAAGATTGACGGCCTTCAGAATTTTCTCCAGAAAGAGCAGATTGCTGGGATCCAGTTCTTCATCGGCCAATAACAAAACTTTGTGGTTGAGTTGGGGCATCCGGACTTGCTGAATCGGGGGTGTAACCGATGGAGCCGTTGGGCGTGGATTTACCTGAGGTAGTGGTTCTGGTGTCGTAATTACAGATACAGGTTCAGGCACACTAATTACCTCAAGAGCAATGGCAGTCTCACTAGCTGGTACTGGTATGATATCGGGTGTTGTAGATGCTGCCGGAGTGGGTATAGGAGCAGCCGCCAACGCATCAAGTTCTGCCAGCAAGTCAGTACTAGCCAGTAAAACAGGTATATCAGTGGTTTCCTCCGAAAGGCTAATAACTTCGTCGGCTACCTGGGTTGGTATGGAGGACTCGCTCCCCAAATTCCAGGAGTCATTGGCCACCCGGAATAACTGGTCATTCTGGTAAAGCGTCTGATAAAAATTCTTTGCTGACATTCGCTGATGGTTATCGTCCGGTTTCCAGTTTATGCCACTTTACGTTCTTCAATGGTTCGCGCCGACCGTCGAACGGGCGTTCAATTGGCCCATAATGTTTAACGAGATAAGCAAGAATAACAGGCTCAGATTCACCGAGATCCCAAAGTTTCTGCGTGCGCTGCATCCATCGGATGCGTTCAATCCATTTGTCCCGCGAAAAATGACTTTGCAGGATCAATTTGCTCGAATGACAAGCCGTACATTGAGCTTTCACAAGCATGAACTGATCATCGACGGCAAGGCCGGTCTCCGGATCGGTTTTTACTGAGTCCAGATGCACAACCTGAACGACTGGTTGGTGTTCAGGGTATTTTGCTAATAAGCCAATACGTGCTGTTGCCGATAATAGCCCTGCCAAAATGACGACGAGTACCAATAATTTGTTGCTTGCTTTCATCCCGTTGCTTTCGTTACCCAATTTTTACCGCAATTCGATGGCAGGCATTGTTACAGTATCCCTCCGGATTCCATTGGGGCATAACCATTGGCTGTGCTACACCGGCGCTGTCGGTGGCTCGTGCCCAGATTTCGTAATAGCCCGATTGAGGAAGCTTTACTTCTGCCGTCCACTGTTGCCAGGCAAGCCGGTTTTTAGGCGGTTTCAGGTCGGCTTTTTGCCAGGTTGCGCCAAAATCAACCGATACAGCTACATCTCGCACCGATCGGTCGCCTGCCCAGGCATGGCCACGAAGGGTAAGCGATTGACCTTTCGTGAGCATAGCACCCGTTTGCGGGAATGTGATAATCGATTTGACGGGCATCGATTCAATAATCCGAAACTGATCTTCGGGGGGATCAACACCGGGTTCAACAGGGTTGATCGGCACTTTATAACTTTTGCCCGTCATCTTGGCACCATCGTGAACTTTGTTGCGGATGGCTATCGTATGCAGCCACTTCCCGGACGTAGACGCAGGCCACCCGCCCACGACCAGTCTTAACGGTGCGCCGTGAACCAGCGGAATATCCTGCCCATTCATGGCCCAGGCAAGTAGCGTTTCATCTTCAAGGGCTTTCCGCATCGGGACGCCCCGGGAGATCACTTCTTTTTTCGGGTCGAGGCTTATGTGCAGATCTTTTCCATAATACCCAATGTACACCGCATCATCTTTCAGGCCAACGTCGGCCAGAACATCTTTTAACCGAACCCCTGTCCATTCTGCACAGCCGACACCCCCGTCTGTCCATTGATTTCCTGCCGTTTTTGGGAAATAACCGGCTCGCCCATTTCCCGCGCATTCCAGCACCAATTGATAGGTATAGTGCTTGAAGCGTTTCTTTAAGTCGTCAAGTTTGTAGGTTTTGGCTTGTTTAACCGACTCACCATTAATGGTTAGTGTCCAGGTCTCCGGATCAATCTTTTCTGGAATCAGGCCATTATTCCGAATAAAGAGTTTGTCGGCGGGCGTAATGGCATCATCGAGTAGATGGGCGGGGGTTTCAACATTCCAGGGCTTATCGTTCAAAACGACCAGTCCTTTATTTTTTGTGGCCATTGGATCAACCTCGAAGGCCAGCGGGAGATAATGTTGGGGTAATCGATCAGCAAAGACGATGTCAGTCCCAATCAGGGTAGCAAGCGTAGCCAGAGAGCTTTTTTTGAGAAAACCCCGGCGGTCGAAGTGATTATGAGTTGGGTTAAGGAAAGCCATGTACGTAGGAAAGTACCGAATTGATGGATCAAAATTACATAAAAAATGCCAGCCTCTGTTTATCCAGTGAGGCTGGCAAGGTATACTCTATCGCAGACAGCTCAGTGAATGCCTACTGCCTGCCGGTAGATGATGGCTTCGCGATCGGGGCTGGTCGAGATAAAACTAATCGGTAACCCAAGTGATTCTTCGAGGAAGCTGACGTAGGTTGCCAGTTCGGCCGGCATCTCATCGAACGAATGAATATTCGCCAGATCAGTCTGCCAGCCTTTGAATGATTTATAAACCGGAATCACCGCTGTATCGCAAAGATCATAGGGTAAATGCTCGGTTGTCGTACCATCGGGAAGCTGATAATGGGTGCAAATCTGAATTTCATCGAAGATATTCAGCACATCTACTTTCATCATCACCAACTGGGTAACACCATTGATCATAATGGCGTATTTCAGGGCAGGCAAATCGAGCCATCCACACCGGCGGGGACGCCCCGTTGTGGCACCAAATTCGCGGCCTTCCTGCCGGATACGTTCGCCCGTTTCATCAGAGAGTTCGGTAGGGAAGGGACCACTGCCAACCCGGGTGCAATAGGCTTTAAAAATTCCAAAGACCTCACCGATTTGACGGGGAGCTACACCTAGCCCGGTGCAGGCACCGGCCGTCATCGTGTTCGACGAGGTTACGAACGGATAGGAGCCAAAATCAATGTCGAGCAGTGATCCCTGTGCACCCTCAGCCAGCACCTTGCGACCATCACTTAAAGCCTGATTGACTTCATATTCGCTGTCGGTCAACTGGAATTGCTTCATAAACTCCACCGCGGCAAAAAAATCAATTTCAGCCTGAGGAAGTACCGAAGCATAATCGAAATTATTCTGCTCCAGTATGACTTTATGAATGGCTACCAGCTTACCATATTTCTCCTGAAAATTAGGTGACAGAATATCGCCGACACGTAAACCCTGTCGGGCCACTTTATCCTGATAGGTTGGCCCAATACCCCGAAGCGTCGATCCAATTTTCGACTCTCCTTTGGCTTGTTCATAGGCCGCATCCAGCAGACGATGGGTTGGAATAATGATTGACGCTTTTTTCGAAATCTGGAGATTTTTCGTCAGTGCCAGATTGAACTTAGCCAGCCCGTCAATTTCTTTTCTGAAAACGATGGGGTCGAGTACAACGCCATTGCCAATAATATTCAGGATATCATCCCGGAAAACGCCGGATGGGATCTGGTGTAAAACATGCTTGAATCCGTTGAATTCGAGCGTATGCCCGGCATTTGGGCCACCCTGAAAACGGGCCACAACCTGATACTGTGGCGCCAGCACGTCCACGATTTTGCCTTTTCCTTCATCGCCCCACTGGAGGCCTAATAAAACATCTACCATTTAATTGTCAGATTGATAATGAGTTCGCTCGTTTGACCGCTCTTCATCATTGAACTTAAATATAATAACGGTGACTTTTCCGATGACCGTAACCGGCTCAATTAAGGCACCTGATAAACGAAAGTGTTCAGCCCAAAAATCCATTCTTGGATTAAAAAAAACGCGTAATCTGCATTGTCTCCCAGTCGATGGAAGCAATGTCACTGCCCTTATTTCGATTACAATCCGGACAGGAATATGTTAAATTTGCTTCATTACTGGAACCCCCATGTTTCAGACTAATTATGTGATCGACTTCATATCCGATGAACGAGTCTGCTTCCGGTAGTAAGCAATATTCATAACTATATCCGGCTCGTAAAGCAACCAGTTTTCGGACAGTAAGTGGAACATAATTACTGCTTGACATACTGTCGGGCTTTAATCTTTGTCATCCGAAGTATATGCTCAAGCTGTAGAAATTGATCTAGTTTCTTTCGTTCTTCTTCCGATGCAATACCTGCTTTCTCTTTGCTTAGGAGACTGTAAAAGTAATCATGAGTTTCCTCCGATGCTTTAAATTCCGCAATAAGTTCAGGTTTAATGTTTGCAACAATGAAGTCAATAAACCCGGCATAAACATTCATAGTACAATCATTTATAAAGTTGACGGAACGATTGCCTCCGGCATTGGCTGAATGTCGCGGAATGTAAAGGCCTGCGGCCCCGACCCAACTTTATTAAGGTGCTCAAGTCGTTCTTTGGCTTCCGTAATTGTGGGAATATGACCAACCGGAATCCACCACAATACCGTCATCAGCTGATCTGGTTTTTCAAACCATTTCCGGCGTTCTTTCATCACGTCTGTGTGCCTGCTCTTGAACACAAACGCCTGTAAATGCTCCGGTGACTCCCAAACCGACATGTTGACAATAATACGCTCATCGTCGAATGGTCGAAACTCAGTGGCATCATTGCCATCCCCTTTTAACCGCCAGACAAACCCATCACTTTCTTCGGCCAATTGGTTGATCGGGTCGAGTTGTGCCACAAAGTCGGCCATGATCGGATGATTGATATCCGGCACGTGCATTCGGGCAATGTTAAGCTGGGCAAGATGATGCATCATAAAGAAATAATGAAGAGTTATGAATGAAAATAAACGATGAGTAGCTGACTACCCTTCATGCATCATTCATAACTCTTCACCGATTTTTATCCTTCAACAGGTACTTGAACACCCTGGATGTCTTTGGCCGTTTGTTGCCTGTTTTCGCAGAAATCGCGGGCACATGCCCCATAAAAGATCAACGAATGGTGCATCACATTAAACTTTAGCATATCGCCGACCATGCTCTGAATGTTCTGAACGCGCGGATCGCAGAATTCCATCACCTTGTGGCAATCCGTGCAGATCAGGTGGTCGTGCTGACGGTAGCCATACGATTTCTCGTATTGAGCCAGATTCCGACCAAACTGATGTTTAGTCACCAAATCACAGTCTACCAGCACATCGAGTGTATTGTAAACTGTGGCCCGGCTAACGCGGTAGTTCTTATTCTTCATGGAGATATACAGCTCATCCACGTCGAAGTGGTCCTGGCGGTTATAAATCTCTTCCAGAATAGCGAATCGTTCCGGCGTTTTTCGAAGCCCCTTGTTTTCCAGGTAAGCCGTGAAAATTGTCCGGGCAGATTCTAAATTGGTTTGTTTCGGCGCAGCCATATCCGTTCCGATTATTGAGAGTGCAAAAATAGTGAAAGGAATGATGAATGATAACTTATGAATGATCTATGGGAAGATTCATCCTTTATTATTTATCATTTTGATGTTTACGAGTCGAATCGAACGACCTCGAATACGCCCTGAACACGTTCAAGCTTACGCATCAGGGTTTCGAGGTGACCGGTATCGTGAACATAGAGCCGAATATTACCCTCAAAAATTCCATCTGTTGAGTCAATCGTGACCGAGCGCATATTGATATGCAGCTCATTGCTGATGACCCGCGTTACATCGTTCACTAAGCCTACCCGATCCGTACCTGTAATTCGCAGACCCGCCAGGAATGCCAGTTCTTTCTGGGAAGTCCACTTCGCCTTGATAATCCGGTTTCCGTGGTTCGACATCAGTTCGACGGCGTTTGGACAGGTAACCCGGTGAATTTTAATGCCATCATTGATGGTTACAAATCCGAATACGTCGTCGCCCGAAATCGGGTTACAACACTTGGAGAGCGTATAATCAATCCGGTCCATGTCTTCGCCAATGAGCAACATATCGGCATCGGCCCGTTCACCATGAATTTTTTTAAGCTCTTTCGTAAACGACTTCCCGTCCTGAATCGTATCGGTATTGAGTTTGTTCAGGCGATTTTCCTTCGCTTCTTTGTCAGATTTGAATTTCTTTAGTTCCTGTACATCAATATGGCCTTTGCCCACCCGATAGAAAAAATCATCGGTGGTTTTAGAGCCGAAGTAAGCCCGGAGTTGATTGATGGTCTCATTGGTCATTTCCATCCGCAACACCCGTAGTTTCTTCTGAACCAGATCACGGCCATCGGTAACGAACCGTTTGTTATCTTCCTTGATTAAATCCTTGATCTTGGTCTTGGCCTTGGAAGTAACAACGAAACGCAGCCAGTCTTCGCTGGGTTTCTGGCGATTGGAGGTGATAACTTCCACCTGGTCGCCATTTTGCAGAACGTGACTAAGCGGCACGAGCGTATTATTGACCTTGGCCGCCATACAGCGTGCCCCGATCTGGGTGTGAATGTCGAACGCAAAGTCCAGCGCAGTTGCTCCCCGCTGCAATACTTTCAGGTCACCTTTCGGCGTGAATACAAAAACTTCTTCGCTATAGAGGTTGCTTCGAAAGTCATCGACAAATTCGATAGCAGCTTTTTTGTCGCCACTCCCTGCCGATTCGATCATGTCGCGTACCTGACTGATCCAGGCTTCAATCCCTGCACCTGTCTGCGTATCGTTTCCTTTGTATTTCCAGTGGGCTGCGTAGCCTTTCTCCGCAATTTCGTTCATCCGTTCGGTCCGGATCTGCACTTCAACCCACTGGCCCGACCGGCTCATAACAGTTGTATGAAGCGATTCATAGCCGTTCGTGCGTGGGGTGCTGATCCAGTCTTTAAGGCGATCGGGGTTCGGCTTGTAATGGTCAGTAACGATTGAATAGGCACGCCAGCAGGCGGCTTTTTCTTCTTCGGGTGGTACATTCAGAATAATCCGAACGGCGAATAGATCGTAGATTTCCTCGAACGGTTTCTGCGACTTATTCAGCTTGGTCCAGATCGAATAAATGGACTTTGGCCTACCTTTTATTATATACTTGATCTTCGTTTCTGCCAGGTCTTTTTCAATGGGTTCGATAAACCGACCAATAAACCGATCGCGGGCAACCCTGGTTTCGCGCAGTTTTTTGGCGATGTCCTTGTAGGCTTCCGGTTCAACGTGTTTCAAATACAGATCCTCCAGTTCAGATTTGATCGCATACAAACCCAGCCGGTGCGCCAGGGGAGCATAGATATAGATCGTTTCGGAGGCAATTTTTAACTGCTTATCGCGGGGCATCGAATCCAGCGTCCGCATATTATGGAGCCGGTCTGCCAGTTTTACCAGAATTACCCGAACATCATCTGACAGGGTCAGCAACATTTTTCGGAAATTCTCGGCCTGTTGCGAGGTGCCGTATTCAAAGATTCCTGAGATTTTGGTCAGGCCATCAATAATGCGGGCTACTTTGAGGCCAAACGCCCGTTCGATATCGGCAATGGTCGTATCGGTATCTTCCACGACGTCGTGGAGCAGAGCCGCCACGATACTGGTTGTTCCCAACCCAATTTCTTCAACCGCAATCTGGGCAACCGCGAGCGGATGGTAGATATACGGTTCACCCGACCGCCTGCGCATGTTCTTGTGCGCTTCGGCAGATGTGTTAAACGCTTTTTTAATCAGTTTGGCGTCATCGCCCTTCAACATTGGCTTAGCCGCCCGCAGCAAGCGTCGGTAGCGTTTCAGGATTTCCTGACGCTCCAACTCTAAATCAATGGCAGGTTCGGCAGTGGCATTCATCATGGTTGGCGTCTTTGCAGGTAATTGCCTATCGGTTGTACTCGTACTACCAAGATAACAAAATAATAATCTAAAAATGACGAGAGACTTACTAAAAATAAATCCTTCCTGAATTTGCTTGGTGAATTAAAATTCTTTTGTACTTTTGCACCTCCAAAACACGAGTTGACGGGTTTTAGAGTCGAATTTGCTGACCGTTGGTGGAGACAGTAACGAGAAGCCAACTCTGGAAAATTTCAACCGTCAGAGCCGCGGGCGTGGCGAAATTGGTAGACGTGCCAGACTTAGGATCTGGTGCCGCAAGGCATGGGGGTTCGAGTCCCTCCGCCCGTACAAATAGCTAAAAGAGTGAAAGAGATAAAGAGTGAAAGAGTGAAATGTTTACGGACAGGCGCTCTATCACTCATTCGCTCTTTCGCTCTTTAATTATTTAAAACCGATATAAACGTGGATATTACCCTAGAAAAAGCCAGCGACACAAATGCTTCGCTGAAAATCGTCCTGACTCCGGCCGATTATAAACCAGAAGTAGATAAGAAACTGAAAGACTACGGTCGTAAGGTTCAATTGAAAGGGTTCCGTCCGGGTCACGTGCCAGCATCGCTCGTTCAGAAGATGTATGGCAAAAGCATTCTGGTGGATGAAATTAACTCGATGCTGAGCAAAACAGTTAGCCAGTATATTCGCGAAAACAAACTACAGGTTGTTGGCGATCCGGTTCCGAACCGCGACGAAGCGGATGCAATCGACTGGGATAACCAATCTGATTTCGCGTTCAGCTATACACTCGGTCTGGCTTCGGAATTTGATATCGATTTCAGTGACCTTCCAAGCGTAACTCAATACGAAATACAGGCTGGTGAGTCGGAAATTAATTCGACCATCGCTGATCTGCAACAACGTTTTCATACCCACGCGCATGGGGAAGAGGTTGGCGACGGTGATACCATCTACGGCGAACTGAAACAACTGAATGGTGAGTTTACCGCAAAAACAGCCTTCCCGATGAACCAAATGGCTGAAGAGGCCAAAGGTCAATTTGTCGGTAAGAAAAAAGGTGACATAGTGACGTTCGTATTAGAGGACGCATTCCCGGACGAGAAAGCTCGTGCCACAGCTACCGGCGCAAGCAAAGAAGAAGTTGGTGACCTGACCGGTGAATTCACGTTTGAGGTTGACGACATTACCCGCCACGAGCCAGCCGAATTAAATCAGGAGTTTTTTGATAAAGTGCTTGGCGCCGGAGCGGTTGAAGAGGAAGAGCAGTTCCGCGTAAAAGTAGCTGAGATTATTCGGGGTAACTACGGTCGCGAATCGACTCAATTGCTGCGGTTAGATATCGAAAAGAACCTGCTTGACAATACGCCGATCCTGTTGCCCGACGAGTTTCTGAAAAACTGGCTGCTGGAAGTGAACGAAGGTAAGTTTACGCCGGAGCAGATTGATGAGCAGTATGATGACTTTACAAAGTCGGTAAAACTGCAACTCATCAAGAACAAAATCGCCTATAAAGCCGACATCAAAGTTGAGTTCGATGAAGTTCTTGAGGTAACGCGCCAGATGGTTCGCGAGCAGTTTGGTTTCGCGGGTGGCGAGAACGAGGAGATGAACCAAACCATCGACCGTATTGCCCGGAATTATCTGCTGGATGAAAAGAACAACGGTCAGAATTATACGAGCACCTTCAATCGGGTTTATGACGATAAAGTCATTGACTATGCAAAAACGCAACTAACCATCGTGTCGCAGGATGTGACAGTTGATGAGTTTAAAGCATTGGTTGAGAATCGTTGATAGATTTTAAAAGGTAAATACAGAAGGCCCGGTCGTTGACTGGGCCTTCTGTATTTATGGACCAGCAGATCACAGTCCAGAACGAATTGCCAGCTTACAAGGGGGAGGTTAACCATTTTTTTTCATCGGCGAGTAAATACCTTTATAGGCCTACTAATGATATAGTTTCAAGAAATCAGCCGTATTAAACAGTATATTTTCCCCGAATTCAGCTATTAGTTATACCAACTGTTCTGGGATTTACTTCAAGCCATCAGCATTTACCCATTTGTTTAAACGATTAAGGAAGTCGCTATTCATGCGTATGAAACCAAGTTTACTGATTCTATTTCTATTACCGCTGTTGACGTTAGCACAAAATAAAACGGATCATCAGGTAACGATAAAAGGTGTTCTGATTGACGAGCAAAGCAAACCCATTCCATTTGGAACCGTCACCCTCCACCAGAAATCGGATTCGTCAATGGTAACAGGCTCAATATCTGATGAAGCCGGAAAATTTGAACTGCGTAGTAAACCCGGCTCTTTCTGGCTGAAAGTTACGGTCGTTTCCTATCAGGACCGGCGGATTCCGGCCATTCAGGTAGTCGATAAAACGATCGATTTAGGAAAGCTGATTCTTAAAGCCACAACCAAACGATTGGACGAGGTCATTGTAAAAGGTGAACGAAGCCAGATGGAACTGTCGCTGGATAAACGCATTTTCAACGTCGGTAAAGATCTGGCGAATGCCGGAGGAACAGCCGTTGATATTTTGAGCAATGTACCATCTGTTGCGGTCGATGCCGAAGGCAATGTTAGTCTTAGAGGGAGTAACAGCGTCCGGATTCTGATCGATGGGAAGCCATCGGGTCTGGTAAGTCTAAAAGGTGGCAGCGGCTTACAACAGTTACAGGGCAGTAGCATTGAACGCGTTGAAGTGATCACGAATCCCTCCGCCCGCTACGAGGCAGAAGGGATGGGAGGTATCATTAACATTGTTTTAAAGAAAGAGCATAAAGAAGGAATCAACGGTTCGTTCGATCTGATAACGGGCTACCCGAGTAATTTTGGAGTAGCTGCCAACGTAAACTACCGCCGGAAAAACCTCAATTTCTTTGTCAATTATACTGCCTCGTACCGAAATACGCCCGGCCGCAGTTCTTTGTATCAGGAATTATACCGCAATGATACGACCTTCATCACCCAACAGAATTCGACCAATCGCCTGAAAGGATTAAATAATAACGCCCGTGCTGGTCTCGATTATTTCTTCAATCCTAAAAATGTCCTGACTGCTTCGTATACGTGGCGCCTGAGTAAGGGAAAACGATTTGCTGATATTGTTTATCGGGATTATCAGTTTACGACCAATAATCTCCGAAGTACAACCAATCGCACGCAGGATGAAACCGAAACTGAACCAAACTCGGAGTATGCGCTAACCTATAAGCGAACATTTGCCCGTGAAGGTCACGAACTGACTGCCGATGTCCGATACCTCGACAATTGGGAGAGTTCTGATCAGTATTTTAACCAGCAGACGTTTCAGGCAGATGGAATAACAGCGAGTGCACCAGCAACCTTGCAGCGATCACTTAATGATGAAACAGAAAAACAGTTTTTGGTTCAGATTGATTATATCCGACCCTTCAGCAAGAATGGGAAGATAGAGGCTGGATTGCGCAGCAGTTCCCGCGATATGACCAACGATTATTCGGTTACCCAACGGGCCGACAACGGGAGCTGGACGCCATTGCCGGGCCTGACCAACGACTTTCTGTACGAAGAGCGAATCAATGCGGCCTATGCCATAATTGGAAACAAAGCGCGTAAACTGTCCTATCAGGCGGGGTTGCGCGCCGAAATGACCGATGTAACCACAACACTTCGGCAAACCAACGATGTCAATCCTCGTCATTATGCGAACCTGTTTCCCAGTGTGCATGTCACCTACGATCTGCCCCGCCAGCATGCGCTTCAACTTAGCTATAGCCGTCGAATTCGCCGACCGCAGTATAACGACCTAAGTCCGTTTATGACATTTAGCGACAATCGGAACTTCTGGAGCGGTAATCCAAACCTGAATCCTGAATTCACGAATGCGTTCGAGATTGGCCACATCAAATATTTCAACAAAGGCTCCATCAGTTCATCCGTATATTACCGGCACACCGACAATAAAATTCTGTCGATTCGGCGGGTTAATGACCAGGGTTTTTCAACGACCCGGCCCGAAAACCTTGCTGGTGAACATTCTTATGGGGCAGAATTTGCCGGATCGTATTCCCCGTTTACCTGGTGGAAACTCGATGGTAGTTTCAACTTTTTTCGGGCCGTAACCAATGGGAGTAACCTCGATGTTAATTATCAAAGTGATACCTATAGCTGGTTTACCCGGATGATTTCCCGTTTTACCGTCTGGAAATCCACAGATATTCAGTTGCGGGGAAATTACGAAGCTCCTCAGCAAACACCTCAGGGACGACGGAAAGCGCTGGCTACGCTCGATTTATCGGTAAGTAAGGATCTGTTCAATAATAACGGCACATTGACCCTCAATGTACTTGATGTTTTCAATTCCCGTCGCTTTCGGTCAATTACAGAAGGGCCTAATTTTTACGCCGAAAGCAGTTCCCAATTTCGGCTTCGCCAGTTTAATCTAACCCTCAGCTATCGGTTACGTCAGGCGAAGAAGAAAGTAAAAGAAGGCGCAGAAGGCGAGTTCTAATGACTTCTCTCTGGACTTTGGGGCCAGCAAAAATGAATTCGTCTTCAATCAGCCCCTATGTTTTTTAGAAATTTACCCTACATTTGCCGTACTGAAAATCACATTTGCCACATACCGCAGCCCTTCTTAAAGGCACCTACCCGTTCAGCTTATTGAACGAAGCTAGTTGCGCTAGTCTGGTCTTGCTATACGGTGATTCGCCCGTAGCTCAATACTAAACAAGGCGTCAACAATCAGGGTAGGCTGTTTGCTGCGACCTTACCAGACAGGGATAGCTTCTCCTGCCATTCTTCCTATTTCTCATTTTTTACTTTCTGATGCCAATGAAATTCAATCATTTCATTCCTGGCACGGTATGTCTAATCGCGTGCCTGTCAGTGTCGTGCTCAAGTTCCAATTTTCAGTTCAAGACCAAACGTGAATCAGCGATGGACCAACATAGCGTAAACAAAACACTAATCCGCGATTTCTACAGACGAGCCTTAGGGCAGGGCGACATCGATTTTGCCAGGGAAATCGTGGCAGATGGGTATATTCAGCATAGTGCAATGGGTAAACCGGGTAAAGCGGGCCTCATTGAATCCCTGGAATCGTTCGGAAAAATGCCCAAACCCGTATCAACCTCAAAACCATTTATGCGATTACTGGCGGAAGGTGATTTTGTTGTAACGAACATGAGTTTTGGGTGGGGTGGCTCGCAGAAAGTGGTAGTTGATCTGTTCCGATTTGAAAATGGGCAGGTTATTGAGCATTGGGATGCGGTTCAGGATCAGCCCGAATCCACCCGCAATGGAAATGCTATGTTGGATGGAGCCGTGGAGGCTGATCCGACCGAGCCAACGGAAACCAACAAAGCAGTTGTTGCGGATTATTACCAACGAGTTTTGATTCAGCGACAATCCGATCGGCTTACCGACTTTGTAGTGGTAGATCTTATTCAGCACAATCCCGAAATAGCGAATGGAGCCACCGGTTTGCAAGCGTATTTTAGTGGGGAATCCAGCAAATTTTCCGTTAAAAAGGTACATCGGATTATTGGCGAAGGCAATTTTGTGGTTGTTCAGGCAGAGGGCCAACTGGCAGGGAAGCCGACTGTGTTCTATGATATATTCCGTTTGACTGGAGGAAAGATCGTCGAGCAATGGTCGGTAAGCCAGACTATACCGGCCAGCATGCCGCACGAAAATGGTATGCTTTAAGACTGTTTAAGCGGGTCAGATTTTCTGCCTGTGGCTGACAAACGAATCAAAAAAAATCCCGGAAGCGCTAAGCAACCGGGATTTTCAGGTTTATGCTATTTCTTTATTGATACTGAATGTACATGGGCTTGGGAGTCAATGCCAGTACCTCTTCGGGGGTCATGATACGTGAGCCAGGCTTACGGAAATCATTATCGTAAAACAGCTTGAAGCCAGTATACTGAACCGGTTCTTTCTGAATGTAATCGTGATACGAATCTTTCTTTAGTACCGGCGGGCCCCAACCGTCCATATCCATCACGATCTGTACATTTGGATCAAGCTTAATGTTTTTGTAGTTCTTGATCATGCCCTGCGTAAAACGGTGAACGACCAGCACTTTTGGCGGCAGCTTATATTCTTTTACCATACGGCTCAGAAACTGCACCGCCTGGTTGACATCAGCGGCATCATAGCTACCAATTTTAGTGCCTGGTTTAGCACCCGTCACCATAGAGAACTCGGGATCAATGCCAAGATGCACAAACGGCAGTTTCAGGTATTTTCCTAAGAATTCCATCTCTGGGCCAAGGGGTGCATGACCTCGCTGAATGTCCAGAAACACAATCGCTTTGTGTTCATTGCCCCATTTCAAAACTTTCTTGATCGTTTTGTCGGACATGCGCATTCGGTAGCCGCCATCTTTACCGGGAGCTCCCTGAGCCGATATAGCCACCAGATGAAGGGCAGGCTGAATCGGTGTGGCAGGATCTGCTTTTTCCCAGTTTTTTATTTCCCGGTCGAGCCTTTCCAGCATCTCCTCTTTAGGATATTTACCCAGAATTCCCATTTTCTTGGAATGAGGATTACCATAGTAAGCGAAGATTCGTTTTTGGGGAAGAATAGCTCCTTCTGGTGCGTATGTGAGCGAATCGAGTGTAGAATCTCCCGTGGATACCGCACGATTTGACGCCATTGGTCGGGCTTCAGCAGCGGGCTTTTCTGACGAGTCAACCTTGGCGTTAGCTGGCTCGGCTGATGCTTCAGCAGTGATTTTGCCAGTTTGAGCGGTATTTTCCTGTTGAGATTGGGAAGTGCAGCCAGTAAGTTGACTGAGAGCCAGCAGAGATAGTGCGGCCAGGGGGAAACGCATGTTAATCAACTAGGTTAGAAGGATAAGTCGTGAAAAAAGGGCTATGTTTCACATGAATGAACGCTTAGCCTAGGGTGCAAGTATAGAATCTTATTGTAACTTTTCAAAGCATTAATTCGCCTAAGCCCTGTCGAATTATCGAAAAATCATCATCGGTAGCGTCAATGATTGTGGAAGGAATATTGCCGCCGTAGCCTCCATCGATTACGATATCGACCTGATGCTGGAACTTCTCGAAGATTAACTCCGGATCGGTCGAATATTCAATGACTTCATCTTCATCACGGATCGATGTTGTAATAATAGGATTTCCCAGCTCATGGACAATCTGGCGGGGAATGCTGTTGTCAGGAACACGAATACCCACTGTTTTCTTGTTCGTATTGAGCAGTTTTGGAACGCTGCCGCTTGCTTCCAGAATGAACGTAAATGGTCCGGGCAACAATTTTTTCATCAGCTTAAACGCCTGATTGCTCACTCGGGCATAATCGGCAATATGGCTCAGGTCGTAGCAGATGAATGAAAAATCGTTTTTTGCTGGCTTTATTCCTTTAATTCGGGCTACTCGTTCAACGGACCGGGCGTTATGGATATCGCAACCCATGCCATAAATTGTATCGGTTGGGTAGATAATAACGGCCCCATCGCGTAACGCTTTCACGATATAATCAATACGTCGAGGGTCGGGGTTCTGGGGATATAGTTTAATAAATTCAGCTGGCATGGGAAGTCGGGTTTACAGTTTTTAGTTGGTCCAGCTTGCAAATGGGGCTTTCGGGCTAATGCTTAACTGAAAACTGTAAACTGCAAACAGGCTAAACCAGTTTCACCTGTGGGTAGGGGGATTGGCGGGCCCGATTCCATTTGAGGTAATGCCGGTATAAGCTGTTGACGGGCGGATGAAAATGGTTTAGGCTGAGAATCAGATTGGTTAACAGGTCTGGTTGCTCAATATACTGTAATAACTGGCCGAATTGAGACACTAATTCAAACTGCTCAGTATAAAATGATTTTCGAATAAATTTTCGAATGCGACCCGCAAGCGCCTGGTATTCGGCGGGGGTGGTGCAACGGTCAAAGGCTTTATAACATACGGCCAATGATGAGCTAAGCAATTGGTTCTCCGGTAGCACTACCTGCGCC
Organism: Spirosoma endbachense; assembly: GCF_010233585.1. Classification (NCBI taxonomy): domain Bacteria; kingdom Pseudomonadati; phylum Bacteroidota; class Cytophagia; order Cytophagales; family Cytophagaceae; genus Spirosoma; species Spirosoma endbachense. Next base: position 369,554 of record NZ_CP045997.1, read on the forward strand.
TGCATTGAATCAGGAAGCCGACGTTTTAGCGTTAATACTTCGTCGAGATAGGCATAATGATAGATTCGGGATGAGCGCACCCAGAAATCAAAATCCTCATACGATAGCGTTTCGTCGTAACCTCCAAGTTCATTCAGCACATCGCGACGCATCATCATGGTTGGCGTGCAGATAAAGTAAGACTCCAGAATCTGCTGAAATACGTCTCCTGAAGGTACTTTGGTTCGAGCACGGCCATCGGCATCCACGGCGTAGTGAATGGCAATTTCTTTGCCTTGCTCGTCAATATAAACAGCGTTCGAAAAGACAACGGCATAAGGCCCGGACAACTGCTCGAATAAGTCGGCCTGTTGAGCAATCCGGTTCGGCAGGAGTACATCATCCGCAGCCAGATCGATCACATATCGGCCACCCGCTAAAGCAAGTCCCTGATTAAAAGCACGGTTTAAGCCAAGATTGGTAAGATTTTTGAGGAACCGTACGGCTGGATTCGTTTCTACGAAATTGGTAATCAGCTCGGCAGAACGATCAGTACTGCCATTATCGATAACAATCAGTTCAACATTCGGGTAATTCTGGTCAACTACAGATTGAAGTGCTTGTTCAATATAGGCTTCATGGTTATAACTGGTGCAGATAACACTTACCCACGGCTTAATCCGATTGAGGTAAGGACTCATCGGAAGTGGGTTAGATTGGCCAGTAACAGAAATCATACAGGCTGATCAGTTAATAGAACGGCAGAAATAAAAGTAGCTATGTATTCAGTACTAAACTATACAGCAATACTACAAACGGTTTGTCACCGAATTTCTGTTTTTTGAGTAAACGGGAAAAAAGAATATGCCCAGGCTAAATAAATAATGGAATTGGCACGGTTTTTCGACATAAATCAAAAAGCGGATTCAGAAGACGACAGCAACTGGAGTCAGACGACCGTACTTACATTTATGGGTTAGGGTTTGCAAACGCCATCTAAGGTATTCTAGGTGGCGTTTGTTGTTTTTTCGGCAACGCTGGGATTGCGTTCACCTTCGAGGTCATAAAGCGCAACGTTCATCTCGAAACCAATAATCAGCAATAGAGAAATCAGATTGATCCAGATCATCAGCGCAATCAGCGTACCGATGGAACCATAGACTTTATTATACGAGCTAAAATTGGAAACATAATACGAAAAACCGAGCGTCGTCAGCACAATCAGGACCGATGCGGTAACCGATCCGGGTGTAACAAAGGCCCATTTCATCCGAACGTCAGGGCCAAAGTGATAAATGACCGAAACCGCTGCCACAAATACCGCGAAAACCAGCAGATAACGCCCTAAAGCCAGCAGGTTGATGAAAATGAGGTTGTTCAGAATACCAAAATGCAAGAGGTAGTCGCTTACGACACCCCCCACAATAAGCACGATAATAGCCAGAATCAGCGCAACCGCCAAAATAAACGTTAAGCCAATGGCAACGGCCCGTACCTGAAAAAATCCCCGTCTGTCCTGGGTTTCGTTGGATGAATTAAAGGCATTCATTAGGGCAACGACCCCACTGGTAGCTGAATAAAGTGCCAGCAGGAAGCCAAACGAAAGCACCCCTCCTCGCGGGCGGCTGATGATATCACGAATCGTTGTTTCAACCGAACTGAATGTGTCGCCAGGTAAAACTTCTTTCAGAAACCCCATTATTTGCTCCTCAAGATTAGGAACGGGAATGTAAGGAATAAGTGTAAACAGAAAAATGACTGTAGGGAAGACTGACAAAATAAGGCTGTACGATACCGATGCCGCTCGCTCACTGGTATCGTTCTCCGTGATTTTATCGCCCATCTTTTTTAGAAAATCGTACCAGCTTCTCTTTGAGTTGAACGGCTTATGATCACGGAGCCATACGCGAGTACCACGCAACGCCTTGAAGCTCAACAGTTTTTCAATCATACATAAGTCGATAAAGTAATAAGCCGCTAAGCAATGACATACGTGCTCATTAGTAACTCATTGACTGTTTTTTTAACCGGCTACTCAAAAAAAGGTTTAGCCGCGTCTACCAAATCGGCCGGAGCCGGGCCTGGACGACCGGTAGACGATTTAAGAAAAATGAGCGTGGTTTCACCCGTATTGAGTAATTGTCCGTCTTGATTGAAGATTTCGTATCGGAACAGAATACGTGTAGTAGGAAGTTGAGGAATGGTAACCCGAATCGTGAGCAAGTCGTCGTATTTAGCGGGTCGAATAAAGCGGGAACTCATGTCATAGACTGGCATTCCAATGCCTCGAGCTTCGAGATTTTTGTACTCCATACCCAGATGGCGAAGTGCTTCAACACGCCCAATCTCATAAAAACGGGCATAATTGCCGTAATAAACGATACCCATCTGGTCTGTATCATAATACCGAACACGGATACCTGTAACGTCGTGAACAAACATGGTGAGAGCTTTGGCAGCTAGTAAAGAAAATTGGCGTAAACAAGGCAATTGGTTAATTCCTTATTTACGCCAATTTTCTATTTCATAATTTTCATCCGTGTCAACGCCTGCTGATAGAGACGGGCGTTGGCTAAATGTTCGGCCAGCGTTTTCGAGAAGGTATGGTAGCCGTTGAAATTGGCATTAACCACAAAATAAAGGTAATCGTGTTGCTCAGCATTCAGTACGGCGTCAATAGTAGCGGGAGCCGGTAGATTAATTGGTCCCGGTGGCAAGCCTGTATATCGATAGGTGTTGTAAGGAGAATCAACGGCCAGCTGACGATTTAGCAATCGCCGAATGCTAAAATCGCGTAAGGCAAAAATTACAGTTGGGTCGGCTTCGAGTTTGATACCCTGCTTCAGACGGTTGAGGTAAACCCCGGCAACACGGGGTTGTTCATCCCGTTTATTGGTTTCGGCCGCTACAATAGACGCCAGTACCTGGGTTTGTGTTTGGCTTAATCCCAGTGCTTTAGCTTTAGCCTGACGCTCGGGTGTCCAGAATTTTTTGTATTCACTACCCATTCGCTCCAGAAAAGCCTCGGGTTTGATCGTCCAGAAAAATTCGTAGGTGTTTGGTAGAAACAGACAGACGATGGTCGTCGTATCAAAGCCAAATTTCTCACAAGTGGCCGGATCGTTGAGCAGGTTGCCAAGCGCATCGGGGCCAAATTCAAATTTGCTGCCTAATCGCTGGATCAGGTCGCTCTTCATGCGCATGGAGTTGAACGTAACGGGCATAGCGTCCTGACTGCCACTGCGAAGTTTGGTGAGAGCGTCTCGGTTGCCCATCCGCGGTTTGATCTCGTACCGGCCTTCTTTTACGCGCTCAGGGTACTTCATCAATTTAGCCAGGAAACGAAACGACAGCTCATCATTAATGACCTGGTGCGTTTTAAGCGTATCCATCACCGACTCGAAGGTAGAGCCTCTCGGAATGAGTAGGGCAAAGGTTTTATCGTTGTCCCTGACCTGAAGGTTTGGACTTTTAAAGATCTGCCAGAAGTAAAAAGTAAACGTCGTTAGCAGGATGGAAACGGTGAGAAATAAGCCAATTTTAAGATTGCGAGACATAACAAATGGATAAGTTATGATTTACGGAAGGTAATCAGACGTTGCGGTACATTAGGGCAGAAGTGATTTAATGAATGCCTGAAACATGACCAGAAGCTGCCGTCAGACATGCCTGCTGTAAATCGTCCACATAAAGATGAGGAGGAGGGTAGGTGGTTGATTTATAGATTGTTATGAAAATATTAAGGAAAAGCACCGGAAATAAACAGGCTGGTTTTGATTTCGGGCGGCAAGTTACTACAAAAAAGAAAAACCCGTTGGCTGGATAGAAGGTATTCTGCTAAACAGCCAACGGGTTCAGTCAGCACCGGCTAGTCGATAGTCACGGAGTAGATCAGGTGTAAACGGGAGACGTGGTTCGAATTTTAGGCAAAGGCTCAAATATCTTTTCAAACCAGATGCCTGGTAAACTGACAGTCTCGTACCAGTAAATTCGTAACCGGCTCAGATAGTCTTTCCATTCGGTATAACAATACGGTTTACTGGTAAAAGAAGTCGCTCCCAGTTCGTAGGCTTCCCGAATTTGATGGGACGATTCACTCGCGGAGAGCATAATAGTTGGCACTAAACGGCCCTGCGGATGGCTTCTAAGGGGCGATAAAAAGCCAAGCCCTTCACCATCACTTTCCAGATTTATATCCATCACTATATGTTTAGGGTCTTTGCCTTCGAGATTTTCCAGGTAAGAGAGAGCATCATCAATAGTACGAACAGGCGTAAATGAAGCTTCTGGGAAATTGCTTTTAGCGGCACGCTGGAGAATTTCGGCAATGGCCGGATCATCGTCGACGACTAATGTAGGGACATGGTACGCCATACGACCTTACCGGATAGGGCGGGGATAATAGAACTAAATACCCCCGTCTACTTATTCTCAATATCGTTAATAAGCTGAACTATTGCATCCTGATTTATGGATTGGGTTGATCCGGACAGTGTAGACAACCGTTCCTTGATATCCTGCCATTGAGAAACAGAGAGGAGAATGGCCTCGACTTTAAACTCAACGGAATCACCGATATCGATCTGCTCAACAGGTAAAGGATCTAAAAGCGTTTTGGCGAATTCGGATCGAAGCCGGTCCTTTGCATACGGAACTGGGTCCAGATTGGCGTCTTTTAGTATTTGTTTAGAGTAGGTCTTTGTTTTTTTCCACCACATGATACTTGAAAAAATTTGCTGCTAACGTAACACAATTTGTGATATTATGTTCTTGTCAAGTGAAAAAGATAAATGGCTTACGACTTGAATCGCAATAACGTAGACCGTGTGGTTGATCTTCTCTTATGGGAGTAGACACCCGCCAGAAGTATTTGGCAAAGGCAGGCGATTTGCAGTTTTCCTGTCAATCTTATAAATGCAAAGGCGGAGGTTTACGAAAAATTAGTACTTTTGTGGCCGGTTAAAGCGGATTGTTGAAGAAGGAACAGAACAAGTAGTTCTATTTTTTCTACTTATCGGCCTCAGACCGACTTATTTAAAACCCTAGAGAGGTGTCCGAGTGGTTGAAGGAGCACGCCTGGAAAGTGTGTATGCGGGCAACCGTATCGAGGGTTCGAATCCCTTCCTCTCTGCCGAATCAACATAAAAGGCTGTTACTTGCTCAGTAACAGCCTTTTGGTATGTATACCGATCTGAGCTTAACAAAAAGATTAAGAAGTATTACTATGCATCCGGCTCCGATTAATGAAAATAACACACCGTACCGGCTCTGTAACTTTATCACCACGAGTTCGGCCCTGCTAAAATATGACTGTTGGCGTTCTAGCAATGCTAATAGATAGTGAAAAGCACTGTTAAAGCTAGACGTGACAATTACCAATTGATATCAGAATGTTCGTTATTATTTTTAAAGCCTCGCTCCATAATAGTCAGACAATTTTTACAAAATTAGTATTAACATAGAATGTTTGATTGTCAATGGGCTTGTGTATCGATCAGTCTTATCCAATTATAAATAGTCTATATTTGTTTTAAACTCAACAAGCTGATTAATGACCTCCGATATCCTTAAACGCAATAACGTTAAAATCAAGGGTCTGGGAACTCAACCCATGTTGTTGGCTCATGGATTCGGTTGCGATCAGAATATGTGGCGTCACATTGCGCCTGCCTTTGAGCCCGACTATCGATTGATTCTTTTCGATTTTGTGGGGTCTGGCCAGTCAGATATAGCCGCCTATGATTCAATCCGGTATAATGAGCTGAACGGCTATGCTCAGGATGTGCTTGATATTTGCCAGGCTCTCGAGTTAACCAAGGTTGTGTTTGTCGGGCATTCGGTTAGCTCAATGATCGGCCTACTGGCAGCTATCCAACAACCTCAGTACTTTGACCGACTCATCATGATCGGTCCCTCTCCCCGCTATCTCAACGAGATTCCAGACTATGTTGGTGGTTTTGAGCGGCCCGATGTGGATGAGCTATTAGCCTTGATGGATCAGAATTTTGTCCGTTGGGCGAATACCCTAGCCCCCGCCATTATGGGCAATGCAGATCATCCGGCCTTAGGGGAGGAGTTAACCCAAAGCTTTTGTTCCACCGATCCACTGGTGATGCAACAATTTGCCCGCGTTACTTTCCTGTCTGATAACCGCCAGGATTTGCCTAAACTGACAGTGCCTACTTTAATTTTACAGAGTAGTGATGATATCATTGCTCCTCAGGTGGTAGGCGAATATACCCACCAGCATCTTCCCTTTAGTAGTCTACAGTATATGAAGGCAAGCGGACATTGTCCCCATATGAGCGCTCCCGAGGAAACAATTGCCCTAATGCAAGCATATCTGTTCGATAATAAACAGGCTTAATCTTTCTGCACTGTTTGATGATGGATGATTTGGTAAACCAGTTACCCTGTGGGGTCGTACTAATCAATGAAGTGGGACTGATCAGGAAGATCAATGCAACAGCCGGACAACAACTAGGGTATGAGCCCGACGAGTTGGTCGGCCAATCCATTAGTCAGATACTCACGGTAGCTGGTCGGCTTTTTTACCAGACTCATTTTTATCCCCTCATTAACCTTCATAACCATGTGGAGGAAGTGGCGTTGACGCTGTTGACCCGGACGGGTGAGCGCATCCCAATCTTACTCAATGCAGTACGTCAGTCTAGCGATGGGTTAATTTGTTGTGCCTACCTGTCTGTAGGGCATCGACATGCGTATGAAGCGGAACTCATTCAAGCCCGAAAGGCGGCAGAACTAGCTCGTCTTGCCGTTGAGGAAAGTGAAGCCCGTTACCGAGCCTTATCGGGTGAGTTAGAGCATTTGGTACAGGAGCGTACCCATGAACTGGAAGCCGCCAATGAAGAATATGCGGCTATTAATGAAGAATTAACAGAATCCAATCAGCTCCTAAACCGTTCCAATGATGACCTGCAAAAGTTTGCCTACGTAGCTTCGCATGATCTACAGGAGCCCCTGCGCAAGATTCAACAATTTGGTGATCTCTTACGGACAAAATATACCGGCACATCGGAGGAGGAGCTGTATTTTTTAGAGCGAATGCAGTCAGCGGCTAACCGTATGTCGTCATTGATTCGGGATCTGCTTGATTATTCTCGGGTATCTACCCAACGGGACAGAAGTCGTCCAACCAACCTTCAGGAAATAGTTGATCGGGCCTTGACGACCCTGGAGTTAGTTATTATCGAAACGAAGGCAGATATAATGGTAGAGGCCTTACCGACTATTGAGGGAGACCCTTTACAACTCGACCAGCTATTTCAGAATTTACTCTCTAATGCGCTCAAGTACCGTCAACCGAATATCCCACCACGAATTCAGATTTTATCCCGGCTCGTAGCGGTAACCGAATTACCCGCGTCTGTACACCCAGCGCGGTCTTCCAATGCGTATTACCGAATCGATGTGGTAGATAATGGGGTTGGCTTTGATGAGAAGTACCTGGATCGCATCTTTCAGGTTTTTCAGCGGCTCTATGGCAAGAAGGAGTATATGGGTACGGGCATTGGTCTGGCCATTTGTGAGAAAGTCGTTGCCAATCATGGGGGAGCTATTACTGCTAACAGCCAACCAGGCCAGGGAGCTACCTTTCATGTTTATTTACCCTTATAAGTCCAAAATTCGAATATTTTAAGCCAAGCTTAATGGATAGACAACTCATAAATGAGTATGTTTACCCGGATTCCCTTTTGCTGTATAATCATCGTTCCCACCCAACTATGCCTTCTTCCGTCCCCCCTGTCGTCTGGATCGTTGATGATGATGAGGATGACAAGTATTTGTTTGAAATTGCTTTTAAGCAGCTTATTCCACCCGTTTCCATCAAGCTATTCAATGATGGTGAAGAATTGCTGCCCGCCCTGATTCAACATGATTCGTTGCCAAGTCTGATTATCCTGGATTTGAACATGCCTCGGGTGAATGGATTTGAAGCGTTACAGCAGCTACGGGCAGAGCCTGCTTTCCAGAAGATACCTGTCATTGTGCTGACGACCTCGTCGGATTATTGCGATCGGGAGCGGGCCAAACAACTGGGGGCCAATGGATTTCTGACAAAACCCCCGACGATGGAATTAACCCTGAAATTATTCAACCAGTTAGTGCAGGAGTGGAAGTTGACTTAGTTGGCTTATCGGCTCACATCCCATACAGTAACTTTCTGATTTTTAGCCGTTTTCGATGGCTAACTTCGTGTAGCATTATTACTCAGCGCTATGGCTCTTCAAACGAATCGGCAACTTGAAGTCGTTTTAATTGATGACGATGACGATGACTTTTACCTGTTGAAACAGGCATTTAAAGCGTACTCCAATCAACTTGTGCTTCGACATCTGAGTAGTAGCACTGAACTGTCCGAGCTGCTTTCCTCCGTGTCGGCTTTGCCTGATCTGATCTTGCTGGACTTTCATATGCCGCTTCTTACGGGATTAGAACTAGTAGCGACACTCAAGCAGAATCTTAATTTATATCGAATCCCCATTGTGATTTGGTCGGGTTCGCTGGATGCCAGCCAGGTGGTTCAATGCTATCAGGCCGGAGCCAGTTCGGTAATCCTGAAGTCAGACGATCAACCTAGTCTGGAAAGATCGGTTAGGGCATTGTGCATTTATTGGTTTGAAACCGTCCAATTACCTACCTATATGTAATCTGGATTGCCAGACTGTGAGCGGCCTGGTAGCAGGATATTCGAAGACACAGGTTTATCGACACTCTATGGTTCGGCTTTCAACTAATCAGGAGATACTTAACCCGAAATTTAATAAAACAGCCCGGGCCTAGTAGTGTCCGGGCTGTTTGGTGTCTTATGCATCTACTACCTAATAATACTTAATCCTAATGCAATAAAACATTAATTAATGAAATTGTAAAAATGTAAACAAAAATTAACTCCTGTAGATCAGGGTAATCCTGACCTCAGATACCGTTGTGCTATAAAAAATAACGCATGATCAACTGGTAAATCTGGCCTTCGTTCTATCGCTGATTTGAAAAATCGCTACTGGTATAAAGGCATTAGGATGTTAGTTGATGAAATAGTAGGGACTATTATTTTCATGGGTTTGATCCGGGAAATACCCAATCTGGTCGTTATGCAAGTATTTATCCCGCATTTTTCAGTGTCTCGTTTTAAGACAACGAGCAAGTCTAAACCGGTCGAGCTGTGATAGCCTCGTATGGCCGGCTACCGAAAGTGTAAGAGATCTGACCCTGTAGATGATTACATTTACTCCCATCTATTGTTAAACTAAAAGATCAAACTACCATATAATAAATTTTTTATATAAGGAAAATGGAAATTTAATTGCACTAATTATAAAATTATTTAATAAAAGGTTATCTATTTTGTAAAAAATGGAATTATTGTAAATAGATATTTTATTAAAGATATATTTTTTGAATTTTGTAAACAACGTACCACTGCTATATTAAATTTATCTTAATCAGTAATTTATAATTTTAAATCTAATTTTGTTACTATATAATTCCAAAACAAAACTGTCTATTCCCATATGCATAAATCGTTGAACGGCCAAAAACCTAATCGTAAGCGAGAGCAATCTGCATGGGCAAAGGACGATTTTGAAACACTCTATACGCAATACGCTGATCAGGTTTATCGGAAATGCCTGTCGATGACAAAAGATAGTGAAGACGCCCAGGATTTTACCCAGGAAATCTTTATCAAGGTTTTTAGTAAATTAGATACCTTTAAACAACAGTCTGCTCCATCGACCTGGCTGTACTCGATAGCTCATAATTACTGTCTGGACCAAATTCGAATCAGTAAACGGATGAATCTGCAGGGGCTTCCTGAAGGGGTGGAATTAGTTGAAGAACCAGCCGTTTCCGATGAACTTCAATTACAGGCGCTCGAGCGATTGATGGAAAATTTGCCAGTTGAAGAGGTAACCCTGTTGCGACTTAAGTATGAGCAAGGGCTATCCGTCAGCCAGATTGGCCGGCAACTTAACCTCAATGAAAGTGCGATCAAGATGCGACTCAAGCGTACCAGAGATAAATTAAATCGGCTGATCAATCAACGTATGCTATAGAAACTAAAGATTTCAATTGCCCCTAAATAAATTACCTGGCTCTGATTTACAGCCTGCTTTGAGAAACAGCCTGAAAAATTTGAAAAGGAAAAGTACAAAATACTGTTGCACCAAAAAGCCCAGCCTGCATGCAGGTTGGGCTTTTTGGTGTACGTCAAGTTAGTAGAGCTTCAGTAACTTTACCTGTTGGTGTTCAGTAGTTGCCCTGTAATGGCTATGACAGCATAAACTCATAAAAGGATGTCAGCAAGTTCGGGTTTGTTGGGTCGACAGGCTTCACTGGCAACTGAAAGCAGAAGACATTCCATAGCTGACAATGGCCAGATTATGGTATCTAAGAATTGTTGTTACCTAAAGCCTCTATTCATGAAAATAGAATTGCCGGCACGGAAGTCAATGGTAAAAGACCACCGCACACTATGTAAAATCAGAGACTTAGAGAGTATCTCGGCTGAATAATTTTAAAATTTAAAAAAACTTGACACCTTCGTGTGACCGATTCTGTTTTTTTTAGTCTAAAAGAAGAATAATGGCAAAGGGCAGGCTACATCGTTAGCTTGCCCTTTATTTTTTGTAGTCGCCAACTACTCCAGAGGCTGGTTCAATCAACTTTATCCAGGTGAATGTCGACCTGTTGTTGGCTTTAGACCCATATAAGGTATATAGTCCTGTGCTCCGTGCTGTTAATGACAAGTTTATAGGCTCAGCGTTTCTGGAAAAGGGGAGCTGTGAAGGAATGACGCTTACAGATTTACCTGCCACTACTAGATTCTAATCGATAAAATAGATATCCAGAGTTTATAATAAAAACGGCTATTCGAGCAATAGTTAGCCTGAGTCTGTCTTAATCAGCCGTACAATCTGTCTCATCAAATTGGCATATCTACACCACAATTGATCGATAACAGGGAATGCTAGGACTACACAACGATTATCCTAACTATTGGACACGATTTGAAAAATATGCCCGTTAGTTTCTTTATGTATAATTGACATAAAGAAGTGATTCCATGCCAGCACCCAGAAAATACCCAATTCGTATTGTCGTCGATGGTAAACCTGTTCAGGTAAAATCGATCGGCGGAAAACTATTTTGTTCCAAAAAATTTGTTTACCAGGCCGAGTATGACGAGTCTGGACATTTGAACGGAGTGATCGTTCATGCACTAAACGAAAGCTGTTCTACCCCGCTAAAGGATTAATTTAGAAGGTATGAGCTAGTAGAAGATAACCTCATTAATCGATTACAGGCAACCTTGGATTTGCAAAGCAGGCAGTTTTCTGTTGAGTGCTGAATGCTACATTCGTCGTATTGCCACAATGAATCAGGCCGTGTATAAGAGCTTTTGCCTGTAAGATCCTGTATACGGTGTTCTGTTTGCTATGAGTAGCCTGAATCTGATTACAATTGAAGCCTTCTTGCCGAAGTCTCAAATGAATAAGAGGCTATTTTGAAAATGTATAAAAAAAAGTTGAAATTTTACTTGACTCTCCCCTTACGTCATAGCCTAGTTTTGCTCCGTCAATACGAATCAATAGTAGCATGAGCATTTATCCCGTTCACAAGCTGGCCAAACTGGCAGGTATCAGTGTGCGCACACTGCATCATTATGACCGATTGGGGCTATTGAAACCAGCAGTCCGTACTGAGGCCAGGTATAGACTGTATGGTGATCAGGAGTTGCTTCGATTACAGCAAATTCTGTTTTATAAAGAACTGGATTTCTCGCTGGAGGAAATTCTACAGATGGTGAAAGACCCCAATTTCGACCAGCTACTGGCGCTGCAAAATCACCGGCACGCCCTTGAAACACGACGGAATCGGCTTACTATGCTATTGGAAACCATTGACAAAACCATGTCTAAACTAAAAGGAGAAAATGCGATGCTGACAGACGAGGAATTGTATGCGGGTTTCCCAAAAGATGAAGCGGAGGCCTATCGAAACGAGGCTGTTGAAAAATATGGATCACAGGTCGTTGAGGAAAGTGAAGTGACGTTACGGCACCTGGGCAAGACCGATTTTGACCAGTTAAAAGCAGAACAGGAAGAAATCGCACAATCGTTAGCCGCGATGGTCAATCTGGACCCGGCGTCAGTTAACGTGCAGGAGCAGGTTGCCCGGCATTATGCAAACATTCTGGCTTTCTGGGGAAAGTCGGTAGGAGGGGGCAATCCACTTGAAGCCTATAAAGGTCTTGCTCAGTTGTATGTTGACGACCCACGTTTTACGAGCCGGAATGGCCAGGAAAATCCTGAATTTGCCTCGTTCCTCAGTAAAGCGATGACTTATTTTGTCAATACAAGGTTAAATGGATAATAGTCCCGAAATCGGGATATAAAGTAAATTGTTTGTTTGTCTGGACAGGTTTTCACGCGCAGGGTGTGCTAATCTGTCCAGTTTTCGGTAATAATCTTCTTGTCTATTGCTCGGCCAATTTAAACCTATACGGTTTTTGAAACCGCACTGGCGGCCCGGCTTATAAGTTTGTAATCACGTATAAAATATAAATTGGAAGAGTACTATGGCAAAATCAGTACCTGTATACAAACTGGCGTCCTTTCCCCGTCATGAACCCAATGCGCTATTTTATATCACCCGACTGGAAAGGCTTGTTGGCGAGTTTACAGGTATCGGCGACTCCCATTCTCACACGTTTTACCTGTTGATGTGGATCACTCAGGGAAGTGGCACGCATACAATTGATTTTAAAACCTATGATGTAGCTGCTAACCAGTTGTATTTTCTTACGCCAGGTCAGGTTCATAACTGGGAGCTATCGGCCGACATTCGAGGCTATAATTTATTTTTTGAAGCTAATTTTATGCGTAGCCGCTTCGGGAATCGGTTGCACCAGTATCCGTTTTATCACTCCCATCAGCACCAGCCTCTGCTGAATGCAAACGATCGAAAAAAACTTATTGGTGATTTATTTACGTTCGCCTATGAGGAATATGAGCAGCAACAGGCAAACCGTTCAGACGTGTTCCTGTCTTACCTGCATCTCCTGCTGGAAACCGCAAATCGATTATACAGTCAGCAGTGGCCTGGAGCCGACACCCAATTATATGATCACATCCGGCAATACGAAGAATTACTTGAGCATCAGTTTATTACTGTTCGTGAAGTTAGCGCCTATGCCAGCCAGATGAACATAACGCCTAATTACCTGAATCACATCTGTAAGAAAATATTGGGTAAAACGGCCAGCCAGCTGGTACACGAACGGCTAATTGTTGAAGCGCAGCGCTTGTTAACACATACAACTCAATCGGTTAAGGAAATTGCCTTCAGGTTAGGCTTCGATGACCCGTCATACTTCGTCCGTTTCTTTAAAAAACAGACAAAGCAAACACCGGCCGAATTTCGGTTGTTCCTGACCGATCATCGTTGATTTGTACCATACTTGGCTTGGTTTATCGTTCTGTTCCGATTGGGCTTCGTGTACCTTTGTGACGTAATAAGTGCGCTACGGATGCCTGCCGGGTGAGCTGGCCTGACGCACAGAAACTGTTCCATCGCCATGTTAGCCAATAGCCGCATATATAGTGTCCTGTTCAATAAATGCCCTCGTTGTCATCAGGGAGATTTCTTTGTTACAAAAAGTGCATTTAGCCGACATTTTGACCAAATGCACGATCATTGCCCCAATTGTGGAGAAAATTTTAACCCCGAACCTGGCTTTTACTGGGCATCCATGTTCGTAAGCTATGCGCTGTTTACGATCTGGACGCTGCTTACATTTTTTATCGTAGTGCAATGGCTGGATGTTGATCTTGATTATTATTTGATGGGGCTAATCCCATCCCTGATCCTGTTAACGCCTTACTTCTTTCGGATGGCCCGCCGAACCTGGCTCACCTTATTTGTTGCGCCGAAACCAGTTCACAAACATGGGCCAGCAGAGCAGGCAATCGCCAGACAGTAGCCGAATAAAACGAACTCGTTGGCCGGGTAGCCAACAACGGCCTTGCCATTCATAAAGCCGAATATTCCTTTTAAGTAAAAACAAGTGAGATTCTCTATAGAAGCATCGTAATTTGCTTCCGTAGAGAATCTCACTTGTTTTTAGGGGATTAATTCAATTCACCATGCAGAAACTCAATAAGTTGTATGGTTGAATGAGTACGTACACTACTTGGTTGCCCTTTTTCATCATACTCTATTTTCGCAAAGAATTCATTAAAATGGTATAATTCCCATAACCGAGTTTCATGTTGGTAAGAAGTGAGTTTTAGTCCCCAGAGCAATAGTGCACCTAATTGAATGGCGAAAGGAAGCTGATCATACTTATTCTGATCAATAAATAGAGCTTCATCAGGTCGTGTACTGTTGGCTTGCATGAAGCTAAGACGTAAAAATCAAAAAAGGTTTCGCATTCGAACTTGAATTTTACTATCTATTTATTATATTGATTTTATTGTAAATTAAAAGTTTACAAAACAAAAAATATATTTATTTGTAGTGACTTAACATGACAAATTATCTAATTGGTATTGGTGTGCTGTTTGAATTGCTCATGGTTGCTAATTATATACATCATGCTATTCAGGCAAAATCAAATACGCGTGACCGAATCCAATATATACTGATTGCACTTTTTTATGGCTTACTAGGATCAATGCTTCTGATCGGTTTTATAAAATTCAACCTCTTACACGATAAAAAGTAAGTTTATTATTGATACGGATTAATACATACAATTAATTATTGATCTGTAAATTCGTTCGTAAAGTAGTCAATGGGTGTAGCTGCATCGGTTTATAAAAACCATCTCGGTGAGGAATTCTTTTTCGTAGAAAGAAAGTTGACAGAAATAGTAGTCTTCCGTACCTTTGTAGAGGTTGAACCAAAAAACGAAAATTATCAGTAGACTATTCTATACGATTGTTTTAATAGATTATCAGTAAGTTTTGCTTGAGTTATCTCCTTTTTTATCCAGTTACGCTGCCTTATACAATATCTGCGTGATTTGTATTTTTCCTATTTGTTAAACGTACCACCTCCTTCACCTTTCAAGAATGGGCTTTTGTTTTAGCCTATTCATAGAAGACTAAGTAATGATGCTAAGTCATGAACGACTATGAATTGAACGGTACGATTTGTCCGGTATGTGGGCATGAAGAGACTCGGTGGCGACATTGTTCAAACTTCTGTACGGATGGCTATATCGAGGATTTCGATTATTCGGTTACCCTATTTCGAAGAGTTAGCTTAGTGTCTTGCCCGGAATGCAGGGGGACCAGTATCGAAGTCTGGTGCTCATCTTGTAGAGCCAATATATCAGGGATACAAGTTTCGGAAGATTCCTGGTGTTATGAAACAGAAACAGCCTGATTGACTCAATCAGGCTGTTTCATGTTAAAAACTAAATCAGATCGCTGCGATCATTGGGCAACCGAATTCGTATAAAGCTGATTGAACAGCAATTTGAAGGTGCCTTGAGCCTGAGCCCGGAATGTGATTTCGGGTCCAAATGCAAAGAGCTTGCCTGAGCCAACCGGTGCCATAAACGCGGCAACACCATCCTGTAAATAGGTCTGGCCCCATGCCCAGCCACTACGTAATGGCTTGTTGGTCGAGAACCAGGCCAGTGGTTTTACAGTGCCTTTGGCAATGGCATCGGGAGCTAGTTTGAATACAGGACTCGCGTCGAAGTAAACATCCGTCTGAGTAGGCATACCCCAGGTCGCCTGTTGGGTTGAATCAAGCGTTACCCGTAAAATACTCCCTGGAATATAATATTTCTCAGCTGGCAGTGGTCGCTCCTGACCGCTGTTTGTCATCTCGATTAATGCATTTTTGACAGGAAGTCCCAGATGATAGGCAAGGTTTGTGCTGCTGCCGATCGTTACGACATTACCACCTGCTTCCAGGAATTTCTTCAGCTGAGGAATTGACTTATCAGCAGTAATTTTGCCGAGCCACGGACGATATTCGGCAGGCAGCTCTTCTGCTTTGGGCTCCCTTCCCTGGAATCCTTCGCCTTCGCCACGACTACCAACACCCGCATTACCAAGACCGGGAATGGCACGCGTAACAAACACAATTACGTCGTACTTTTTCCGGAGATCGCCCGCGTCGATGTCCTGCGCATAAATAAGACTTATGGGGAAATGATATTGTTCCATCACCCATCGAACCCAACCCGAAGGCATCGAACCGCCGTAGGTATCCCATAAAGCGATGCGCATCGGCGACACTTTAACCAGGGCACCAGCCGGACGCTTGGCTATGCTGATCACGTCAAGTCCGAGGTCTTTCGACGATTTTTCCAGGGCCGTTTTAGCTTTGGCCGATGATGGAATAAAGAAAGATCCTGACTCTACATTTGCTTTACCGGTAACGCCCGAAGGCAGACGGTAAACCTCTACGCCCGATTTTAGCAGGTCATTGACCGCAATGAACGCATTATTCGCCCGTGCATTCAGGACATAGCCAGCTCCCGACGCAGGGTCCAGATGACCCGTTGGGGACTGGAGTTCACCGTAGGGCAGTTTCTTGAACGGACCATCGAAAGCGTCGAGAATACGATCAAACTGAACGTTCATCTGGTAGGCCAGTGTCCAGCCAGCTGCATCGTAAGGACGGATCGGTGGACCCCCCGGATACGGAAAATCGTTCGGGTGATCCTGTGGCTCAAACATGTCGATCACGTGTGGGCGGAAAGCCTGATCGGTTTTAACAACATACGAACCAGCCGGATATTTTTTGCCTGCAACGGTGAATTCAGCCGTTGCCTGCTGAATCTGGATGCCTGTCTTGATCAGTGCGTTGACAAACTTAACGGCTGTTGCCATATCGGTCTGGCTAGCCGGGATAATGAAACCACGGGGATCGCGCAACTGAGGATCTTTCAGGACCGCATCGAAATATTTAACCGGAATACCACCACCTCGTGGGTTTCCACTGGCCGATTCGGAGGCTGCGGCACCTGTGCGCCCAGCCGAATCAGGTTTCGCTTTTCTCAGATCAGCCTGATAGGCTTGCGTAATGGCCTCTGCACGTTTGGGTGAAAGTGTCCAGTAATCGCTGGTACCACGGTCAATCGAGTTTTTGCCCATCTTGTAGATGTTATACAGAAGCTCATCGCGGTGCCTTGCTGCATAATCGAGCGTAGCGTAGTTGAGTGAAAGCGAATAGTCAATCGATTGCTTGAAGTGCCACTTCTGCGGAGTTACCGGGAAGGGTGTGTTTCCATTCGGAATCAGACGCTGTGGAACAAGGGGAACCGTTTCGGGTGTCGGGTTACCAATAATCTCGGTTAGCAAGCCGATCATATTATGGAAGTGAGTGGTGGTGCGCAATCCGCCATTATACCAGGTCGAGAAAACGGACCCCCCTAAACGCGTAAAGCCAGGCTTGTTCTCAGCATTGAGTCGGTTGATCATCGCAGCTCCCAACGCGTCGATACCCGTAATCATCAGCGGGTCGAACACATAGTTGAACGGATCGCGGTAAGGTGGGCCTGCCAGTACAGAACCAGCCGGGCCACGCTGGTGGTGATTGTACATGATCTGCGGAATCCACTCAACAAACAATTGACGGCCGATATTCTGCGATTCTTTCATGTTCATGATAAAAAAATCGCGGTTGTTATCGTGGCCAACGTATTTCTGATACAACCGGGGTAAATTTTCCAATGACCGTTTTTCCGGCTTGGGTTCACGCATATACCAGTTACTGACAATTTCCTGCCCATCCGGATTGGCGTGGGTCATCAGAATAACGACATTGTCCAGAATACGGAGCGTTTCGGGATCTTTGCGACTCACTAACTGCCAGGCCGTTTCGATGAGTTGATGCGTACCAACCGTTTCGGTAGCATGAAGGCCCCCATCGATCCAGACGATCGCTTTGCCTTCCATGGACATAGCCCTGGCCTGCTCTTCAGTAAGTCCTTCGGCTCGGGCCAGTTTCTGAGAAATTTCCTTATAACGGTCGAGTTTTTTAATGTTTTCCGGTGAGGAAACGATCAGCATGAATTGGTGACGGCCTTCTTCCGTCAATCCAATGTCGACCATTTTGGTGCGATCAGAGGTAGCCAGTTTTTTAAAATAGGCTTCAGTTTGCGTGTACGTAGCAAGTTGGTAATCGTCGCCGATATTAAAACCAAAATGCTCTTTGGGTGATGGAAGTGTCTGTGACCATCCGCTGGTTTGAACCATCAGCAGGAAAATGGCCGCTAATCGGAAAACTTTGAACATGATAAATTGAGTTAGTTTAGGGTAATGCATAAAAAGAGGTTGCCGATGTTTGGTCAGAATAGATACCGCCCTAATATTCTGCGGAACGTTACCGCATTACGTCGTATATATTCTCCTGAAAATCCAAAAATCAGTAGTTTGTGCAAAATCCCTCATAAACTTAAAGAAGAAAGTGGCATAAATTTCATCGGGAATGGGATAAGATACAGAAAAAAAATAGGTGCTCAGAATGCGCGTATGTATTGCTTTTTTCAAAAGAATATAAATGGTCGCTGGATATAGCAAGTTTCTGGTATAAAGTGTACTAGTGCCAATGAAAATTTGGTAATTCTCTCACCGTTCATCATAAAAGTTTGGTCGCTCATTGTTCGGATGGCCATTTTTGGCCATATTCGCGCTTCTCAAAACCAATAAGTTTAACCTACTAAGGCTTATTAACTAAGTAAAATACTTAATTCATCACATGAAAAGAAGAGATTTCATCCACTTGTCTGGCATGGGCATGGGGGCGTTACTGACAGCGGGTATCCCGGCAACCGGTATTCCGGTTCTGGGAAATTCAGTGGTGCCTGAGTACCTGCTCGAGCCCGGTGTGGATGTAGCAACCAAAAAACGCTTTGCCGACATTGCGCTGAATGCCGCAAAAAGCAAAGGTGCTACCTACACCGACGTTCGCATCGGAAGGTACCTGCAACAGTTCATGTTCACCCGCGAAATGAAGGTGCAGAACATTGTCAACGCTGAATCCTATGGAGTAGGTATTCGCGTGATCGCCAACGGAACCTGGGGATTTGCCGCGACCAGCAACGTTACGCCCGACGCCATCGCCCGTTGTGCGGAAACAGCCGTAGCCATCGCTAAGGCTAACTCGAAGTTCCAGACTGAGCCGGTTGTACTGGCTCCCCAAAAAGGAGTCGGTGACGTAACCTGGAAAACACCCATTACAAAAAATGCTTTCGAAATTCCGGTTCAGCAGAAAATAGAACTGCTGATGAAAGTAAACAGCGAGGCCATGAAAAACGGAGCAGGCTTCGTTACCTCCAATCTCTTTTTCGTCAACGAACAAAAGTATTTTGCCTCGACTGACGGCACCTATGCCGATCAGGACATTCACCGTGTCTGGCCAACCTTTACGGTTACGGCTGTCGATAAAGCTGCGGGTAAATTTAAAACCCGCGATGCGCTCAGCTCACCAATGGGCATGGGCTATGAATACCTCGACGGACTGGCGTCCGAAAAAATAGCAGCTCCAAATGGTCTCGTTGGCTATCGTAATTCATACGATATGGTCGAGGATGCCATTCTGGCGGCTAAACAGGCTAAGGAAAAACTGACCGCAAAAACAGTTCAGCCGGGCAAATATGATCTTGTCCTCGATCCAAACCACCTC
Source organism: Spirosoma endbachense (assembly GCF_010233585.1). Classification (NCBI taxonomy): domain Bacteria; kingdom Pseudomonadati; phylum Bacteroidota; class Cytophagia; order Cytophagales; family Cytophagaceae; genus Spirosoma; species Spirosoma endbachense. The sequence goes on from NZ_CP045997.1 coordinate 389,210, forward strand.
GGGCTGACCATTCACGAGTCGGTGGGTCACCCGACCGAACTCGACCGTGTATTGGGCTACGAAGCAAATTATGCCGGTACGTCCTTTGCTACCCTGGATAAATGGAAAACCAAAAAATTCAACTACGGGAGTAAACTGGTTAACATCGTAGCCGACAAATTACAGCCCCATTCACTGGGTAAGGTTGGTTACGACGACGAAGGAGTGCCCAGTAAAGAGTGGGATCTGATTAAAGACGGTATTCTGGTCAATTACCAGGCCATTCGCGATCAGGCCGCTATTCTGGGTGAAAAAGAATCGAATGGCTGCTGTTATGCCGATAACTGGGACTCTGTGCAGTTTCAGCGGATGCCGAACGTATCCTTAAAACATGGGAATGAAAAACGTTCGGTTTTCGACATGATCAAAGGGGTCGATAAAGGCATTTACATCATTGGTCGTGGATCTTATTCCATTGATCAGCAGCGCTATAATTTCCAGTTCGGTGGTCAGCTGTTCTACGAAATCAAGAATGGCGAATTAGTGGGCATGCTCGACGACGTTGCGTACCAGTCGAATACGCAGGAATTCTGGAACTCCTGTGCACAGCTTTGCGACAAAGACGACTACCGCATGTTCGGTTCTTTCTTCGATGGGAAAGGGCAGCCCTCTCAGGTGAGTGCTGTTTCGCACGGCAGTGCAACGACGCGCTTTAATGGTGTCAACGTGATCAATACCGGACGGAAAATCTAATACAGTTTACAATAGTTCGCCAGAGCGGTTTTCAGTTCGTACGTAATAACTACGAAAACCGACTCGTGTTTGCGCTGAAAACATGCCCCTGACAACTAGTAAACTCAAAAACGGAACCTTTTTTTATGGCTATTTTAACCAAAGACGAAGCCAAAAAAATAATTGATAAAGTGCTGTCTTACTCGAAGGCAGATGAGTTGAGTGCCAATCTGACTGGAGGTCGTATCGGAAACATTCGGTATGCCCGCAACGCCGTATCGACCAGTGGCGAAGGTACCAATCTGTCGTTGAGCGTAACGGCGGCTTTTGGCAAGCGTAGCGGTACCGCCACCATCAACGAGTTCGACGATGCGTCGCTGGAGAAAACCGTTCGGCGAGCCGAGGAAATTGCCCGACTCGCTCCGGAAAATCCAGAGTACATGCCCATGTTAGGGCCTCAGACGTATCTGGCAGCTGATCCCTATTCCCAAAACACCGCTAACATTGACCCGGCCTATCGCTCTCAGGCAACATTCGACAGCATCGACCCCTGCCGGAAAAAGAATCTGACGGCTGCGGGTTATATGGAGGATACGACACGTTTCACGGCAATAGGCAACACCAAAGGCCTATCGGCCTACAATCGGGAGACATCCGTTGAATTTTCAATTACGGTGCGCACTGCCGATGGAACAGGTTCGGGCTATTCAACCCGCGACGTAACTGACGTGTCGAAATTAAGCACGAAAGACGCAACCGAGATCGCCATGCAGAAAGCCATGGCTTCAACCAATGCACGGGCACTGGAGCCGGGCAAATACACGGTCATTCTGGAACCAGCCGCGCTTCTGGCCAATGTTGATGCGTCGCTCATGGCCGCCATGATGAATTCGCTGGATGCTCGTAATGCCGAAGAAGGCCGCAGTTTTCTCAGTAAAAAAGGCGGAGGTACGCGACTGGGCGAAAAGTTATTCGATGAGCGCGTAACCATCTACTCCGATCCGACAAACGCCGAAGTACCTGCTGCTGCGTTTGGTGGTGGTGGCGGTCGCTTTGGTGGGGGTGGGAGCGACGGTCGTCCGCAGGAAAAAGTAACCTGGATCGAAAAAGGCGTAGTTAAGAATCTGTCCTATTCGCGGTACTGGGCCGATAAAAAAGGCGTAAAGGCGATTCCTCCTCCAGCCAATTTTATCATGGCAGGTGGTACCGAATCGCTGGCGGATATGATCAAAAGCACCGAAAAAGGGATTCTTGTCACTCGCTTCTGGTATATCCGTGCCGTTGACCCACAGACGCTTCTTTATACGGGCTTAACCCGTGATGGAACGTTCTATATTGAAAATGGGCAGATTAAGTTTCCGGTCAAAAACTTCCGCTTTAACGAAAGCCCCATTATTATGCTCAATAATCTGGAGTCGCTGGGCAAGCCAGTCCGCCTGGCTGGGAATCTGATCCCGCCATTAAAAATCAGAGATTTTACCTTCACCAGTTTGTCGGATGCTGTGTAAAAATTTATGGTTTACCCCGCATCCGTCGCAACGGCTTGCTGATCACCGTAAACTATAGACCGAACATCATAAACTAAAAACTACCTTGAATCGTCGCGATTTTAACCAATTACTAGCCATGGGCTCAGCTGGGATGCTGATGCCTAACCTGCCCGCTTTTTCCCGGACTGTCTCTCCCGAAGTCCTGATGGAGCCAGGCATGGATGTATCGATCAAAAAGCGCCTGGCTGATGCGGCCCTGAATGCCGCTAAATCGAAAGGAGCTACCTATGCGGATGTCCGCATTGGCCGCTATCTCAATCAATTCGTTCTCACCCGCGAAAACAAAGTACAGGGAATTATCAACGCCGAATCGTTCGGGGTTGGTGTTCGGGTTATTGCCAATGGCTGCTGGGGTTTTGCGTCCGTAGGCGATGCCCGCGACGAAGCCGTTGTGGCCAGAGCCGCCGAAACCGCCGTGACGATTGCCAAAGCAAATGCCCGGCTGCTGACTGAACCCGTGCAATTAGCACCCCAGAAAGGCTACGGCGAAGTAAGCTGGAAAGCGCCCATTAAGCGAAGTGCTTTTGAGGTTCCGGCCAAAGAAAAGGTCGATTTGTTATTGGCGGCTAACGCAGCGGCCATGCAAAATGGCGCGAACTTCGTCAATAACGTGTTGTTTCAGGTGAACGAACAAAAGTATTTTGCTTCGACCGATGGCACCTACGCCGATCAGGACATTCACCGGATTGGACCGAGTTTCACCGTAACGGCCGTTGATCCCCAAAACGGAAAGTTCTCTACCCGTAACTCGTTGAGTTCGCCAATGGGTATGGGTTATGAGTACCTTCAGGTCAATCCGGGCGACAAGCTGGCCGGTGTTACAACCCGCTACAATAAGGGATACGATTTACTGGAAGATATTACTATAGCCGCCAAACAGGCGAAAGAAAAATTGTCGGCTAAGTCGGTAGAGGCCGGGAAGTATGACCTTGTTCTTGACCCCTCCCACCTGTGGCTGACCATTCACGAATCGGTGGGTCACCCGCTCGAACTCGACCGCGTGCTGGGCTATGAAGCCAATTTTGCCGGTACCTCGTTTGCTACTCTGGATAAGTGGCAGGCGAAGAACTTCAACTATGGTAGCAAAGCGGTAAACTTCGTGGCCGACAAAACACAGGTCGGTTCATTAGGTGCTGTTGGCTGGGACGATGAAGGCGTTAAGACCAAGAAATGGGATTTAGTCAAAGATGGTATCCTGGTGAATTACCAGGCCATTCGTGATCAGGTTCATATCATCGGTGAGAAAGAATCGCAGGGGTGCTGCTATGCCGATAACTGGAGTTCGGTACAGTTCCAGCGCATGGCCAATGTGTCGCTGGAGGCTGGTAAAACGCCCTTGTCCGTGGATGAAATGATCAAAGATGTGAAAAAAGGCATCTACATCATTGGGGATGGCTCGTTTTCGATTGATCAGCAACGCTACAACTTCCAGTTTGGCGGACAGCTGTTCTACGAAATCAAAGATGGTCAGATTGTCGGTATGTTGAAAGATGTGGCCTACCAGGCTAATACCCGTGAGTTCTGGAACTCCTGCGTCGCTGTCTGCGATGAGCGCGATTACCGGCTAGGGGGGGCTTTCAACGATGGGAAAGGCCAGCCTTCACAATCCAGCGCGGTATCGCACGGAAGTTCGACCGCTCGCTTCAACGGGGTCAACGTGATCAATACTGCCCGGAAAATCTAAAAACAAGTTGCGGCTGGCTGACACTGCAAAAGGTACACCAACCAGCCGCAAACTATAAACCTAAAACGACAAACTAAATAAATGGCTATTTTAACTAAAGACGAAGCCAAACGAATCATTGATAAGGTTTTGGGCTATTCAAAAGCCGATGAAACCAGTGTTAGCCTGAATGGTGGTCGGACCGGTAATATTCGGTATGCGCGTAACTCCGTTTCGACCAGTGGCGAAACGGACAATTTAGCGCTGGCGGTTACAGCCGTATTCGGCAAGCGCAGCGGTACCGCGACGATCAACGAGTTCGACGACGCGTCGCTGGAGAAAACCGTTCGGCGGGCTGAAGAAATTGCCCGCTTAGCTCCCGAAAACCCGGAGTATATGTCTATGCTTGGGCCGCAGAAATACCTGGAAACAAGTACGTATGCAGAAAGCACGGCCAAAATTGACCCGGAATTTCGTGCTCAGGCTGCGTTCAATAGCATCGATCCATGCCGTCAGAAGAACCTGACCGCTGCGGGCTACATGGAAGATACAACAGGATTTACAGCCATTGGCAACAGCAAGGGTTTATTCGGCTATAACCGGTCAACGGGTGTTGATTTCTCCATTACCGTTCGGACTGCTGACGGACTGGGATCTGGTTATGCCAATCCCGACGTAAACGACGTCAGCAAACTAAACACGAAGTCTACCACGGAAATCGCCATGCAGAAAGCATTGGCATCGGCCAGTGCCCGAGCGCTGGAGCCGGGTAAATACACGGTTATTCTGGAACCAACGGCTTCGGTTGAATTGCTGCAAAATATGATGCGTAGCATGGATGCCCGTAGTGCCGACGAAGGCCGTAGCTTTCTGGGCAAAAAAGGGGGAGGTACCCGTCTGGGCGAAAAGCTGTTCGATGAACGGGTTACTATTATTACCGATCCGATGAATGCCGATCTGCCGCTCGCTCCATTTGGTGGTGGTGGCGGAGGAGGTGGCGGTGGCCGCTTTGGTGGTGGCGGAGGTGGCGAAGGCGTACCTCAGGAAAAGATCACCTGGATCGAGAATGGCGTTGTCAAGAACATGTTCTACTCGCGATTCTGGGCGGATAAGAAGGGCGTTAAAGCCGTTCCACCACCATCCGGTTTCATTGTTCAGGGTGGTACGCAGTCACTGGCCGATTTGATCAAAAGTACGGATAAGGGCATTCTTGTCACGCGCTTCTGGTACATCCGCGCTGTTGATCCACAGACCCAGTTATACACGGGCCTTACCCGCGACGGGACGTTTTATATTGAAAATGGGCAGATTAAGTTTCCGGTCAAGAATTTCCGGTTCAACGAAAGCCCGGTTATTATGCTCAATAACCTCGAAGCACTCGGCAAACCGGTTCGGGCGGGTGGCAACCTGATTCCGCCGATGAAGATCAGGGACTTCACCTTCACGAGCTTGTCGGACGCTGTTTAGCCTGCCCGGTTCTGGTCTGTGGTTCATGCGGTAAGGTCAGCAAAGACCCTATGCATGAACTACAGACCAGAAACAACGAACTAAGAATCGCAAACTAAAAACCATAACTTATTTTGAACCGCCGAAACTTTAATCAATTGATGGGTATGGGGGCAACCGGGATATTGCTTCCCAATTTGCCTGCTTTTTCCCGTACCGTTAGCCCTGAAGCTTTACTGGAGCCGGGGGTAGATGTTGCCACGAAAAAGCGCCTGGCCGATGCAGCATTGAACGCGGCCAAAAGCAAAGGGGCCACGTATACAGATGTCAGGATTGGTCGTTACCTGAATCAATTCGTGATTACGCGTGAGGATAAAGTTCAGAATATCGTAAACACAGAGTCTTATGGTGTTGGCGTTCGTGTCATTGCCGATGGTTGCTGGGGTTTTGCTGCCGTAGTCGATGCCAAGAGCGAAGCAGATACGGCCAAAGCCGCTGAAAAAGCCGTTGCTATCGCGAAGGCAAATGCCAGATTGATGAAACAACCCGTTCAACTGGCTCCCCAGAAAGGCTATGGTGAAGTGAGCTGGAAAGCGCCGATTCAGAAAAATGCGTTCGAGGTCCCGATTAAAGAAAAGGTTGACCTGTTGTTATCCGTAAACGACGCTGCTCTCAAAAACGGCGCAAACTATGTGAATTCAGTGCTGTTCATGGTCAATGAGCAAAAGTATTTTGCCTCGACCGATGGCACTTTTGCCGATCAGGATGTTCACCGGTTATGGCCAATATTCAACGTAACAGCTATTGACCCCAAGACGGGTAAGTTCGAAACGCGCAACGCGCTGAGTGCGCCGGTCGGCATGGGCTACGAATACCTGCAAGCCAATCCTTCGGATAAAGTGACGGGTGTTACTACACGTTACAATAAGGGGTATGACATGCTGGAAGATGCGACCGCTGCCGCCAAACAGGCGCGGGCGAAACACAGCGCCAAATCCGTTGAAGCCGGGAAATACGATCTGGTACTTGACCCCTCCCACCTGTGGCTGACCATTCACGAATCGGTGGGTCACCCGCTCGAACTCGACCGAGTACTGGGCTATGAAGCCAATTTTGCCGGTACGTCCTTTGCTACCCTGGATAAGTGGAAAACCAAGAACTTCAACTATGGCAGCAAGCAGGTCAACCTCTTTGCTGATAAATTACAGGTTGGTTCATTAGGTGCTGTTGGCTGGGATGACGAAGGCGTTAAGACCAAACAGTGGGATCTGGTGAAAGCGGGAACCCTGGTGAACTATCAGGCCATTCGTGATCAGGTGCACATCATCGGCGAAAACGAATCGCAGGGGTGCTGCTATGCCGATAACTGGGGCTCTGTCCAGTTCCAGCGCATGGCCAATGTGTCGTTGGCCGCTGGAAAAACACCCCTGTCGGTGCAGGATATGATTAAAGATGTGAAAAAAGGCATCTACATCATTGGGGATGGCTCGTTTTCGATTGATCAGCAACGCTACAATTTCCAGTTTGGCGGACAGCTGTTCTACGAAATCAAAGATGGTCAGATTGCTGGCATGCTGAAAGATGTGGCCTATCAATCCAACACGCAGGAATTCTGGAACTCCTGTGTCGCTGTCTGCGATGAGCGTGATTATAGACTAGGGGGCTCGTTTTTCGATGGCAAAGGGCAACCACCGCAATCCAGCGCGGTATCGCACGGAAGTTCGACCGCCCGCTTCAACGGGGTCAACGTGATCAATACTGCCCGGAAAATCTAAAAGCCCTCCGCTTCCAGTTTTCAGTTCATTGACGAGTCATCCAATTGAAAACTGGAAGCGTATAAACACGACACTTTTATGGCAACCATACTCACCGAAGCAGAAGCGAAAGCGCTGCTGACAAAAGTTTTAAGTTATTCGAAAGCAGACGAGTGTGAGGTCAATATTCTCGGCGAAGAACGGGGAAATCTTCGCTATGCTCGTAATGAAGTCTCCACGAGTGGTTCATTAACCACTCAGAATTTACAGGTCCAGTCGGCATTTGGTAAAAAAGTCGGCGTTGCTACGATTGATGAATTTGATGATGCATCGCTGGAGAAGGTTGTACGACGGGCAGAGGAACTGGCCCGGCTGGCTCCCGAAAACACCGAACACGTTGGTGTGCTGAGCCCTCAGCAGTACCTGAAATCCAACGGTTATGTTGACGCTACGGCTACTATTACACCCGACATTCGGGCAGAGGCTGTTGCAAAAAGCCTGCAATTGGCGCGCGACCAAAAACTCACTGCCGCTGGTTTTTTGCAGGATAATCATGGCTACAGGGCTATGATGAACTCCAAAGGGTTATTCGCCTATTACCCCAGTTCAAACGTTAATTTCTCTCTGACCGTTCGTACTGACGATGGGAAAGGATCGGGTTATGTGGCGCGGGGTTACAATGATTTTACGAAGCTGGATACCGTTGCAGCAACGCGGATTGCGATCCAGAAAGCACAGGGTTCTGCCGAAGCACGGGCTATTGAGCCGGGCAAATACACGGTTATTCTGGAGCCAACAGCTGCCGTCGTACTATTGGAAAACATCTATTTTAATCTGGATGCCCGTAGTGCCGATGAGGGCCGGTCTTACTTCAGTAAAACGGGCGGTAAATCACGGCTGGGTGATAAAATTGTTGATGAGCGCGTAACCATCTATACCGATCCGACAAATGCGGAACTTCCTTCGTCGCCCTGGTCGGGTGATGGGCGTCCGCAGGAAAAAACGATGTGGATTGAGAAGGGCATTGTCAAAAATCTGACCTATTCGCGGTTTTGGGCACAGAAGACGGGTAAAAAAGCCGTCCCTAACCCAACGAACGTAATCATGATGGGGGGTAATGCGTCGCTGGAGGAAATGATCAAGACGACCCAGCGCGGCATTCTGGTTACCAAACTCTGGTATATCCGCGAAGTTGATCCGCAAACCATTCTCCTGACGGGCCTCACCCGCGATGGGACGTTTTATATCGAAGACGGTAAGATCAAGTATCCGGTCAAAAACTTCCGCTTTAACGAAAGTCCCATCATTATGCTCAATAACCTGGAATCCCTGGGCAAGCCGGAACGGGTAGTCAGCACGGAAACGGATCAGAATTATCTGGTGCCGCCGATGAAAATTCGCGAATTTACCTTCACGAGTTTATCGGATGCGGTGTAGGAATATTTTGATTTTTGGCCTGGTTTCAGGTTTATAATTGGCTGTTTTTTGGATAGGATATAGAATAGTTTTGCTTTTTCGGCGGAGTTCGATTTTTACGCTCGACTCCACCGAAAAATTCGTAACTTCAACTGCTGAAAACTATAGTCCGTATTGCTTAAAAAATGTGTTACGGACTTGTTGGAAGCCAATAGATCATCGATCAGATGTAGAAAGGGTAGGGGTTAATCGCCCGGCTCGATTGATGATTTCTTAAAAAACACTTCGCAACGAACCTCTTTTGAAACCATTTATTTTCACCCGAATCCAATATACGTCCGGCGACTGGGATACCGACCAGCGAATGCCGTCCAATATACTGCACTCACTGGTGGAGTACACGACTATCCCGGTTGATCAGAAAGAGAAAGTAGTGCAGTTGAGCAGTCCTGACTTATTCAGGAGTCCGTTCTGTTACATGAGCGGTCATAAGCTGGTCGAGTTTTCAGTACAGGAGCGCGATCATTTCAAACGCTATGTTCAAAATGGGGGCTTCGTATTCGTAGACGACTGCAATCACGATATCGATGCGCTTTTTGCCCGATCATTCGAGCAGGAAATGGCCCGTACGTTCGGGCCGAAAGCATTACAGAAGATCCCGAACAACCATCCGCTCTACACCTGTTTTTTTAAGTTCGATGAAGGGCCTCCGACAACCTCATTTGAACTGAATGGCTGGGGCGATGATCTGGTGCATGATTACCTTAAGGCCATTATGATCAACGGTCGCATTGGTGTTCTCTACAGCAACAAAGATTATGGTTGTGAATGGGATTACGATTTTCGTAACAAGCGATTTCTGGCCGAGGATAACACAAAATTTGGTGTAAACATTATTACGTACGCGTTGACTGCCTGAGTTTATTTTTATGAATGACGAAGGATATATACTGTGTGCCTATTGCCTTTTGGTGTGGATCGTACAGCCCATAATCTTCATCATCCATTTTTCTATACAACCTGACTTAACGAATTGGAATCAACAGACTTAACCCGCTACAAAACGCTTGTGGCCCGCTTGCCACAGCTACGAAACGAAATCGGTAAAGTGATCATCGGACAACAGGAAGTCATCAGCGAAGTGCTGATCGCACTTTTGGCGGGCGGACACTGCCTGCTGGAAGGAGTGCCTGGGCTTGCTAAAACGCTGATGGTGAAAACAATGTCCGATGCGCTGGCAATGCGCTTCAAGCGTATTCAGTTTACGCCCGACCTCATGCCCGGCGATATTGTCGGTACCGAAATTCTGGAAGAAGACCACGAAACCGGCAAGAAATTCTTCCAGTTTAACAAAGGGCCGATCTTTGCCAATGTGGTGCTGGCCGATGAGATCAACCGGACACCGCCTAAAACGCAGGCGGCTATGCTGGAAGCGATGCAGGAGTATAAGGTCACCTACGGCGGTAACGATTATGCGTTGCCCCGGCCATTTCTCATCATTGCCACTCAGAACCCCATCGAACAGGCCGGGACCTATCCCTTGCCGGAAGCTCAGCTCGACCGTTTTCTGCTCTATATTAAACTTAGCTATCCGTCGGAACAGGAAGAACTTGTTGTGTTGAAAAGCACGACAGGTACGCAAAAGCCGGTGCTGCAAACGATTCTATCTGACGAAGATATTCTGAATCTGCAAAGCCTTACCCGACAGGTGCACATCAGTGAAGAACTGATCGAGTACATTAACCGGATCGTACGGGCGTCGCGCCCGCAGGATAGCCCATCGGCTTTTGTGAAGCAGTGGTGTGAATGGGGAGCGGGGCCACGTGCCGGACAGGCACTGGTATTGTGCGCAAAAGCCAGAGCTGTTCTCAGTGAGCGATTCTCCGTTATACCCGACGATATTCAAACGCTGGCCTATCCCGTATTGCGTCACCGGATAGCCCTGAATTTCCGCGCCGATGCGGAAGGCATCACGACGGACCGGGTGATTAAGGAGTTGCTGACGACTGTTAAATAACGATTCGGTTTACAGTTTTTGGCTTATGGTTGTCTATCACTACGTTGGCAGACCAAACCTGCTGAAACAGTAAGCCGAATACCGAAAACGAGAAGCAGTATGCCCCAACTAACGTCCGATCTGATTCGATTAAACAATCTCCAGCTGGCGAGTAAACTCGTCAGTGATGAAATGATGCTGGGTATTCAAACCAGCCGTCGGTCGGGTGTCGGAACCGAATTTGAGCAGTATCGTCACTACGAGCCGGGCGATGATCCGAAGCGAATCGACTGGAAGCTGTTTGCCCGCAGTGGTCACTATCTGGTGCGCGAGTCGGCAACGGAGAGCAACCAGCAAATTCGACTATTGCTGGATTTGTCGGGGTCGATGAACTACGCTGAAGCCGGGGTAAGCCGGTTACAATATGCCCAGATTCTGTTGGCCTCATTGGCTTATTTAGGGTATCGGCAGAACGATCAACTGAGTTTGTACGGGCTGCAAAATGGAGCCGTTCAGGCATTGGTGCCGACCGGAAAACAGGCATTCCTGAAAATTGTAGGAACGCTGGAAACGTCGGAGGCAGCCGGGCAATGGACCATCAAACAACCCTCATTTCCGGACTTTAGCCGGAAACAGGCCGAAATGCTGGTTCTGGTGTCTGACTTTTTACAGATTGGTGATGAGTGGATAAAACTCATCCAGAGTATAGCGGCCCCTCGCCGGGAGATCGTTATTTTCCAGATTCTGGGCGATCAGGAGCTTGATTTCAACCTGAGTGGGTTCTACCGGTTTCAGGACCTGGAAACGGGGAAAGAGATTGAGTTACAGGCCGATGCTGTTCGGGACACGGTTCGGCAGGCGGCTGCTGATTATTTAGCGAAACTGGACGTAGCCCTACGGATTCCGCACGTTCGGCTCATCCGTGTTCGATTGAGTGATCCGATTGGGCGAGTGTTAAGTGCGTTTCTGACCGGGAAGAACTTTTGATAAGGGATTCAGGACGTTGGCAATTGGCATTGATCCGTCAATGTCTTCTCTCCAATGTCCATTACCCAACATCTAATTGATAAATGGCATTCTTAGAACCGTTTTTGTTGTGGGGTGCGCTGGCGGTAGTAATTCCGGTCATCATCCATTTCTGGCACCAGAAAAAAGGGAAACCGCTGGCGTGGGCAGCTACCCAATGGCTCGTTGAAAAGAACCAGCAACAACAGCGTGGTCTGAAACTGGACAATATCCTGCTGCTGATACTTCGGTGCCTGTTATTGATCCTGTTGGCTGTTCTCCTAAGTCAGCCGGTATTGAACAGTCTGAAAAGTAAGGCCGATAGCCAGCCAATTCATCTGGTGCAGCCCAATGCGTTGGTTAGTACTAATTTTCGCTTCGAGCTGGAAGAGGCCAGCAAACGGGGAGAGAAGCTATACTGGATAAATGAAACCGCCGAGCCAGTCGATAAATTGACTGAATTGCCTGAACGAAAATCAGTTACACCGCTATTGCTTCAGGCTGCCATTGACAAACTACGTCGGGAAAATACCGAAGTACATCTGTATTTGCTGAACAATGAATCATTAGCAACTGTCCCGTCAATTTATGTGCCACCCCGGTTTCAGTTGCATACGCTTGTCGATTCAACCCGGCCACCGCGTGCTTATCTGGTGACAAAAGGCAGTCAGAAACTGTTTGTAGGTCAGGGAGGAAAGCTAACGAACAGCGCCGTGTTCGAGCCAGCCCAGAAGTTTCAGGCGGCTCCGGCTCATAGTGGCCAGTTGCGGGTATTGCTCGATTATCGAAGCCAGCGCGAACAGCAGACCGTTGAAGCGGCTCTCAAGGCACTGACTGATGTGTATGGCCTTGATTTTCTGATTGACCATAACCAGACGGGCACGACGCCCTATGAGTGGGTGCTGACGGATCGGATTAGTTCGAATCCATCGCCCCAAACGCTATACATCGTTTCGGGTAAGCCGGGCTATCCGATGGCACCCAATATTTGTTATACGGGCAATGCGTTGACAGCGCAAACCGATGAACGGGTAGCCAATGGGCAACTGCCCGAATGGTTAGGTGAGCAATTAATTCAGCATTACGGATTGCAGGTCAGTTCATTACCGTTGAGTCAGCAGGAGTTGAAGTCGTTGTTTGTCGTGGCAAACCGGCCCGACCGGAAACCACAGACATTGGTTCATAACGTAATCGTACTGCTTTTTGTCGTTCTACTGATTGGAGAACGATGGATGGCACTAACAAAGAACGCATGACAGATCCAAGACAAATTCTAACATCGGTCAGCAAGCAGCTGTACGCCAACGCCCTGCTACGGTGCCTGGTCCTTGGGGTATCGGCCTATATCCTCACGGCTACATTCACCAATTCGTTGCTACCCTCTTTACTGGCCGGATTTGCAGGACTTAGCCTTGGTATATTTTTGGGAAAACTGTATCAGGACAAGAAACCGCAAGCCATTCGATTGATCCATCAGACGGTTGGCGATACTGAATATAGTCTCCCGTTGTTGGATAAGTCGCAGCTCAATGTTGCCGAACAACTGCAACTGGAGCGACTCAGCGAGCGAATCCGCGAGGCCAAAATTCCGACGGTCATCTTCTCGCAACTCTGGGTTTATGGTCTTGTATTGCTGGCTGCTTTGGGTATTCGTTTTGGGTATCCATTGCTTCAACGGTCAGAGCCGGTACCACCCAAACAGGGCGAGACACAGGCAACGTTAATATCGGTCGAAAAGCCGGTTGCTCCATCCTTTAAGTCAGCCCAGCTGCACATTCAGCCACCATCCTATACGCGTCTGCCTGAGCGGACCTCTTCGGATCTAAATGCTGCCGCCATTAATGGATCAATGCTGACGTGGCGTATGCTTTTCAGCGATAACCGAAATCTCTCGGTTCGGCTGGTCAGTAATCGGGGAGTGGAAGTTCGGTTTAAGCCATCCTCGGCTGGGTTCATCTACCAGGACAAACTGATAAGTTCTGGCCTTTATGCGATTAAAGCCTATTGGTCCGGGATGGCGGGGAAAGATTCCTTAGTGTACCAATCTGACTTTTACCGGCTGGAAGCCCAACCGGATCTGGCGCCTAAAATTGTTCCTGAATCGAAAGAATTATACAGCTACCACTACCTGAAAGATCCGAAAGCAATTGGGCTGTCAGCGACAATATCCGATGATTTTAGTGTGAGCCAGGCGTTTATTGTGGCAACACTGGCACGGGGATCAGGCGAAAACGTGAAGTTTCGGGAAGTGAAAATGCCGTTGGACAAAACCAATTTCAAGGAGGCAAAACTGACGAAACAAATCGACCTGAAAGCGCTGAACTTTGCCCCCGGCGATGAACTCTATTATTACTGGGCTGCTTTCGATAACCGCCAGCCAGAACCAAATTTTACGAAGTCAGACACCTATTTCCTGGTTTATAAGGACACAACAAAAGCAGAAGAAGGGGAACTGGCGACGATGGCCGTGAATATAATGCCCGAATACTTCCGCAGCCAGCGACAAATCATTATTGACACTGAAAAGCTCATTGCGAAGCGCAAAACGCTGAGCGACAAGTCGGGTGCGACCATGGCTTTTAAGAGTTTATCGAACGAGATCGGTTTCGATCAGAAAGCCTTGCGGTTGCGCTATGGCCAGTTTCTGGGCGAAGAATTCGAGAAATCGATTGGTGGGGGTGGCCCTCCGCCTTTACCCACCAATAGCGATGGTGCTGTTGTAGCGGGCATGGCGGCCATTCAGGCCTACATGCATAAACACGATGAAGGGGAGGGTGAACAAACAGCTGCTCCCCAGCGCGAATCGCATACCCAGGACGATGGGCATAATCACGGTGGCGGTGGGCACACAGACGATGGTAAAGATCCGCTTGCCGCTTTGATGGAGCAATATGTTCACTCGCACGACGATGCCGAAACGAATACCTTCCATGAACAATCGACCCGGAGTTTGCTGAAAATGGCACTGGAACAGATGTGGCAGTCGGAGTTGCATTTGCGGTTATATGAACCCGAAAAGGCATTGCCCTTCGAGAAAAAAGCCTTGGAGTATCTGAAGTTGTCGCAGCAGAAAGCCCGGTCATTTGTGAAGAAAACCGGCTTCGATCCACCACCGATCAAAGAACTCGAAACACGGCTTACCGGCGAATTGAAGAATGTGAATGCCAGTACAACGCAGAAGCGTGTATATGATCAGCCACAGCTTGAGCTGCTGGTTGGTGAAGTGCTGGGTTTCCTGTCGCTGGAGCAACTTAGCCCATCACAGCGACAAACTGTTCAGCAGTTGGGCAACACACTCGCCGACCGGGTCGTCAACAGCGGTTTGCCGAACTGGTCGGTGCTGACGGGATTACAGAAACTCGCCGGTGGTAAAACACTGACCGATCCGGAGAAAAAACAACTAAAAACTAAACTCTATGACCTGGCGGGTACGTCGCTGCAAACCAGTCGATCCTATACCAGTGAACGAAAACTTGAACGGTCATTCTGGCACCATTTGCGATGATTTCTTTCCATTTTGACCGAACTGACTTACTTACCTGGCTTATCCTGGTACTGGTAGTCATCCTGCTGCTGGTTCAGGTTTGGCTCACCCTACGAAACGATTCGCTCACAACGCAACGGCGATCGGTTCGCCTGACCCTGAACGTACTGCTCTGGCTGGTTTTGCTTGGCTACGTTCTGCAACCAGTCTGGACCGTAACGGCCAGTTCAACGCATGCGCTGCTGGCTGGTGAAGATGTTCCGGGTACGTTTCGCCAGAAAATAAGTGATAGTCTGAAGGTACGGCAGGTCGTAACGGCCCGAACATTCAACAGCGAACGCTTTGATTCGGTGACCCTTGTAGGACAGGATTTCCCCCCCGAATTACTGAGCCGATTGAGTCGGCAGGTGGTTCGCTGGATTCCCTATTACGCACCTGATCAGATGCAGGCTGTTCGTTGGAAAAGCATTGTCCAGAAAGGAGAGATGCAGCAGGTTGTGGGGAGCCTTCAGTCGTCGCAAAAGCAACGCATCAAGCTCATGTATGGAGGCCGGACACTCGACAGTCTGAACCTCCCCAAAGGGTTTACGTCGTTTTCGCTTCAGTTTCCCGCGTTTACGTTAGGGCGAACGGAGGCCGAGCTGGTACTGGATCAGACTACGCTGGATACGATTCGGTTTTTTACCCGCCCCATGAAGTCGCTGACGTACCAGTTCATTCTGGGAACGCCCGATTTTGAGAGCAGAACCCTGGCCGATTGGCTGGGGAAAAACGGTAACTCGGTTCAGATTACCGCAACGCTCTCTAAAGATGTCAGTAACCAGCTAACGATCAATCGAGCGTCTAAGAAACCGGATGTGATCGTGACCGATCCAACCAATGCCGGTAATGTGGTGGTTAAGCGGGCAATTGCCGAAGGCAAATCAGTGCTATTCATTAACCTGACCAATCCGGAAGCCGATTGCCGCCTGATCAATAAAGCGCTTGGGAGTAATCTACAGGTTCGGAAAGTGTCGAACGAGCCATTGGTGCCGGTTTCGGAGGGACTGAATGCGTTGCCTTTTTCCATTGTCCCGACTGTTGCACAGGCCGTTATTCCTGGCTATCCGGTGGTTGTTCAGCAAGTGTCGGGCAAGGTTGGGGTTAGTTTACTGAATGAAACATTTCCGTTGAAACTGAGTGGCGATAGCCTTGCCTACAATCGGGTCTGGAACGCTATTCTGGCTCAACTTCAGCCCTCAGCGATCAACAGCGCCGACATTGAGGCTCCCGTTTTTGCCGGTTTCCGGGAGGCAGTTCATGTGAACAACGTACCAGCGCGGCCATCCATTATCCAACTGGGCAATGACACCGTTCAGATGTCCTATTCACCTATCAATCCGCTTTCGGCAGAAGGGAAATTTAAAATCAGCAAAGCTGGCTGGATGCCGGTACTGGATTCTCTGGCGACTTATGCCGAGGGGAACGGGTTGCCAGCCATCGCCCAAAGTCGACTGGTGCGGGCCTATGCCATGGCGCATGCGTTAGACCAGAGTGGACGAACTGCTGTATCAAGAGTGACCGAAAATCACCTGCCGGACTGGGTCTGGCTGGTAGTATTTATCGTCTGTCTGAGTGGTCTTTGGGTAGAGCCTAAACTTGGGTAGTACTCCCGTAGTTATATACCCAAACGAAACCCTTATGTGGCAGGAACAGGATAATCAACTTACGCGCAATTTCACTTTCGCCGACTTTTCGGAAGCATTTGCCTTCATGACCCGTGTGGCGCTCATTGCCGAAAAAATGGATCATCATCCGTGGTGGTCTAACGTCTATAATCAGGTTACGATCAAACTCTCAACGCATGATGCGGGTAACACCGTGACGGAGAAAGATCAAAAACTGGCTTCGGCAATTGATAAACTGATTGTTGGCGAAGTGTGGTAAATTTTTTTAGTCGGTTTTGGGTAAAGCAATCTGTCTACCTGATCGCGAGCGGGCTGGTGGTGTTGTTCATTTTGCTGTTACCTAAAAACAGCGCCTGGCTGAGTGGGCCAATTCAGATTTTTTACAATCAACGTCAGAAGCTGGGGCAAAAAACCGATCGTCAGAGCCGGGAACGGGCGGGCTATGGCAATGCCTATACATACACGATGCTTATCAAGCAGCAGTGTAAGCCGACCGATTATTTCCTGATTCCTCCCCAACGTTATCTCATTCGAAATGCCTATCGGCAGGGAGCCGCTGATGGTTTTGTCTGGATTTAT
Organism: Spirosoma endbachense; assembly: GCF_010233585.1. Classification (NCBI taxonomy): domain Bacteria; kingdom Pseudomonadati; phylum Bacteroidota; class Cytophagia; order Cytophagales; family Cytophagaceae; genus Spirosoma; species Spirosoma endbachense. The sequence goes on from NZ_CP045997.1 coordinate 406,481, forward strand.
CCCAGCGTTCTCTATTATCATCTGGGAAAAGCGGTTCATTTGCTGGAATTGACTGGCCCGGATACGTTACTACAGCGGGCAACCCATACGCTCTGGGTGCAGAATAAGCGGGTTACCTTACTCGCTCTTACGACCCAGAATCGGCCGTCGGTATTGACCGAATTTAGGAAATATGATCCCCGTTTTTTCGCGTACATCCCAAGTCAGGCCAGAAAATACTATTATTCCCGAAAATGAGCTTACCACTGGCTGTTGTAATCTGTACCCAATTTCTGATCGGTTTTGGCATCGCTACCCGCCTGAGAGCCGTTACTAATGGCTTGAGTCTGCTGGGGTTATCGATGCTGGCCGGACTGGGTGTGAGTTCAATAGCTCCATTTATGGTGCAGTTTATACACCTACCGATTACACTGGTGCCCGTTCTGGTCAGTTTGGGTATTTTGTCGCTTGTATCACTGTCGCTTCTCCGGGGGCAATGGCCTTATCTGAAAGCTGTTTTTGCCTGGAAACGGATATCGATCCGGCTCTATGAACTACCATTTCTCGGTTTCTGGGCTTATTTACTGGTCATTAGTGCCTGGAAATGTGCCTGGTTTCCAAACACCCCATTCGATACCATTGTTGGGCCTGATCTGGTCGCAACGTTTGCCGTTCGGGAGCAAACCCTGGTCTCCTCTGTGTTTACAGCGCATTTGCCGTCGGTATCTGTATTCAGCAACCAGCCCTTTTATGCGCCATTTACGGCCATGCAGCAGATTATCTACCGGCTGGCGGCTCTGGACTCTGGTCTATTCATGTTCGGGAAACTATGGCTTACTAGTCTGGTTATCAGTTTCGGTCTGTTTCTGTATGCCGAACTGAGAGAACGTATTCATCCTGTTTTGGCCGGAATACTGGTAACGCTGCTAGCCTGTACGCCCGAACTTTTTGCGTATACGTTTCTGGTACAGACAGATTGGGCCAATGCTGCGTTTTTTGCATCGGGTGTTATTTTGCTTCAGCGATATCTTGAATCGAATCGCGTGAATATATTGATCGCCAGTGGATTATTGCTGGCATTTGCCTGCTGGACACGGAGTGAAACGATTTTCTTCGCCCCAATCGGAGCAGTGGTCGTACTCTTGAAGGAATGGAAAACAAATCGGTTGAGAGCGGTTGGCTGGGCCTCGATATTCTCCATGCTATGCTTGATTCCAGTTCTTTTCTGGAATTATGGATTCCTGCGTGGGTATGTAGCGCTGCCATCCCATGTCAGCGTGGGCCAGATTCATGGCATCAGCGAAGGCTATCTCGACGAACTGGCCACTGTGTTTACGGGCATGAACAAGCAGGTTGTTTTCCACGCTGCCTACTGGAATTATGCTGTTCCAGTCTTTTTGGTAACCACCGGTTTGAACCTTGTCATTTTTCGGGACAGGCATGGCCTGATGGTATTGGCCTGGCTAATTGGCCTTTATCTGCTTTTTGGGTTCATCATTCAACACGTAGACGGTGCGAATATTGCCTATACATTCAGGCGGGGCTTTTTTAAGTTGCTGTTCCTGATGTATTTCTATCTGGGCACAACGACTTTATTGCGCTGGTTGTCCGTCTGGCTTTATCGATGGGAGGGGCGAACCACCGGTACGACTGCTGATGTAGCGCAACTATCCTGAGCGCCTAGTTTGGTTTGGGAACTTCCTTGCCACTGGCTACTGGAATGCCGAAATCGGGACTTCCATCGGGTTTCCAGAAGAACGGCTGAGCGCTTGGTGTCCGGTTTTTGCATTCGCCATTTGCCTGCTCTTTTGCGTGGTAGATAATCCAGTCTTCCTGCCCATTCGGTGATTTCGTAAAGCAGTTATGCCCCGGCCCGAAAACCCGATTTTCGACTGATTTTGAAAAAACTGGCGTCGCTGACTTTTTCCAGGAGGCCGGATCGAGCAAATCACTGGTGTCATTACTTGTCAGCATCCCCAGCGAATAATTGTCATCCCAACAGGCACTAGCCGAATAAATGATGTGAAGTCTGCCATTCTTCCCCCGCAGAAACTGAGGCCCTTCACAGATTTCCCGACCGTCGTATTTTTCCCAGGCATAAGTCGGGCGCGTAAGTTCTACCTGCTTCGTGCTGATGGTCCAGGGATTTATCATGTCGGCAATGAACAGGTTGCTTTGTGGACCTACGTAGCCGGAATACAGAAAATAGATTTTCCCATTGTGCTCAAAAACTGACCCGTCCAGGCCCGTGTAGTTTGTATTCACCTTCCCCTTGTCTGTCCAGTTCCCTTCCAATGGGTTCGCTGACTCGTTTTCAAGCACAAAAACATATCGGTTAAGGTCACTGGGTTTTGCTTTGTCCGTAGCAGTATAATACAAATACCATTTCCCGTTCAGCCGATGCAGTTCGGGTGCCCAGATGTCGCGTGAATTAGGCCCGGAAGCGGGTGGCGTCCAAACAACCTTTTTCTCCGCCTGAACTAAATTTGTAAAGTCTTTGGTGCGCCAAAGGGTGAGATTTTGGCCGGTCGTATTGGTGTAATAGTAATAGCCATCGTTAAAAATAACCCACGGATCGGCCCCATCCGGGAGTAACGGATTGGTGAATGTTTGGGCAGTCGTATCGGTAGTATTCGTCAACATGTTTTCGGTAACCGGGCTGTTGAGCGGAATCGTATTGACATAAGGGCGGCAACGTCCGGATGTATTTTTGGCCAGAGCGATCTCCAGCACGTGTTTGCCATCTGCCGAAACGAGCAATTGTGAACTGTAATTCGGACAAGGATCAGTGCCCTGATTGGGCGACCAAACGGGTGCCGCCATCTCGGTCCAGGTGCCTAATCCCTTGTTGCTGTTAACCATGTACACTTTCCCATTGGCGGGTGGTGTGGAGTTATCACTATTTCGGTGCAGAACCTGACCAATTGCCAGCAGTTTGCCAGTTGCTGAACCATCTGGTGCCCAGCTAATGGTAGGAGCATGAGCAAAATGATTCCCATTCGAGGATTCGATACGGGTGCCTTTTTCCGCCACTGAACCCCACTGGTGGCCATCTTTGGAAAATTTCACATACGCATCGCAGCCTGCGCCACACAACTCATACGACATTACATAACTCCGATCAGATAATCTCCGAATGATCGGCATACCCGGCCGCAACATACCACCCGGCATGGCTACGTCAGTTACTTCGGTGGTCCAGGTTTGGCCGCCATCAATAGATGTTTTGTGCGCAATAAGCTGATTAAAGCCCTGATCTTTATACTCTTCGCTTGAGTAATAACACAAGAGACGCCCTTGTTGATCGATCATGAACTCGGGTTCCCAGAGCCCGGTTTTACCACTCACTATTGTAGAAAAATAGGACCATGTTCGGGCTTTATCGGTGCTTTTATAGAGTCGGATAGAACAATCTGTGCGCGGTTTCTGGTCGGTGCCAACGGACGTTGCCCAGAAAAGTGTGCCCGCTTCGGTTGACCCAAATGTCGTGGGCACTTCGTAAAATCCGCTACAGCAGGTACGGGGCGGAGTGGTTTCGGTGATTGTTCCAACCGGGCTTGTACTCCATGTTGCTCCGTCGTCCAGACTTTCGTAAAACGAACCGGTATTGCCCCGGTCAAAACTGGCAAGGAGCCTTTTGGGTGTATGATTATCCGTCTGGAGCCGTATGACGCGCGGATAGTAAGCGGTTTGATCGGCCACTAATTTCTGGACGGGTAACTGTGCCCAAACGCCTGATATACTCAGGAATGCCAGCAGGAGAAAAAGGTAGGAGCGAGGCTGAGGAAGCCAGTTCGAAGCTAGGTTTGTCTGGCGACGTAACATTGGCAAAATTCTTTAGGTTAGGAACGGATTAGGTGTAGAGGGAAGAAAGTTTTCACTTTATTCGCCACTTGGTCGCTTGAGACTAGTTGTTAAGGGAACAGGCTTACCGAAGTCGGGATAGCCATTCGTTCGCCAGGTAAATCGTTGCATACGGGGAGACCGATTGTTGCTACAACCCTGTCCAGGTTGCGGATTTGCGTGATACAGAATCCAGTTTTCCTGGTTGTCGGGCGTTATAAAAAAACTATTGTGGCCAACTCCATAAGCGCCATCAGCAGCATTTGGACCGAAAACGGGCTGATCTGATTTCTGCCATGAAGCCAGATTCATAAGGTCAGCGGAAGCGTCGGCAGCGAGCATGCCAAGCGCATAACTGTCGGTACTGCAATGACTGGCCGAGTAAACCAGAAAAACCTTGTTGTCATGTGTCAGGAATTCAGGACCTTCGTTTACGGAAGGCATTCCCTGTTTCTCCCAGTCATACTCGGGCGTTGAAACACGCAACCTTGGACTGTCGGCCGTCCAGGGGTTTTTCATTGTGCAGAGATAAATATGCTGGATGTTGTTTCGTATCTCATTCTCCCAGCCCGACCAGGCATAGTATAACTTCCCATTTAGCTGGAGCAGCGTTCCGTCAATGGCCCATCGATTGTCGGGAAGTTGAACCTGACCTTTCAGAATCCATGTGCCGGTCATTGGGTCAGTTGCTTCGTTCTCGAGAACCCACATCCGGTGTGTTGTACTGGGTGCCACCACGGCAGCATAATAAATATACCAGCGATTATTTACCCGATGCAGTTCGGGTGCCCAGATATCACGAGTGACTGGCCCGGTTGCCGGTGGCGACCAGACGACGCTGGTTTGCGATTGACCGAGCAGGCTCATCTTTTTGGTTTTGTAGAGCCTTAAATCCCCGCCGGTTGTATGCATGACGTAATAATAGCCGTCCTGATAAATAACCCAGGGGTCTGGTCCGGAGGTCAGCAATGGATTCTGAAATCGGGTCGATGTATCCTGCGTCGCTGTTTGAGTTGGCGTAACACCGGAGCTGGTACTGGGTATTTTTTTACAGGCTATTGTCGCACTCGACAGCACGATCAGCAGAGAAAAGAAAGCTGTGTATTTCATGCGTTGACTGATCTAAAAAAGCCGATCACCATAGAGGTAATCGGCTTTAAACGACTACTAACCTATGAATAATAAATTACCAACCCGGATTTTGTTTCAGGTTAGGATTTGCATCTGTTTCATAAAGCGGCAAGGGATATAACTCGCTCTTCCCTTTCTGAAATGTGGTAAAATCAGTATCGAAATCCGATTCATTGGCCGGTTTTTTACCCGCATCAGGCCCGGCGAGTTCAGGACCCAGAATACCGTAGCGTTTCAAATCCCAGAATCGTTGGGTTTCACCAGCCAGTTCAACCACGCGATCGTGGCGAAGCTGTATCCGAAAGTCAGCCTGGGTCATCGTCAGGGGCAGGGCCAGCAGGTTTACCCGTGCCCGTACTTTGTTGGCAAACGGAATACCATCGGCGGGTTTGCCCAATTCGTTGAGTGCTTCTGCATAGAGTAAATAAACATCGGCCAGACGAATTACCCGGTCGTTTATCCCCGAAAAATAGCTGTCGGTGGCCTGGTAATAATTGGTGTATTTAATCCAGAAACGATCCCGCTCGGGCAGATAATCGCTGCCAGCCGCTAACTTGGTCAGATCGGCATACGAAAAGCCATGCGATTTAAGGGAACTGCCGCCGTAGAACATGGTATAATCGAGCCGGTAGTCGACCTTTCCGGCCTTGTCTTTTTCTTTCATAAACTCATTGAGGAGCCACTTTGTAGGCTGCCCATCGCACCAGCCCCCTTTGCTAAAACCGTTGATATTACGAAGGCCGAAAAACTGGGCGTGTTCGGAGGATTCAGAACCACCCGCCACATCGTAGTTGACGGCACCGCCTACTTTACTTTCGTTTTCGTCATAATACTGGATCTCGAACAACGACTCTTTATTGTTTTCTAACAGCGTCGTGAAGTTGTCCTTAAAATCGGCAACCAGGTCAAAACGGGTAGGCGTCTGGTCGATGATCTGCTTGAGAGCCGCAGCAGCTTCGGTCCACTTGCGCTGCTGCATATACGCCTTGCCAATCAACGCAACCGCGCTGTACTTGTGAAGCCGACCAACATCCTGACCCGTATAGCTTTCGGGTAAATCGGTAGCTGCTTCCTGGCAATCCTTAATTACCTGCGCAAAAACCTCCGCCTGTGTGGACTGTTTTGGCCGATCTCCCAGTGTTTGAGAGGCTAAAACCAGCGGCACATTTCCCCAGATGTTGGCCATGTTATAGTACCAGTAGGCCCGGATTACTTTGGCTTCTGCCAGAATTCGTTTTTGTAGAGTAGCGTCCATTTTAATGGCTGGAACGTTCTCCAGTACCTGATTGCAGCGGTAAATTCCCTGATAAGCCGCTTGAAACGACTCGATATTCATCGGAATATTATAATCCGTTACGATGAACTTACTCAGATTACCCAGATCTGTCCAGGGACTTTGGCTGTATCCTTCGTCGGAGCTTAGATCAGTCAGGAAGCGAATCCAGAGCGAGAACCGACGATCCTGCATACCGCTGTAAGCCGCGTTGATGCCTTTAACCGCATCATCGGACGTTTTCCAGAATGTTGCTGTCGACGCCTGGTTGGGATTGACCTGGTCGAGCAGTTTGCTCTCGCTGCAACTGAACAGGATTCCACCCGTAAGCATCGCTGTCAGCGCCAGTGTTTTCGTATTCATAGTGAAGTTTTGTTATACGATTGTCTGAATGATTCAGTGTACGGCTTAGAAACTCAGTTGCAAACCTGCGCTGATGACCCGCGAAACGGGATAGTTGCCCTGGTCAATACCACGACCGATGTAATTGCCCCGATTTTGAGGATTTCCATCGCCCACATCACCAATCACATCTGGATTGTAGCCCGAATACTTTGTAATGGTCAGCAAATTCTGAGCATTCACATAAATCCGAGCCGATCCCATTTTGAGCTTGGTTAGCATAGCCGTGGGGAAATTATAGGCAAGTTGCATGGTCCGAATTCGACCATAAGCCCCACTTTCAACCCACCGATCCGTATTGAAAGCCGGATTCAGGGTCGGATCCCCTTTAATTGGCTTGGGTGTCGTGGTAGAGCTTCCCGGACCGGTCCAGAACGAAACATCAGACCGGACATTCTGGACATCATCGAACCGATCCGTCCAGTTGCGGCTGCGGTTAAACAGCAGATTCCCCGACACGCCCTGGAAAAAGACCGTGAAATCGATGTTTTTATACGACAGCGAAATGTTAGCCCCGTACTCGAACTTGGGAAACGGGGTGCCCACAATCTGACGGTCGTCGTTATTGATCTGACCGTCGCCATTGGTGTCCACATAACGCACATCGCCAGGAGTTACATTCGGTTGCTTGGCCGCTGCATCGATTTCCGCCTGATTCTGGAAGATGCCTGCCTGCCGTAGCACATAAAAGCCAGCCAGCGGACCGTTTACTTCCGTTCGTGTCACATTCCCGTAGCCATACAAAGGCTGGTTCCCATTGCTGGGTACTAACTGTAGGGCTTTGTTGTGAATGCTGGTAAGCTGACCATTGATGCTGTACCGGAAATCACCTGTCTTATCCTGATAGGTCAGGCTTAACTCAAAGCCTTTATTTTCAATTTTTCCGAGGTTATCGTACGGGTTATCCCCCTGGTTACCGGCCGTAATGGGCAGGGGAACGCGTAACAGCAGATTTTTCGACAATGAGTAAAAATAGTCGGCCTGAAGCTGAATCTTACCATTCAGAAATGTAGCGTCTATACCCACATCTGTCGTGGTTTTGCTTTCCCATTTCAGGTTTGAATTCTGCAACTGACGATTCGATGCGCCCGGAACAATAACATTTCCACCACCGAGTACATAGTTCAGATTAGGCTGAATGGTTGGATCGAGCGAATAGGGGGCAATGGCCTGGTTACCCACTGACCCATAACTGGCCCGCAGACGCAGGTCGCCAATGGCCGGAATATTCCGCATGAAAGCCTCTTTGTTGATATTCCAAGCCGCTGATACAGAGGGGAAATAGGCAACCTGATTGTCTTTCGGGAAGTTCGACGACGCATCCCGACGCAGGTTCGCCTGAATATTGTACTTGTCGTTGTATGTGTAATTTACCCGGCCTAAATACGAGATCAGGCCCGAAATACTGGAGAATCCATCTGTTCGTGGGCTGGCCGTACCAGCACCCTGCTGGTAAAACTCACCAACAATCCCTTCCGTATGGGAGTAGATTTCGTTCTGGTCGAACCGCTGCCGTGTATAGCCCAACAGTGCGCTGACCTGGTGCTTGCCAATGGTTTTGTTGATGTTCAGTGTATTCTCAATCAGCGTGTTAAAGAAACGTCCATTCCGGTCGTCCAGAATGCCGTTGGGTGCGCTGGGGCTGTTGTAGCTGAGGGCACCGGGGCGGGCGAAATACTTGTTCTGGTAGTTGCTGAAATCCAGTCCAACACTCAGCCGATACGTCAGCCAGGGAAGAATGGCATATTCGCCATATACGTTACCCAACAGTTTGTAGCTATTGGCGAGGTTGTCATCTTTGGCCTGCTGACCGATGGGATTCGTACCAAACGTAGCGTTGTTGGCATTGCCATAGCCATAGCCACTGGCATTGGTAGGATCAAAAACGGGTATGGTAGGTGGCATCCGGATAACATTATCGAAAGGCTGCCCAATAACCCGCCGTTCGTTGGTATAGGCTAGATAGGCCGATTCGCCAATGGTCAGTTTTCCACGGGTTGTTCCCGCATTGACGCGGGCCGAGTAGCGTTTGAAATACGGACTCACCTCCGTGCCGTCGGTTTTTCGACCCCGGATTGTGCCATCCTGTGAGAAATAGCCCCCCGAAATCCGGTAATTCGACTTATTGACCCCATTATCGACGCCACCCGAAATGCTGACGTTATGATCGGTAATGGCACCCGGCTTGATCAGTTCTTTTTGCCAGTCCGTATCAAACCCGCCCTGGCCAAAATCCGGAACGGGAAGTTTGCCATTCTGATAGGCAGCGGTCCAGGTTTTGATGTACTGGTCGCGGGTGGCCAGGGGAAGCCGATGGTCAATATTCTGTACGCCATAATAACCATTGTAGTCAATAACGGCTTTTCCCGCTTTTCCGCGTTTGGTTGTGATGACAATGGCGCCGTTCATACCCCGCGACCCGTAAAGCGCCGTAGCAGCCGCATCTTTCAGGATCGTAACCGTCTCAATATCATTGGGGTTAAAGTCGGATGATGCGCTGCCAATAATAACGCCATCGATGATGTAGATTGGGTCCTGATTTGACCCAAACGTGCTGGAACCCCGAATTTTGATGCTGGCCGTTGCACCGGGCGCACCCCCAGCCGACGCTACCGTTACCCCGGCGGCCCTGCCCTGGATCTGATCAACGACAGAGGCTGCCTGTACTTTCTTGGCATCGGCAACATTCACAATGCTGACGGCTTCGGTCAGGTTCGATTTTTTGACTGTACCATACGAAACGACCACGACTTCATCGAGGGTGCGGTTGTCGGCAACCAGTTGAACGGTAATGGTCGATCGGTTGCCGATGGCGACTTCCTGGGCAACGTACCCGACACTTGATATGATCAGCGTGGTTGCCCCATCACTCACATTTAGGGCAAAGTCGCCATTGGCATCGGTCGACGTTCCGGTGGCGGTACCTTTTTCGACGATGTTGGCTCCGGGTAATCCGGCTCCACTCTCATCCGTAATCCGACCCGTTAAACGCCGGATAACAGCAACTTCAGCGATTGTGACTGGCTGGTTTGCGTCGGCCATGGCTGGAGGTGTTGCGATACCCGGCTCGGGCTTTACATCAGGCTGAATGACATACAGGTTGTCTTTGATTTTCCGGTATCGCAAGCCCTGTTCGGCCAGTAGCTGGCTCAGGTTTTGCTCTAGGGTTGTTCCATCGGTCTCGGTTTCGGTGAGCCGACCGGCCATCAATAGTTCTTCATAAGCAAAACTTACCTTGTAGCGTCGTTCCAGTTCATTCAGTACTTTCTTTAGCGCGCGTGCTTTCGTAGGACGAGTGTCCAGTGCGGGTTGATCAGGTTTGGTTTGTGCCCTGGTCAGTAACTGGGCAGCAGCGGAATGTGGAAGGCTAAAGAAAGCCGTCCCTGCTATCCAGAGGGTAAGCGATAAATACATTTTTTTCATACCATCAAGAGTTAAGGAATTATGAGCAGTTCTTGTAGATAGTCGGGTAGTTTAGGTGATTTACAGCCTGTGGAGGATGATTCGATTGCCTTCGCGATCAGCCTGTAGGTTGAATGCCGTAGTAAGGGTTGTAATGAGCGTTTCCATATCCTGACTGGATAAATTTCCAGTAAAGCGTCGTTCGGCGAGCGCGTTGTCTTCAAAAACCAGCGTGATACCCCAGGTATCGCTTAACTGTTGGGCAATTTCCCGAAGGGGCGTATTTTCAAAGGCAAACAGATGCTTGGTCCAGGCAGTATGTATCTGGGGTTTCGCAGGGGTGATCGATACCTGTTCTATACCCGTCTGGGCGCTGGCCAGATCGCCGGGCTTCATCAGAATGACAGGCGCTTTTTTGTCATTAGGGTTAGACAACTGAACCTTTCCTTCCGATAACATGACCAGCGTATTGCCCCGACGGGTATTCACGTTAAACTGTGTTCCCAGTACAGAAATATCCAGATTGGGTGTATGGGTGATGAATTTCAGTCGTCCTGACGATGCCTGTTTTTTGGTTACTCTAAAAAACGCTTCGCCTTCGAGCCATACTTCCCGATCATCGCGATCGGTCCAGTCATTGGGGTAGGTCAGCGTTGAATTGCCATTGAGCCGTACTTCTGACCCATCAGGCAGGGTTATTGTCAGGAGTTCGCCATATCGGGTATGAATTTCCTGACGCTGCCAAAAGTGCCGATAAGCCCACCCACCGCCAGCCAGCAACAACAGGCCAGTGAGTGAGGCTGCCAGTTGCCAGTTCCTGAATGGATAGCTGATAAGCCGTCTCAGAATTGGTTTTGCCCGTTCAATAGTATCCGTCTGAGCGGCTAGCTGCCGGTCAAAAGCGGTGTCCAATACCTGCCAGATGCGTTCCTGGCTGGCGTCCGTTAAATCGTCGTAGTGCACCCGCAGATGCAGTAAAATCGCGCTTGCTTCATCAATGGCGTTCTGTTTATCGGGATGCCTGAGCATAAATGAATGCCAGAACGACATCGTCTGTTCGTCGGGTTGGAAAACCCAACGTCGAAACGACTCGTCCAATACAAAGTCATTCATGGAATACTGGCTATAATCAGGTGATTTCATTGGGTGAGACAGGTGACTTGTAGTAGGAAAAGACGAGTGGGCTCCAGATTATCCCTCGTTCATACTGTTTTTTTACTAACGAATGTCGGATGAGTTCAATTTGGGGAATTGTAAACCTTACTTGGTCTGACTGCTTAGCTGTCCAGACCGAATCTGAATGTTATGCCCACCAATTGAGCGCTCTACAGAATTCATGACAATAAGCTGATTGGGTCCTGGCTGATACAGACTGCTCCACAATGATTTGGGCCAGGCGTCGGCGATACGCTGCCAGGATCGCCCATAGTCACTGCTTACGGAAATGTGACTGCTATTGGAGGAAACAACCAACCGACCATCGGTTAACGAAAGCAGGTAGGGGCCACCTAACTGGTCGGGAATGGACGTGCCCAACCCTTCAGCCCAATGGGTGCCATCGGGACTGGATTTGTAATAGACCATGCATTTTTCGGGGCCGCAAATTTCATAGACAACCATATACTGCCCATTCGTCATCCGTGTCCATACGGGCATCCCTGGTCGGGAAGCATTGTGCCCCGTTTCATGAGCTACCCATATTTCCGGACCCCAGCTTGCGCCCTGATCGACCGAAATCTTCTGCGAAATAATCTGGCTGTAGGCAGGCGTTTCCGTAACGTGTTTTTCATTCGCATACATGACTGACAGGCGCCCATCGGCCAGAAAAGCCATATGCGGTTCATAAATGCCTTTATCGGGCTTACCCAGTGTGCCCGGTTTCCCTTCAGCCACGTCTATTGTGCTGTGTTTGGCCCACGTTTTGCCCAGATCCGTACTCTGATAAATGGGCAGCCGGTATGACTCCTGCCAGCGGACCGACCGGCACGCCAGCAGAACAGCTCCATTGGGGAGTTGGCAGAGCTGAGCATTGTCCAGATCGCGGCCAGGATCGGTAAGAATGCTGATTGATTTCCAGGTCTGACCGTTGTCGCGGCTTTCAGAAACCTGAAGCTCCAGCCCTGCTTTCGGATCGCGCTGGTAGCCATTATTGCGGGAAATTGTGTAGGCCGCCAACCAGGTTCCATTCGACAGGCGAAGCATTCGTCCGTATTCTGAACCGTAGTTTCCGTGTTTGCGTAATTCTGTTTCGCCCGCGTGGGATACCAGCCCCGCATCAGTGAAAACGGGCTGATCGTTAATGAGTACCGGCTGATTCCATTCGACACTGGTGTTGTCGGTAAAGCGTAACGCAACCAGACAGATAAAGAGGAGAAGAGGTAGTTTCGTCGTCATGGCTCAGGTAGTGAATACTAACTAAAGAGCCAACGTTCGTAAATTATCTCTTCCAGATCGCAAATTAGTACTATTTGCTATCGAATGAGTGCCAATAGCAGAAAAACGACATGCGTTGCCATCCGTTTCTGAAGCGATGCAATGGCTTTGTAAACGATTTTATAGACAGAGCTCTGTTCAATGCCCATTACGCCCGCAATCTCTTCGTAACTGAGATTATCGAAATATTTCAAAAACAGGGCTTCTTTCTGACGGGCCGGAAGACTATTCAGTTCGCGCAGCAAAAGGGTCGACTGCTCCAGTGAAATCTGCGCATCGAGCCAGGTCGGTTCGTAATGAAATTCAATGGTAAAGTCCAGGGTATCCAGGTCATTATTAAACCGTTGTTCGCTGGTGAGTTTACGGACAATATCCCGGCGTAATGCCCGCATCAGGTAAAATTTGATCGAGTCCGTGCGGCCTAATCGCTCCCGTGTCTCCAGAATTGTCAGAAAGAGATCCTGCAGGCAATCTTCAGTTACTTCCCGGTTCTGCGCAATTTTATAGCCATAGTTATAGAGGGTCTTCGCATACTTTGCATACAGATAAGCATAGGCACTTTTACTGCCTTCCAGAAAATTATCCCAAAGCACAGCATCTGTCGTGTATAGGTAGCCTGATGATGCGTCCAACTTTACGTAGATTTAAAAGCGGCTAAATTTACAGTAATGGGTAGGAATAGTAATAATTACTCAGTGAAAAATAATGTTTATTTTTAGCGATAGGGATAAAAATGCTCGCTGATGTCTTTTGCAACTATGATCGTTAAACGCCCTTTATTTCTGGTATTACTCAGTGTGATCAGTACGTTAGCCGGTTGTCGGTCAGCACCCGACAGTCTTCCTTTATTTACAAAAATCAGCGCTGACGAATCGGGCCTATCGTTCAACAATCAAATCCAGCCTTTCGAAAATGAAACGCTAAATGCCAATACGTACGACCCCCTGTATAATGGGGCAGGAGTAGGGGTTGGCGATTTCAATAATGACGGATGGGATGATCTCTTTTTTGCTGGGAACAAGGTGAGTAGCCGTCTGTATCTGAACCAGATGGGTCTTTCGAAAAAGGAAAATTCTGACTTCCAGTTTAGGGATATTACTAAACAGGCTGGCGTACAGACCCGAAGCTGGTGTACGGGTGTTTCAGTCGTTGACCTCAATCAGGACGGTTGGCTGGATATCTATATCAGCGTGGCGGGTCCCGATACCGCTAAGGCTGTTCGAAGAAACCTGCTTTTTCTCAACCAGAAATGCAGGCCGGGCGGCATTCCAGCATTTAAGGAAGTGGCCGAACAAGTGGGGCTGGCAGACAGCGGGATGAATACTCAGGCTGCCTTTTTTGATTATGACCACGACGGTGATCTGGACTGCTATATTCTGAACAATGCCTTCGAGCGAACGGGCCGGAACAGTATTCGACCACGCCGACTCGATGGAACCGGCCTAAGCACCGATCGATTGTATCGAAATGAAAGCCGATCAACGGCTGAGCAAAAATCAACGAAGAAAAGTGAGCTTCAGAACGAAACCACAACGCTGCCGCAGTTTGTCGATGTGTCGGGTCAGGAGGGAATCAAGGCCGAAGGGTATGGCCTGGGACTCACGATCGCGGATCTGAATCAGGACGGCTGGCTGGATGTATACTGTGCCAATGATTTTCTGTCGAATGATGTCGTCTGGATCAACAATCACAATGAAAAAGGGGAGCATACCGGGTTCACCAATCGTGCGGCCGATTATTTCAAGCATACCAGTTACAACAGTATGGGTGTCGATATTCAGGACATCAATAATGACACCCGCCCCGATGTGATGGTCGTTGACATGATGCCGGAGACGAATGAGCGACAAAAAATGATGCTCATTAAAACCAACTGGGATTTTTTTACGCTGGCTCGTCAGCAGGGCTATCAGGATGAATACGTTCGAAATACCCTGCAACTCAATCAGGGTCCATCTGGTCAGAATCAGGAACCGGGCTTTAGTGAAATCGGCCAGTTGGCGGGCGTTTCGCGCACTGACTGGAGCTGGGCACCGCTGTTGGCTGATCTGGACAACGATGGCTGGAAAGACCTTACTGTTTCGAACGGCTACCGACGCGACATTACCAATCTGGATTATGTAGTCTATCTCAACCAGCAGATCTCAAACTTTGGTCTGGCGGCAACGCATAAACAGACCATGGAGGCTCTGTATAAACTCCCCGAGATAAAACTCCATAACTATGTGTATCGAAATCGGGGCGACCTGACCTTTGAGGATAAATCGCTGGATTGGGGCTTGGGTGAACTCAATTACTCGAATGGTGCGGTCTATGCCGATCTGGATAAAGATGGTGATCTGGATCTTGTTTTCAATAACATTGATGAGCCAGCCGGACTCTATCGAAATGAAACGAATCAAGCTGGCAAACCGATTATCCGCCACTTCCTGCGACTGAAATTACCCGCCGATGCACAGGGTTCAGGGGCCGAAGTCCGCTTGAAATTACCCGATGGGACAACGCAGACCACACTGGCGCATCCGGTTCGGGGTTATACCTCCTCCGTTGAATCGATTGTTCATTTTGGGCTGGGAAAATACACCTCGGCCTGGGTTGACATTCATTGGGCGAATGGCACAGTTCAGTCGCTTGGGCAGCTGAAAGCCGATCAAACGCATACCACTCGCTATTTGCCGGCCAATAGCCCGACCTCGACCCGACGAGATAGCAGTTCGACAGGTTTGTTTGCTACGCAGCCAGCGTCGGTGGTTGGCATACCCTTTCTGCATCGGGTCGCACGCTCGTCAGATTGGCAGCGAACGCCGATGCTCCCGCAGGTATATGGAAAAAACGGGCCTGCCATAGCGGTTGCCGATGTAGATGGTAATGGCCTGGATGATGTGTTTGTTGGGGCGGGTCCCGGTCAGGTACGAACGGTATATTTACAGAAAAAAGCCGGGCAGTTTGCACCGTTGATTCAGGGAGCCAATGACCTTGATGATATGGGGGCTTTGTTTTTTGATGCCGATAACGATGGCGATCAGGATCTATACGTCGTTAGTGGAGGAAGTCAGCAGCCCGATAGCAGCCCTATTTATCAGGATCGATTATACCTGAACGACAGCCATGGCAAATTTACCCGATCGCAGGGTTTGTTACCACCAACGATCTCTTCGGGCTCCTGTATTGTAGCCGCCGATTTTGACCACGATGGCGATCTGGATTTGTTCCGTGGAGGGCGTGTCAAGGTAGAAAAGTATCCATTTCCACCCCGCAGTTATTTATTTCGAAATGATGGAGGTCTGTTTACAGATGTTACCGATCAACTGGCTCCCGGCTTGCGGCAGATAGGGATGGTTTGCACAGCACTCTGGACCGACTATGATAATGATAGCTGGCCTGATTTACTGCTTGCTGGCGAATTTATGCCAATCAAACTAGTTAAAAACGCCAAAGGGAAATTTCAGCAACAGCCTGCTACACTGCCAGCTGGTCAGTGGAATTCGTTAATCGGTGCTGATTTCGATTGCGACGGTGATATCGATTACCTCGCTGGCAATACCGGCCTGAATACGCGGTATAACGTCTCTGCTTCAGAACCCTTACGCATTTACGGCAACGATTTTGACGGGAATGGTAAGATCGACCCCATCCTGACCCACTATCTTCAGGGAACCGAGCAGGTAGTGGCTATTCGGGATGTTATGAACGACCAGATGACCACCCTGTCCCGTAAACGATTCGTTAGTTTTCAGCAATATGCCCAGCAGCCATTTGCCGAGATGTTTACCGATGAGGAACGAAAGGGGGCTATTCGACTCGAAGCGACTGAACTAAGGAGTATCTATATCGAAAACAAGGGGGGAGGCCGGTTTGACGTGCGGCCACTCCCGATGCCGGTCCAGATTTCACCCGTTTTTGGCATGCAAACCGGCGACTTCAATGCGGACGGCTGGCGTGATGTATTGCTGACCGGTAATTCATACGCACCTGAGACCTATTCGGGCTGGTATGATGCTGGTCGGGGAACGGTATTGCTGGGCAACGGGAAAGGCCAGTTTCGGGCGGTGCCTTCGGCTGAAGCCGGATTGCAGGTAGATGGTGATGCCAAAGGGCTGGCCGTTTTATCGACTGGCGCTTCAGTCAGTTATCTGGTGACCAATACCAATGGGCCCGTTCAATGGTTAGCCCTCCGAAAAAATAGCCAGCCTGCTATTGGGCGACTAAAACCGACCGAAACACATTCACTGATTCGGCATACCGATGGCCGGACAGAGCGAGTAGAATATTATCATGGCTCTGGATATTTGTCACAGTCTTCTCGAACAAAGTATTGATTTGTAGGTTGTTGTGATTCTAACTGACTGCTTTTCTGATTACAAACCTATACGGTTTTTGACACCGCATCGGCGGCCCGGCGCATCGGCGGCCCGGCTTATAGGTTTAAATTGGCCGAGGAACGTTTCAACAGATTGTGCGGGAAGGTTGGTTGGGGCGGTGGCGGAACGTTTTTCTCGCCCTTTCGGCGTCGAAGTTCCAGTTGCAGACTTTCCAGCCCTTTCCGCATAGCCCATTCGTGGTTCATGGAAAAAATAGGTTTCAGTAAAAATGATAGTTTTTTTAGGAGAGGCTTTTCGGCTTCGATTAGCCAGTCGTAGGTAATGTGAGTACCCGAACCCTCCCCCGTAAACGTCCAGATGCCCCGACCAACGAAATCGCCAAATGCTTCGAGCGCGAAACCCGTAGGAACGCTGGTTTTTGTTACCCGGAATTTCCAGCGCAATGTGTAGGGAAGCCAGCCTTTCGTGTAAAGTTCAACCACTTTATCGACACCGCCGGGTTGCCCTTTTTCCAGAACCTTAACATCGAGATACACCGCTGGCCACCAGCGAGCCAGTGCATCTATATCTTCAAGAGTTCGGTAAACCTCTTCGGACAAAGCCGCTACATGCCAATGAGTGATGAAGTGGTAGGCGTTGATACCTGGGGCCGATTTTTCGAGCATTTGATTGGTGGACATGACTGATTCGTTCAAAATTAAGTAGTAATAGGGCGTTCGCTGAGAACCGTGGTTCGGTAAGTATTGATTGGTGACTTAGCTTGGTAAGAATGGATGTGTTGATGCGGTTTCTCAAAACCGCAGCGGTCAGCTTGAAGAACCTGACCGCACGATACCTCACCCCAATCCCCGCTAAATCTGGTCAATGGGGTAGCATCGTATCAGCTTTATGGCATTAATCACACCAGTAGGAGCAGTTTCAGAATCCACGGTCCGCCCAGTGAGGACAGCGCAAGGGCGGACCGTGGTTCTCAGCGAAAGTCGTCTATAAAATAGTCTGGTTTATTTCGTGGCCATTGTAATTTCTTTCGGCATATCGGTATTGCCTTTAAACCAGGTAATCTTTCCATTCATGACCTTAAACTGATGGAGGATATTGGCTTTCAATAGCTTACCCGTTTTGTTGTCCTTGTATTCACCGTTAATGTATACCGCTACGTCGTCGCCATCGGCCAGAAAACGATAAGGGTCGAACTTCGTGAACGTCACTTTCTCCGCTAAAGTCCTGAAGAAGTTGGGCACTTCGGTTGCGCCTTTATACACCATGCCATTCGGGAGAAAAACCCGATCGGTAACGTCAAAAACGACATCGGGTGTACACTGAGCCAGAATGCCGGCCACATTCCCTTTGCCAAATTGTTCGTAAGCGGCCAACACAATCTGTGTATTCGGATTGTTGAATGCGTGGTAACCTAGTTGGTCCAGAACGGCATTCGAATTGTTGGCCCAGTGAGCCCGCAGTTTTCCATTCTGGTCAAATTCAAGAATATCGACGTCACTCCAGATCACAGTTTTGCCGGTTGCCGGAATCATCCCGGCGAGCATGGCTTTTTGCGTCCCTTTAAACGTGTTTTGTACATAAACCTTGTTGCCATCGGCAGCAATTCCTTCAACGGTTAACGTATAGCCGGGAAACGCTCTGAAAAAATCGTTCAGATTTGCCGCGATGGCTGCTTTGCCCAGAACGGGTTTCGGCCCCTGTGCATAATCAATGGCGTCGTCGGCGAGATACGATAGAAATTTATCCGAGTCGTATTTAATGAGTGCTTCATAAGCCTCACGGGCTGTTTTTTTGTTCATCTCCATGGTTTGGGCCATGGTATTCCCGGCCAGCACTCCCGCCAGCAGGGCAACAGAAATTAGTTTTTTCATTGATTTTGATTGAGGTTATTGATTATTGGGATTAGTCGTTAGTGAGCGGTCATTACGCGCCAGAGTATTCGCGGATGAAAGAGAGACGTAGGGGGTTTTAACAAGCTCATAACGCGAAGGAAAGCGGCACAGACTACCTCGTCGCAGAGGGTAGCGCGTTGTACGCGGGAAACGTATTTGTTTATGAAGCCAACGCCCGCCGGTTTTGGGCCAACTGTTTCGGCATAGCGAAAGTCTTCGCCTACCGCCAATTGCCAGGGAGTATCTACTATTTTAGCCGCTCGCTGAAAGAAAACCTTAGCTAGTTTGTGGTCGGGAAGTTGAGCCGCCAGCAGATTATCCAAGGCGACGGCCTGCATGGATGCCGAAGTCATACCCTGGCCGTAGGTAGGATTGAAACTGGAGATGGCGTCGCCCAGTACCAGATAGCCTAACGGGAAGTGATTGAGCAATTCATAATGCCGACGCAGACTGGCCGGAAATTTATAGGCATAAGGCTCCGTCAGTGGCTTATTTTTACTGACAATAGCATACAGGTCAGGCATGGGTAAACTGCGCACGAATTCTGTAAAACCCACTTCATCAATCGGCGCACTATCTCCGTGCCAGCCCCCAACCGAAACGACCCAGCGATTGCCTTCGACTGGAAAAATTCCACCAAAATGCTTTTCGTGGGGTGCATTCGGGGTATACAGAAACCAGCAGTTGCTACCGGGTGCGTTCGGGTCGCGTTCATAAATTCGAGTAGCGTAGCCCACTTTTACCGTTACTTCACTCGTTTGCGGAGCTTCATAACCCAGTTCTTTCAGCCATTGGGAGCTGTGCGAACCACGACCGGATGCATCTACGACCAGGTTAGCCGTCAGGGATTTGATCTGGCCGCTTAGTTTATGCTGAATAGTAATGCCTGTTATCCGTTGCTTGTCGGTGGTCGTGGTCAGGTGTTGAACCGTACAGTTGTCGATTAATTCGACAGCAGGAAGGGCCAGAACCCGCTCCCGGATGAGATGTTCCAATAGGGGGCGGCTCATGGTAACGGCAGGAAGATGCATATCGAACCGTTTGCGGTAACCGCCGTGGGTGTACCAAACCATATTTTCGGCGAAATCGGCCACGTTGGCGCCGGCGTCGGTCAAAGCCTGCCGAAGGTCAGGGAAATAGTCCAGCATAATCTGAAAGCCTCCCGGTAATAGCCCGTGCAGATGCCGGGTTTGGGGTTGTCCATGCCTCGATTCAGGCTGTCGATTTACGGGATCGCGTTCGACAAGGGTTACTTTTTGATAATAATTACTCAAAACCCGGGCGGTCAGCAGCCCGCCCAGGCTGGCACCCACCACAATGGCATGGGCGCGTTGAGCGTTGTCCGTATGATTCATGACGGTCAAAGAATTAGGAATAGTCTGATTTATTAAGGATTACCAGCGATAGGTTGTCGTACTACATTTCGATTATACCTGAGCTGCCAGAATGTGCTTGAACGTATCGGTGTAGTGGCGCAGGCGGGTTACTTTACCTTGGTCATTGAAGGTCCAGAGGTGCATTTCTTCGTCGCGAAACCCTTTGCTAAGAGCGGATGCAGCCGCTTCGATAACAAATTCGGCTGCTACCTGATTGCCACCTGCCATGATCGACAGTACCTGAAAATCGATGATGTTTAACTGAGCCACTATGCCAAAGAACTCCTTGGCACCTGCTTTGCCCGAACGGGCCTCCAGCCAGGGAACATTGTGCTTTTGAGCAGAATTATCGGCCCAGGTTTCCCAATGCACATCGTCGGCAAGATACTCAAGGAGAGCAGGTATGTCGCCCCGGCCAAACGCTTCGTACATGGCCTGAACGGTTTCGATATTGGTTTTCATCAGATTCGGTATTGTTGGTTTAGTTTCATTTTTTTTAAGGCTTAGAAAATTTAGACACAAGGGTACTGAATCGGAGCTTTTAGGCTCCTCGCGGGCTGGGACAATGAGTGTCCGATTCGCAATAAATCAGTTGAGTTCTCGGGCGATTAAAAGCCGATTCGGTAACGTGTTTTCAGAAAGGCCTCCTGGAAGTCTTACAGCATATATACATCAGGGTTTTACCTTCTGGATTTTAAAATCTATTTTTATTCGTACTTTTTTTTGATTCTTTTCAGAGGCTTAAGAAAATTTATTCGTTAGTAAACACTATCAGGCTCGATGGTAACCAGTCTATAAATGCAAAAAAAATAGTGGAGATTCCGTAGATAGCACAGAGCTACCTATTGAATCCCCACTATTTTAAGCTAATCGACTGTGTTAGCGCATGGCAACGATGGGCTTAAATTTCTTGGCTACCTTATTCTGAACGGGTTGCAGCGTCATCAGGTAGGTGTAAATTGCACCCAGATCCTGCTCTTTCATCCCAGAATACATCATCCAGGGCATAAGCGTCTGGAAATCGGTTGGCCCGATCTTATGGGGCTTGTAGCTACTGTCGGCGTAGGCTTTAAACCGGGAGACAAAAACCTCCTTGGTCCATTTCCCAATACCTGTCTCTTTGTCTGGCGTTATGTTCGGTGTATACAGTGTTCCCGAGGGTAAATTGAAATCGCGTCCGCCAGCAAACGCCTTTTCCTTGATAATCTGGCCATTTTCAACCTGGGTATGGCACTCAATACAACCGGCGATCGTCACCAGGTATTTACCCATTGCCAGTTCATCGGTTGGGTCGGGCAGCGGCATTGGCTCGGCTTTTTTGGGAATGGTGTTCAGAATAAAATTGAAGGGAAAATCTGCTTTCGATTCAGCCGGTTTGTTATCGATGGGTTTGAGGGTGCGTAGGTAGGCTATGATACTTTGCACATCTTCACCGTTCATTTTACCATAATAGGGATAGGGCATAACCGGGAAAAACGCATGACCGTCGCGGCTGACGCCCGTTGTAATGGCCCGGTAGATTTCGCCATCGGTCCAGTTTCCAATGCCAAAAGGAGTGATGTTTTTGGCGGTGAACGAGCCTGGAAATCCGGCTTTCTGATCGAACAGTTCCCCCCCTTTGCCATGCGTTTCGGGTACTAATGGTCCTGAAAAAAGGGTAAAATCACGCGTACTGTGGCAATCGATACAAACCGCAACATGGTTAGCCAGGTATCGGCCACGTTCAATACGTTCCGGCGTTTTCTCTACCTTGAGCGCAGGCGCATCACCTACATTTGGCAGACCCAGTTTAACATAAGCCATTACGCCAACAATACTCACAATAACAACGCCAACCAGGATGCCAATCCATTTTAAAGCTGTTTTCATGTTCAGTTAAATTTAGAAAAGAGGATATTTTAAAGGTAGGATAATTTATTGATTTTTAGAATAATGGTAGTTGCAGCAAACAGATTGTGTTTTTAAACGGTCGATCTGTGAATCTCTATGGAACGACCGGGAAGGCAACGACCCGAAGTTTGGTGCAGCCATAGGGAATGAGCGTAATGGTTTCGGTTTTGTCGTTTACTTCGCCTTTGTAAACACCATCTCGGGGCGTAACGGGTTGCCGGGCTACTCCCTCAACGATTTTCCAGTTAGGAATTTGCCGACCAGTCGTCTTAATTTCGATTGGCGCGTTGGTTTCATTCCACACAAAATTGGCAGCGACTGGCTTCATAACGACAGTCGTATTTTTGACAGGGTCATCAACCAATGCTTTCGGCAAGCCGTAATTCCAGCTTCCTTTCGGCTGAAATTCATAATAGGTCCCTTCTTCTTTAATTTTCTTTTCGGTTACTTCCGACTCTACTTTCAGGGCATAGACCAGGGGGCCGCGTTCGATCGTACGCGAGTTTTTGGCCCAGTTGCTCGTAATGACTTGCATCGGCAGTTGAAGTGTAACTTTATCGCCATTTTTCCAGGCCCGATTCAGGCTAATGATCTGCCCCCCTTTATCCGAGCGAAGTTTCGCTCCATTCAGCAGTATCGTCGCTTCTTTACACCAGCCCGGTATGCGCAAATCAAGTGGGAAAGTGGTTGTTTTGGGCAGGCTGATCGAGAACGTAATCTGATCGTCAAAGGGGTAGTTTGTTGCTTCCCGAATGGTAACCATTGTTCCATCACCAACCGGCGACTTAACAGTGTTAGGTGCGTATTCCAGCGCGGCAAGGCCATTTTCCTGACCGGATCTGTACCAGAGATGCGACGCGTATTTTGTCCAGCCCTGGTGCATATTGGCAGTACAGCAGGTATAACCGGCATAGGGCCCAAACACGTTGTTCATCCCCCGGTCGAAGGGGAGCGAGAAATCATAGACACCCCGCGAGACCTGTACCTGATTGGCAATCTGGAAATACTGCCTGGAATGGAAATCATCGGTCGTTTGGGTTGGCAGCGCATTGAATGTCATGCGTTCGAGGGCATCCATGTAAGCCGGTTCGCCCGTAATGCCAATGATTTCTTCCAGCGAAAACATGGTTTCAACAATGGCGCAGAGTTCAACGCCTTGTGTCGGTTCGTTGCCGTGCAGATCCTCATCACCCGAAAACATGCCGTGAGGGAGACCATGAAGAGTCATGAGGTCATGAAAACCGGTCTTCACGGCCGACAGATACTTTGCGTCTTTTTTGCCCCGGTAATATTCGGCGGGTAGTTTCAGCCCCATGCCCACATTAACAGCGTGCCTATCCATCCAGCGTTGGCTCGTCTGGTTGACGGCTGCCCCAATGGCCCAGTTACGACCACCAAGCAGGTCGGTCCAGTTGGTCGTTTGTTTATAAAGCATATCCGCCAGATCGAGCAGGAATTTGTCGCCGGTCTGGTTGTAAAGCCAGTACACGGCCATGATATTGTCGCCCCCGCGCGACTCGGCCCATTCGGTCCATTTGTTGAGGGGGCAGGTTTTCAGACTTTCATGCTGGTAGCGAAAATACCGGGTCATGAACGGAATGACCCGTTTGTCGTTCGTAGCGGAATAGTATTGTTGCAGGACTTTCAGCATCACCATGCGAGGCCACCAGTCTTCACCATCGGCGCAGGAATTCATTTTACCTCTGTTGGCAACTTCCTGTTTGGTATAAGGGCCAAAAAAACCGTTGGGCCGCTGATGCTCAAGACTCCAGTTAACGTATTTCTGGACTTTGTCTTTCAGCGTTTTATCGTCCAATAAATACGCCAGCGGAACGGCACCATCGAGCCAGTAGGGTGTTTCTTCCCAACCATCGCCTTTACCACCCAGCCAGCCGTTATCGTCTTTGATCTTAGGGTAATACTCATCCAGATGACCAGTGGACCCATCACGCATGACCTCGAGCTGGTGATGAAGCCAGCCATCGGGTTTGATGGCTCCAAGCGGCAATTCAAGGTATTTCTGCGGAGCCAGTGGAGTCCGATTGTTGCCAGAGGTTGCTTTCTGTGCGTATGAATTGACGACGGTTACTAGAAGAACTATAGTCAGGCTAAGGAAGGTAGATTTCATGGTAGTAAGGTAAGTACACCTATCGGCGAAAGTCCTGGATAATAAAATCAATTACTTTCCCGTTGCCAGTTGCTTGATCAATGTCGTTTCTTTGGGATCGAAAACCGAGCCATCGGGGCGAAAAATATCGTGAAACCAGACTTTTGGTTCTTCGCCACTGGGCATTGGAGCGTCCCAGGCATAGATGGTATTGGTTTTCCCTTTGACCAGCCCCCAGTTTATGGCCCCAACTTTATACTTTTTGAATACGGGCAGACAGGTTTCAAACAAACTGTTACGGGTTCTGGCCATGTATTCGGTGCAGATGAGTGGTCGGCCAAGTTTCTGGAGGTCAAGGATTTGCGCTTCCAGCTTGGGCGCTTCAGAATAATTGTGGAACGTTATGATGTCGGACTGGCTGAACATCAGGTCGTTCGATAGGGGATGGTCATTCCACCAGCCCGCCGTGATGGGTTGGGATGGTCGCACGGATTGTGCCCAGACAAATGTCTTCGTCAGCAAAGGCAGAACCGCATCGTTGTAGCCGTTGTTGGACGGCTCATTGAACAAGTCCCAGACTATGACTCGCTTGTCGTTCCCGAATGCAGTAAGTACGCCTTTGGTATATTGTTCCAGACCGCCCCATGTGCGTGAATCGAACAGACGTTTAGTTCCTGGTGAGCGGGCCCAGCCTGAGTTGTGTTTGCCCGTAACCGGCTCCTGTTGTTTGCCTGATTTGGGGTCGTCGTTCCAGCAGGAATCGAACAGCACAAACATAATTTTGATATGATGTTTATCGGCGATTTGCAGAAATTGATCGATCCGTTTTTTGTAGCCTTCAGCGTCCTGCTCCCAGACCAGGTTATGCAGAAACACCCGCATAATATTCATCCCGATCGATTCGGCATACCCCAGTTCACGGTCAATAGTCGCCGGATCGAACGATTCGGCCTGCCACATTTCCAACTGATTGATGGCGGTGCTGGGAATAAAATTGGCCCCTACCAGAAACGGTTGCGTTTTATACCAGTCGTTTGCTTGCTGGGCAGACCAGCGCTGAGCCGTTGCTGAATAGTAGAACGAAAGGCTGATGAACAGGAGGTTAAGTAATCGACGAATCAAGTAGAATCGGGTTGATTTCATAAACACAGTCAGAATATAGATAGGGGAAACCAGCACCAGGTTGGCCTTACACCTATAAAGGCGATTTTAATGCAATCTATCCTGCTTCATGAAGTTTTTGTGATTGATGTGAGCGGACAGTTAACTTGCGGCATGAAACTGTACCTCGTGCCGACGCCCATCGGCAATCTCGACGATATTACCCTCCGGGCCATTAAAGTGCTTCAAAGTGTCGACGCAGTCCTGGCCGAAGATACCCGTACATCGGGCGTGTTGCTCCGTCATCTGAATATCAGCAAACCGCTCCATAGCTACCACATCTTTAATGAACATCAGACCGTTCAGCGGCTGGTGAATCAACTGAAAGAAGGGAAAACACTGGCGCTTGTTTCCGATGCCGGAACACCTGGTATCTCAGACCCCGGTTTTCTTCTGGTTCGCGAGTGTATCAAAAACGACATAACCGTCGAATGCCTGCCCGGACCAACCGCTTTTGTACCGGCACTGGTTAATTCGGGCCTTCCCAACGACCGATTTACCTTTGAAGGGTTTCTGCCCCACAAAAAAGGCCGTCAAACCCGACTTTCCGAATTGGCCGAAGAAGAACGGACCATGGTGTTCTACGAATCACCCCATCGATTGATCAAAACCCTGCAACAGTTTTCGGAGGTGTTGGGTCCCGATCGGCCGGCCAGTGTTTCGCGTGAGTTAACAAAAGTTTTCGAGGAAAATCAGCGGGGATCGTTGTCCGAACTAATTGCGTATTTTGCCCAAAAAACGATAAAGGGTGAGCTTGTTATCTGCGTTCAGGGAAAAGAACCGGCCAAAGGGAAGGCCAAACGACAGTATGAAAATGACGTTGATGACAACGAAGACGATGAATAGCAACCGGATAGTGAAACAAATAATCGGCAGTTTTCTGCTCGTTCTTCAACTCATACTCAGTAGCCATCAAGAAGCAGTAGCGCAGCCCTTTTCGCCGTCGGCGCAGGTGAGTTTGCTCACGTTCGGGTCAGGAGAGGAGCTGTATTCTGTTTTTGGACATACGGCCATTCGTATTTACGACCCGACGCAGAACATAGACCGAACCTATGGGTGGGGAGGATTCCGCTTCGCTGAGAATAATTTCTATCTGAAATTTCTGCGCGGCACCTTACCGTATTACATCGATGCGTACGAGATGTACGTGATGATGTACGCCTATCAGGCCGAAAATAGAACCATCCGGGAACAGGTGCTGAATCTGTCGCCGGGTCAGAAGCAGCAATTGTTTACGGTGCTGGCAACCAACATGCTACCCGAAAATCGAACCTACCAGTACAAGTTTTTCTACGACAATTGTGCAACTCGTCCCCGCGATGTAATCGCCAAAGCCTGCGGTGATAGTTTGATGATGCCGTCGCGGTCTAGAATGACGGGTAAATCCTACCGTGACTGGATGAACGATTATCTGGGCGAAAAAGCCTGGGCCAAACTGGGCATGAACCTCGCCATCGGACAGCCGGCTGATGAACAGACCGATGGATGGCACGCTATGTACCTGCCCGAAAATGTGTATGATCAGATGGCACAGGCCAAATTAAAACAGGCTTCCGGTCAGGTAGTGCCGTTGGTAGCCCGCGATCAGACGCTTTTTACGGCCGCGAAGACTTTTCCGCATGAATTGCCGTTTATTCTGGACCCCAATGTCGTATTTACGCTGTTTGGGATCATTGTCGCTTTATTTACGGCTCGTCGCTACCAGGCGGGGAAAGTGGATCGCTGGCTCGATCGCTGGCTATTTGGTATTGTTGGCTTTCTGGGCTGGTTTCTCTTTCTGTTATGGGTGGGCACCGACCACGGCGTAACGGCCTGGAATCCGACGCTGTTTTACATGATGCCGCTTCATTTGCCCCTGATTTATTGGGCTACCAGTTCGAAAACTACTTCCCGGCGTCGAACCACGTATTTCAGCCTGACTGCCCTATTGATTCTATTGGGTATGATCTTCTCAAAAGTGCCGGGAGGTTTCGACGTGGTGTTTCCTTTAACCTTACTTATCCGGTGTATTGTCAATATTCAGATGGTCCGGCGTGGTTACCAGACACCGGCACGAGTAGCATAGGACGTATGATAGATGACAACTTAGTCTGTTTTCACCGAGGAGTTCCGTCAGAATGAGTAGGCCAAAATCCGAATCAACTTCTACCGGTAAACATCTTTACCTCTTGCATGAAACGGCTATTTATTGTCCTTTACTTGTTTTGTATCGCAGATCTTGTTGCCCAACCGGCCGAGCGTCTCGTCAAAGTTATCGTTACACCCAATCACGACGACTGGGTTTATAAAACCGGCGAACCAGTCAAATTTAACATCTCGGTTTACCGAAGTAACGTGCTACTGAAAGGGGCGAAACTTCGGTATGAAATTGGCCCTGAAAAGATGGAGCCAACGAAAAAGGAAACCGTTACGTTGCGCGACGGAACGCTGGCGCTGGACGGTGGTACAATGAAAACGGCGGGTTTCCTGCGCTGTATTGCAACCGTTGAACTGGATGGCAAAGAGTACCGGGGGCTAACAACGGCGGGTTTTGAACCACAGGCTATTAAGCCAACCGTTGCCAATCCGGCCGATTTTCAGGCATTCTGGGATAAGGCAAAAACCGATCTGGCTGCCATACCCATCGACGCCCGCATGACGTTGCTGCCTGACCGCTGTACCGAACTAACGAATGTCTACGAGCTGAGCCTGCAAAACATTAACAACTCCCGCTTCTACGGAATCCTGTGTGTGCCCAAGAAAGAGGGGAAATACCCGGCCATTCTACGAGTGCCCGGCGCTGGCGTTCGGCCTTACAATGGCATGATTGCTGAAGCCGAAAAAGGGTTTATTACGCTCGAAGTGGGTATTCACGGCGTTCCCGTCACAATGAATCAAATCGTGTATGATAACCTTAGCCGAGGGGCATTGAGCGGTTATCAGGCCGCTAACCTCGACGATCGCGACCGCTATTACTACAAGCGCGTTTATCTGGGCTGCGTGCGGGCCGTCGATTTTCTGGCAGGTATGCCACAGTATGACGGTCAGAATCTGGCCGTTACGGGCGGTAGCCAGGGGGGAGCCCTGTCGATTGTTACGGCTGGTCTTGATTCGCGCATAAAATGGCTGGCTGCCTATTATCCAGCATTAAGCGACGTGACGGGCTACCTGAATGGTCGTGCCGGGGGATGGCCACACTTGTTTGCGGGCAACGAACTGGCGTATAACAACAAGCCCGATCGCATTAAAACGACGGGTTATTACGACGTAGTCAATTTTGCCCGACTGGTTAAAGTGCCGGGCCGGTATTCGTGGGGATTTAATGACGAAACCTGTCCGCCAACCTCCATGTATGCCGCTTATAACGTAATTCCCGGTCCCAAAGAACTCGACACGAACTTTCTTGATACAGGACACTGGACCTATCCTGAGCAAACCGAAAAAATGACCAGCTGGCTCCTGGCCCAGTTAAAAGGAGGTAGTAAATAACAGCGCATTATTCGTTCTGTTTTACCCACTATTTCGTAGGGAGGCACAAAGAGCACAGAGAGAAATCGTTGTATTCTTTGTGCCTCCTTAGAAACTGGAATAGAAGAATGTCGAATACCTGTGCTATTAATTCAGGATTAAGTGGTATTGGCAAAATTCAGTAGTATATCTCTCTAAAAGTCGGTTTTTCCGTTAGAACGCAACCAAATCGGTCAGAATTACGTAATTTCAGTATGCAACTATTTGTTAACACGGCACTCAATAATACGTTTAAAAATACACTTAGTCAGCAACTTCCTGCCGACATAACCGTTGTGTTCCGCCATGATCTGCCACCAGCAGACCAACAAACAGCCTTTCAGGCGGCCGATTTAGTACTCGGAAACCCACCATCGGCCTGGTTTGCAGTGCCATTACCCAACCTGAAATTCTGGCAGTTGGATTCTGCCGGTTTTGATGGCTACAAAAACGTTCAACTTCAGGCAATTGTGGCCAACATGGGTGATTACTTCGCCTGGCCCTGTGCTGAAACAATGCTGGCGGGCATTCTGGCTCTTTACCGGCGTATTCCCGAATTAGTGACCTTGCAGAACCAGAGCGAATGGGTTGGTGCACCAATTCGGGCCAGAACCGGATTGCTCCGTAACAAACGCGTTGTTATTCTTGGAACGGGTACAATCGGGCAGGCTGTGCGGCAGATGATGAGCGGCTTTGACTGCGATTGCAAAATGCTGGCCCGTACCGACCCCAGGGCCGAGTTGCATTCGATTGATGAATTGAAAGCGGTCCTGCCTCAGACCGATATCGTCGTTAATTGCCTGCCCGGCACAGCAACCGGATTTGTTTCAGCAGATTTGATGGCAGCTATGAAGCCAGGCAGTATGTACGCCAACGTAGGCCGGGGTAGTACAACAGATGAATCAGCATTGATCGAAGCGTTGCAATCCGGACACCTGGGGGGCGCTGTACTCGATGTGACAGCTGTTGAACCACTGCCCGTCGACAATCCGCTCTGGACGTTACCGAACGTGCTGCTGACGCAACATACCGGCGGTGGACAACCCGACGAAGATGCGGGTAAGGTGGTTCAGTTTATCAAAAATTTTAACCGGTTCCGGGCTGGTGAACCAGTCGAGAATGGAGTAGAATTGGGCCGGGGATATTAACCGGAAATACAAAAGTCAATTTAGTATTTTTTGTCGATTTTTAGGCTTTTAAAGCCGATTTTTCAACTTTTTTTTGTATATTTAAGGAGTCGAACCGAGGATATATCGTTCGGCAAACCCCGCCTAATTATCCATTGAAATAGTACCTATTACAATTCATGATGAACGAAGAAAATCAGGAACCGATAGACGACGAACAGTCACTGCATGGAGCAGATAATTCTGCCGACGGCGCAGAGCCAATCGACGCTATAGGACCGGATGAACAACCGATTGACACCATTAACGAAGTCCTGCATGACCAAACCGTCGTTTCAGGGCTGTATGAAAATTACTTTCTCGATTACGCATCTTACGTCATCCTTGAGCGGGCAGTACCCGCCGTTGAAGACGGTCTGAAACCCGTTCAGCGCCGGATTCTGCATGCACTTAAAGAAATGGACGATGGCCGATTTAATAAAGTCGCGAACGTCATTGGCCAGACCATGCAATTTCACCCTCATGGTGATGCGTCGATTGGTGAAGCGCTTGTTAATATTGGTCAGAAAGAACTGCTGTTCGATACGCAGGGAAGCTGGGGAGACGTTCGTACGGGCGATGGCGCTGCTGCTCCACGTTACATTGAAGTTCGGCTCTCGAAGTTTGCCCAGGATGCTATTTACAATGACAAGACAACGGAGTGGCAGCTATCCTACGATGGCCGGAAGCGTGAACCGGTAACCCTGCCTGTCAAGTTTCCCTTACTGCTTGCGCAGGGTGTTGAAGGAATTGCCGTTGGACTTTCTACCAAAATTCTGCCGCACAACTTCAATGAACTGGTCGAAGCGTCGATCCAGATCCTGAAAGACAAGCCCGTTTCGCTATTTCCCGATTTTCAGACGGGGGGACTGATTGATGTCAGTAACTACAACGACGGTCATCGGGGCGGTAAGGTTCGGGTTCGGGCCAAAATAGAAGAAGTCGATAAGAAAACACTGGCTATTCGTGACGTTCCGTTTGGCGTTACCACGCCACAGCTGATCGAGTCTATCGTTAAAGCAGCTGAATTAGGGAAAATCAGAATCAAAGCCCCCAGTCGTAACGTGGCTGCCGTCGTTGACAATACGGCCAGAGATGTTGAAATTCTTGTTCACCTCCAGCCGGGCGTATCACCCGATGTGAGCATTGATGCGCTCTATGCATTCACGGACTGCGAAGTATCGATTTCGCCCAATGCCTGCGTAATTATTGGCGATAAACCTCATTTTGTCAGCGTAACGGATATTCTGCGCGTCAACACGCACCAAACGGTTCACTTGTTGCAACGCGAGCTTGAAATTCGGCGTAGTGAATTAATGGAGCGATTGCTGTACAGTTCGCTCGAAAAGATTTTCATTGAAAACCGGATTTACCGTAAAATTGAAGAGTGCGAAACGTTCGAGGCCGTACTGGTAACGATCGATAAAGCGCTCAAACCGTTTAAGAAGCAGTTCTACCGGGAAATTACCGAAGATGATCTGATTCGCCTGACTGAAATCAAGATCAAGCGAATTTCCAAATTCGATGGTTTCAAGGCCGAGGAACTGATGCGCAGGCTGGAGCAGGAATTGGCCGAAACTGAAGATAACCTGGCTAATATTACCCGGTATGCCATTGCTTATTACAAAGACCTGCAAAAGAAATACGGCAAAGGTCGCGAACGTAAGACCGAAATACGGGCGTTCAACACAATTAGTGCTAATGTAGTGGCTGCTGCCAACCAGAAGCTTTACGTGGATCGGGAAGGTGGTTTTATCGGGTATGGCCTGAAGAAGGACGAGTACGTCAGCGACTGTTCCGACATCGACGACATCATTATCTTCCGGCGCGATGCCAAATGCCTGGTTACTAAAATTCAGGAGAAGATATTCGTCGGCAAGGATATTGTACACGTCTCTGTATTCAAGAAAAATGACGAGCGTAAGATTTACAACCTTGTCTATCTGGATGGGAAATCGGGAATTTCGATGGCGAAGCGCTTTCCTGTTACGGGCGTCACCCGTGACCGCGAATATGACCTGACCATGGGTAACCCGAAATCGAAACTGACGTATTTCAGTGCGAATGATAATGGCGAGGCAGAAATCATTACGATAAATCTGACGGCGCAGTCGACGGCAAAGATCAAGCAGTTTGATTTCGACTTTGCTTCGGTCGGTATTAAGAATCGGGGGGCACAGGGTAACATTCTGACTAAATACCCCGTACGAAAGATTACTCAGAAATCGGGCGGTGTTTCTACACTGGGTGGTGTCGATATCTGGTATGACGACCATCTCGGGCGGTTGAATCGCGACGAACGCGGACGACTCCTCGGCAATTTTGATGCAAAAGATAGCATTCTGGTCGTTTATAAAGATGGACAGTATGAATTGACCAGCTTTGATCTGACCAATCGGTATGAGCCGAATGAGGTGGCTGTGTTAATGAAATTTGATCCGGAAACGGTGCTTTCTGCGATCTATTACGAGATCAATCAGAAGGCGTGGTATGTGAAACGGTTTAAAGTCGAAACAACGTCGCTCGATAAGAAATTTAGTTTTATAGGCGACACCAAAGGGTCTAAGAACCTGGCTGTTACGGCCGATCGCTTTCCGCGTATTGAAATTGTGCATCAGGTAAAGGATCGGGGCCCACTCGAAAAAATGGTCCTTGAGCCAGAAGGTTTTATCGAAGTGCGGGGTTGGAAAGCACTGGGCAATAAACTTCCTTTTGCCAAAGTAAAAGAAGTAAAACTGCTGGCACCAAAGGTTGTAATTCCGAATGCGGTAAAGAATCCCATAAAACCGGCTGAACCTGTAGAAGCCAGTACAACGGAGACCGACGAAAAAGAGTCTGTTCAGTTAGGGTTGTTTTCATAGAACCATTAAATCCTTCCAGAACTGAGTTCTGGAAGGATAATACAGCATGGAAGAAAAGCCTTTTTTAGGATTACGAACGGTAATTTATGCGGCTCCAGACCTTTCGGCAACAAAAGCCTGGTATGCAAAAGCGCTGGCGATCGAGCCTTATTTCGATGAGCCCTTTTACGTTGGATTCAATGTGGGCGGTTATGAACTGGGACTTATTCCCGATGCGACAATTGTTGAGGGTAGCACCATTAGCTATTGGGGCGTTGCCGATATTAATAAAGTAATGCAAAGATTTCTTAATTTGGGAGCGACTTTACACACTGATATTCAGGATGTAGGCGACGGAATTAAGACTGCATCCATAAAAGATCCATTTGGTAATGTTGTTGGATTAATCGAAAATCCCCATTTTAGTTTGTAAAATGAACACGACGTTGGCCACCGACTACAGCGACGACACGCCCCGCGAAGCGGTTGGCGTTCGCGTGGTCAAATGGACCATCAAGTTTACCATCGCACTGACATTCACGGGGGCCATGGTCGTGTTGATTTGCAATTGGTGGGTTGTTCATAACACAAAGGACCAGATCTATTTTGACATCAATGAGTTACCCGCCAACGATGTTGGCCTGGTGCTTGGTACGAGCAAGTTTGTTCGATCTGGAAAAGAAAACCTGTTTTTCCGATTCCGGATGGAGGCAACCGCGCGGCTTTGGAAGGAAGGGAAAGTTAAATACCTGATTCTGAGTGGTAATAATGATTCAGAATACTACAATGAGCCGGTAGACATGCAGCGTGCGCTGGTAAAATTAGGGGTTCCAACATCCGTAATGACACTCGATTACGCTGGTTATCGAACATTCGATTCGGTGGTTCGCTGCAAAGACGTCTTCAATCAGGAAAAAATTACGATCATCTCCCAGAATTTCCACAATGCCCGTGCGCTCTACATTGGCAATCACGAGGGGATTGAGGCTATTGCTTTTGCCGCCCAGGATGTTCCTGATGGTTACTCCCTTCGCACCCTCGTTCGCGAATACCTCGCCCGACCATACGCCCTCCTCGACGTATATGTGCTGCGTCCACAACCAGAAAAAGGGAACTGGGAGCGAAAAAAAGACCGGTAAATTGTAATGGATTTACGGGTACCCAATCAAATCAGTTTTCACGGCTTTACTTTTTAAGCGGGTGTCCCAGGTAAATCATCACTAAAGGCATCAGCAAAAACGGAATTTCAATCAGTGCGGCTTTCAGGTTGTTGGCTTTTAGCTGGAAAGCGAGGATAAGCAGAATCAGTGCCGCATTGATCAGGTTGGCGATAAAATACGTTTGCGGAAACAGGATTAACAGCCCAACACTCAACGTAAGAATGCTTATTATGAGCAGAGCGGTCTTTCCAATTCCCAACGACGTGAGCATTTTGGAGGCTTCTGGATTTAAGTTATTCGATAGACCAGCCCATCCGTGTCTGACACTAAAGAAGACGGTAATTAGAATGAGGATTCCACTTATGATTTTCATTTTTTCAGGTGTTTTTCGCTTATAATCAGGTAGGACGACAGGTTCATTGTGTTGATTATGCTGCCTGGGCAAGCGATTTTTCAGCGATCTTACTAAATTGATTAAAAAGCACACCAGGTGCGATACGGCTAAGGAATTTCATTATACCGGCAATGCCCGGAAGGATCTCAACCTTGTTTTTCGTCAATCCTTGAATGGCAACCTTTACCAATTTGTCGGGTTCCATCATCATTCGGCTATCTACATCACCCCCAAACTTGTCATTTAAAGGCGTCTTTGCACCGGGAGCAACTAAGTCGAATACCTTAATAGTTGTCTTCTTCAACTGAACTCGCAATGATTGTGTATACGCACGAAGGCCTGATTTGGTAGCGCCGTAGATTGGGGAAAGCGGAAAGGGAATGAAGGCCAGACCGGATGTTACATTGAGAATGGCAGCCGATTTCTGCTTCAGGAGGTGGGGCAGGAATTGCTGGACCATACGGACCGGACCCGATAAGTTGATGGCAATTTCACGATTGATGTTGTCCTGATCAATCATTGGGTCAAGAAGGTTGAGTTTACGCATTTCACCCGCATTGTTGATCAAAATATTAAGCTCAGGGAATTGCCTGGTTACGTTGTCAAAAAGTTGGGAAATGGCTTCCGGATCGCTCACATCGCTTTGAAATGTGTGAACGTTGGGTAGCTTTCTCTTCGTCTGGTCGAGCCTGGCCTGATCTCTTCCGGTAATAATGACCGTACTGCCAAGGTCAAGCAGTTGGGAAGCAAATTCATAGCCCAAGCCACTGGTTCCACCCGTAATTAAAACTGTGCTGTTTCTAAGGTCCATCTTTGTTTATGAAATAGGATGGAACAAAGGTGATACAGAAAGTGGGCAGGGTGTTTGCAAACATCAATCCATCGTTTGCAAAATTCAACGTATTGCTTTAAGCCCGGAAGGCGACTGGAGCGAATGAGGTTTGCTTTTTGAAAAAATTGGAGAAGTGAGCAACCTCTTCGAAACCCAGACAAAAGGCGATTTCTGAAATGTTCCAGTCGGTTTGTTTTAACAGGATTTTGGCCTCCTGAATGATCCTGCCGGTGATTATATCTGTTGTTGTTCTGCCGGTATTTTCCTTCAGTACTTTATTCAGATGGTTTACGTGGACAGATAGACGATCGGCATAATCTTTAGCTGTACGGAGGCTAAGTTTTTGATGGTGGGACTCGATCGGAAATTGTCGCTCTAACAGCTCGATGAATAGGGACGAAACACGGGCTGAGGCCGTATGAGTAGGATAGAGGGATGTAGCCGGTTGAAGCTTTTGCCCATAGTGGATCAACTCAAGCACATAATTACGGATCA
This sequence comes from Spirosoma endbachense, assembly GCF_010233585.1. Taxonomy (NCBI): domain Bacteria; kingdom Pseudomonadati; phylum Bacteroidota; class Cytophagia; order Cytophagales; family Cytophagaceae; genus Spirosoma; species Spirosoma endbachense. The sequence goes on from NZ_CP045997.1 coordinate 442,065, forward strand.
GGTCATACTTAAAGATATAGTCTGATGACAACTCTTTTTCTATCTTTCTGAATATGAAAGAAATAGTCTCTGATTCTTCATCAGAGAGCTGGAAAATGGGGTAACCGCCGGGCTGGAAAATAGGTAGTTCATCGAGAACTACACCACTTTTGGTCTGGACCAGAAATTCATCGGTAAATACACAAAAGTAACCGCCCTGATTCATGTCCTGCGGTAACCAGTGGTAAGGTACTTTCGGAGTTGCAAACAAGAGCGCATTTCGTTCAATGTCGATTACTTTATCCGCATATTCTGCCCGATTGCGTCCACTAATCAAACTTATTTTGTAATAAGCTCTTCGGTTGTAAGGCATAAACGGTTTTTCCCTGACCCTGGCAATCAGTTCATCAACATTAAATAGATTGAAGTGGCCTATTTCTTTGTTTATACCATCTGGTAAAAGTACACTTAATCCGCCTTCAGTAGCAGATGCTAGCTGTTGATAAAATTCGTCGAGTGAAATAATCTCCATACACTGGTTTGCGAAATTCAAATATAAACTTTCCTGAGCTAATTCAATCCGAGTAGAATGGCCAGCGTCTCGATATGCCAGGAGTAGTTCAATGAACTACGCTCGTTTAATTCCGCAAGCTACTGCAAAGGCCACTGTTAATTTCCCTCATTTGCTTTTACAGGCCACTCACCTTTTTTTGTTTCTACTCCATTGAACTAGTTAAGTTATTTGTTCCTGAAAGTAAATTCTGTAATAATAAGTACTGAAAAATACCGTTTAATCAACAACTATACGCTTTGTTCATCTATGAAAATTACGTACCTATTGGGAGTATTTGCTTTATTAGGGGCCGTAACGGCCTGCCAATCAGATCGAGAAACCGATCAATCACCCGCCCCGGTAGCTTCATCCATTTACAAAGAAAGCGGCAACGGCGAAACAACAGCCAGTGCACCGGATCTGGCAGGAGCGAGGGCGGCAGCAGCTACCACAACGCAGCAGCAGGAGGTATTGACGTATATCAACCAGGCTCGTTCTAAACCTTGCCAATGCGGTACTAAAGTTTATCCGGCAGTTCCGGCACTAGCTCTGAATGCCCAACTCAATGCCGCTTCCGATAAGCACGCAGTCGATATGGCTACCTATAATTATTTCAGCCACACTGGCCGCGATGGGTCGCAACCCTGGGACCGTATGACACGGGAGGGGTATAAATGGCGGGCTGCCGGTGAAAATATTGCGGCTGGATACACAACAACCCGTGCTGTGGTAGATGGTTGGCTAAAATCGCCCGGCCATTGCCAGAATATTATGAGTGCCAATTTTAAAGAGGTTGGTGTAGGCTACGGATACAGCACCAGTAGCAGCTACAAACATTACTGGGTAACCGATTTCGGCACTAAACTATAAGGTTCCAAAAGTTTGGCTTAAGCAGAATCCTTCATAAACAAATCGCCCGGTTCCAGACAACAGGAACCGGGCGATTTGCTGGATATGGCCGATTTTCAAACCGACCTTACGCTCCGTTATTTGGGCATATTCAGCAGGAAGCCAATTGTAAAATTAGAATCCCAGTCGAACACGAACTGATCGCAGCCAGTCGCATCGGCAATGGCTTTGTAGATGTTTAACCCCGCTTTCGACTTCGCATTGTCTAACTTATAAGCCGAAGGTGCGTCGAGGACCGTATAGCGTTCTTTGTCTTTTCTGACGGATTTTGCCAGCTCAAATGGCACCCCACCAATAATGAAGCAGGTTTTGCGGTGGTCTTCCGGCACTTGTTTGGCCTTGGCCGTTACTTCTGTTGTTACCGTCTCATCGCTGGTTCCATTCTGAAAATATTTGGCGCCATAGGTTTCCAGCGCTTTGGTCGAGCTACCTTCTTTCCAGGAAATTTTGGTGTTACCTGAGCCAATATCGACAACGAACGAATTGTTGTAATAGTCAGCGGGTAGGACCGACTTAAGCCCCAGCGAACCTTCCTGCTCAGGCGTAACGGTGTTTACAAAGTAATTCAGCGACTTCAGCGCTTTGATAATTTTCTGCGTGCCGTCGGCTTTTACCGCTCCTGAACTTACAACGAAGTGGATATCGCGACCACTTACCCCAAAATCGAGCATTTTGCCGATGTAACTTTTTAACCCCGACCGGATATCATCGTCCGAAGCCATGTTTTCAATGACCAGGCTATTGCCGAACTCCGCTTTTTCGAGTTTCCAGTTTTTCTGATCATCGACCCGGATAATGAAGGAGTTGAATCCACTGGCACCTAGCTCCACAACGCCCTTAAGTTTCCCACCGTTGGGGGCAGGGGGCGTATAGGTGAATGACCGACTCGACCCACCACTCGTTGCCTCGCCTGATGAAGCCGAGTTATTATCGGAAGCCGATGACTCGTCGGCCGAAGTAGACGATCCCTGCTCGTCCGATTTGGGGAGCGTAGCGGATTCTTCTGATTGTTTCGGCGCAATTTTGCGCAGGGCTTCACTACCACCGAAATACCGGAACCCGAAGAAAATAGCGGCCAGAATCAGGGCCGTGATTAGCAGCCGACCGGCTACAGTTAAACGTTGCATATGTTGAAAGGATGAAAGAGTGAACGAATAAACGAGTGAAAGAGCAACTAAATGGCTCATTTGCTCTTTCACTCATAGGTGATTAATCGAGCAGATTCCGATACCCGGCGTCTTTCTGCGGATTTGGGCCTAAATTAAGGGGTTGAGCGGGTGCATCGAGTTGCACCATTTTGAATTCACCTTTATTGTAAGCTTCCAGCAGAGCTTCGCCTTTATCGGAGAGAATCCCGTTCTGAATATCTACCCCATTGATGAAGTCCATCGAGAGATCCATCGCCCGCTTCATTTCGCCAAGTTTCATGCTCATATCGTCCTGAATATATTCCATGGACTGGTCGAAGTAAAACTTCTTGTCCGGATCGCCTTTAAAGATACTAACGGCCGTTTTGAGCGCGTTAGAACTATCTTTAACAATCTGGTATTCAGTTTCTTTGAGCCGAACTTTGATTTCAGTTTCCTTAATAATATAATCGGCGCTCTGGTTCACTTTTTCCATGAAGGCCAGCACGTTTTTCATATTCCGCTGAAGAGGCAGCAACTTTTCGTTCATTTCCTGCAAACCAGCGCCCTCGATGGTGGCCAGTTGAGCCGTTTCGCGCATACCAGGCTTGTCGCTTAAGGAGTTCGCTTTATTGGCTTCGGCAAACTTCTGCTTAATGGTCTCATTGTTTTCACCGATTTTCTTGTTCAGTTTAACCAGTTGCCCCGCCAGAATATTAATTTGACCCTGCATTTTCTCCCGTTTGTCTTTCAAATCCTGAATGTAGATTTTCATGATCGCAATGGGATTCAGTTGAATTACCGTACCGGTAAGGCTGCGCATGAGGGTTTTGAACAGGAAGAATACCGCTGTCCGAACATCTTTACTGGTGAACAGGAAAATCAGAGCGCCCAATGCGCCGAGCAGGAGAGCCAGTTCGAGCACGTTCGAAGTAGCTCTGATTAGAAATTCAATGATTCGGTTGAAATAAACGAGCCCGAAACCGGCAATACCGGCCAGGGTAATCATGCCCAGAATACCTTCGGGGCGGCTCCAGAACGAACGCTTTTCCACGTCCGTATTACCACCAAGTTGCGAAAAATCAGGAGTAGCCATTGTTTAGTGTTATCAGTTTAAGGTCATTTAGTCTTCAATGAGTTTGCTCAGTTTAAATCAACTGAAAATGTAGTCACTGGAAACTTACTTTAAATACTGCGTTATTTTGGTGATGTCGTTTTTGATTTGTTCTGTGTAATGCGCGAATGTCACTTCGTAGTTTTGTCGGTTCTGCGTGATTTTACCGCTTTGATCCGTGATTTCGCCACCGATAGCTGTTAGCCGATCGGTATTGGCACTGATCTTCTGTTGAATCTCTACCAACTGCTTGGCCAGTGCTTCATTTTCGGTTTGCAAGCGTTTCTGCTCATTCTGCAAACCACCAACCCGATCAGCAAGCGCAGCATCGACACTTTTTGCGAAAGCATCCCGGTCGTTATTCAGCGCTGCAATATACTGATTCGCGGTTTTAGTCAATGCGGCAATATCACCGGAACCGCCCAGAGCCTTAAAACTAGCCCAGGCCGCCTGATACTGCTTGTCTTCGGGAAGGCCCAGATTGGCCAGACTCCGCAGCGTTTCCCGATACTCGAAATAGTCGGGGCCCGGCGGATTGTTCTGTGCCAGTACATTGGCCAGGTGTTCGGCAAACTTGGGGTCTACTGAACCCGTACCTACCGGTGCCGGAGGTATCGGTTGAGTTGGCCCTGGAGTTGGCGAATTGGTTGCTGCCGGACGTGGCGTTGTTGGTGTTGGGGCAGCGGGTGTTCCGGCTGCAACGCCTGACACTTCTTCTTTAACGAAGAAATTCAGAATCTTTTGACCAAGCGATTTATCAGGTTCTGGCATAGTTTGTCTGTCATTACGGGGACGCCCGTGTTGTAAAAGACTGAACAATGTTACGAGGTTCAGGTCAATCCCGCAATATCAGATTTGGCCGAACGGTTGCGGGGCCTGACAAATTGTCCTGGGACGGGCCGAATGTTTGGCTGTCTATTCGGTTTATTCCTTTACCCACTCCGCCATTCGTTTTCGGAACTTATCGACTTTGGGTTCCGAAACAAGATGGATGTATAGGCTGTAGGGGTGTTGTCGATAATAATCCTGATGATACATTTCGGCGGGATAGAATGCAACGAATGGAACCACTTGGGTGACAATAGGCGCTTTGTGATTTTTCGAATCACGCCGAATAGCAGCGTCAATTCTGGATTTTTCGGCTGGTGTTCGATAAAAAGCAACGGAGCGATAGTGTTTACCTATATCGGGCCCCTGGCGGTTAAGTTCCGTCGCATCATGACCGGCAAAAAAAGCGTCCAGCAATGTGTCATAGGAAAGGATAGTCGGGTCGTAATAGATTTGTACGGATTCGGCATGACCCGTTTGATCCGTCCCTACCTGCTCATACGTTGGGTATTCGAGGTCACCACCGGCATAACCCGAAACCACGGCCCGAACTCCTTTCAGCGACTTCATTTCTTCTTCGGTTGCCCAGAAACAGCCCCCTGCAAATGTAGCAGTGGCCTCGCCAGACGTTAAAACAGGAAGGGTCGCCAGACGAGTGTCGACTGGGTTGGTGTTTTCTGCCGCTGTGCTGGTCGGCGCCTTATTACAGGCTGTAAAGAGCAGCGTATAAACGACCAGCAGGCTCAAAGCGAATCGTATGTTTTTCCAATACATGAAAATGTCAGTCATTGCTCTTATAACACGAGAATTGGAGTCAGGATTCCGATTCGGGGAATTCAACTAGCCTTTCGTCCAAAGCCGTGCCATGGTTTCTAATGTTGCAAAAACTAACCGTGGCACGGCTTTGGACGAAAGGTTTGCTCTATTTTAAGTGAGGTCAGGTTCTTCAACCTGACCCAGTGGTTTCCCGAAGCGTATACTGCCTGAACGACGAGGTTTTGAGAATCGCACGGCGAACCGTCCTCGCCGTGTCGGTTTCTTATAACCAACACCACATCTTTAAGAAACCGACATCAACAGCCATTGCTTTACTGACTAAGTCACGGATCAATAACATCGACTATTGCCAATGGTTTCTTTGCGAATCAGCCTTGGCGTTCACGGGCAATACGTCTGTTCGTACGTATCTTTGTTGCTGCATACTGACTCAATTGCTATGTCGCTTACAACCCTAGGCCTCGAACTGCCCACCGATCCACGCTGGGTGAACATCGCCGAAATGAACATCGGCGATATTTTGATCGATCACGCATATTGCGAACAGAAAGCAGCTTCGTCGTGTATCTCGCTCATCGTTCAATATTCTGACAAAGAGGAGCTGGTTGAGGTGCTGACACCAGTAGTTGCTGAAGAGTGGGGGCATTTTCAACGGGTTTTGAAAGAACTTCGCAAGCGTAATATTCCCCTCGGCCGTCAGCGTAAGGATGAGTATGTTAATCAGTTAAGGGCACGATTACGCCGGTCGATTGGCGATCAGAAAGAACAACTGATGGACAACCTGTTACTAAACGCCCTGATTGAAGCCCGAAGCTGCGAACGCTTTAAAATCCTCTCTGAACACATTGCCGACGAGAGTTTACGGAAATTTTACCGTGAACTGATGATCTCCGAAGCGGGCCACTACCGCAATTTCATCGAGCTGGCCGAAACATACATACCCGCTGAACGCGTACGGGAGCGATGGAAGGAGTTTCTGGCCGTTGAAGCTGATATTATAGCGAATCTGGAAGTTCGGGGCGACCGGATGCACTGAAATAGTTGCTCAGGAAAGAGCCCTGTTGACGTGAGTCAGTGCCCGACAAGTTGTACCTTTACTGTGCGACTAACCATAACGTTCATTTGACTTTTCTTCAACAAACGGCTCAGCGAATTTTTGACACGCACGGTCCCAGCCTTAGCGATGTTTGGGTTATTTTGCCTACCCGACGGGCAGTGTCCGTCTTTCTTGATGAGCTGGCAACGCTTTCAGATCGACCATTTCTGGCCCCCCATGCGTTAGCCGTCGATGACTTTATAACGCAGGCGGCTGGTCTACAGCTGGTTGATTCCGTAAGTTTATTGTTTGAACTCTACGACGTTTTCCGGGAGATCGATCCGTTGGTTGAATTCGAGCAATTTATCGGCTGGGCATCCGTCCTGCTGGCCGACTTCGACCGGATCGATCAGTACCTGATCGATCCCCCTGAGCTGTTTAGCTACCTGACCGCAGCCAAAGCACTCGAACGATGGCAGGTGGATCGACCGGCTTCCGCAAAACCAATTCTGGAAACGGCCGGTACAAATCGGTACTTTAAACTCTTCGAAAACCTTCAGATAGCCTATCATGCATTGCAAAAACGCCTGACCGATCAGGGACTTGCTTATCGGGGCATGGCCTATCGGTTGCTCGCCCAGAATGTCGACGTACTGATACGGGATAATCTAAGCTATGAACGTGTCTATTTTGTGGGCTTCAACGCACTGAGTCGAGCCGAGGAGCACATTGTTCGCGTGTTGGTTGATGCGAATAAAGCTGAATTGATCTGGGATGCCGATCAATATTACATCCGTGACTGGGGGCAGGAAGCGGGTGAATTTTTGCGCCGATACCGCGAAAATGGCTGGTTCTTCTCGAAAAAGAACCGCGAAGACCTGAGTCAACTGTCTAATAATCTGCTCGGTACCGAAAAAAATATTCGTGTCGTTGGTGTTCCCAATGCCAGTATGCAGGCGAAGGTAGCCGGAAAGCTTTATGCCGACTGGGGTCGGGAGCAGAGGAGCGAACCGACCAAAAAGACAGCCATTGTGCTGGCTGATGAAACGTTACTGATGCCCGTCCTCTACGCCCTGGATGAGAGCGTTACCGACCTGAACGTAACGATGGGTTTATCCTTACGCAGTTCATTGCTGTTCACGCTGGTTGATACTCTGTTTGAGATGCAGCGCACCGTGCATGAGTTCCGAACAAAGGACGGGCGTGATCTGCGCATTCCGAAATACCACCACCGGCATGTTGTCAAGGTCCTGAATCATCCGTTCGTTAAGCAATACGAGCGGATTCGGGCGTTGCAGTGGCCGGGAGGTGTGCAGGAAACGGGCGAGATTCTGCCCCCGGAGCCTTTGTTTCAGTGGATTTCAAAAACCATCGTAAAAGATCAGCGCGTATACCTCACCGAAGAGGATATGCACGAATTAGGCCAGCATGATCCGTTGATTCAGGTGCTGTTTGCGCGCTGGCCAAATGAGGAACCGATGAAGGCAATTCGCAGTTTGTATGACCTGATCGAATTGCTTCGTGATGTATACCGGACTAGCCAGGATGCCATTGAAATCGAATACCTGTACCTGTTCTTTACGCTGCTTAAACAACTGGAGGCAACTCTTGAGCGACAGACTGAATCCGGAAATGCCGAAACGGCCGTCACGGTGCGTAGCTTCCGGCAGTTTCTGTATGAGTTGATTCGACAGACGAGTATTCCATTCACGAGCGAAGGGAAGAGCCAGTTGCAGGTCATGGGTATGCTCGAAACGCGGGCTCTGGACTTTGAACGGGTTATTATTCTGTCCGTAAACGAAGGCATTCTACCCCAATCCCGTAAACTGAATTCGCTGATTCCCTTTGACATTGCTCAGGAACTAGGGCTGCCTACCTATCGCGACCAGGAAGCCGTTATGGCGTATCACTTCTACCGATTGCTGCAGCGGGCCAGCGATATTGTGCTGTTGCATACGACCTCAACCGATGCCTATGGAAACAGCAAGGGCGAACCCAGTCGGTTTATCCGGCAGATTGAGCATGAACTGGTTCCTCGTTCAAATGGCCTTATTCGGATTACGCATCCAACGGTTCGTTTTGGCCGAACGGGTATAAATCAATTGGCCGATACATCCGATCTGAGCGTTCCTAAAACAGAAAGCGTTCGGGCGGATCTAATCAAGCTGCTGACAACAAAGGGGTTATATCCCTCGTATCTGAATCAATTTGTTACGTGTTCCATGCGGTTTTATTTCAGCCGGATCGTGAACATCAGCGAAGAAGAAGAAATAGAGGAAAAGATGGGAGCCGCCGAATTCGGAAGCTGGCTTCATAAGGTGCTCGAACGACTGGATATTGATTACCGGCTGAAAGGGAAACCTGTCGACGAATCAATTGTACGGCAGTTGCTGGAAGAGGAATTTGCCTCATCGATGAAAGGCCGGGTTATTGAATCGGGCATGAACCTGCTCCTATACGATCTGGCTAAGAAACTGATGCTCGACTTCTATCGGCAGCAAAGTGATCAGGTAGGACTAACGGTTATTGGCACCGAACAAACCCTCGAAACATACCTCGATGTGCCACTCACGAATGGCCAGTCAATCCGGGTGCGCATCGCCGGAAAAATTGACCGTATTGAACGCTTCGGCGACCAGATCCGTATTGTGGATTATAAAACTGGGAAGGTCGATTTGCCCGATAAAGCGCCCAAAGATCTGGCCGAAAAGCTCCTGAATGACGGTAAGGAAGACAAAATGAGGCAGCTATGGCTCTACCGGTATCTGGCACTCAAAAATATTCGCGACCACGGCGGATTGCCCCGTGACAAAGCAAAACGAAACATCTATCCGGCTGCTAATCTGCCCGTTGAAGCTGGGTTTTATTCATTCAGAGACCTCAAGGGCGGCTTCAAAACTAATCCAGTTACTTTCGGAGCCGATGATAGCCCAGCGCAGTATATCCATGATTCGGAAGAATTGCTGCGGGCCTTGGTCCAGAAAATGCTCGACCCTACTGAGCCGTTCCGCAAAACAGATCAGCTGGAAATGTGTCAGTATTGTGATTTTAAGGGAATCTGCGGCCGATAGCTAAATAGGCTTGATAAGTGTTAGCCGCTTATCGTAATTTACCTGCCCGAAACTGCGGTAAGTGACTAATTTTCAATTTGTTTCTTGGTGAGGTATACACCAACAGATGCCGGAAAAGCAGTACGGTATTTTAGGCGATTTGTGAGAAGGCTTTCGATCAATTTCTGATTGAGCCAACGACCTGAACGAAATGAGTAGTAATTGAATGACTGGTTGCGACGACTAAATTCACGTTACTTAAACTCCTTACCCGCATGAAGGTAACCGTACTCTTCCTGGTCCTGTTGCTGGCCTGTAAATCCCGACAAAAAGCCACCGACGAGCAAACGACAGCTCAGGTTATCTGCCGCACTGCACCCACTGACAAAGCCTGGTATAGCTCGGGCCAGAAGGCACCCCTGTTCGATAGCCTGGGTAATCTGCACTTCCCCATTACTACCCGGAACCAGGAGGTTCAACGGTATTTCAACCAGGGACTCATGCTGGCTGTGGGCTTCAATCATGCCGAAGCTGCCCGCTCGTTTTATGAAGCAACCCGGCTTGATTCAACCTGTGCCATGGCTTACTGGGGATTCGCCTATGTGCTGGGTCCAAATTATAACGCGGGCATGGAAGCGGATAACTATGAGCGCGCTTATGTGGCCATTCAGCAGGCAGTTAAATTGTCGGCAACTTGTACAGCTAAGGAAAAAGCGTTGATTGATGCGCTGGCAAAACGATATACGGCCTCGCCCGTCGACGACCGCAGGCCGTATGATGAAGCTTATTCGATAGCAATAAAAGAAGTTCACGAACGATTCCCCGAAGACGCGGACATTGCGGCTCTTTACGCAGAATCATTGATGGACTTACACCCCTGGGATTTATGGGAGCAGGATGGGCAACCCAAGCCCTGGACGCCCGGAATAATAACGACTCTGGAAACTTTAATGGCGAATAACCCCGGCCATATAGCCCTTAATCATTATTACATTCATGCTGTAGAAGCGTCTAAAACGCCGGAGCGAGGGCTGAATAGTGCAGCTATGCTCAGAAAGGTAGCACCAAGGGCCAGTCATTTGGTACATATGCCCTCACACATATACATCCGCACAGGCGACTACCACGAAGGTTCACGAAGCAATTTGCAGGCCGTGAAAGTGGATAGCCTTTATTTGATGGGCGTGTATGCACAGGGGGCGTTCCCGTTGAACTACTTTCCCCATAATTATCACTTATTGGTGGCCACGGCTACCATGGAGGGCAATTACCGGTTAGCGATGGAATCGGCCCGGAAAGTTGCCGAAAATACCAGTAAAAAACTGATGCCTGATCCTGCCTGGAGTACGCTTCAGCATTATTACACCATACCGTATCACGTAGCCATCAAGTTTTCACAATGGGACGAATTGCTTCGTATGTGTCGGGACGATACGGTCAAGCTAAAGTATCCGACCGCCATTCGGCACTATGCCCGTGGCCTGGCTTTAGTTGGTAAACAGCAGCTTCTGAAAGCGAAACTGGAGTTGCAGGAGCTCAACAAGCTGACAGCCGATCCCGATATTGCCAATTTAAAGATAGCAGGCATTAATCCGATGAGCTCAATTCTGGAGATCGCCCGTCGGGTGCTGAATGCCGAAATAATGGCACAGGAAGGACAATTATCATCCAGTATCCGATTATTAAACGAAGCCGTTGCGTTAGAAGACAGACTAAATTATCAGGAACCACCAGACTGGTTTTTTCCGGTACGCCATACGCTTGGCGCTGTTTTGTTGAAAGCCAAACGCTTTAGTGAAGCGGAAGCAGTATTAACTCAGGACCTGACCGTGTTTCCGCGCAATGGATGGGCGTTGTCGGGTCTGCATCAGGCTCAGCTCAGCCAGGGCGCTGTCGAGAAAGCGCAGCAAACACAGACGGTGTTGAATCTGGCCTGGAAATGGGCAGATCAAGACCTGAAAGCTGGAAAACGGAGTGATTAGCCCAGATGCGTTTCTGAATACAAAATCACGTAGTTTGCATTTAGTTTGTACCATTTCTATTTTGATGAGCAGAAATGCCAATCCTGGAAGTCTAAAATAGGCCCATCAGTTTTCTAAACGGCACTCTTTATTGCAACGAATGATCGATCAGTATAAAAAGCAACATGCCTATCTACTAGCATTGGATTCCATTATTTTCGGTTTCGATGGAGAAAGTTTGAAGATATTACTGGTCAAACGGGGAGTAGAAGAAACCACCTGGTCGTTGATGGGCGGCTGGCTGCAACCCGACGAGAGTTTAGGACAGGCAGCCGCCCGAATACTGCTGGAACTCACGGGCTTAAACAATGTCTATCTGGAGCAGCTTAGTGTCTTTGGTGATCCTGATCGCGATCCAATTGCCCGCACGATTTCGGTAGCCTATTTTGCCCTAGTGAAAGTAGCGGATTATGCATCTAAAATTTCGGAGACCTATCAGGCCCGCTGGTTTTCACTTTACGACTTACCAACCCTGCTTTTCGACCATGCCGATATGGTGGATTTAGCCATTAAGCGACTGCGCTATAAAGCATCTCAGCATCCAATTGGCTTTGAACTCTTACCCGAGAAATTTACCATTCCTCAACTTAAGAAGCTGTACGATGCCATTTACAATACAGAATTCGATAAAAGGAACTTTAGTCGGAAAATCCTCTCGACAAATCTGCTCATTAAATTAGATGAGAAGCAAAAAGGGTTCTCCCGGAAAGGAGCTTATTTCTACCAGGTTGATACGCAGAAATACCAACAATCGACCCATTCCTTTTTAAACTTTATTCCCAATCCAGACGCTGTGCTGTAAGCGTATAGTTGCTGATATGTGAACAATTGGAATAATTGACGGAAACTGCTACTGATTTACCCGAGGAAGATGCTCCATTTGCCAACGTATGTCAGATCCGTTTGAGCCTGGCTGAAAAACATTCGATGGGTATAAACTAATTGGTAAGTACTTGTTATAGAGTCTGTACACGGTAGCCGTGTATAGCCCTTTTCTGGGTCTAAAAGCCTAAAAAAGTGTGGATAGAAGTGAACGCCCGATTTCTCTGAGATCGGGCGTTTTTTTGATAGAATACTTCTGATTTGATTCACAGAGTAGGCACTGTTTACCGCATTGATACAGTAAAGAGAGTGCATTTGGCTGTTTTATGGGAAAGCCTCAACTTATGAAAACACGCCTGTTCTTCCTAAAGCTAATGATGGTTAGCGCTATTGCCTTTTGCCAGAGTCCGGCGACCACAAGGCTGTATTTTGTAGCTATGCCTGCCAATTCATTCCATACGACACTGAATCCGGATAAGCCCATCAAGATTGGTCGCTGCACACTACTGGAAACAAACGCGGATAGTTTAGGAATTGTCGTAACCAATAAGAAAACCGCCTATTTACATTTCGAGCGAGGACGCACCTATTACTTTCGGGTGTATGGGGGCCATTCGGTTCAGAGCATGACATCGCTGGTTTCGGAGACGGAGTTCTGGCTCGATGTAGGCTTTAATGGTGCATCGACCTACCGTCATTATTTTCTGGATAAAGAGAAAGGGTTAACATTACTGGAAGACTAGAGCTCGGCCAAGGTAAATCTATCAGGTTTTTGAAACCGCCCCGGCGGCTCGGCTGATAGATTTGTTATCAAGCTACCTGCAACCGATCGATCAATTTGCTCGGTCAATTGCTTACAATCTTCTAAATTGCTTATAGTCAATGGTATATTGTAGTTTATTGACCTTGGTGGTAAATCCAAACTCAGTATGAACGAAGTTCAGGTGACTCGCAGTTTTCTAAAGAATCCCTTGAGCAGTCTGATTATTCTGCTTGCAATAGTGGTGCTCATCGAGTTCCTGTCCTGGAACATCGCCTATGAGGCAAAACTAAACCTAGTCAATCGTGAGGGTGGACTATCGGCCTATATAACCGTCCTGGTGCGAAGCCTGATTATTCCTGAGATCACTACCGCGCTAATTATCGCGGCCTTGCTGAATCTGTTTCACCGCCTGTTTAAGATTACCCATGTAAAATTAAACTGGACATCCCTTGTCCGTTATGAACTCAGTTTTCTGCCTGTTTTGCTTCTTGCTTATCTCATTTTTAGTCCAATTACTCAAACCGTTCGGTTTCTTCTGGAGGCTTATCCCGACTACACGTTAACCACTTACTGGACAGGTTATATTCAGAATTCCTTCTGGTTAGCCATCTACTTGCGGTATCTCCTGCCGGTGTGTATCATTGGTTATCTCCTGCTAAACATTTCGCTGCTTATCGATTTACAAAAGTCAGGTCGAGCCTCTGCAATGGCTTCTTTGTAATGAACGATTTTTCAAAAACGATCAGGTTGTATGTCGAGACGCTTTTGACCTTTATAGCTAACTAAATGCGAGGGAACGGGACGTTAAATCTACTTGGTCTCATAGATCCTCTTTTGGTCGTATGCTAAATCAGCTATACCATTCTACTCAATAGCGCAAACATACTGCTGCAAAGAAAACAGCAGTACTTTCGGTTAGAGTCAGAGCCGTACAACCCCAGCCGTGGACGGTGATTATCAGGAGCAGCATCACTAACCACTGTTCCTCCGTTGCGACCGTCCGCGGCTGCGATGGCACGACTCGAAGCGAAAGTCCTAATCCAGACTAAGTAGTAGCTGAAAACTACCCGCATTTATTGATTGTGTAACCTTCTACACTGGGCGAAAGGATGAATCAAATGTGTCTGGCCCAAACCTAAATTTTAGCCTTACAAACAAGCCTTTAATTGACTAATCTCGTTTTATAGCTAAATGAACGCAGTTAATCCCGTTAGTCCTATGGTTCTTTTCATAACTACAATTGATGGGCACTGTCGAACCCGTGAGTTTTCCTGCCAGTTTCATGAACTTGAACAGGCCTTTGACTTTCTAAATCAGATTGTTGTCCGGGGAGATACTTTACTACAAGCCTGTACGGAAGAGGATGGTCAGCTAACTCAACTCCCGCTCGACGCGTTTGATGGAATTCCTTTTCTGCGTGCCATTGAAAACTTAAAACAGGAATGGCTTTCGGTTCTGGATCATGCTCCGGAGTCTGGATTACCAGTTTATGGTATCCTTCAGGAGTTGATCGAATGGCTTAAGAAACAGATCGATCATTACGAAAAACAAATGGCAATAATTGAGAGCACCATCAGGCACTTTAAGCAACTGCGTTGTCGGGCTGAAAGCTGTAAGCCACATGATTTAAATTTTTCACCGGTCAGCGATCACTTTGTCTCTCTGTTGAACAACTATGAGGAGCAGCTCAGAAAGGTTTCCTTAAGCCATCAACAAGCCCTAAACCGACTTCGCGAGTTAACGATCAAAAACTAAACCCAGAACGTGGAAGCGTAGCCGTTTCCCACCAGTAACTCCGAAGCTTGCGGAAGAAAAATAGCCACTCTTCGGCATTCATCGGTTTGATCAGATAGGAGGATGCGCCCAACTGGTAGGCTTTAAGAATGTCGTCGTTATCCTCTGAAGAACTAAAGATAACGATCGGAACATGGCTTAGCGGGGCAGGCATTTGTTTGATTTGTTCGAGTAGCTGCCAGCCATCCGAATTGCGGGGAAGGTACAGATCCAGTAAAATCAATTTCGGTTGTTCCCATTCCTGATATTGCCACTGATCCAGCCGATCCAGTGCCTGCTGTGGCGTACTAACCCGTACGACGGTTACTTCAATTAGGCACTGACGAATAGCGGACTGGATAAGTAGCCAATGATCATCATTATCTTCAACGATCAATAACTTAGCCTGATTGAAGTTGGATTTTCGAGCTAATTGATCAGCAGTCAGTTTCATGGGTCGATAGCGTGTTAATGTCTCTTATTAACAATCTATTTGTCTATAGGTTATAAAATTTAACCTGACTGATTAGCCATCGTAGCGATATTGATTACTAGCTGACAACTCGAAGCAAAAAGACGCCAAATGCCTGGCTATACCTGAACCCCGGCGTTTTTTAATCACAGCCATTAGCTACCTAATCCTTTTGGAAAATTCTGCCTTAGGCCAGAAATAACCCTGTCACTCGACCAGCGAGTTAATGAAGCCGATCGGGGCACCACCAAACACACGCAGTTTATCGCTCATGCCTGCTTAGTCGGCCAGGTTTGTTTGGCTCTGAGCTAGAATCGGATAGTAGAACCCAGCCTGAACATGCAAGCTTGCGGAAGTGGGTTAATCATAAAGTCACTTTCTGATTAAACGGCACCAATGTAGAAAAGAATCTACCTGAGCTAACGTGATTCCAGTCTGTAGCCCCCTAAATCATTATTGATCAATGGATTAAATAGTTAATCAATTGTAAAATTAGAAAACAAAATGTCTACTAAAATAGTATATTATAAACTATACTCTTTTTCTAAAGATAGCCTAAGGTATGAAGCCATTATCGCTTTTTTGGGTCCTGATATTGCTGCCCTGCCTAAGCAGGGGTCAGTACAACGGAAGTACATCATACAATCCAGGTATCGCCCTCATTGCCCAGGCAGGCACAGCTGGATTTGGGCTTGAGATTGATAAATCGCTTTCTCAACAGCTAGCACTACGAATCGGGGCTAACAAATTCACGTATAAAGGAACGTTAACTTCGGAGAATGAATCGGATGAGCTCCAGCTTGGGTTTAATTACACCATCAACCTGCTATCCTTCAATGCGTTACTCGATTTTTATCCGTTTAAACAAACGGGATTTCGACTTACGGCAGGTGCTTTTTACAACTTAAATCAGGTCACCTTTCTGGGTAAGCCTACGAAAGACGTTCGGTTTAACGATGTCGTTTTCACGATTGATCAGATTGGCATTGTTGAAGGGAAGGCAGATTTCCCGCGTATAGCCCCTTACGCGGGAATTGGCTGGGGGCATCCGTTTATGCGCAGCAGGATAAAGCTCATGGCCGATGTCGGTTTCTTTTACCAGCAATCCCCTGGCATCACACTCGTCACAACGGGTATGCTGACACCTTCCAGCGATCAGGGACCGGTGATCGAAAATAACCTTAAACCGCTGAAATACTATCCGTTAATCAGCATTGGCCTTTCTTACACGATTCGATTCACTCGCAATTAGCTAGCTATACCGCCATGAACATGAACAACCAAATCGGCTGGTTAAATCGTATGAACAAGTCGATCCTGTCAAGTCTCCTAATCATATTGATCGTGGGGTGCCAGGATCTGAAAGACATTCAACAGCTTGATCCGCTGAAAGGCGTTGTATTCAAGATCAATTATGAACCTTCACCCACCACCATTCAGGGATTGGTGGTTGACGCTAAAACCGGCACTCCGCTCAATGTGCCCGTTCAGTTTACTATTTTCGGGCCCGATGCAAGTCGGGTTGTTAGTTATGAGGGTGAAGCGGTATCATCTTTTCAAAGCCCTAAAGCAGATTTATTCCTGGGCTTAACCGGCAATGTTCCGTCGTCCACCAAACCGGCCGAATTAAGGATTGTCGTCAGTGCAACCGGTTATATCCATTCAAGCATTTATTTATTCATCGACAAAGCCAAACCAGAACCCTTTTCAATCCGGCTTGTAAAAAAAACCGATCCGCCAGCCGGTGTTGTTCTTAATCAGGAGGGTATTGAAACCGCAACGACGGGTATGACAAAGCAGGCGAGAACAATAACGACGCCATCGAACGCATCGATGACGACCAGTGCAACCGTAACTATACCCGCCAACACACTCCTGACAGATGCTAAAGGGCAACCTGTTGTCGGGAATCTATCTGCACAACTAGTTGCCTATTCGAGTCAAACAGAACCTTCGTTACGCGCTTTTCCGGGAGGATTTACCACACGAGTAACCCGCGACGACCGGGGTAATACGAATGTTAAAGGGACATTTTCGCCCATTGGATACGTGTCTATTGAACTTACTACGGCAAGCGGTCAGCGAGTAACTACGCTTGGCCAGCCAATTATGGCCACGCTGGAAATCGCTGGTCAACTTAAGAATCCACTGACTGGCCAGCCGTTAAAACCGGGGGACCAGCTTCCTGTATTTAGCTATAACGAGACTACAGGCGAATGGACCTACGAGCAAAATGTACCACTCACACAGGCAGGCACTGGTTTAGTGGTCTCGATTCCGGTTAGGCATTTGTCGGGCTATCACCTGGCCTTTTGGACACCATCGGGTGATTGCGTTAATGGAGGCCAATGGACCCTATCGGGAAAACCGGAAGGGAAGCCCATAAAATGGGTACTTTACAATGCCAACCAGCAATACGTGAGCGACGGTTTATCATCGGAGAATACCATTACCATTCCCAGACTATCATCAGGGGCTGCTCGCCTGGACTTGTTTTCGCCCGACGGTAAGCTTGTTGGTAGTTCGACGGTTAGTGATGCCTGCGGAAGTCACACGGCCTCTGTTACCTATCCACAAAATCTAATTGATCTGGACATTTCGGTTACCGCTTATTGCGAAAATAGAACAGATATAGTCGTTTCTCCCAGCGCCTGGGTACGGTACCGGAAAGTTGGAACCACCAATTGGCAACAATCATTTTTGACGGCAGGCCAGGGGAAGCTGGTTGGTCTTGAGCCCAATACAGAGTATGAAGCCGGAGTTGATTACAATGGTTTCAACTCCGTTCGTATCAATTCCGGACAAACATCAGGGAATCAGACCATCCGTATCAAGCTTCCAGATACGATCAGTATCTGTCAACAGTAGCGACTAGAATGTACCTGGAGTCTGGTTTAGGCTATTTTTTAGCCTTCGTTTGAATCTCATCAAAGTCGGCTTTGATCCAGCGGGGTTGTCCAAGGTAACTTGGTAATATAACAAACTGGCCAGTCCTGGTGTCGAGAATAATGGATTCCCGTTCACTTGATACGGCCTGGAAACGACGCGTATCGGTCTGGCCAGGTTCTGGTTGATTCGTTCCTTTAGCGGTAAAATTCGCCAGAATCAGAACGCCTATTATGGTAAGGGCACCCAGAAAAAAGGAGCGCAGGTCGAGTGAAAAATGAATTGTTTTCATTAGCTGAGTCGATTTAAAAGTAATGGTTGTGTATCCCAGACTAGTAAAACACATAAACCTTCATTCTCTACTAGCTTATTCAGGCTAGTATGTGGCATTGGGGTGGTTCAGATGAAGCTGTTGAACCCTTAGTTGATATTTCTATTGTAAAGTGTCCGGCTCAGGTTAATAACGGGCACTTTACAGATCAGGACACTAGCATAGAGCAATAACCCATGTGATTAGCTTAGGCAGTTCAATTTATACTATTTAAGGCAAGCAACAGGTTTGTCGTTCTGTCGATGTTTACTTGATTTCCGATTTCAAGCCTGGAGAACTGGTTAGTGCGAAACTACAATCAGTTTCCAGGAGTCGATCCGACCCGGCTCAAACACATTGCGAATCAATCGCTGATCGTTCTCGTCCTCAAAAGGGTCTCCATTCAGCAAGGCTGATAATAAGCCAGCTGGTGCGGGAATGCCAATGGCTTTTAGCGTACTTTGGCCAATCGAGGCATATTCCATAAGTAATATATGCTTCTGATTAGGGTTATTGAGGTTGACCTTAAGAGTAAGTGTTTGAATAGACGTTTCAGTAGGAGATTGCAGCGAGAGCGAAAAGTTATTACGAAGCCCGTTCGGCCCTGGTGAACCGAAATGATACACATCGCCCGATGATAACCAACCCAGATCAGCCTGCCGCCATCCGTGTAATTTACCAGTCCCGACCCGGCTCAGGTGAGTTTGTAGGGAAGCTATATCATTAAAGTCCTTTATTTTCTGCTTTCGCCCGGGATCGGCGTTTAATGATACATTGTCCGCTAAAACAAGTTGATTTTTTTGCAGGTTATCTGGGCTAAGCTGATCGGTAAGAGCCTGTTTACCGGACCATCTGACGATAGATTGACTGTCTATGTATTTAGCTATGGTAAAAGCCATGATGACCAGTAGACAGACCAGCGATAGTATATTTTGTTGAGCAGGAGTCATGGATGGAATGTCGGTTTACCAGCTAAAGATGCTAAGTTGGGGGAAACCGTTGCTTTGGGTTACTCTCCCGACGAGTGAATGCTTTTTTTTGCATGATTGTCTCCACACGGAGGGGCTATTTGCTGCTTCCAGATGTGTTGCAGTCGAACCTCAACCGCAAATTGCCTCAGGTGAACAGGATTCATGGTTCATTACCTCAACTCTGTCGTTCACGTACATTCTCCGGTGATTAGCAGCCAATCCTGGGGATATCAATTACCGGGCAATTAATTTTAAACACTGATCGGGAAAACCTGTTAAGCTCGTCCGTCACAGATTAAGTAGAATGTGACTTAGCTCGATTAACCAGTAAAAAAATCTACACCCCAACAACATGACTAGCTCTCAAACCAATACAGCTCTTGTACAAAGCTGTTACCAGGCCTTTGGCATGGGTGACTTGGCCCGCTTATTTGACCAACTTCATGACTCTGTTGAATGGCATTCACTCTACATCGAGGGCGTTTCCCTGAACGGAATATATAGCGGGAAAAAGCAATTGGGTGAACTGTTTACCAAAATGGGTTCAGACCTAACCATATCCACGTTTGCTCCCACGGATTTTTTAGCCAGTGAGTCGACTGTTGTCGTTCTTGGCTCTGAAGAGGCAATGGTGAATAAAACACAGAAAACCTATCAGAACCGATGGGTACACGTCTGGCAGATTGCCGAAGGGAAGGTTACGAAGATTACGACCTTTAATTCCGTTGAGAATGTACTTAAAGCCTACACGGCTTGATTTATCAATGTTCGCGGGTATTCGCGTGAGTGAGGCCAGGTTTATTGCCGTGAGGTCAGGTCCTTCAACCTGACCTCTACGGTTTCTCAAAACCGCGTCTGCTATGAACGACCAGGTTTTGAGAATCGCATCGGCGAACCGTCGCATCGGCGAACCGTCGCATCGGCGAACCGTCGCATCGGCGAACCGTCGCATCGGCGAACCGTCGCATCGGCGAACCGTCGCATCGGCGAACCGTCGCATCGGCGAACCGTCGCTCGGCGAACCGTCCTGGCTATTTCAGTTTTGAGAAAGTGACACCACATCAACACATCGCTAAAACGTGAACAATAAAAATGCCCGGACTCACCGAATCCGGGCTTTCTGATCTCTTATTGTATTGAATCCTAATTGTATAGTGCAATATCGTACTTATTTATTGGATAACAAAAATAGTAACAATAGTGCATCTTTATCACATGCAGAACCAGACATTCCTAATTAGCCATCGCTCAACAAAAAAGCAATAACTTACCTGGCCAAATCCCGGCTTTTCTGCCTTTCTACATCGCTACTAATTGCCCGCTGGCCAGCAAGCAAAAACCAGGCCAGTGGGCAATTAAAATTGCCTCGGCCTTCATCTGTTCAGGTATATCATTAAGGAAACTCTCAACAAGTGTTTTAAGCTAATCTGGCCTGAATTTATGGGTAGGGGTAAGCTATTGTGCTGCCGATCGATATACGCATTAAAAAGGACTACCCGGTCAAATTTAACGACAGCTAGCCTTGGGCAGGTAGCATAAAAAACGCCGTGTCTATTCGATACGGCGTTAGTAAACTACTATCCAAATAAAGTTGTTAATGCACAAGTTGGTACAACAATAATGCCTGCTGTTGCCAGTTCAGGGTAGTAGTAGACACAAAACTCTCTTTTTGTAAATATTCTCTACAGGCGGCATTAGGGATAAATGTAGATAACCTGGGGATAGGTGCTATTCCTTAGGAAAAGTAACGCACAATATGTAAATCTATGTTAATTTGGGTAACATAAAGCAACTGTAAGAGAAGGGCAATAGTAACGGCTCGTAAAGTTGTGCAAAAGATTCATGTGTTCCTGAATGAACTGGGCTTCTTCAATCGGTTCACCCATTAGTATCGGCTTTATTCAAACGAGGGTTGTCGCTAAATGGGATTCCGCAACCTTTTACAGCTACATATTTTTGTTGTCCACCCGTGTCCGCTGGCTGTCCGTTTCTGGACAGAAACTACTGAGCTATTCAAAACAAATAGGGTCTTATTCAGCCCAATCGCCATATCGTCTAGATTGGCACTGGATTTGTTTTGCTTTACTATAACTAACAGTTCAGAGTGCCAATCCAATGAAAAGAACCTTTCTGGGGGAGTTTGAAGAAGTAGTCCTGCTGGTGTTGGCGGCTTGTGGAGAAGAGGCTTATGGAGTCATTATCTGGGAGCAACTTCAGCAGCAGACCGGCCGCAGCATTACCATCAGTGCTGTCCATGCAACGCTTTACCGACTCGAAGAAAAAGGCTATTTATCCTCACAGCTGGGTGGTGCCACCGCCGAGCGGGGCGGAAGGCGAAAGCGATTTTTTGCCTTAACTGCCTTGGGCAGCAAAGCCCTGCTGGAGATCCAGGCTATGCGTCAGCAGTTATGGCAGGCTATCCCAGATGGTAAACTTCAATTGATTGGTCAATAATCCAACTCCTGTCGTTACTGATGTCTACAAACAAGGAACGGATTGAGCCTTCGAATCCCCAACCGCCCCACTGGGCCGACCACCTACTGGACTGGTTTGTTGCCCCTCACCGGCGGGAAGACCTGCAGGGCGACTTGCAGGAGATCTTCCTGAAGCGTGTCACTCAGGTAGGTCTCACACAAGCCCGACGGGAGTATGGTTGGGCAGTGTTACACTACCTGACTCCCTTTTTTTATAAACGACAACCCAACGAGTACCCAACCCCCTCCACGACGGATATGCTACAGAATTATCTCAAAATCGCTTTTCGAAACCTGACTAAGAACCAGGTGTATTCGGCCATCAACATTGGGGGGCTGGCGGTGGGCATGGCCGTTGCCATGCTCATTGGCCTTTGGGTATACGATGAGTTCAGTTTCAACCAATACCATCCTAGCTACGACCGTATTGCTCAGGTTATGCAGCATGCTACCTCCAATGGTAAGGTCGAATCGCAGGTGGCTAACCCCGCCGTCATGGGCCCCGAACTCCGGGCAAAGTATGGGAGCAATTTTAAATACGTGGTGCAGGCGTCCTGGCCAGGTTCGTATGTGTTGTCGATTGGTGATAATCATGTATCGAAAGAAGGGATCTATTTTGAACCCGATGGCCCGGCCATGCTTGGTCTGCGAATGCGGCAGGGAACCTATGCGGGCCTCAAGGACCCCTACTCGATTATGCTTTCGGAGTCAGTGGCAAAATCGCTCTTTGGCGACCAAAACCCGATGGGCAAAACATTGAAAGTCAGTAGGAAATACGATGTAAAAGTGACAGGTGTCTATGAAGACCTGCCCTACAACACCTCGTTTCGGAAGGTAACCGTCATTATGCCCTGGGCGTTGTGGCTGATCGACAACCCCTGGGTCAAAACGATGAAAAAACCCTGGGGAAGCAACTTTAGCCAGACGTACGCCCAGGTGGCCGATCAAGTAGCCATGGAAGACGCGTCAACGCGAATCAAAAACGTAAAACTTGATAATCTAAGTAAGGAAGAGGCCAGGTATAAATGGGTGGCTTTTCTGCACCCCATGAGTAAATGGGAACTGTATGGTGAATTCAAAAATGGCATGAACATCGGCGGTCAAATTAAATACGTCTGGATGTTTGGCATCATTGGCATATTTGTCCTGATGCTGGCCTGTATCAATTTCATGAACCTGGCAACAGCCCGTAGTGAGAAACGAGCCAAAGAAGTGGGCATCCGCAAGGCCATTGGCTCGGTGCGGTCGCAGTTGGTGAATCAATTCTTTGCCGAGTCATATCTGGTTGTATTCCTGGCCTTCCTGGTAGCTGTGTTGCTGGTGTTGCTGCTGTTGCCGCCCTTCAACGAAGTAGCCGATAAAAAAATCGAGTTTCTTTGGACTAAGCCCCTATTCTGGTTCATCTGCCTGGCTTTCATAGGGGTCACCGGATTAGTGGCGGGTAGCTATCCAGCTTTTTACCTGTCGTCGTTTCAACCCCTGAGCGTGCTGAAGGGCACGTTTCGGGTGGGAAAGTGGGCTGCTGTTCCTCGCCAGGCCTTAGTGGTCGTGCAATTTACCGTCTCCATTATCCTCATTATTGGCACGATCATCGTCTACCAACAAATCCAGCACGCCAAAAACCGACCTATTGGCTACAATCGCAACGGGCTGGTCAACCTGGGCGTTGAGAAAGAAATAAAAGACCATTTCGAGGCCTTCCGGGCCGAGCTGAAAGCGGCCGGTGCCATCGAAGAAATGGCGGCTTCGAGTAGTCCGCTGACGGGTGTGTGGAATACCAACGGTGGTTTTGACTGGGCGGGCAAAGATCCTGACCAGGCGGTTGATTTTCCCAACTCTAATGTGACCTACGAATGGGGCAAAACAGTTGGCTGGAAAGTAAAAGAAGGACGCGATTTCTCCCGAGAGTTTGCAACCGACTCATCGGCCTTTATCATCAACGAAGCCATGAAGCAATTTCTGCCTTTCAAGGACCCAGTGGGAAAAATTTTGAAATGGGAGAATAAGCCCTACACGATTATTGGCGTGGTAAGTGATATTATGGCTGAATCGCCTTTTTATCCCGTCCGTCCCTCCCTGTATCATATCGATTCGGATACGCCATGGAATATGACCATTCGCCTGAAGGCGGCTAAAAGTCCGAGCCAGTCAATGGCGCTGCTTGAGCAGATTTGGCGGAAATACGTACCGAATGTTCCCTTTCAGTATGAATTTGTCGATCAGCAGTATGGTAGCAAATTTAAAGCGGAGGAACGGATTGGCACCTTATCGGCCTACTTTGCCGTATTGGCCATTTTTATTTCGTGCCTGGGTATTTTCGGTATGGCAAGTTTCATTGCCGAGCAACGCACGAAAGAAATCGGCATTCGCAAAGTGTTGGGTGCCAGCGTTATGAATCTCTGGCAGTTACTCACCAAAGATTTTGCGCTACTGGTGTTGGTTGCCTGTCTGATTGCTTCCCCGATTGCCTATTACTACCTCACCGACTGGCTCAAAGGTTATGATTACCGGGTCGCCATTTCGTGGTGGGTGTTTGTCATCGCTGCGGTTGGTGCTTTAGGAATTACACTATTGACGGTCAGTTATCAGAGTATTAAAGCCGCCCTGATGAACCCTGTCAGGAGCCTGCGTAGTGAATAGGATTCATATAGGTTATTGCTGGAAATCACCATAGTATCATTGACCTATTTATCTACCCGGACTCTATTTGATGTTCGATGTTAGCGAAAACCAAACGTCGCCTGGCGCCAGCGGTCAGCCGTTGCTGTGCGGAAATGAACAATACGAGGCTACCGAGGCACAATCAATTGCCTATAGGCGAGCGGGCCTGCTATCAGAACGGCATTAATCTACTTACTGATTTCTTTGGATTTGTCGGCTCGTGCGGTAGCGGTCGAGCCAGCAGTGATCACCCGTATGCCGACGAGCTTTTTCTGCTGTTCACTCCTGTTATAATAGTCAACGAACTACTGTTTGGAAAGGTCGCCACTGGCATCATAAAACCGGGCATCTTTATAGAGGTATTTGCCTTTCGGAGACACTGACCAATGGTGTTTTTTTGCCATGAGGGGTTGTCTTTTTTTGGTCAATATTGCAATTGATATAAATAAAAACGCCCAAATTGAGCTAATTTGGGCGTTTTTGAGAGTGACCACGGGGAGACTCGAACTCCCATGCCTTGCAGCACCACCCCCTCAAGATGGCGTGTCTACCAGTTTCACCACGTGGCCATTTCCTGATTGCGGGTGCAAACATAGTAGTTTGATTTTATGGATCCAAATTGTCTTGTTTTTCTTTTCATATTTTCTTGAAAATTGCCCCGAAATTGGCCAAAATTTTGTACTTTTAGTCCTTGAAATAACGTTTTAAAGTTTACAAAGCATGGCGCTCGAACTAATAGGAAAACTTATAAAAGTATTGCCCGAAGTGACTGGACAAGGCAAAAACGGTGCATGGAACAAGCAGGAATTTGTGATTGAAACGCTTGATAGCCAGTATCCTAAAAAAGTGTGTCTGACAGCCTGGGGCGATAAAGCCAATGACCTGAAACAGTTTGCCGATGGTGACACGCTGAAAGCAACATTTAGTGCCGAGTCGCGTGAGTATAATGACCGCTGGTATACCGAACTTCGTGCCTTTCGGATTGAAGTGGCCGAAGGCGATAGCGGTTATTCGGCACCACCAGCACCGGCGCGGTCGGCGCAACCCCAGCAGGCGCGTCCGGCTGCTCAGAACCAACCAGCTGCTATGCCTTTCAACACAACATTTGACGATGAAAGCAATGATTTGCCTTTCTGATGCTAACAATCACTAAAGTAAAAAGGAGGACAGAAATTGATTTCAATTTCTGTCCTCCTTTTTACTTTAGTGATTCGGCTGGGATTCGAACCCAGGACCCATACATTAAAAGTGTATTGCTCTACCAGCTGAGCTACCAAATCTTGGATGGTAAGCGATATATGATAAGGGGTATGTTTATCAAACGCGGTGCAAAATTATAGCCTTATTTCGTTCAATGCAAGCCTTTCTCCTTAAAATAAGCCTATTTTTTTGTCTGATGGCTGGTTGCTTCTCGATGAAAGCCGCCCAGGTTGACCCAATTCGGCGGGCCGATTCGCTGTTTGCCTCTGGGTCTCAGGCTGATGCTGCTAAATTATATGAAACGGCAATGGCGGAGGGAAAATCAGCCACAGATGGCATGTTGCTTAAACTGGCTAGTGCCTATGAACACCAGAATGACGTACCTCACCTGCTTTATTACCTTCAGGTCTATTTTGACCGGCATCCCGATGATGCCGTGCTACACCGAATGAACGAAGTAGCCCGTGCTAACAATCTCAATGGGTATGAAACGGACGACCTCAACTATTTTTACTTGTTCTACAAAAAGTACGGTATCTATTTCCTGCTCTTTTTGCTTATTCCGGCCGGTTATGCATTTGGTGTATTGCTCGTCAAACTGTTCCGGAAGGAAACAATTCCAGTTCGGCAGAAATGGGTTTTACTCCTGTACCTAATCGGTTTATTGCTCTTTGTAAACCTGCCGGAAGGAGTTCAGTCCGGAATTACAAGCCATGATCGTGTCCTGCTTCGTACAGATCCATCGGCAGCAGCACCTGTCGCCGAAATTATTGGCCGTGGCCATAAAGTAAACATCATTGGTAGCCAGGATATTTACCTACGAGTTTTCTGGCACAATGAATTATACTACATCCGGCGCGATAACGTCTGGGTTATCTAGAAATGGTTGAATGATTGAGTAGTTGAATGATTGAATGAGTCGTGTGCAATACTATTCAATCATTCACCTATTCAATCATTCAGCCCCTCAATCATTTCTTTAGCGGTGAATCTTTCTCTTTGGCCAGCGTGTTGAACACGAGTTTATCGGCGAGGGCGGGAAGCCATTTATTTATGAAAACGGTAAATTTCCCTTGTGTTGTCAGGATGAGTTCGCGTTTACGGGATTTTACGGCCCGCAGAATGTGGTCGGCACACTCTTCGGCACTCATCATACTGCTTTCGTCACGCATGGTTTCGCCTTTTGCCTGGCCGTGGGCATCAAGAGCTGAAACACGAATGTTAGATGCTGTGAAGCCAGGACAGGCTGTTAAAACGTGAACTCCGGAATGCAGCAACTCCGTTCGTACGGCCTCTAGAAAGCCATTCATCGCGAATTTTGAGGCTGAATAACCACTCCGCACAGGAAGTCCACGGTAACCGGCAATGGACGAAATACCAACAATAGATCCCTTCGTTTTCAGAATGTAAGGGAGTGCGTATCGAGTGGCATAAACGGTGCCCATAAAGTTTATGTCCATCACTTTCTGGATTACTGCCGGATCCGTGTCAATCAGCATGGAACGCATTGAAATCCCTGCATTATTGATGAGTATGTCCAGGCGACCAAATCGGGCAATGGTCTGTTCGATGAGCTGTTGAACATCAGATTCCTTGCTAACATCGGCAATGAGCGATAGTACAGAGATGCCAGCCTGTTGCAAGTCGGTACTAACTTCCTGAAGTGCATCCGCTTTACGGGCACAGATAACAATACTGGCTCCTTCGCGGCCAAACGCAAACGCAAGCGCACGGCCAATTCCCGACGATGCCCCTGTAATGAGAACTACTTTATCCTTCATAATCGTGGGTGCGAAGATAAGGGAATTCAGTAAAAGGGTAAGTATGGTAACGGGTCGACGGCCAGCCATTCATTCATCGAATTAGCGTCAATGGGCCTTTAAACGTTCGGGTAGTGGTTTGGATGAGGTAATAATAGGTCCCTGCCGGGTCATTCGTGCCGAGCCAGCGAAATTTAGGGTCGCTGGAGGTAAAGACCGTTCGCCCATAACGGTTCGTGATGTCAACCTTATTAAACTGCTCAGCACAGGAATTTTCGGGTAGACCATTGACGGCAAAAAAATCATTGTAACCATCGCCATTGGGCGTAAAAACGTTCGGAACTTTAATGTCGGCAACCACCGATGGATCTTTTACATGAAAGATGACCGTTGTGGTGTCCGTATGTTTCGGCTGACAGGATCGGTCGTCGGCAATAAAGTCAACCACAAACGTAGCTTCCGACTTACCGGCCATCAGTTCGCAGGTCGGTTTCCAGCCGAATAAGGATTGGAGAGCCACGGGGCCGGTTTTATCGGTAAAATTCATGCCCATGGCTTTATAGTCAAACCCCCGGCCAACCGCCATTAGCCGGATTGTGTCCCGGTCGGGATCATCGCCAATAACTGTGAAGGTGCTGCTCACCGAGTCTTTAGGGCCAACAGATAGTTCGACTACCTGTTGCGATAGTGTTGTGCGAACAGTTGGCGGTTTACTGGGTAACCCAACTGCCGCCAAATTGACCGTTACGGTGTCGCGTAGGTTGCGATTGCAGCGGGTATCGGTTACAATAAAATCCACGATGTATTCAGAACGGGTAGCATCGGTGCAGGATGGCTTCCAGGTAAACGGTTGGGCAACTTTACCAACCCCAGATGCTGAACCAAACGTCATTCCTGCCTGTGCCAGTGTAAATCCACGCCCAACGGCCTGAATCGTGATGTTGTCGTTGTCGATGTCGTTGCCAAACGCGGTAAATGTTAAAGACGATCCAACCGTGGCATTTCCTTTGTTTCGGGGCAAGTCCGTAGTGGCAACCGGTTTATTATTCGGCGAAGGAATAATGTTCAGCCGGATGCTGATTGTATCGCTCAACCCTTGTGGACAACCTTCATCGGTGGCCCGGATCAATAGCGTAAAGGGCTGACCATTTCCACCGACGCAACGCCCAAAACAGAATTTGGTTCGAAGGGTATCGCTCGTACTTCGGGTAAACAGATCGCCCGGAGCCAGAGTGAGACCGGGCAGCGACCCGCTCATATTGACAATCCGAATGCGTTGGTTGGGATTTGGATCGGTAACATACAGGTCAAGACAATTGGTGTCTTTTTCGGCAATCGTCAGCACGGTGCCCTGTGTATAGAACTTTGCCTGTCCTTCTGGCCTGAAGAGTAGCTTTGGCGGATCGTTTTTAGGACAGTCTACCACCAATACCTGATAATCGCGACGGACGCGCCCAATCCGAACTCCTTTTCGAAATTCATCTACCTGCACCGAAAACACATGGAGCCCCACGCGATTGGGTGTTACTGTTAAGAGTCCGGTGCGGGCATTGACCTGAAGTGGCTGAGTGCCGGGAATTTCATTCGCAACCGAAACGCCCGCGATCCAGGTTACGGGCGGGTAGGGCCCCGGATAGAAAATTGGATTGTTGAGCTGGTTTAACGCACCAGGGTTAGGCGTGGCACGGTTGCTAAATCCATTGAAAGGCGTGACGATGGTATAACTCAGACTGTCACCATCCGCATCTTTGGCGCTAAAGTCAAGGCTAAATGGCTGACCTATGCAGGCATAATCCCCTTTAGGAACAGTAAAAACCGGGGATGAATTTTTGGTAGACAGAGCGGGGAATTCCAGGTAGAAGGTTGACCCCGCATCGCCGGGATTTTGCAAATTAACAATGCTGCTGTTGCGGCAGCATCGTTCCCACGATAAATAATAGCCACCCGGATCGTTAAAAACATTCGGATCAAGATTGATATCCAGTGTGTGCCGAATGAGCCGGGTTCGCAGCATCGCCGTCTGACAGCTGTTATTTGTGTAAGGGACATACTCGCTGCTCACCCGATTGAGTGGCACATACCCTAAAAGTTCGTTCGTGCGTTTCGAAAAAACACCGACCGATACGCGCCCATCATCGGCCCCCTGGTCGCCATTCACATCGTCAAAATAAAGATTTAAATTAATTCGGTGAGAATAGGCACTCTGCGGACCGAGATAACGTAGTTCTAATTCACCTCCAACGATATGCGTAGCGCGTACAACCCCACTGACAATCAGCAACAAACTGATTATCCCCATCATCAACAAGCGTCTACGGTATAGATGCACCATAAAAGGAATCGGTTAGGTAAAGTAAGACCGTCCGGAAACGGCTGCTTAAATTAGCGGTTTTTTAGGACACTTATGCGTAGAAAGAGTCATAAAGCCCCCGAACGGTTGTACGCAGTTTTGGTCGATGCCGTTGCAGCCGAGGGCAAATGTATTGTACGTACCGAAGAGGGCGTAATTTTCGTCGAAAATCCAACGGGCGGGCCAGGGGTTGCTCCCGGCGACGTGGTTGACCTCCGAATCACGAACAAAAAAAAGCAATACAGGGAAGCTGTTGCTGAGCGTATACACGAATTTTCGGCGGTCAGAACACAGCCTTTTTGTGAGCATTTTGGCACGTGTGGCGGTTGTAAATGGCAGCATATTCGGTACGATGAACAATTGCGGTTCAAACACCAGCAGGTTGTCGACCATTTGACCCGAATTGGTAAAGTGCAATTGCCCGATATTCGCCCGATTATGGCGGCTGAGCCGACCCAATATTACCGCAACAAACTTGAATTTACGTGCGCCGAAGGACGATGGATAACGCAGGCCGAAGTGGGTACCAGCCAGCCTGTCGACCCCAGGGCTATTGGGTTTCATGTGCCGGGCCGGTTCGATAAAGTATTGCCGATCAATCACTGTTATCTGCAACCCGATCCGTCGAATGCCATCCGGCTGGCCGTTGCCGACTATGCGTACCAGCATGACTTAACTTTATATAACCTGAAAGTTCATACGGGCTTTCTGCGGACGCTCATCATTCGAACGGCTTCCTCCGGCCAGCTCATGGTGACGGTGCAGGTTGCACAGGATGAGCCGGAAATGCTGAATGGATTGCTTTCGTTCCTGCACACCACTTTCCCACAGATCACGTCGCTGAACTACATCATCAACACCAAGAAAAACGACAGTTATCAGGACCAGGAGGTTATCAATTGGGGGGGTAAACCTTATATTGAAGAGTTAATGGAAGCGGGTAGCGGTCCTGGCGGGGAGCCGCAACCACTGACCTTCCGGGTTGGACCCAAATCATTTTACCAGACCAATGCCCAACAAGCGTTTAATCTCTATAAAGTTGCCCGCGACTGGGCGGGACTGACTGGTCGCGAACGGGTTTATGATCTATATACCGGAACGGGCACCATCGCCTTATTCGTTGCCCGGCAGGCGCAGCATGTGATCGGTGTCGAATACGTCGAAGCCTCCGTAGCCGATGCCCGTGTCAATGCCGAAATAAATGGGATCACCAACACGACGTTTGTAGCGGGCGATATGCGCGACATCCTGACGGATGGCTTTTTTGATCAGCATGGCCGTCCGGACGTAGTGATCACCGATCCACCCCGAGCGGGCATGGATGAAGCTGTAACCCGTCAACTGCTGAAAGCGGCTCCTGAGCGTATCGTGTATGTCAGCTGTAATACGGCTACCCAAGCGCGTGATCTGGGCATTCTGGATGAAGGGTACCGGGTTGCCGATGTGCAGCCAGTCGATATGTTTCCGCATACCCACCACGTAGAAAATGTGGCTCTGCTGGTGAAACGATAACCCAAACCTATAAGGTCTCAAAGACCTTATAGGTTTAAAAAGGCGTTTCCTGAGCTGGGTCTGCGTTGCCGAAGTTGGAGCGGTCGTTGGCCTTGCTCTTGAATACGTTACCCATTGGTGGTGAATCGAAACTACTCAATCCATTTGTATCCGGACTGAATCCCTGTGTAGGAACGGGTTCAAAATACGAGTCCAGATCGCAGAATTTGGTGAACTTGTTAATGAAGCGGAGCTGGATTGTATCGAGCGAACCACTTCGGTTTTTAGCGATAATTACTTCTCCAATACCAGCGGTCGAGTTGCCGTTTTCATCCTGGGTAATGTTGTAATATTCAGGACGGTAAAGAAAGCAGACCATGTCGGCATCCTGCTCGATAGATCCTGATTCCCGAAGGTCAGAAAGCTGTGGTTTTTTATCCCCACCGCGCGTTTCAACGGCCCGGCTCAACTGCGACAGTGCAATAACCGGCACGTTCAGTTCTTTCGCCAGGTTTTTAAGCGCCCGTGAAATCGACGCAATTTCCTGTTCGCGGTTGCCACCACCACGCCCCGATGTATCGCCCGACATCAGCTGAAGGTAATCGATAACGACCATCTGAATGTCGTGCTGCGCTTTCAGACGACGGCATTTTGCCCGCAGTTCCAGAATGGATAGGGCAGGGGTATCATCAATGAAAATGGGTGCTTCGGTCAGCCGCTGAATTTTGTGGTGTAATTGCGTCCATTCGTGCGGAGCCAGTGTTCCTTTTCTGATTTTTTCGGAATCGATCTCGGCTTCAGCCGAAATAAGACGGTTAACCAACTGGACCGACGACATTTCCAGCGAGAAAATGGCAACCGGTTTGCCATGATCGACGGCCGCATTCCGGAGCGCCGAAACCACAAACGCCGTTTTACCCATGGCTGGCCTGGCCGCCAGAATGATTAATTCGGTGGGTTGCCAGCCCGACGTTACCCGGTCCAGATTTGTAAATCCTGAGGGTACTCCGGTTAGCCCTTCCTGGTTTTTCTTGGTTTCCAGTTCATTTAAGGCCATCCGGACGATGGTGCTCATGTCGGCGTAGTTCTTCTTGATGTTCGATTCCGAAATCTTGAAGAGCGATTGCTCCGTGCGGTCGAGGAGTTCAAACACATCGGTCGTGTCCTCATAGGCATCGCGCAGAATCGTAGACGACATCGCGATCAGCGCCCGTTTCAGCGCCTGTTCTGAAATGACGCGGGCGTGATATTCAATATTAGCTGCCGAATTGACCCGGAATGTTAATTCAGCGACAAATCCACCGCCACCGACAATCTCAATCTCTCCTGTTTTGCGAAGTTGATTGGTAACCGTTAGCAGATCGATCGGATCGGAGTTGCCGAATAGAGTCAGTATTGCATTATAAATACGCTGATGGGACTCCTTATAGAACGTTTCAGGCTTAAGAATATCAACGACCGATGAGAGGGCATCTTTTTCGATCATTAACGCACCCAACACCGCTTCTTCCAGATCGAGCGCTTGTGGCGGCAGTTTACCAAGCCCCGTATCGAGCCAGTGATTGCCTGCTTGCTGACGGCCTCCGGCAAAGGCCGAGGGTTTGCGAAGGTGTTGGTTAGGGCGTGCGTTATTTTCCATCTCTTACTGCAAGTTTACGCATTCATCCCTGCATAAGGCAAGCCCTGGTTGCCTGTTGGTTCGTTCATATAAGCCACGATTTGCCCGTAACATTCTGGTAATGTTGGCACTACCAGCCTGAAAAAAAATTACTTTTTTTGCGCAACGGTAGAGGGGCATTTTCGCGTATAGGATATAAAAAACGGCAGGAGGCTGTGTGTCAGCAAGGTAGCAATTTCTTCACACAAATGCATCCATTTTTATCCACAGGGCGCACTAGGTAAGAAATTAGTATATACGAATAATTTTTTGGCGAAATGTGTTGTAGAAGAAGAGAAATCGCTTACTTTTCGGAATCACATTTTAAACGCTAACTATCGTTTGGTCGAAAAAGTCATCACCCTCGACAATGTCTCGCTCATCGACTTTCTGGGCGTAGAGAACCACAACATTAAAGAAGTGGCTGCTGCGTTCCCTATGAGCAAAATCATTTCACGCGGTAACGAAATCCGGATCAAAGGCACTACGCCCGAGATTACCCGCATCAGTGATATCCTGGATTCGCTGATGGAACATTATCAAAAGTACGGCAAAATCACTCAGGAAAACGTGCAGAACTACATCAGTCATAGCGGTCAGCCTCTTGGTAGTAACGGGGGAATACTGCCTGTGCTACCCGATGATGATGAAGTGCTCGTTTATGGCAATCGTGGCGTCGTCGTACGCGCAAGAACCGATAACCAGAAACGTCTGGTTGAAGCGGCCGAAAAGTACGATCTGGTATTTGCCATCGGTCCGGCCGGTACAGGTAAAACCTACACCGCTGTTGCGATTGCGGTCAGGGCGCTCAAAAATAAGGAAGTAAAGAAAATTATCATTACGCGCCCCGCCGTTGAAGCAGGTGAAAATCTGGGCTTTTTGCCGGGTGATCTCAAGGAAAAGATAGACCCTTATCTGCGGCCTATTTATGATGCACTCGATGATATGATTCCGGCTGAAAAGCTGAAGTTTTATACCGAAAATCGAATCATCGAAATCGCTCCACTGGCCTACATGCGTGGCCGAACGCTCAATAATGCGTTTATTCTGCTCGATGAAGCGCAGAACACGACGCCGATGCAGATGAAGATGTTTCTGACCCGGATGGGGCCATCGTCGAAGGCGATCATCACCGGTGACCGATCACAGATTGACCTGCCCAATCGGCAGAAATCAGGACTTATTGAATCTGTTGAGATTCTGAAATCGATAAAGGAAATCGCTTTCGTCGAACTTGACGGTCGCGATGTTGTGCGGCATCGGCTTGTGCGGGAAATTATCACAGCATATGAAAAAGCAGGGCAATAGCCTGACGAACACATTTCTAAGAACCGACTGGCTATGGCTGGCCGGTTCTTTTATGTACTTTCTGATGTCGCCAGCGTGGGCACAGATACCAAGTGACACGGATCTAAAGCGGTGTGGCACCAGCGATTATGAAAAAATGGTTTTGCAGGTTCGAAACCCGAACCGACTTCAGCAAATTAATGAACTGAACCGCCGAATTCAGGAGGCAGAATCGAACGGTAGTTCGCTTCGACAGGCCGCCGATGAGACGGTTTACCGGATTCCAATTGTTGTTCATGTGGTGCATAGTAATGCATCCGGCCAGATTGGTGGGGCTAACAACCCGAATATTTCTGATGAGCAGATTGCCTCTCAAATTCAGGTTCTTAACGAAGATTATCGTCGTAAAGAAGGCACGAACGGCTTTAATTCGAGCACGATAGGTGCCGATGCAAAAATTGAATTTTTCCTCGCGACAACAGACCCGAATGGTCAGCCAACGACGGGGATTACCCGACATTATTACGCCCAGAAATCATCATTTGATATTTTTTCGGATGATGTACTCCTTTCGCAGATTGCCTACTGGCCAAGTGACCGCTATCTGAACATCTGGGTAACAACCTTACAAAACAACTACCTTGGCTATACCCAGTTTCCGACGGCGGCTGATACGATCAAAGGGTTGCCTGGTGATTCGAATGAGTTTGTGGATGGCTCGATGATCGATTATCGGTATTTTGGCCGAAAAATAGGTACAGTAACCAGTTCTACCTACTCGCTGGGTCGTACGGCAACCCATGAAATCGGCCACTGGCTGGGGTTAATTCATACCTGGGGCGATGGCGATGGGTGTGCCGAAGACTACGTGGCCGATACTCCTCCAACAAAATCACCGAATCAGACGACGCAGTGCCGAACTACGTATTCGACCTGTGTGAATGGGAAACAGACTCGTGATCTGACTGAAGATTACATGGATTATTCACCAGATGCGTGCATGAATCTGTTTACGAAGGGGCAGGTCGATCGGATGCGGGCCGTGTTGCAGTTCAGCCCGCGCCGGGTCAAACTTCTCCGGTCGGTAGCAGCTCTGCCTGAAACAGAAACATTGACCATTAACCTGTATCCAAACCCGGCTGCGGCTGACCCGACTGTGGATGTGCAGTTAAAGGGGTTTCAGTCGTTTTCGGTTGAGCTTTTTGACATGAGTGGCCGGCAGTTACGTGCACTTAATTACGCCGATGCACCCAGTACGCGTGTAACGATTCCCATCGGTGGATTATCGACTGGCTTGTACGTCTTACGGGTCAAGACGGGTAATGAAACCTCCAGCAAACGGTTACTTATTCAGTAGGAAAGTTGTCTAAGCTATGGATTATAGCTTATTTCGAGAGCTGAACTATCAGAATAAATCGTATACTTGGCAACCGTAACCCAAAAAATTACAACACTGGCAAGTTATGATAGCAGTTTTAGCGATATCGAATCCTAAGGATCTGGAAATTGCTTTTTCCATCCGGCGAACCGTTTTTGTTGAGGAGCAAAAGGTGCGATCTGAGGAGGAATATGACGAATTTGAATCAACCAGTACACATTTTCTAGCTCGCGCCGATGGTGAACCCTGCGGTACAGCCCGCTGGAGACGCACATCTAACGGTGTTAAGTTAGAGCGTTTCGCCGTACTTCAGGCGTTTCGGGGGCAGGGTGTTGGAAAGGCGCTTGTTCGGGCCGTACTTGATGATGTATTTAGCCAACAGCCCGAGCCGATCGAACGTATTTACCTGCATGCTCAGTTAACGGCCATGCCACTTTACGCGGATTTTGGGTTTGTACCCGTTGGACCGATGTTCGAAGAGGCCGGTATTCAGCACTATAAAATGGTATTACCCGGTTCAGCTTATACGAAAGAATGAACGGTCTGGGCACACGAGGCCAACCATTTGTTCGGTATGCGGCAGGGCTGATTGCAGGGATTGTTCTGTATGTGAACTACCCGGATTTCTACCTTATTCCGTTGCTTGCCATTGTATTGGGAACGGGGCTTTTCGGCTGGGCATTTCAACGGAATTCTAAGCAGACCCTCAAGCCCATCCAGATCAAACAGGGAGCAGGTGGGTTATTAATACTCCTTGCATTGGGTTGGTCGATTGCATACCAGCATACGGACAGCAATCGACCCGATAATAGTATTCATCTCAGCGATTCATTACGCGCTTATGTGGGCGTGGTCGCATCGCAGCCCGAAGAACGAGCCAGAACATACCGCGTTGAGCTGGAAATGACTAAGGGTGAATGGGCAGGTAAGGCGGGTCGTGACCAGTGGCAATCGATCAGCGGCAGAGTTATCGTATACCTCGATAAAGCTGGCCAGCGAATGCCCCGTTATGGAGACATATGGCTCGTTTCGGGTTCACCCCGGCCAATCGATCCTCCACTTAACCCCGGTGAGTTTAATTATAAACGTTACCTCAGCTACCGGAACATCTATCATCAACAGTACCTGCGCCTTTATCAACGAACGGTTCTGGGGTATGATCCTCCCAATCCGGTTACAAAACTGGCAACAGTTGTTAATCGTTGGGCCGACAGCGTTTTTACGCAACAAGTGGGCTCCCGCGCTGAATATGGACTTGTTAACGCCATGATTCTGGGCATTCGCGACGATCTCGACACGGATTTGTATCGGGCTTATTCAGCGGCAGGGGCGGTCCATATTTTGTCGGTGTCAGGATTGCACGTTGGAATTCTCTTTGCCGTTCTGACTTACCTCCTGAGCTTTTTGATTAAACGACCTAAGGGGAAAATCATAATGGCGGTACTGCAATTGGTGATTTTGTGGTTTTACGCTCTCGTTACAGGATTTTCGCCACCCGTACTTCGGTCGGCGGGTATGTTTACACTGCTCATATTAGCAAATGCACTCGGCCGGCAACAGCAACTAATGAATACGCTCGGTGCATCGGCTTTTTTTATCCTGTGTTTCGATCCATATGCGTTATTTTCTGCCGGTTTTCAACTGTCATACCTGGCTGTGGCAGGCATTGGTGCCTGGCAATCATCGCTAAACCAGGTGTTTACTTTTCGTAATAAATGGTTGAATCGACTTTGGGAGCTAACAGCAGTGGCTATCGTGGCGCAACTTATTACCTTTCCGCTCGGCATATTCTATTTTCACCAGTTTCCGACTTATTTTCTGGTGGCAAATCCGGTCGTAATTGTCATGTCGGAGATTTTATTGCCACTGGCTATGGCCACACTGGCGTTTAGCTGGGTGCCTTATCTGGCTGATTGGCTGGGCTGGCTTCTGCAGAAAACAGCCTGGCTGTTAAATTCTGCCGTAACACAAACCGGTCAGTTGCCAGGAGCCGCCTGGGATGGTCTATGGTTGTCGCCAGTGGCAATGCTGCTAACCTATGCCGTACTATTGTCTGGCGTAGCGCTGGTCATGACTCGTCAACGA
Source organism: Spirosoma endbachense (assembly GCF_010233585.1). Taxonomy (NCBI): domain Bacteria; kingdom Pseudomonadati; phylum Bacteroidota; class Cytophagia; order Cytophagales; family Cytophagaceae; genus Spirosoma; species Spirosoma endbachense. The sequence goes on from NZ_CP045997.1 coordinate 479,799, forward strand.
GCCTTTTTATGGGCCACATGTGTGAGTACCTTACTACTTTCCGGTGCATTGCTCTGGAGCGATTATGAACAGGCTCACCAGCAACGACTGGCCGTTCATTTTGTGCCACACCGAACGGCGGTTAGCCTGACCACTGGCCACGAAAGTATCCTGCTGACCGACCTCGATTCTGCTGATACCCGCTCGTTTGACTTCTACCTCAGGAATACATTCGGTCAATGGGGTGTTTCGCGACTTAAGCGGGCTAGTACACACGCTAGTAGTAATAGCTCGTCAGAATCAAAACGAATTTCCACGTATTTCCAGTCAAGCGAGTACGCTTTATGGGTCTGGCAAGGAAAAACGCTGTTACTGGTCAACAAACTGACCGAACGAAACCGATGGCGACTGCCAGCGGTTATCGATTACCTGATTATTCGGCGGAATGCTCTGCACGATTGGGATCAACTCAATGGTCGGGTAGTGGCCCGGCACATAATTTTCGATGATTCGAATAAAACACCACTGACAGACAGACTATTGACTGAAGCCAGGACGCGCGGAATTATCTGTTACTCCGTACGCCAGATGGGAGCGTATGTTACGGAATTAGAGTGAAGTGGAGTGATATTCGATCACTCCATTGATCGCTAATTGACCGCCTTGGTTAGCGAATCTTTCTTTGGCGCTGGTGGACGGAACCCACCAATTTCCTTCTTCATGTCTTCTTTTTTAGACTGATAGAGAGCCCATTGGTCGCTGGTTAGGATTGGATGAAGTTTATCCTCTTTTTCTTCGTTCATCATTAGCATCATATCCTGAATCTGCTTGATCGTTTCGGGAGACGGGCGTCCTCCACCCGTACCAACGATATCTTTGATGGCATCCTGCTGTTGGTTGGCGTATTCGTTATTCAGGGATTTAACTGCTTTTAGCTGGTCTTTGGATAAAGACAGGTTTTCTTTCAACCACTTCGTTTCTTTATTGGCCATGTCCCCGGCTATGTTGGGGATTGAAGCCCTTGGAGGAGAACTGGGAATATTTTGACCCATACCGCCACCCATCCGGCCGCCATACCCACCGCCGTATCCACCACCATAGCCCCCATACTGACCAAAGCTCAGGTGGCCAAAGAGCAGGCCAGCACTCAGGCATATACTAGAAATCAATGTGGTTAAACGAATTCGGAATTTCATGATGATTGTTTGCTAAACAAGTACAGTTTTGAAATACGAAGTTCGGTAAAAAATAAAAGAATTGTGCATCAAGTGAACGAATGCTTCCGGCCAACTCTGGAAATAGGGCAATAAAAGCCAGTAAGGTTGCTGGTTGATGGTCAAATAGGGCTCAGAAAGCGAACCAAGCAGATAAAAAAAATCAACCGAATGCGTTAAGCTTCGACTGCCTGTTCGTCCGGTAATAAACCGGAAAAGCCTTTAGTTTAAAGGAAATCAGCCAAAACTTTTCTCGCAAACAGTCCGTTAGCCATATATATGGAAACGCTCGAAAAAATCCGGAAGGCGTACACCGAGTACGTACTGGAAAACGGAAAACAACCCACTTCCGTCTTTCAGTTTGCCAGGAAACTAAAGCTGGCCGAGGCTGACTTTTATAACGACTACGCATCGTTTGATGCTATAGAAGCCGATATCTGGTTAACGTTCTTTAACCAGGCAAAAGCAACCGTTGAGGCCGACGATACCTACCAGGGTTATTCGGTCAGGGAAAAGTTGCTGGCCTTTTATTATACCTGGATCGAGTTACTCAAAGCACAGCGCAGTTTTGTTGTCTATAGTTTTGGGCGATTGCGTGCAGAAAGCAGCACACAGGGTGCTCGGGGCAGGCTTTCAGGCAGCGTTTCGGCTAAATCACAGGTTCTAAATCCATTTAAGGAAGCTTTTTTCGACTATGCCCGCGATCTGCTGGCCGAAGGTCGGGAAAGTAAAGAGGTAGAACCGCGCCCGTTCATTACTGATCGCTATCCGAATGCATTATGGGCGCAAACGCTTTATTTACTCGATTTCTGGGTACGTGATGTCAGTAAAAACTTCGAGAAAACCGATACCGCTATCGAAAAAGCCGTTAACACCGCCTTCGATCTAATCGGCCGTTCTCCGCTCGATACCCTGTTCGACTTCGCCAAATTTATCTATCAGAATAAATAAGCGAATGGAGGTACGAACGATCGCGTGATGAATCGGCTAAGCCAGTTCCATGCGATCACTCGTTCACCCTGTCGCACAATCACTCATTAACAAATGAAAACCCAAAACTCCGTTCCGACGACCAAAGTTGCCCGTGCCAGCCAGTTTGTGAAAGCCGGGGTGAAGGTCGGCGGAAATTATATAAAACATTATAGTAAAAAGCTGATTGATCCCGATTTATCGAAAGATGAATTGCACAAGGACAATGCGGCTGACATATATGAAGCATTAAGCGAACTGAAGGGCTCTGCTCTGAAAATGGCCCAGATGCTGAGTATGGACCGGGGCTTACTGCCGGTGGCTTATTCAGACAAGTTTACTATGGCGCAATATTCAGCGCCACCGTTGTCGGGGCCACTGGTTGTCAAAACGTTCAAGACCTATTTTGGGAAAACCCCGACCCAGTTGTTCGATAAATTTAACATCGATGCTGTCAATGCAGCCAGTATTGGTCAGGTTCATCTGGCCTGGAAAGACGGGAAGAAGCTGGCCGTAAAGGTACAATATCCCGGCGTAGCCGATGCCGTGAGTTCTGACCTGAAAATTGCCAAACCGCTGGCCGTTCGGTTACTGAATCTGAATGAGCGTGACATCGACCGGTATATGGGGGAAGTAGAGTCGAAACTCCTCGAAGAAACCGATTATGAACTTGAACTCCGTCGCTCCATTGAAATTTCGGAAGCCTGTGCCCATATACCGGGTCTGGTATTCCCCAAATACTATCCTGAATTCTCATCCAGACGAATCCTGACGATGGACTGGGTGGACGGACTTCATCTGAAAGATTTCCTGAAAACGAAACCGTCGCAGGCGATTCGGAACGAGATTGGGCAGGCACTGTGGGATTTTTACGATTTTCAGATTCATACCTTACGGCAGGTTCACGCTGATCCACATCCGGGTAACTTTCTGATGCGGCCTGATGGAACAATGGGCGTCATCGATTTTGGCTGCGTGAAGGTCATTCCCGAATTTTACTACGACAATTATTTTCGGCTGGTCAATCCTGACACCATCGAGAATAATTCGCTAACAGAAACGATTTTTGAAAATCTGGAATTTCTGACCCCGCAGGATTCTCCCAAAGATCGGGCGTTTTTCTCGGATTTGTTTAAGCAGATGATCCGTATGCTGGGTGAACCATTCGCCGTCGACGAGTTTGATTTTGGCGATGATACCTACTTCAATAAAGTATATGCCTTTGCCGAAGATTTGTCGAAAGTAGAGGAGTTGAAAAAGTCGAAGGTCGCACGGGGCTCGCAGGATGGCCTATACGTAAACCGAACGTACTATGGCCTATACGCCATGCTTAATGAATTGAAAGCCAATGTGGTAACAACGAAACCTGAATGGCTGAAGTCGAAAAAGATAGCAGTCTGATCCAGCGGTAGCTACTTGTGTTTAGTTTCGACAACAAGGAAGCCCGATGGCGATTGCCATCGGGCTTTTTGGTGATTATAATCGACGGCGCTGAACGATGAAGGGTACACAAATAGAAGGTCGGCAAGCAGCAGACTCGTAGGCACCCATATCCACCCGGCCATCCTGAACGCGGGATTGCCCAACAAGATCGGTAGCCGGTAAACCTGCTGTATCAGGATTGCCGGCGTTGATGGCGGGGCTGTTTAAACCCAGCCTGAAATTGCCGGTGCCGGGATTGACAAAAATCGGGTCCGTATTGAGGTTATTGCCTGCATTATACCCAGGAGGGGCATTGACAAAATCATGCGTGAGAAAGTTACCCCCGACAATAGAGTTTCCAACCGTTGGAAAGGCTTGGTAATCAAACGATATGGATTCGTATTTGTACGAAATGTTATCCCAGATGATGCAGTTTTTAATAACGGGATGGGGAAGATTATTGTCGTTCAGTTTATTGTAGCCGTCGCCATAGGCACTGTCCTGAATGGAAAAAGCGCCCCCCGAATTCGATGACGACGTGTTTTGGGTGAAACTACAGTTAATAAACTGAGGAGTACTGGTTCCATTGAAAAAAGACCCCGTAAATACAGCTCCACCACCTGTTGCCTGATTATCGGTAAACAGGCAGTTATACAGGACCGGGCTACAGTCCTGATTGTAGGCATCGACAAAAAGACCACCACCACTACCGCCAATATTAAAACCGGCATGATTCCTGCTGAATGTACAATTGGTGATTTGTGGATTACAGTTAATCACAAATACGCCACCACCCCAAAACGAGCGGTTATCAAGGAACAAACATCCCTTGATCGACGTGTTGGTAAAGTTATGAAGATAAATAGCCCCGCCACTTCCCAGGCCAATGGATTCATTGGCTTTAAATAAGCAATTGCTGATCAGAAAAGTAGATCCTTGTCCGCATGTTCCCCCGCTACTATACAGGCCGCTTCCAAAACTTCCCCTGTTTTGCTCGATTGTACAATTTAGGATGGATGGCGTGCTGCATTTCGTAAGGCTGATATTATGAATGCCACCGCCAGCTTTACCAATATCATTTGCCTGAACCTCCTGGCCAAGCAGATAGGAGGTCGGGCCGTTTGCCAGATTTGCCACTCCTTCACGGACTGTCAAGCCGTTCAGTTGGGTAGTGGCATCAACATCCTGAAAGTAAACAACATGGTATGAGTTATCCGCCTGGGTGACCGGTAGCGCCGAATGATCCGTTGTATCGTGGGGTAAGCCGATATCGCCCGACAAAATGGTTTTATTGGCCGTATAATTCCGTTGCCCCAAACTAGATTCCGTTCCCGTAAATCCGCCATAAACGGATACCCCCGTTGCAATACTGAACGAGGCTGCCCGATTGGTTGTGGTGGTTGGTTTATACGTTCCGGCCGCTACCCAGAACTGTGTTCCGGCCGTTGCGATGGCTACACGATTAACTAATTGTGTTCCAGAGAGTGAATTGGCCCAGGAATTACCAGAGCCAGTACCAGCCCCGGATGGAGTTACGTAGATGATTGGTTGAGCGAATGTAGACAGTGATAATAATATATAGAAAATAAGAAAGGAAAGCTTTTCCATAAAAGTTGAAATAAAGTATGCTTATGCGAACAAACTTAAATAAAAATAACCTATTTAATTCGAATTCAGTACCGTATTTGGTGGAAACTCCAGTAAGTGGATGGGCTACATTGTAGACTTGAATTAGTTGATTGGGTAACAGGATTACGATTATGAAAATAAAATCAGTGAAATTTACGTACTCATTAAGACTACACTGATCCGCCGAAGCGGTTAACGATAATGTTGCTGACTACCCATACGCCCGAACCCCATGCCAAGCCCCGTTTCGACGATATCTTCATGGAGTTGGCCGTTAACCTCGCCCGACGGTCGCATTGTATCAAAGCGCAGGTTGGAGCGGTACTGGCCCGCGATACCCGGATCATTTCCATCGGCTACAATGGCCCACCAGCTGGTACGCACAACTGTGATGAAGAATTTCAGGGCGCTGGTTGCCCCCGCGATTCCAAAGGCTCCTGTTCGCTGGCCTTACATGCCGAAGAAAACGCGATCCTTTATGCCGCCAAAAATGGCTCTGAGATAGAAGGGGCAACAATTTATGTGACGCTGTCGCCCTGTATTGCCTGCGCCAGAATCATCTACAGCATGAAAATCGCCAGGGTCATCTACCTCCATTCATACGCTGAATACAAGGGAATCCCATCGGATGAAGGTGTTGATTTCCTGCGCCGGTTTGGGGTTACGGTTGAACAGTATGAACCCGGCGAAGGCGTAACGCTACTGGCTGAACCGCCCCTGTCAGGTCCGGCTAATGCTCAGAAAACCGCCGGAACGCCGGAACGCGATTCGTCTTTACGATGAATATTCTGGCGCATGGTTATCTGTCAGCTAGAAAAGACGGCTTATTGATCGGAAATTTTATCGGCGATTTCATCAAGGGAAATCCTGCCCATCCGCGGCATAAGCTTACACTCCACGAAGTGGCAGGCGTTCGCTTACACCGCGAAATCGACACATTTACGGATGCCCATCCCGATGTTGCGGCTGTCCGTGAGCTATTGCATCCGCGCTGCCATAAGTACGCAGGAGTGGCTGTCGATGTGTTTTTTGATCATTTTTTGGCCCGTAATTTCGATCAGTTGACTGGCGAGTCCTTACCTGATTTTACCCGGTATTTTTATAGTGCCCTACAGCGACTTTCACCCCGTTTTCCGACACCGGCAGCGCGCATGCTCCATGCACTGGTTCGCTATGATTGGGTTATGGGCTACCAGACTACCGAAGGTATTGACCAATCGCTGAAAGGCATTTCGCGTCGGACTGCTTTTCCGTCGGGTCTGGATACGGCAATAATCGATCTGGTCCTGTATTATGACCAGATTGGTGAACACTTTATGCATTTCTGGCCGGAATTGGTTGACCATGTTGAGCAAATACGAATACAGCTATCAAAAGCAGAATAAGCTGAATCGGCAAAGCAGGTAAAGTATCGACTATGGTCTGATTGTCAGTTAGTTGATTTTGGTGGAAACAGTTGAAATTCTCGGATGCCAATACTCCCTACAGACTCCTGAATAATCAGTCTGAATCGTTTTGCCGTGACAGGAGTTATGGTCTTTCGCCACTCGCTACCAGGTTGCTGACCACTCATTAGCGTAATCCATTGCTGATCTTTTTCATATTGAATGGCAAATCGTCCGATCTGTGGGGTTACAGCTGATGTTTTAGCGGGGATAAATGCATTGACCATCACCTGGCCAACGCGCTGAGGTTTGCCAAGATCAATTTCGAGCCAGCCAGTTGAGTTAAATAGTGCCTGAAGTTTTGCCGATTGAAACGAAAGATCCGTGCCATAGTAGGCGTCGAATTGACCATCACGTCGACGGCCTAATTTCCAGTAAGTTTTCGGGTCATCGTCGACAGTGGCATCGGCATTATGTAAGAACGAACTAAGCTCACTGGATGCCCTGGCTGATTTAGTATAGGCCAGCGAACCCGTTTTTGAGAACGGCCGGATGAGGGATAGTGTAGCCGCCGGTTGATCGATGGTGAGCGTAATAATTGTGGCGATTGAGTCGCGCATTGCCGTTGGAATCACCAGTTCCAGATTTTCCTTCCGTTGGCGGAACGTCACCGGACCGCCAGTCAATAGGGTTGCTTGTTTGATAGGTACAGGTAGGGGCGGGAGCACGATGGTGCCGTCAGTTCCCGTCAGAATATGCAGAAAAATTTTATTGTCCTTTTGCGTACAGACATACGAATCGGTCGGGGTGTAAGGACCACCTTTTGTGCCATAAATGGCTTCTGAACGGGGTTTAATCCAGGAACCAAGATCATAAAGACGGTTTGTGAAAAGGGCAGGGAACTGGCCCAGACTGTCGGGGCCAACGTTAAGCAGTAAATTGCCATTGCTGCCTACACAACGCAACAGGGTGTGTACCGACTCGCTCAGGCTCCGGGGCGTATCGCCAAATTTCCAGGCCCATTGGTGCCCCATATTCGTACAGGTTTCCCAGGGAGTTTGCCCAAACCCCGCTACAAACCCTTCTGGTGTTGCATAATCGCCATAGGTGCCGGGTTGACTGTGTGATTCATCGGGACTAAAGACTTCCAGTCGGTTGTTCAGAATAATATCCGGTTGTAGCCGATGAACCAGCTCATAAACCTGTTTCGGTTTGGCAGGAGAGGGTGAGCCTTCATAGTCGAACCACAACAGATCAATTGGACCATAATTAGTCAGTAGTTCGGTAAGCTGGGTCATCATCCGGCCAACAAACTCGTTGTTACTGGCCGGATTGCGGCAGTCGGAGTCTTTCCAGTCGGCCAGTGAAAAATACCAGCCGATCTTAAGCCCTGCTTCTCGCGCAGCATCGGCCAGCTCTTTGCAGACATCCCGCCCGAACGGGGTCGACATGATGTTGTACGTTGTGGATTTCGTGTTCCACAGGCAGAAACCATCGTGGTGTTTGGCGGTGAGCACGACGTACTTCATACCTCCGGCCTTTGCCTGGGCTACCCACTCTCTGGCATTGAAACGGGTAGGGTTGAATCGCCGGTAAAGCGAGTCATACCGGCTTTTACCGTAATCAGCTCGAGACCAACTGATTTCTTTGCCGATAAGCGAGACCGGCCCCCAGTGAATGAACAGGCCAAAACGAGCATCACGCCACCACCCTAGTCGTTGGTCCTGTGTCAAGGCTGTTTGAGCCATCAGGCTGATCGTCAGCATGATTAATGTTGCCGAAAGGCTAAGCGAACGAATGGAGCGGATTGGCATAAGCAATTGGCAGGCGTCGCTTAATGAAAGGAGCCATTAAGGCGCTTAATGCTTAGAAGCAATACCCAAGCTTTTTTTACCAATAGACAAACCGGGTCTTACCTATTTCTTCCACAATTTATCCGTCAGCACTTTAGCCATGACCTGATCGCGATAATTCCGGCTGATTGGAATACGATGCGTTTGAATAAAGATTTCATTTCCCTCGATCGACTCAATTTTATTCGTAGAAACCATGAAAGATTTATGCACCCGGATAAATGACTGACTCGGTAAATTCTCCTCCAGGTTTTTCAAATTCAAGAGGGTTACGTATTTACTTTTAGTGGTATAAATGGTCACATAGTTTTGCAATCCTTCCGCAAACAGAATATCGTCGAAGACTATTTTTTCGTATTTATTTCCGCATTTGATAAAGAAATAATCATCGTTCGCTTCGACTTTTTGTGGATTTGCCGATGCCGATCTGGTGAGGAGCCGGTGGTATTCTTTCGCTTTATTGGCCGACTTGAAAAAACGATCGAACGTAATCGGTTTTAGCAGATAATCCAGCACATTTAACTGAAAACCTTCCAGCGCAAAGCTGGGGTAGGCCGTTGTAATAATGACCATTGGTGGATTTTCTACGATTTTTAAAAAATCGATGCCATTCATTTTAGGCATCTGAATATCCAGGAAAATCAAATCCGTGGGTTGCCGATCCAATAACGTGATGAGCTCAAGCGGATTTTCACAGGTATCGGTCAGGTGCAAAAAATCCACTTCCCGTACGTAACTGGCCAGGCCCTCCCTGGCTAATGGTTCATCATCGATAATGACACAATTGAGTTTCATACGGGTATGCCGGAAATGGGTAAAGGTGATGCATGCACGGACTCCGTCAGGGTCAGCCGCAGCTTCACCTCGAATTGGTTCAGGTCATGTTGAATAGTCAGCTCGTATTGGCCTGGGTACAGGAGATCCAAACGTCGTTGCACGTTTTGCAGGCCAATACCCCCGTACCTGACAACGTCATTGGCTATCTCAGTAGAGGTACTATTGGCCACAAAAAAGTCGAGTTGCTGACCATCCAGTTCTAATTTAATGGCAATCCAGTTCGGTCGGTCATTGTGCCGGGAAACATGCTTAAACGCATTTTCGACAAAGGTCATCAGGATAAATGGAGCGATTTTTAAGTGAGCCATATAGCCTGGTTCGATGTCGAACGTCAATTGCATGTTCGTATTCTGCCGTAGTTTTTCCAGCTCAATAAAATTTTCCAGATAGCTGATTTCCTTGTCCAGAGAAATCAATTGATCATTGCATTCGTACAATTGATACCGTAGTAATTCGGAAAATTTGGCCAATGAGTCGGAGGCCATGTTAGGGTTTTTATGAATCAGAAAGAAGATGGAATTGATGGTATTGAACAGGAAATGCGGGTTGAACTGGTTTTTAAGGAATTTCAGTTCGGTTTCCAGTTTCTCTTTTTCAAGCAATTGTTGCCGCTGTCTGGTCTGAATCCAGTTTTTGGTCAGTTTAATACTCATACCCAGCGTTACACTGGCAACAGTTGAGGGCAAGGCATTTCCCAGAAAGGTATTGAAGCAGGCCGATTTTCCAAACAGTTCTGCAATGGTTTTACCGCCGATGTAGGCGCTGAAATAATATCCCCCGACAATGCATAGGGTAGCGCACAAAACCGTCAGGGTTAAATAGATGATGTAGCTGGTTACTCTGTTTTTTTCGAGATACCTGGGAAGTAGATAATATAAGTTGAAATAGACCGCTAATGCCTGAAAAATGACGTAGAAGCTGTATTTAAGCGCATAGGGTAAGATAACTATCGTCTGGAAGACTTTTACCGGATTGCCCAGCGTAACCACCCACCATAAATAATGGTACAGAAACCAGAACGGCAGGTGATATAATTTGTATCTAAAAAACCAGTTTTTTTCTGGCTGGTAAATTGATAGCACGTTCATTTTGTAAGGCTTTCGGGAGACCTGTCCCTAACTGTACTGACTAAAAGGGGGTTGCTGTTTCGAAAGTACAAAAATCCAGCAGAGTTCGCGCTTTCGATCGATAAACGGACGATACCAATTGACGAAACGCGTTCCCGGCTAAATGACCAGTAAAATTGGGGGCATTTGCTGATTCTCTACCTGTTTATCTGGATTTCAGGCAGTTGGTCAATTATTGGGCGACGATCGTCATTCATTCTTTTTTTTGGGATTCATCACACCTTCTTTTACGGCACCAAGTCTGTTGCCAACCGTTGCTGAGTGCCTTTTCCTTCAGGATCAGAAGCGGTAAATCTGGACAGTTCTAACTTCTCATAATCCTGAATGCCTGTATGAAAAGAACAAAATTCATATTTGCCCTAGTGGCCCTTCTACGTATAATAGCCATCGATGTAGTTGCACAACCCAAATTAGCAAAGAGCCTGGTTAAGGGGAAGAGTGCTACAGATCAGGACATAAAACATGGCACTCTGGTCACTGAAAACCTTGCATCGACCATCCTCCGTGATAACCGAATTGGCCTTGATACGAACCGTGACATCAAGGTCTATCTGCCACCAGGTTATGCGAATTCCAGCAAGTCTTATCCAGTCGTCTATTACTTCCATAGTATTTTCTCGAACGCGGAAAAACTGGTTGGAGATGGTTCGATAATTAATCTGTTGGAGCGTGGCTTTGCGAACGGTATTGTAAACGAGTTCATTTTTGTCGCTGCTGACTACAGCTCGCCCACAACCGGCAGTATTTATGAAAATTCACCGGTCAGTGGGCGTTGGCTCGATTTTACGACCGACGAATTGGTCCCATTTATAGATGGCCGATTTCGTACCCTTCGTCACCGCGATAGCCGTGCGCTTGCTGGCGACTTTATCGGTGGACGGGGCGCGTTGAAGCTGGCGATGGTGCACCCTGAGCTTTTCAGCTTGGTTTACGCATTGCACCCGGTTGCTACCGGGATTGGCTTTTTGCCCTGGACCTCGGTTGACATCGACTGGAAGAAAATTCATCGGGCAAAATCGTTTGCCGATCTGAAAGGCGATGGACGGGCGCAAATCTTCGTAACCGTCAGCCAGGCTTACCTGCCCAATCTGAATCGACCTCCGTTCTATTGTGATTTCTTTACGGAACTCGAAAACGGTGAACCGAAACTCAACGTCGAAAATACCAGAAAGTCAAAACGAGGCTTTCACCTCGAAGAAACACTCGACGAGTCGGTTGAGAATCTTCAAACCATGCGCGGCATCGCCTTCGACTGGGGGCGCTTCGATCCGAATCAGGACCATGTGCAGTCCAATCGAGCGTTCAGCCGGAAGCTTGAGGATTTGGGTATCGAGCACGAGGCCGAGGAGTATCGGGGTAATCCCTGGAACAGAAACTGGACCGAAAATGGCCGTTTCTACGCACGAGTGCTCCCGTTTCTGGCCCGGTATCTCGTGTTTGATGTCAACCAATAAAGGCTTACTCACTCTAAATTCTCAAGGAGCTAATCGACATGATACAGTACAGATGGATCATTCTGCTCGTTTTACTAACCATCGTGAATAGTGCTGGTTTATTTGCCCAATCGGATTTAAAGGCGGATGAAAAAACGATCGCTTATTTGAAGCAATTCAGGTCTGATTATTCGAGGAGTATGCTTGAAAAGAATCCAGCGCTGATTCAGGCCTATTGTGCCGAAACGATACGACTGATGCCCGAGTATCAAAAAACGATTATGGGTAAAGGTAATGCCCTGTTATACCACAACGCTTTTAGGACACGATTTGTGGTTCAGGAATTTAGCCGGAACGAGCTGGAAGTCAATGACCTTGGGTCGATGGTAGCGGAGATTGGCCAATTTATTCTGAAAATGAACGAAAAACGTACTGGTAAAGCCTATGAACTAATGGGCAAGTATGTCAATATCTGGGAAAAGGCAGCGAATGGTGCGTTATTGTTGATGACGGAGGCCTGGAATTACAACCACCCGCTTGAAATTGGCGATCTATTGACATTTAAGGAGATACCCGTAGTTGACGTTGCGGTACAGGCGCACATGCCAATCACAAACAACATAAGTTTTGAACTTGCTGCCCTGAATCGCCTGATGGAAGCTACCGTTAGTCAGCATGATTACCGGATATGGGCTCAGTTTTATGCCGATGATGGCATGTTTTGCTACACAGGACATCCTATATACAAGGGTAAAAAAGAGCTGGATGCTTTTCTGGTTGAACACTGCAAAGGCCTACCAATTTTTGAAAAACTGGACATCCGTAATGACCGCATCGATCATCTGGGAACGTATGTAATTGAATACGCCAGCCACATTGCTACGGTGAGAAATGGTGACTGGTCGGGCGTTGGGGTTGGGAAAGATTTACGGATCTGGCGTAGGGAAAAAGATGGCTCACTTAAACTATTCAGACACATCGGAATGTATGACTAATTTTCGCTACCTGGGTGAACTGAAATTTACGGATTCTCGACCACTACCGGCCTATTTCTGCGCCAGAACCAATAGAAGGGGAGGCCGGTAGCGATTAACCCCAAGCCCGTTAGCGCTTCGCGGGGCTGATTAATCAGTGTCATCAAAACAAGTAACGTACAACAGGACAAGAAAAATAAGGGTACGATCGGATAACCGATTACCCGATAAGGGCGAACGATGTCGGGCTGTTTTTGGCGAAGCAGAATCACACCCAGGGCAGTGGCCCCGTAAAAAATAAATGAAGCAAAAACCAGCATATCGGTCAATTGGTCAAAACTACCCGACCAGACCAGTATAATTGACCAAAAGCCCTGAAGCAGAATGGCTACCGATGGCGTTTTATAACGGGGATGAATACGGGCAGCTGCTTTAAAAAACAGTCCATCGCGCGCCATCGCATAAAAAACCCTGGCTGGCATCAGTATAGAGGCATTGGTTGAGTTTGAGGTCGTTACCAGGATCAAGACCGAAATGAACGTGGCACCGGCCCAGCCTGCCGCCTGCCGCACGACTTCAACAGCCGCAATTTTATCGGGTGTGCTGGCTAATTGAACAAGTTTATCAATGGGTAGCACGTATAAATAAACCGCATTCAAGAGTATATAAATGCCAACCACGATACTGGTGCCTACGCCCAGTGCGATAGGCAGATTACGTTGTGGGGATTTGATCTCTTCGCCAATGTAGCCAATCTGATTCCACCCTTCATAACCCCAGAAAGCACCGAGTGAAGCAACAACAAGGGAGCCCAGTAAACTGCCCCGTGCATTTGTAACGGGTTCCTGAACAGACTGGGTAAGGTGAGTCAGGCTACCTGTCTGGGCTTGAAAACCCAGAAACGCAATAATGATGACTGCTACAAATGTCAGGTAAATCAGCGCCCGGCTAAGCCCTTCGGCGAACGATACACCCCGGTAATTGACGAAACTCAAAAAAACGATTAGCGAGCTTGCAATTAGCTTTACGCTTAATTCCGCAGAAGCTCCGTGCGTACCTGTAAGCGAGAGCAGTGACTGGCCGAATATATGCGCGAGAGCGGCAATCGTGGCCGTGCGCATAACCGTGAACGCCCCCCAGCCGTACAGGAAGGCAAACAGGCGGCCGTAAATGTGTCTGAAATAAACGTATTCGCCCCCCGATTGAGGGAACATACCCGCCATCTCAGCATAGGTTAATGCACCCGCCAAACTGACAATACCCGCCATAACCCAACAAGCCAGGACCAGTATCGGTGATCCTAACTCTGCCGCCATCGGTGCTACTTTTTTGAAAACTCCAGAGCCAACAATTCCACTGACAACCAGTAAAATGGCTTGGTTAAGCGTGATGCTGCGGGCGAGTTTTGTCATGAAGTTAAGTAAATATGGCCTGATTATATTATTTCAACTAGTTGATTTGTAGTAATTTGAGTATATATTATTCAAGTAACGGATTAAGATGGGCAAAAACGAGGTCATTCCTTTATAGTCAATCATTGCGGCTGGGGTCGTGCTAAATACCTGAGCCATTCGAATGGCAGCATCGGCCCGTTCTTCTACTTCACGAGCCAGTAGATTCTGATAGGTATGAATGCCAAACAGAATGGCTCCTGAGCGGGGTAATCGGGTAAGCGTTTGCCGTTCGATACGGATATAGAGTTGTTCTGCGATGGAGTCGATCGTCATTTGGGCACTTTGATCCGCGAGAAGTTTCTCGAGCATTGGCGTATGGCGGCTTGTCATGTCCAATTGATCGGTTACTTTCACACTCCAGTTCACACGCCAGACCGGGCGACCTACTGGCAATCGTTCCATAAGCTTTTGTGCGGCCTGCATCATGGGTTCTACAATGGGGACAATGGGTCTGTGAATCTGCCAGAAGGGCAACCCAAGTTTCTCATCCAGACACCATCCATTACCGAAACACAATTGTCCCGCTACCAGCGTGGCTTCCTTACCCGCCAGAATGGTCAGATCTTCCTGAACCTGTCGCCCTGCCCAATCGAGCGGATCGTTGGGGAGGGTTCGCAGATCGCCGAAGGTAAAGGTTGTCTCTTCGTTCAGTATGCGATTCTGCCAAAACCATTGATCGCCGTTTTGATGAAGCGTAAACGAATCAGGCGAAAACCGGGCCAAATTTTGCAGGACCAGCTCCAAAACCTCCCATTGAGCTGTTTCGTGGCCGGGCAACGCCTGATAATAGTAGTTGGGTAACGTGTTCAGCAACTGGCGTTTTAGAGCAATTTCGGTTTGATATTGTGGATCAACCTCAACAAGCCAGTCGCTTTCGGGCAACGGATACGTACCCATTTTGTCATTAAACTGCTGGCCAAACGGGAAATAGGGGAGCATTGGTTACTAATGGATGAATAAGTTATATCAGGCGACGTAATCCCAGGCCCGCTTCACCGGTTGGACGCATGACGCCATTTTCGAGAACAAAACCACCCGATACCACATCTTCGGCAAGATCCAGACTGCCATCGAGATCAATGTAACGGGTATTTGCACACGCAAAAGCTGCGTGTAAGGCTGCGGTAATGCTGATCCGACTTTCGTCATTGCAACCCCAAAACAGGGAAATGGTAGCTGACCGGGCAATGGTGGCAATCTCAAGTGCTGACCGAATACCCCCACATTTCATCAGCTTGATGTTAAAGATACCAAAAGGCTGGGGGTGTTGGGCAAGTTTTAAGGCCGCTTCGGGATTTTTTAGCGATTCGTCAGCTGCCAGTAACCGCCGTATGGTATCGGGTAAACCAAGTAATTCGTGTTCAGTACCAACCTGTAATGGTTGTTCGATCAGTTCGATCTGAGTAGTGGATGTCGCTTTCAGGAAAGCCTCCAACTCAGTTAGCGAATATCCCTGATTCGCATCGACACGAATGGTCAGGTCGTGCGGATAACGCTCCCGAAGCTTCAGGATTCGCTCAATATCCTCAGATACATTCAAGCCGGTTTTTACCTTGAGCACCCGAAAACCCAGCTCATAATAAGCAACTGCTTCTACCAGTGTATCGGCAGCATTCATAATGCCGATGGTTACGGACGTTGGTAACGACTGGATTTTCTGCCCATAAAAGGCGACAACCGGAACGCCCAGAAATTGACCAAAGGCGTCATGCAGGGCAATATCCAGGGCGGCTAATGTGCCCGGCGCATTCGGAAACTGCTGACTGGCTTCATCGAGCAGGTTGTAAAAGAGCCTGATATCGCGCCCGATGAGTCTGGTTGTCCAGTCACTTTGCAAATTCTGCAAGGCCTGGTCGGGTGATTCGCCTACCACTTCCGGCGAAGGGTTGGCAGCCCCAACGCCGACAATCCCGTTTGCCAGTTCAATTTCCAGAAAGACATTCTCGACCGTCGAAATCGTCTGGTAAGCGATCGTATACGGTTTCGTAAGCGCCAGATCCCGGCAATAGGAGCGGATGGCTTTAATGCGCATGAGCCGCAGTGGTTAGGGTCTGAATAACAGGTACAATAGGCGCTACACCCTCTTCCAGTGGGAGAAGTACCGGAATACCAAGCTGTTCTCTGTATTGATTCTGGTAAGCAAAGGCTTCATCCCGACTGCATCCTTCTGTGTTGAGAGCGAGGGCAATGACCGTCGAGCCATAGGCATTGATCAGGTTAATCTCTGTATCAACGGGAGGTATGCGCCCCCAATCTGGAATATGGTCATAATAGGTTCGTTGGGGCGCATGAACCAGCACCACATACCGGGCGTTGCCCGACACCAGAAACTCCGAGCCACAGGGACCACTGGGGTTTCGGAGCGCGGCCTGACCCTCAATCAGCAGGACATCGGCGCCAGTTTCGCGCCAGCAGGAAACGAGCGAATGTTCGAGTTCACCCGATACAAAATCGTTGAGGGTCGAATCGACAATGAAGCCATATTGACCACCCTGAAGCCAGCCGGTCTGGCCGGTATAGATCATTTGGGCATTGATACCCTGCTGGTTACAGGCTTCCCGGATCAGGCGGGTGGTTGTCCGCTTGCCGAGGGCACAATCGGTGCCGATAACCGCGATGATAGGGGCGGTAATCTGGTTAATCTCACCCGTCCAGAAATGAAGGTCCTGCCGGGGTTTAGGCCGTCGCACGTCGATGAGCTGACCACCATACTGCCGGGCCAGCGCAACCAGGTCGGGTTTCTCATTCAGAAATTCATGCAATCCGTTAACCACCGACAGCCCCTTTTCCAGGCTTTGGCGAATATCGGTGAGCATGGTTGGGGGTAAAACTCCGCCACTTGTTGCCACGGCAACGATAGCATGGGAAACCGGCCCAACCGTCGAAAGTGCCTCATCGACTGATGCAAAAACGGGAATATTCCGGAATATCCCGTCGAGAATGGTGCCTGCGTCCTGTCCAGCCGTTGGCAAATCGACCACGCCCACGACCTGATAGCGATCCGACCCCCGGATCAGTCCGTGGGCTGTTTTGGCGTTGGGGGTGGCCAATAAGCCGTCTGTGAGCAAAATTGCCCGATTATTCATTGATAGGTATGCTTCAGATTTGGCTAAAACTATGGTTTTGTTCGTATAATTGAAAATGATTTGACATGAAATAAGGAATAAATCAAGAATAGGAAATGCTATTCTTTTTGGATAGGACTTTCGCTTCGAGTCGTGTAGGAGCAGAAACTAATGCCACTCGAAATCACCATCCAGTAAATGATCAGCCTGAACGCCAAACACCTGGGCTAACGAAACTGCTGACTGACTTCACGTGGTTATGTTGCCGATCTGGTTTTGTTCTACCCCGCCACCGTATAGGACAACGCCTATATCGGCGACCGAAAAGTTCACTCGACTGATATGGACACTGTTGGGTCGTCGGGAAATTGGTGTATGAGGGTCAGAAAGTCCGGGCGTATGATTCGTCGGCGATGGAGTGGGAGAGGCCAGAAGTATCTTAGGTGTTAAGCAGGGTCAGTGACGGTATATTGTCAACGTGCTTACGATTCAATGTATCTAAGGGTAATTGATTGGATACAGCAGTATGTGCGGCTTTACTGTCAAAAGGAAACACGAGAATTTCAGAAAGTAATTCATTCCAAAACACCAGTTGTGCTGCTGTTGCACCGCTGTAAACTTCAAATTCAGTAACGCTCGAAATAGCGAGTTGTTCAAACTGTAATGAAAGCTGAACAAGTTTGGTTTTAGATTTGTCGGTCTTGCGAAAATAGTCAATTAACAGACTGGTATCAACCATTAAGATTCGGTCCGCCATTGATTCATCGATTTGCGGGCCTCCTCCATTGTGTTAATCTGTTCATCCGTAAAGACTGGCCCATTGAGTAGTAATTGAGTTAGACGAGACTTTTCGGTAGCTGGCTTAGTTGCCCGAGCTAGTTCTTTTTGTAGCCTTGCTTTTGTGAAGGCGATAGTTGTCTGACGATCGTCAATAGCTCCTGAAATGGTATGTGTACTTTCACTTCCATGGCCAAATATAGAGTTTTGCCTGATATCCAATAACTAAATACGGGTGACCGAAATGCGTTGAGTCCGTAATGGAGCCAACAAAAGATGCATTCTTCAACTCGATTGGTGGTTTTACTATCGACTTAATCATAACTGATAGCCTTTTTAGTTACTTATAACTTGTTGTTAAGCATTCATCCACTTCGGTTTAGCCTCCAGCACGTTCGTATACACCCGACAATCGGCTGAGTGGGCACCCGGCAGGAAACCGATGCTCATTAAAAACTCGTTGACAATTTCACCGCCCGTAAAGCGGAAGGTCTTTTTGAACAGCTTCACCCATTCCTCTTTTGTTTTGGGATGATGCAATTCCAGCCACTTTTCAAACGAGCCATGTTCTGCCTGGAGCGCGAGTATGGTTTTTGCATTTTCTATAGCTGCGTTGATCTTCAACCGATTGCGAATAATGCCCGGATCTGCCATCAATCGTTCCCGATCGGCATCGGTATAGGCGGCTACTGTTTTCAGCTCAAAATTGTCGTAGGCGATTCGGAAAGTCGATTCCTTTTTTAAGATGGTTTCCCAGCTAAGGCCAGCCTGGTTGATTTCAAGCACCAGCCGGCAAAATAGCTCATTGTCATCGTGAATGGGAAAGCCATACAGATGATCGTGATAGGCTTTGTGCAGGGACTGGCGTTCTTGAGGCATGTAATCTATAGCTCGGCAATAGGACATTGTGTAGTTGGTCTGGAATGTTTGCTATCGTGAAAGTTGTCTTTTCAGGACAACTTAACAAATCGTGTTTCAATTAAACGATTGCCGGAATTCAATCGGCGATACATCGGCCTTACGTTTGAAGATTTTATTGAACGATTGGGGGTACTCAAAGCCGAGTTGGTAGGCAATTTCGGCTACCGAAAGATTAGTAGTACTCAATAATTCCTTAGCTTTTTCAATTAGCTTAGTATGAATATGTTGCTGCGTATTTTGCCCTGTAAGCATGCGGAGCATATCGCTTAAATAGCGGGGCGATACATTCAACTGGTCGGATAGGTACTGAACCGTAGGCAGGCCGGTTGTTAATGGTTTCTGGCTGTCAAAATAATCGGCAAGTAAAGCTTCCAGCGTTGTCAGAAGGTCGTGGTTGATGGCTTTGCGGGTGATAAACTGGCGGTTGTAAAACCGATTGCTGTAGTTGAGCAGCAGCTCGATCTGCGAGACAATCACATCCTGACTAAACTGGTCGATGGGCGAAGCCAGTTCCTCCCCAATGCTCTTGAAAACGCCCATGATTTTCTCTTTTTCCCGTTCAGAAAGATGCAGGGCTTCGTTGGATGAATACGAAAAGAACCCGTAATTTTTGATGGTTTTCCCCAGCGGATAATTCCGGATAAAATCCGGATGAATCATCAGCGTAAACCCTTCGTAACTACCCTGTGGTTCCACTTCTGAAATCAGCTGATTGGGCGAAACAAAACAGAGACCCCCTTCATTAAAATCATAATAATGCTGACCATACCTTGCCTTGCCGGTAAAATTCTTTTTGTACGAAATCTTGTAAAGATTCGTCATCATCCCCTTTGCTATGTCTGTCGTGTCCGTTTTGATGTCCGCATAATTGCTCAGACTTATCAGGGGATGCAGGGGTTTGGGCAAGCCGAGCGCCTTGTGTAACTCCGAAATAGAGTTGAATGTATAGGGTTGGTTTGTTGCTTTCTTCATAGTAGTGAACAGGTGCCGGAATACCCGGAGCTATTCCGGCGAAGGCGTCAACGTTTATAATGTGGCCATATCAATCACAAAACGATACAACACATCGCCTTTTAACATCCGTTCAAAAGCGGTATGAATGTCTTTGATAGCAATCAGCTCGATGTCTGAAACTAGGTTATGCTGAGCGCAGAAATCCAGCATTTCCTGGGTTTCTGGCAAACCGCCTGCCCCCGAACCAGCCACTACTTTATTGCCGGCAGCCAGGGCGAATGAAGGAAGCTGCCAGGGCTCGGCTGGCATGCCAACATTGATATACACACCATTCGTTTTGAGTAAACCAAGATACGGATTAATGTCATGATTGGCGGCAACGGTATCGATAATGAAGTGAAACGAGCGTAAAGCCGACTTCATCTGCTCTTCATCTTTGGTGACAACAAATCGGTGCGCTCCCAGTTTTTTCGCGGCATCAGCTTTGTTTGGCGATGTGCTCAATACCGTAACCTCAGCGCCAAAGGCTACGCCGAATTTCACTGCCATATGGCCCAGTCCACCCAGACCAACAACGGCAAGCTTATGGCCTTCGCCCACCTTCCATTTGCGCAGGGGCGAATAGGTCGTGATGCCTGCACACAGCAACGGGGCTACGGCAGCAAAGTCGAGGTTTTCGGCTACATGCAGGGCGAAATGTTCGTGCACAACAATGTTGTTGGCATAGCCACCGTAGACAGGCTGGCCGCTGTGGTCAAGATTGTTGTAGGTCAGCACCGGGCTCACGCTACAGAATTGCTCCTGCCCGTTTCTGCACTCTTCGCAGGTCAGGCACGAGTCAACCATCACACCCACAGCGGCACGGTCGCCCTTTTTAAACGTTTGTACGTGACTGCCAACCTGCGAAATGATACCGACAATCTCATGACCGGGTACCATTGGAAAGATACCGGGAAACCATTCATTACGCGTCAGATGAACGTCGGTGTGGCAAACTCCGCAATAAGCAATATCGATCAGTACGTCGTGCGGGCCGAGGTCTCTCCGGTCAAAATTCCATGGGGCCAAATTCGTTTCAGCACGTTGCGCTGCATATCCTTTCGAGTGAATCATAACCTTTGTATTAATGAAGAACACAAAGGTCATTTTTTGCCAGGAGTTGACTGTAGCCAAACTGGGATATGTTGTAGCCAAAATGGATAGAAGCCGAGTTCGCTGGTTTGTAGGAGCGTTCAAGCAGAGGACTGTGCGTGTACTCGCTCCGTCCTCATTTCCCGACCACGCTCATTTCCAGATGCGATGGATGAGTAACTGACCGGAAAATAGTATGCGTGGCCTTCCGGTAATCGGATTCTTTGGCGTCGAAAATAGTGGGGACAAAGGTTTGCGGATTACGGTCGATGATCGGAAACCAGGTGCTTTGAACCTGCACCATTAACTTGTGGCCCTTTTTGAAAACATGGTTAATGCTGTGCAAATCAATCGAGTAGACTTCAGGTTTGTTTGGCTCAATGGCTTCGGGTTTTTCAAAACTGTTCCGGAATCGCCCGCGAAACACATCGTTGGCGACCATAAGCTGATAGCCGCCCATCGCTGGCTGCTGCGGGTATTGAGCCGGATAGACATCGATCAGTTTTACGACCCAGTCGGCGTCGCTGCCGGTGGTTGCGGCAAAAAGTTTGGCCCAGACCTCGCCCGTTACCGTAATATCGTTTGGTAGCGCGTCCGTTTCCCACGAAAGTACGTCCGGTCGGTTGTGAACAAATCGCTGATCTTCGGTGAGCCAGGTGCGCCAGCGGGAACCCGGCCCGTAGGTCGCTTCAATCGGGCGTGTTCGGTACGGAACAGGCTGAGCCGGGTCAGAGAGGTAGGCATCAGCACCAGACGTGGCTTTAGGGGCCTCGAATGATAGCTTTCCGTCGGCCTGAAAATACAGATTCCGTTTAGTCGCTTCTTTCGGTGGCCAGCTGTCGTAACGTTGCCAGCTATTCGAACCCGTTTGGAACGTAATGGCTTCCGGAAAATTTCCCGGGCCCTTTCCCTTCAGGTGATAAGCAAACCAAGGCGCCTGTATCTCTTTTCGAAACGTTACCGATGTGGCCGTATCGAACTGGATGTTTCCTAACGTTCGGCCGTCGGAACGTCCCCAGCCCCCGTGATTCCAGGGGCCAGCCACCAGAAAGTTTTTATGCGACTGATCCTGTTTTTCCCAGAGCTGGTACGCTTTCAACGGGCCGTAAAAATCCTCCTGATCCCACCAGCCCGCTACGTTCATGATGGGTATTTTGGGACGGTCGATGCGGGTAATAAGTGACTGTTTCTGCCAGAATGAATCGTAATTCGGGTGATTGACAAAGTCATTCCAGCTAGGGAGCTTGTTCTTGAAATACAGTTTGTTGACGTTTGATAATGGCCCTAGTTTCAGATACCATTCGTAGGTATCGTAGTTTGGAAACGGAAACAGCGAATCCTGTTTGGTTGCTTCTTCCATAAAGGCATACTCGAAGCCATAGCTCAATCGAAACGCACCGTTATGGTGAAAATCGTCGCCCAGAAACATATCCGAAGGGGTTGCCTGCTCCGACACAGCAGCCAGGGCCGGGTGCGGGTCAATGGCACCCATTACGGTGGTCCAGCCCGCGTACGAAATGCCATACATGCCTACTTTTTTCGAATTGTTGGGAATAGTCGCCAGCAGCCATTCGATGGTGTCGTAGGTATCGGAGCTTTCGTCGATGGCTTTCGAGTCTTTCTTATTCCGGCTCATTCGCTGCATTTCAAACGTACCTTCCGACTTGTACCGCCCACGAATGTCTTGATAAACAAAGATATAGCCATCCTCGGCCATGTCTTTCACGTAAGGAATCCGATCCGGACTCTCGGTGTGGCTGACGCCGTAAGGCGTACGGGTTAGCAAAAACGGCAGGGGTGATTGGCTGTTTTTGAGGGTATAAATGACCGTATTCAATCGGACGCCATCGCGCATGGGAATCATCACTTCCTGCCGTTCATACGGGCTGGGCGATTGGCTAATGGCCTGAAACGATAAAAAGAGGAAAAATCCGGTGAGCCAGTGTAAACGGTTTTGCATCGTGTGAAGCGTCTGTGAGTGAGTGGAATAAAGATAAAAAACTTACGCAGATTCGATGCAGAAACGACGGCCTGCTGTATTATTTCCGCGTAAATGCCCCCGAACTGTTAATTTTGCGAACCGTATACCGTAAACCGATTCCCGTTTTGATTGCAGCCGTAGATGCCCTGTTAAAAGATATCCGCAATAAGCGGATTGCTCCTGTTTACCTCATTCACGGCGACGAGCCCTTTTATATCGACCGAATTGCCGAAGAACTCGAAAAAGTAGCCGTACCGGTTGCCGAACGCGGCTTTAATCAATTCGTACTGTTCGGAAAAGACACCGATGCAGGGGCCGTGCTCAATTACGCCCGTCGCTATCCGTTCATGGCCGAGCGGCAACTGGTGCTGGTTAAGGAAGCGCAGCAAATGGCTGGAATCGGTGATAAATCGGCGCAGACGCTCTTCGAAGACTATGCCCTGAACCCACTATCCAGTACGATTTTGATGCTTTGCTATGTCAGGGAAGACGGCAAACCGGCCCTCGACGAGCGTAAAGCCTGGGTAAAGGCATTTGGTGCGAAGGGAAAGCTCCTGGGTGTCAAGAAGCTCTACGACAACAAAATACCCGATTGGGTCGGGGAATATTGCCGGGAACAGGGAGCCAAAGTAAGTCCCAAAGCCTGCCAGCTTCTGGCCGATCACATCGGTAATGACCTGAAACGACTGGCGGGCGAAATTGACAAGATTCTGATCAACCTGCACGTAGGCGAAGAAATTTCAGCCGCTACCGTTGAGCGGCTCGTTGGAATCAGCAAGGAATACAACGTTTTTGAACTTCAGAAGGCGCTCAGTCAACGCGACATCGTAAAAGCCAACCAGATTATCGACTATTTCGCCCGAAATCCGAAAGATAACCCCTTGGTTGTGATCCTGTCGCAACTGTTTGGTTATTTTAGTAAAGTGCTGCTGGTGCAGGCGTCCAAAGATCAGACCGACAAAGGGCTGGCACCGTTGCTGGGCGTCAATCCGTTTTTTGTTAAAGATTATATGACTGCTGCACGTGCCTTCACATTGCCTAAAGTAGCCGATATTATACATGCGATCCGCCGGGCCGATGCCCAGAGCAAAGGCATTGATACACCCACGATGAGCGAGGGCGACATCCTGCGCGAACTGGTATTCGACATCCTGCATTAACACGTCTTCGATTCAGCATTCGCTGGTCAGGCGGGCTGAACGTGCATCTCCAAAAGAAATCCTGCACAAAATCACACAAATTTGGGTGGTGTCATCCCTTTTTCTTAATATTGCAACGTTGTTGCATAAAGATGATTGAGTCTACCAGGATAAATCATCGTCGGAGTAGGGGACTGATGCAAGATTTGCTAAAACTTTGTTGTGTTGTCTGGCTGTCGTTAGGGACCGCTTCCATGGGTCAGTCGCAATCTGGAGCCTGTAGTATCGTATTGACTGGTCGAATTATGGGACTGGACAACCACGAACCACTCGCCGGAGCAACCGTCTATATTCGTGAACTGGCAACCGGGGCCGTTGCGGATTCGGCGGGAAATTTTCGGATACCGGGCCTTTGTTCGGGTGAATATAGCATTGACTATCAGTTTGTTGGCTATAAGACGCGAGTTGTGTCCATTGCCGTTGGAACGGATTCTCCGGTCGCATTACCACCGGTTGCCTTAACACCTGACAATGAAACGTTGAAGGAGGTCATTGTGACGGAACACCGATCTGAAGCGCAGCAATTGCTTCAGGTGCAAACGGAGCTGGCAGGGAGTTCGCTCGATGCCACGCGCGGTCAGTCGCTGGGGGAGAGTCTGAAAACATTACCCGGATTGTATTCGATTCAAACGGGACCTTCCATTTCCAAGCCGGTTATTCACGGTTTATACAGCAACCGAATTCTGACATTAAACAATGGCGTTCGGCAGGAAGACCAACAGTGGGGTAGCGAACATGCCCCACAAATTGATCCGTTTCTGGCTTCGCGGCTTACTGTAATCAAGGGAGCAGCGAGCATTCGTTACGGCTCCGATGCCATTGGCGGGGTAATTCTGGTCGAGCCGAAAACGATGCCAACAGTACCCGGAATTGCCGGTGAGCTTAACCTGGTTGGTGGTACGAATGGAGACCAGGGGATTGTTTCGGGACTTATTGAGCAGGCATTTGGTAAAAAGTTAGCGGGGCTGAGCTGGCGGCTACAGGGTACTCTCAAGCGTGTAGGGTACACAAAAACGCCAGATTACTACCTCGAAAACAGTAGTTACCATGAGAATAACTTCTCCGGTACAGTCAATTACACCCGTCAGCATGTTGGTGCCGAGATCTTTTACAGTCAGTTTTCTACGAAAGTGGGACTATTTACCGGTGCACAGGTCGGTAGCCTGGCCGATTTTTATGCCGCCATCGCCCGTCCCGAACCCATAAACCAGCCCGGATTTTCGTACGACCTGGGTCGGCCGTATCAGCAGGTGCAACACGATTTGCTGAAGGTAAAAGCCTTTGTCCGGTCTGAGCGATTGGGAACACTTTCGATTACGGTTGCTCAGCAGCAGAATGTTCGCCGGGAGTACGATTTGCAGTCGTTTAGTCGCGTAACCGACCCCGAACTCTACCTGAAATTAGTGACGCAGACCGCCGATCTGATCTGGGAGCATCGGGCCATTAAAACTGCAACGGGTGGCCAGTTTTCCGGAACGGTCGGATTTAATGGGATCACGCAGGGAAATGTCCGGCGGTATTTATTCCTGATTCCGAACTACCGAAATTATGGTGCCGGGCTATTTGCCATTGAGCGATACGCCAACGACAACTGGACCGTGGAGGGGGGAGTCCGGTATGATTACCGATGGCTCCGGGCGTATTTTCTGGATGAGACGACCAATCTCACTACTGCCAAAACGCGCGACTGGAGCAATTTGACCGGGTCGCTGGGGGCCACCTATCAGGCAAGTCCGCAGTTAACGCTATCTGGCACGATGAGTACCGCCTGGCGAGCCCCGACGGTGAGTGATCTCTATTCCGACGGATTGCACCAAAGTGCCGTAGCCTACGAGCGTGGTAACCCAAACCTGAATCCGGAACTGGCTTACAATATGAATCTGTCGGTCGAATATACCGGCAAGCGATTTTATGCGGATCTGGGTTTCTATAACAACTGGATTAACAATTACATCTACCTGAAGCCCGATTCAGTGCCGATTATTCGGCAACGGGGCGCATTCCCGGCTTATTCATACAGCCAGGTTCGAGCAACATTTCGGGGACTTGATGCAACCATTCGGTATAAGCTGACCGATCAGCTGACCATCACCTCGCGAACGTCGCTGCTGTTTGCGTACGATCACACGAACAACGATTACCTGGTCTATATTCCGGCAAATCATACCGATAATGGGCTGCGTTATGATTTTTCAACCACAAATCGGGGGCGACTTTCGAACGTGTATGTGAGCATTACCAGTCAGTATGTGGCCAGGCAAAACCGGGTTCCGACTGTTACGCAACGGCAGGAGAATGGTCAGATCATTTTTACGGGGGATTTTGCGCCCCCTCCGCCCGCTTACACGTTGTTTGGAGCCGAAGCCGGTTTCTCCTGGCGAGTGGGCAATCACCCGATGTCCGTCATTCTGACGGGTACAAATCTGCTGAACCGGGCGTATCGGGACTACCTCGACCGGTTTCGCTACTTCGCCGATGAGCCAGGGCGAAATATCATGCTCAAACTAAAGCTCCCGCTGACCTTTGCCAGTCGTCAATGAGATTCTCTTTGCGTCAATTTAGTTTCACATATAACCTGATGTACGTTATGTATCTGTTGAAAAAAGCCCTCTGGATGGTGGTTCCTGTCATGCTGGTTGCCGGAGCCTGTAAACAGGATGAAGAAAATGTTGCCCCAACGGACGATAATGAAGCCATCACGACGGCCACGCTGACATTAACAAACAAAGCCACGCCGACCGAGGTGGTAACGGCAACGATCGAAAACCTGAACACCTCCGCCGATTTCAGTAAAGCAACACTAAACCTGAAAGCCAATACGACCTATTCGGGCGTTGTGTCGCTGTATGACAAAACGAAAACGCCCACGCTTAACGCTACGGAAGAAATAAAGGAAAAAGCAAACGAACACCTCTTCGTATATACCTATACGGCAACAACCGGGGCAGCCTCGGCTCTGGCCGTAACAATCACCGACAAAGATACAAATCCGGCGCCTGGACCCTATCCCATTGGATTAACGACGACGATGACAACGGGAGCCGCAGGAACGGGAAAGCTGAAAGTCGTGCTTCGCCACCAGCCGAATGTGAAAAATGGAACGCCTGCTCCGGGGTCGTCTGATCTGGATACCGACTTTCCGGTAGTAATTCAATAAGTAGACTGCCAGCTAATTTGAGGCTATTGTAAGTGGCTGATTAACTGAACATAGCAGCGATGAGTCCCATCCATAAATAGCATCGCTGCTATGTTCAGTTACGGTATCGTTGCTGGAACCATTGCTGAACAGATTCGCGCTCAACCTGATCAGGAAAGGGGCGGGGGTGGAGGGTTTCCGGCGGGTCTGGACCGGTCATCCGGTAACGGCACAAATTCGACATTGTCATTCGGTGGTAGGGCAATACGGCCTGCCTGCCAGTCGGCCTTGGCCTGATCGATACGCTCCCGCCGGGAAGACACAAAATTCCACCAGATGAATCGCTCTCCCAGTGGTTCACCCCCTAAGAGCATGAGTGTACAGGTTTCGCGAGCAATAAGGACCGGATCAATTCCGGGCGTAAATACCAGCAGTTGACCAGCTGTATAAAACCGGCCACCCACTTCCACGCTTCCTTTGGC
Organism: Spirosoma endbachense; assembly: GCF_010233585.1. Lineage (NCBI taxonomy): Bacteria > Pseudomonadati > Bacteroidota > Cytophagia > Cytophagales > Cytophagaceae > Spirosoma > Spirosoma endbachense. The sequence goes on from NZ_CP045997.1 coordinate 507,721, forward strand.
CACGTAAGCACCCCGCTCAGGATAACCCATTGGCAAGCCAAATCGGGTTCCTGCTTTCAGAACTACATGGGTATAAAACAACGGAGAGTGGGTTTTTACGTCATTATGCAAGCCAAACGCATCGCCAGCAATCAATCGCATCCAGATGCCGCCATCGGTAAAAATGGGTAATTCCTGGGGCTGGTAATTGGTAAAGCTTGGCGCATTTTCTTCGTCAGCTTCGGGGAGAGCTACCCAGGTCTGGATCATCTCCAGCGTACCGCCTGCCAGCATAGACGGGTCCTCGAACCGTTCAGAGTGGGCAATACCGCTCCCGGCGGTCATCCAGTTCACTTCACCCGGACGAATAATCTGCTGTACGCCCAGGCTGTCGCGGTGAGTAACCTGTCCATCAAATAAATAACTCACTGTAGACAGGCCAATGTGCGGATGTGGCAACACGTCCATACTGGTCACTCGGGCCGGATCAAGACTCACGGGTCCGGCATGATCCATAAAAATGAATGGTCCGAGCATTCGTCGCAACCGATAGGGGAGAATCCGTCGCACACTGAACCCATTCCCTAATGATGCCGGGCGTGCATCAATGACCAGATCTAACATAACGAATAGGATTGTGAGTGATTTCAAAAATACAAACTACAGTAATAATATGGGCCAAGGGTCGTTTTTTTTCGTGCAAATGCCTCCGTTATGTTGTATTTTCGGGACAGGTAAAGACGTTATTGATCCGTGAATTCGTCAGTCAAGCAGTGGATGTGGTGTCGATTTTGAGAAACCGACACCACATCCACTGCTTGACTGACGAATTCATCTACCAGAAACACTCAACAAAACCGACTCCGGCACTTAAGGACGTGGATCAGCCCGACAATCGCAAAATTATTCACATCGATATGGATGCGTTTTATGCATCCGTTGAGCAACGGGATAATGCTGATTTGCGAGGCAAGCCCATTGCCGTTGGGGGTTCCCGGCAGCGAGGTGTAGTGGCTGCAGCCAGCTACGAAGCCCGCCAGTTTGGCGTTCGATCGGCAATGGCTTCCTCGATTGCCATTCGGAAATGCCCTGATCTTATTTTTGTGAAACCCCGCTTTGACGTTTATAAGGCCGTTTCTGAACAGATACGGGCTATTTTTGCTGAATACACGCACCTTATCGAACCACTCTCGCTGGATGAAGCCTATCTGGATGTAACGCATAATCTGGTCGATAATCCGTCGGCTACACTGATCGCTCAGGCTATTAAAGCCCGGATCAAGGCGGTTACCGGCCTAACAGCCTCAGCGGGCGTATCGTATAATAAGTTCCTGGCTAAGCTGGCATCCGATTATCGCAAGCCTGATGGACTATTCGTCATTAAACCGACTCAGGGGAAAGCCTTTGTCGAACAACTGAAAGTCGGTCAGTTTCATGGGGTCGGTCGTGTTACCGCGGCCCGAATGAATCAACTGGGCATTTTTACGGGCCTGGACCTGCGCCAGCAGCGTGAAGCCTTTTTGGTTCAGCATTTCGGGAAAGCGGGGCACCATTATTATTCCATTGCCCAGGCCATCGATCACCGTCCGGTCATGCCCGACCGGGAGCGTAAATCGATCGGCTCCGAAACAACATTCGAGCAGGATCTAACCGACGAGGCTGAGTTGAGGGAGGCATTATTGCCGCTTCAGGAAAGTGTATGGGCCTATTGTGAAAAGACGGATGTGCTGGGACGGACCGTAACCTTAAAAGTTAAATATGCAGATTTTCAGCAGATTACCCGCAGCCGAACGGTGCTTAGCCTGATCCGGGACCCGGCTTATTTTAAACAAATCAGCTTCGATTTATTAACGTCGTTGATCCCTGCACCTAAGGGTATTCGCTTGCTGGGCGTGTCGTTGTCAAGTCTTCAGTCTGTTTCACTGGATAAGGGAGGCCAGTTAGCGCTCGATTTGTAGGAAGGGCGGAATGATCTGGTTTCTACGAGGTGAACAGGCTCAATGCCAGGCACTCTGGCATCAGAGTTACCTTAAACAGAAAAAGATAGGTAGGCTGGATGAAAAAAATTAGTTAATTGGCACATTGATTGTAAGTACAAACCGCAATAGGTTTGTCGTGCCAAATTGCTAAAAAGTAAACGTATGCTTACCCTCCCGGACCGAATCAATGTTGTCTTCACGGCCCTAACCAGTTCTGCACGCCAATTTTCAACAGACCATAACGTACCATTAGCCCTTTTGACTCAATTACTGAGCGGGGATGGGCCGACAGCGGCCGTTCAACTACTGGAACAACTTATTGTGGCGGAGCCACGAATATCGGCCGAATACCTGCTTCGTGGTCGGGGGGAGCCACTGCTCGAATCAATAGCAATACAGGCCATTTCCGAACTATCGGTTGAGTGGGCCGCAAACTGGTTAGGTGTTTTGCCTGCTACTGTATCGGTTCGGCAGGCGGACATGCCTGTCGGGGAGAAAAATGAGTTCACCAGTCTGGAGTTATCATAAAGCTGAAGGTGAGCCCGCAGTACTACTGAGCAATTCGCTGCATAAACTAGTCAAATTCAATCGTGTTGTCTACAAGGCTATTCGCCGTTTGCGTTGGTGATAGCCTGCCACTATGTCCTGGAGAGGTTGGCAGGTTAAAACAGTTCGGCACGAAACGTTCTGTTTTGTCAGCTAGTACATCCCCTTGTCAAATGTCCCTATATTGATAGGATTTGGCTCCATTTTAACAAGCGGCACACCTACATTTACGCTAGAAATGTAGGTGGTTATTCTGGGTTTACCCCTACCTCCACAGAGCCAATCCAACCGTGTTCTTTCTCTCTGAAGAATGAAAAGTTTGCCAATAAATTAGTCAAGTCCTCCTGCGAATCCACTACTCCCTACTCCATGAAATTGACTTTATACAGACAAATTATCGTACTGATTGGCTGCCTGATTGGGCTTTTCGCGTCCCCATTAGTCGTTGCCCAGTCGGTTACCCCGCCCGTTCTACCGTTCTGTGGTACGCCAAGCTTAACCCCTGCACAGTCCCTGTCGCTTGGGCAACTGGCAAGACTGGCCCTGCAACGCAAGCGGGCATCGGGTGCTGCCCCAACCGCCATTACATACGTCTCCATCCGTCCCCACATCGTTCGCCGGAGCGACGGTAGCGCCGATTTCAATCTAACCCGACTCAATCAGGTAATGGCCGTTACCAATAGCTATTACCTGCTCAATGGGTTTGGCATCCAGTTTTACTTCGCTGGTACAACGCCTGATTACATCGATGATGACGATTTATACAACGTTTTTCCGTTCCCTGAAGGAAATACGGTCGATGGTCGTGATGCGACCGATGCGCTGAACCAATATTATGTTACCCATTTTACGAACCCCGGTGTGGGTGGATTTGCCCGTTTTCCTTTAGACGACATCGTTACGACCCGTTCATTTATCGGAACAAATGGAGGAGATTTTGATTTAGGCAATCGCCTGATTCCTCACGAATTAGGGCATACGTTTAGTGTGCTTCATACCTTTGGGTATTCCAATGGAGAGTATCCGACTGACGAGTTGGTGACACGAGGAGCTGGAGCCAACTGCACGACGGCGGGGGATGAAATCTGCGATACGCCCGCCGATCCCTATCACATTGCCGGAGCCTATGTGACGGACGCAAATGGCTGCCCGCAATATAGCCCTGGCAGTACGGCCCGCGATGCCAATGGGGATCTTTACGCCCCCTCGATCACCAACATTATGTCGTATTATTTTCCGTGTACGCACGATTTTACACCGGGCCAGTACGACAGGATGCAGGCTGGTCTTGCCCTCCGACAGACTCATACGAGCTATTCCCTTTCTCATCCTCCAACGAATGTCGTGTCCCCGAGTAATGTCGCGGTCTCGCTTAATGGTATTGCTATTACGATAACCTGGCAGGACAACGCCACGAATGAAATGGGTTATTTTGTCGAGCGTTCGACAACGTCGGCCACCGAGGGTTTTGTGCCCATTGGCGGGGTAGGGCCTGATGAAACCACATTTGTGGATTATGATACCCGGCTTCGGACGCACTATTATTATCGCATTCGCCCGTCCAACAGCACAACCGGTAGTTTGAGCCCAACCGCCGATATAGCAACTCCCCGGACCACTGACCCGGTTACCGGGCTGACAACGACGAACATTATGGCCAATACTGCAAAATTAAACTGGAACAGCCTTGGCGACAATGTAACCTACGATGTGCAATGGCGGGCGATCGGTAGTACTGGCTGGAACGAACAAGTGCGTCTACCACAAACCTCAGTTACTATTTCTTCATTAAGCGGATATACTTCGGTTGAGTGGCGGGTGAAAGCGTCGGATCAAGACACCTACTCGGGGCCAGTTACCTTCACCACCCTTTGCCAAACGCCAGTTACGTATTCGTTTGGCGTCATTCCGGCCCGTGTTTCGGCGGCTATGTCCTGGAATACCTTTTCACCTGCCTCTATCCTGCAGTGGAGGGCTGTCGGCTCCGCTACCTGGAATACCAGTAGTACTATAACCAACACATCCTCCTACACGCTGACGGGCCTGACGTCAGATACACAATATGAATGGCGGGTGCAGGGCGTTTGCTCCGCAACGGCTACGTCAGAATTTACGGACCCGCTGACCTTTACGACCTATGCCTGTGTTTCTCCTCTATATCCGAGCGCTACGCCAAGAGCCGAATCCGCGAATTTATCGTGGTTTATGCCCTATTTCGAATCGGGACGGACGTATGCCGTTCGCTATCGACCGGTCGGTACTGCCAACTGGGCGACGGTCAGCAGCCTAACCACCACGACCTGTTCACTGACTGGTTTGGCCAATAATACAACCTACGAATGGCAGGTCAAAAGCGTTTGTTCAGTCACTGACGAGTCGGCGTATAGCCTGTTAACGACTTTTAGTACCTATTGTCCGGCGGTTCCCATCGGGCTCTCCAGTATGCCGACGGCAACCGCGGTTACGCTTGGCTGGGTAAATGCCAATGCCCTGGAGTCGGGTAGTACTGTTGAGTTGCAATACCGGTCTGTTGGTAATCCAACCTGGAATCTGCTCACTGAAACGGCAAGATATGGGTATTCCTCCCGGCAACTGACTGGTCTGATGCCTACTACAGCATATGAATGGCGAGTGCGAATAGCCTGCTCGGCAACAGCCCAGTCTGATTTTACCGCAACGTTGACGTTTACGACTGGTTGCTACGCACCTTCTTCCAATTACCTCTCAACTGATCTGATTTCATCATCGTCAGCACGGTTAAACTGGTATAATCCAGCTGACCCCGGTACGAAGTACGACCTTCGCTATCGGGCGGTTGGTGAGGCAAACTGGGTTACCATCAGCAACGTGAGCAGTGCCACTACAGGAGGGAATTATTCCATTAGCGGATTAACCAATCAGACAACCTATGAATGGCAGATCAGAACCGTGTGCTCGCCAACAGGAAGTTCAACGTTTTCGACTGGCCCCAACTTCTCTACCCTTTGTAAATCAGCCGATTATCTGTCACAGACGCCCCTGGTTACATCGGCTTTTTTGTCCTGGGGGCAGGCGGGTGTCGATGTGACCTATGAGGTATTTTACCGGCTGGCGGGTACGGCTACCTGGACAACGGTGAGTAATCTGACCAGCACTAATACGGTCATTTCCGGGCTGACCGGAAACACCAGCTATGAGTGGCAGGTCAGAAGTCAGTGTACCAACGGAATCAATGCAGCCCCATCGGGCACCAATACCTTTTCTACATACGCCTGTAGTACACCCTACAGCTTAAACGTCACGAATCTGACCATGACGTCGGCCCGTTTGAACTGGAGCTTTGCCAATGCCGACGCAGGAACACGGTATGAAGGTCGTTATCGAGTGGTCGGTGCAACCGACTGGATCACCCTATCAAATCTAAGCAGCGATCAGGGGCAGGGTTATTTCGATCTATCGGGCCTGGCCATTGATACGCAATACGAGTGGCAGATCCAAACGCGTTGTTCAGCCACCGAAAGTTCAGCGTTTACTTCCTCCAATACATTCAAAACACTTCCTGTCTGTACCAGTATGTACACCGTTAAAACCGGTTTATGGAGTGATCCGAGTGTCTGGTCCTGTGGTCGACTTCCCCTCAGTACGGATCCGGTTCAGATTAAGCACCTGGTAACGATGCCCAGCAATTATTTGGGTACAGTCCTGCGCATTACCTATGATGCGGGCCAGAAACTACAATTTAATTTCGGTAGCCGGATAAAAATGGGCGAGTAATTCTGGAAAAGAGCATCCTATAGAGTGGAAAGATAAACACCCAAATGGCCGATCCTGACCTGACATACCGTAAAGCAAACGCAACTGATATTCCGAACATCGTTCGGGTAACGCTGAAAGCCTATCACGATTATAAAGCTGTTTTGACGCCCATCAACTGGGCCCGGATGGAGGCTAATTTATCGAATGAGAACTTATACACGGAGTTGCTGGGTAAAGCGACAACATTTGTCTGTGAGGCAAACCGCCGGTTGGTGGGCGTGATATTTTTGCTTCCAACCGGTAATCCGACTCCTATTTTTCCCGCAGACTGGAGTTATATCCGTTTGTTGGGCGTTGATCCTGATTTTCGGGGGTTGCGGATTGGCAGAAAACTCACGGAACTTTGTATTCATCACGCTAAAGCAACGGGTGAGATTGGGGTAGCACTGCACACCAGCGAATTCATGAATGCCGCCCGGACAATGTATGAAGAGCTGGGTTTCAGGCAGGCGAAAGAATTACCGCCCATGTTCGACAAACGATACTGGCTTTATAAGCTAAGTTTTCAACCTATCGACTCCTACAATCAAGATAAGTAAGGTCCCAAGCAAAGAAACAATCCAACGAGCGGCTTCTATACGCAGTCTGCTGGTTCCTCAACGCTTTTCTTGATGAGTAAGACAGTCGTTCTCCAGTAAAACTCCAGATGTTTTTGAATTGACTCAGTCGGAAAATTTTCGATAGTAAGCGTCAATAGCGTCTGCTTATCGATGGGGGTTAACGTAAACTCAAGGATTGAATAGTTTTCAGGCTTGTCTGGGAGTCGGGACACTGAGCTTAAATGACTGTACCTTAGCTTTCTTTCAGTATCATACTGAAGGACAATTCCTTTCGTTTCAAATTTTACGTGATGAAAACCACGAATGAAAATTGGAGAGTTGATTTTCCACTCAGTATCGATTTCTATTTTCGTTTCAGGCTCCCCTAACCATGTAGCCATTAATTCAGGCTTTGTTAAAGCAGCCCACACGCCAGCAGGTTCAGAATTTATTGTAATAGCTGTTGAAAATTTATCCATCATGTACTGGTTTACGTGCCTGCCAGTAGCGGTTTCATGTAAAGAAAATAACCAGGAGTGACAAGCAGCAGGACTTTAATGAAATAAATTAGTGAACTACAATTCAAGAATACTCAATGCTACTTTTCTGGCAGCCTATCGGTGTAGTCGAGTCAGTTGCATGTCTAATGTGTCATGACCGAGAATTCCCTGGAGCCGCATCGCTTCAGCGGTACGATTACTAAGGGTGGCCCGTAATGTATCAGACGAATAGAAGGCCACTTGCAGTTTGTTTTGCAGGCTATCGAACTCATAGCTGCCCAGTAAACTTTCACTGAATTCGAATCGGTACGGATTTGGACTAAAGGCGCAGCCTTCAAATCCCGCAAAATAGACTCGACTCCAGGCCTTCCGATCCGTTAACCATGCCGCAGCTGGTTGGACCTGACCGTTACGGATCAGGTTTTCCACTGCCCAGGTGCCTTTTAGCGTCTGGTCTTCGGGATGCATGACTAGTAATGCTTTAATAGAAATAAAGGCAACGGCAATAGGTAGCAGGCGTAGGCTGTGCTTGGTCCAACTTCGCCCTAAGACAATAGCAGGAAGATGATCGACTACAGTCCAGAGAATAAGTTTGAGTCTTTTTCTGTGCAGCAGCAGCAGAAACACCAGAGATATTAAATAAATGACCGAATTAAAAAAAGCTCCTATCGTTATTTTGTAGAATAGATTAATCAGAACGATGTTGACCATCACCGGTAAAAGGATCATCGCTCCCAGTAGGGTTGTCCGGCGATAAAGCAGTAGGAGGGACCCGCCTATCTGACAAAGGGCAATAATCACTGCCAACGGATACGAGTACCCAAAATAATACCAGGTCAGGCCCATCCCATCAACCGAACTCAAGGGCATATCCAGTCGGTACTCAGCGGTTTGAAACTGCGTTTTTAATAGTTTGGCAAAGCCATAACTGGAGATTGATAAAGCCAGCCAGTAGCGAATAATACCTTGTAGCCAGGCATGATATAAATCGCTGTGCACCGTTTTGGCCTGCTCGCATCGATGCCATACCCAAACGTAGATCAGGCTTCTGAGTAAGGCCAAACCGACCGTGCCAATTAACATAAACTCAATATAATGGCCGTATTTCCCGAAAAATGAGAATGGCAGAAACTCCAGGGGAATCAAGAGAAGATTGAGCAAAGCAGTAGCCGCCAACGCACATTCACAAAATTTAAAAAACCAGGATGTAGGACTGTCCGGAACTGCTTGTGTCATAGGTTGATTCTGGATCGATACGGAAAGAGGGTTGGGTTAGCTTAGCTTAAAGGTAGTTCTTTTGTCAGGGGTGATTTATTTCGAATGAGTAATTGGAAAAATAACAATCTCCTGGCCTGCCAATGTGTTCATTTTCTATGTATTTCAGCATAATACCTGGCCAGTAATTTTCTGGAAAAATACTGGATAAGGCTCTTTCACAACTCAATTTTCTTGAGATAGCTTAAGATATGGGAGCAAAAAGTAAAGAGTTTAAGCCAGTCTACCGCTCAAGCTATTTGCTCTCAGGCTAAAATTCCTGTCGTCGCCTAAAAATAGTCTCAATTGTCGGTTCTAAACGGCTAATGCCTATCTTTAAGTGACAGTTTTCAGTCAACTTATTGTGAAAAAAGCCATGGACGCAAAAGACTATGATTTCGAAGAAAAATGGAAGCAGTTCGAAGAATCGGGGAGAGAATTTTCCGGAGCCGTTGGCGCTGTGGCAGGAACATTGATCGGGATTTCCGTATTAGGGCTGAGCGCCCCTGTCATGTACTTTACCCGGAGAGCCGCGGGTAAAGCAGCGACGGAAGCCCTACGGGAAACCGGAGCAAAGGTTTTGGAAAAGACCAAATGGATGAGTGAGTTTGGCCGGTTTACTGGGAAAAAGTTCGGCCCCAAAATTTTAGGAACCGTCCTGTTTGGAGTAACCGGCTTGCTTTCCAGTGAGGAATAAGAGCTCGTTTAGCTGGTGTATAGGTATAAATTCAGCAGGATAGGCAGGTTTCAACCTCCTGTTAAATAACGTTAAGGAAAAGGGCAACCTTTTTATTACTTCCCTGAACGACTCACCTTTGTGGGCACTTAAAAGGGAATTATGAGGTGCTTTCGTCTACTTTCACGTATTACGTTGATATTCAGCTTAACGGCCTGTAATCGGTTACGTAATGATCCTCCGATAAGCTATACCCATCAGCTTCCCGGACAGATCGCCGATGGTTGGCCAGTTGCTTCGCTCCAAAGTCAGCAGTTGGACCCCAGGCCGATTGAAGAGTTAACGGATCAAATTCTGACGGAACAATACCGGAATATCCACAGCCTGCTGATTGTCAGATACGGGAAACTGGTCTATGAAAATTACTTCAATGGCTACACCCAATCCATTCCCGAAAACATTTACTCGGCAACGAAAAGTATCACCTCGGCATTGGTTGGTATTGCAGTCGACAAACACCTGATCAAGAGCATCGATGATAAGGTAGTCGATTATTTTCCGCAATACACCGATTTGCCGAACCTCACTGCCACCAAAAAGCAAATGACCATCCGGGATTTGCTAACGATGAGTTCGGGCCTGGAGTGTGCCGATGACGACCCGCAATCACCGGGCAACGAAGCAACGATGTACCAGTCGCCGGATTGGATTCGCTATACGCTTAGCCTGCCGATGAAAGCGAATCCCGGAACCATGAGCAACTATTGCACCGGGGGCGTTGCGGTGTTGGGGGGTATTCTTCAACAGGCGACGGGGAAAACCGTTGATGAATTTGCGAAGGCGTATTTATGGAATCCGCTGGGTATTGGGCCGATTCGCTGGGATCGCATGCCGACCGGTCAGGTTAACACCAGTGGGCGGATGTTTATTCGGCCGCGCGACATGGCGAAACCTGGACAGTTATTTCTGGATAAAGGGAAATGGCAGGACCAGCAGGTACTTTCTGCCAATTGGGTGGACGAATCGACGCGAAAACAGGTCGTTTTGCGTGATCAGGAGTACGGTTATTTGTGGTGGCGAAGGCAATTCGTCATGGATGATAAAACCTATCCCGCTTATTATGCGTCGGGCAACGGTGGTCATTTTATTGTCGTTATTCCGAGCGTGAATATAGTGATTGTTTCTACGGCGGGGAATTTGAATTCTGGACACACGGCGCAGGTATTTGGTATGATCCGGTTTGGTATTCTTCCCGCTTTGTTATGACTAAGTACGTAGTGCACGCCCTACTAGTTTCTCTATTGAGGATGTTGGCTAACCCGGTTCTGGGTCAGCAGCGAACACAATTCTGGGGACTTACAGCCGGAGTTTCTCCCTCACAAATCAAGGATCAGTTCCATTCGGATTACACCTACAGGGGAATTGGATTGGGCCTGCAAGCCTACTATGGGCAGAACCGATTGAAAACGCAATGGCATCTCCCCAGTCCATTGTTTCCCGAAAAGCGTCAACCCAGCTTATGGCGTTGAGCTTCGATTACCAATGGCGGTTGTTACCGGTTAGCCGCCTGGACAATCGGGTTCAGTATTTTGCAGGCCCTGGGGTTCGCCTGTTTAACAATACGACGAATTATTCGCCGGACATGGAGGGTTCGACGATTGTGTATACTGCGGTTGCCTCATTGGGTGTATCGGCGAAGGCAACCTATCCGCTGAGCGCCAGGCAGCGCATTCAGGGACAGGCATTTGCAGCGATCGTTAGTGCAGTTTATCGCCCGGATTATCCCTATTTTGGCCGGGATCAAATCGCAGCCAGCTGGTTGGGGAAGAGTCCGTTCCTGGACGCACGGGTAACGTATTCGTATCAATTCCATAAACGATACCAGGCTGTTGATTACTATGAACTGACTTATTTCCAATACGATCAACCCCGTCCGGTGACTGGGTTACGCCAACGTGTTGGAATAGGCATTCAGCGGACGTTTTAAGGGATTAATTAACTTCCGATTTGTTGGTCTTCAGGACAATCGGGTAGGTGGCTTCGCCGGGCAACACAGCGAAAAGGGAAAAGGAATACAAATTCCCGGCAAATAACAGAATGGTAAGCTCCGGAAATGAGTCAAGCCATGAGGCAGGGCAGGAGCGAGCGTATGACTGGATTCCTGAATTTAACTAAAAATAGCCCCTATTAGTGTATAATTAGGGGCTATTTCTAGATTATCAGAGTAGCGGGGAGCAGGATCGAACTGCCGACCTTAGGGTTATGAATCCTACGCTCTAACCATCTGAGCTACCCCGCCGGATTTGATTTCACAAAAGTAAGCAAAAAATGGGCTGACGCAAAAAAGTGCGTTGACTTTCGCAAAAAAAATCGTTTACCTTTGCTCAGACCGGGTTGCAGAGAATATTCGTTACTGTTCTAAAGAGCTGACGTTCCGGTCTGTAATCCCTGGTCCTTTTCCTAAATAAGTAGACATGGAGAAATTAAAATTTGTTGCCGAATACGAACTCCGGGCATCCCCAAAAATGCTGTTTCCTTACATTAGCACGGCTTCGGGCTTATCACAATGGTTTGCCAATAAAGTAAATACGATGCCGGAACAACGATTCGATTTTCAATGGGACAATGAGAGTCACATCGCGCGGCAGGTTTCGATGCGACAGAATAAAGGCGTTCGTTTTGAGTTTTTAGATACAGCCGAAAACGGATCGGATAACAATTATGTCGATTTTCGGGTCGATCAATCCGAACTTACCCAGTCTACATTTCTACGGATAACCGATTATTCCTCAACAACCGACGAAGACGAACTCCAGGATCTTTGGGATGGTTTAATGGATAAGCTCAGAGAAATTGTTGGTAGTTAATAGTTGTTAATGAATAATGAGAAAGGAACCGTACAGCAGGAACTGAGCGTATACTAGAGAAGCCAGTGAACCATTACCTGCCTGTTTCGGGTACAATCATTAGACATTAGAATGAAGAAAATAGATAAATTAGTACTCAATTCGTTCTGGGGGCCGTTTTTTCTTACACTGGGTGTCGTCATTTTTATCTTCCTGATGCGGCTCCTGATGTTCTACATCGACGATTTCGTTTCGAAAGACCTTGATTTAGCAACATTCGGCCGTCTTCTTTTTTACTTTTCCCTGCTAACGATTCCAACCGCGCTCCCGCTGGCTGTATTGCTCTCTTCGCTGATGACGTTCGGTAATCTTGGCGAATTTTTTGAGCTGACAGCCATGAAAAGTGCGGGCATTTCGCTCACCCGTGCCATGCGCCCGCTGCTCGTGGTTGCCGTTGGCATAAGCTCCTTTTCATTCTGGTTCAACAATAGTGTATCGCCCTGGGCTAATCTTAAAGGATATAGCCTGCTGTATGACATTAAAACGGCCAAAGCAACCCTGAGTCTAAAAGAAGGCATTTTTTATAATGACCTGCCCGGCTACAGTATTAAAGTAGATCAAAAGGTCAAAACCGATAAGGAAAGTACCACCGGTGATTTACTAAAAGGACTGGTTATTTACAAGCATCCGACAAATGGCCTTGAAACTGGTAATCGGGAGATCATTCTGGCTGATTCGGGGCGGATGTATACCGATAAGGATCGGACATACCTCGTTTTTCAACTTTTCAATGGCAATGATTATCAGGAGTATTCGGGAAATGGGACGGTCAGTTACGCCAGCAATGGCACACCCGTGAAAGGAGCCGAGTTTGTTCGGAATGGGTTTAAAGACTATAGGCTCGTCATCAGCCTGGAATCGTTCGGAATTAAACGCACGGACGAAAATCAGTTCGAGTACCATGAGTACATGAAAGACCTGAAGCAACTCTCGGACCTGACCGACTCGCTACGAAAAGATTATAGAAATACGAGCCTGAGTGTTGCCAATACATCGCGACAGTATTACAACTATCAATTTAAAACCAACGTCACCACAAAGCCTGCCGTTGTGGTGAAAGACGGTAAATGGATCGATTCATTACTGAAAAAACAGAATCTTGCTCAGCCCGACCTTGCTCAGGCGGCTTATAGCCAGGCGCAGAATATCCTGTCGTATGCCACTTCGAATGTGAACTTCCTGACGGAGAAAGAAAAAAATGTCTGGAAATATCAACTGGAGAGCAATCATAAATTTACCCAGGCCATTTCCGTTTTTGTCATGTTCCTGATCGGCGCATCAATGGGGGCTATTATAAAAAAAGGGGGCTTTGGCTTACCGGTTCTGGTATCGATCGTCTTCTTCATATTTCTTTATGTATTGACACTCACGGGCGATAAATACGCCAAAGATGGCCTGATCTGGGTGCCACTTGGTGCCTGGATGGCTAACCTGGTGCTATTTCCGGTGGGGCTGTTCCTGATGCAGCGCGCCCGCCATGACTCACGTCTGTTCGATGGCGACGTGTATCGTATCGCCTGGGAGCGGGTAAAGCAGAAATGGGCAGCCTACCGGCTACAGGTTCAGGAAGCTCGCCTTAAGTCGTCAAACAACGGGTAATTTCACGGCTCTAAACTTTTCAGGGGCTGCTTACTGGAAGCTGTCCGTTTTTTTACTATCTTTGCACCCAAATTCAAATTTTGTTATTTTATTTAGCTGTCTGAAGATGTATCTAACGACCGAAAAAAAACAGGAGATCTTCTCCACCTCGGGTCACGCCAAAAGTGCTGGTGACACCGGGTCGGCCGAATCCCAGATCGCGCTGTTCACGTACCGGATCAGTCATTTGACCGAGCACCTGAAAGTTCACAAGCACGATTACGGCACCCAATTAGGTCTTTTAAAATTAGTCGGTAAGCGTCGGCGTCTGCTGAACTACCTGCAACAAAAAGACATCACACGATACCGGGCTATTCTGGCCGCGCTGGGTCTGAGAAAATAATCGGACCATGCACTAAAAAGGGAATCTGCTGAACAGTAGATTCCCTCATTTTTGTGGTTTCTTTAGTGAATTAGTGATTGCTGTCGTGAAAGCGGTTAAGGAAAGAGTTTAATAATGAGGTTAAAGTACAGAGCGGGATTATCTCGGTCTGACATAGCGGTAAAGCTGTAAGAGGGCGTATCCAAAATCTGTTGTATGTTTCAAATCACCACGCAATCCGTTGCGCTGCCCGACGGGCGGGAAATTACCATCGAAACCGGCAAACTGGCCAGACAGGCCGACGGAGCGGTGGTTGTGCGACTGGGCGACACCATGCTGTTAGCCACGGTCGTATCGAGTAAAGAAGCGAAAGAAGGCGTTGATTTCTTACCCCTGTCGGTTGATTACCAGGAAAAATTTGCATCGGCTGGCCGAATTCCTGGCAGCTTTCAACGGCGGGAAGGTCGTTTGGGCGATCACGAAATTCTGATTAGCCGTCTGGTTGACCGCGCGCTGCGGCCGATTTTTCCGGACAATTACCACGCCGATACCCAGGTAATAATCACGTTGATTTCTGCTGATCCGGACGTTCAGCCCGATGCCTTAGCCGCACTGGCTGCATCGTCGGCACTGGCGGTATCCGATATTCCGTTCAACGGACCCATTTCTGAAGTTCGGGTTGCGAAAATTGATGGTCAGTATAAAATCAACCCCAAAACGGCAGAGCTTGACCGGGCTACGCTCGATCTGATTGTCGCTGCGACCGAAAAAGACATTTGCATGGTGGAAGGCGAAATGAGTGAATGCTCGGAAGCCGAAGTCGTGGAAGCACTTAAAGTTGCCCATGATGCCATCAAAGTGCAGTGTCAGGCGCAAAAAGAATTAGAAGCCAAGGTTGGTAAAACCCAAAAGCGCGAATACAATCACGAAACGCACGACGAAGCACTTCGTGCTGCTGTTCGTGCGTATTGCTACGATAAAGTATACGAAGTGGCTAGCCGGCAGAATCCCAGCAAAAAAGGGCGTTCTGAGGGCTTTAAAGCCGTGCTTCAGGAATACCTGGCTACATTCCCCGAAGGTTCGGAAGTGAATGTAAGCCTGATAAAAACGTATTTCCACGATCTGGAGTGGGAGGCATCCCGCCGACTGGTTCTCGACGAGCGCGTTCGGTTAGACGGCCGTAAACTCGATGAGATCCGTGCCATTTCTGCCGAAGCGGGTTATCTGCCAGGTCCTCACGGATCGGCCTTATTTACCCGTGGAGAAACCCAGTCGCTGACGACCGTAACGCTTGGTACGAAAGTTGATGAACAAATTGTTGATCAGGCGATGTACCAGGGGTACAGCAAATTCCTGTTGCACTATAACTTTCCCGGTTTCTCGACTGGTGAAGTAAAACCCAACCGGGGCGCTGGTCGTCGGGAAATCGGTCATGGTAATCTGGCCCACCGTTCGTTGAAGAAAGTATTGCCACCTGAATCCGAAAATCCCTACACCATTCGGATTGTATCGGATATTCTCGAATCGAATGGTTCGTCGTCGATGGCAACCGTATGTGCCGGTACAATGGCGCTGATGGATGCAGGTATCAAAATCAAGGCACCGGTAGCCGGTATTGCCATGGGGCTGATTTCGGACGGCGATAAATATGCCGTATTGTCCGACATCCTCGGCGACGAGGATCACCTGGGCGATATGGATTTCAAAGTGACCGGCACGACTAAAGGGATCGTTGCCTGCCAGATGGACCTGAAAGTAGACGGGTTGTCGTACGAGGTACTCGCGCAGGCTCTGGAGCAGGCTCGTCTTGGACGGCTTCACATTCTTGGCGAAATGGCTAAGGGTATTGCCGACGTCCGGTCAGATCTGAAATCACACGCTCCCCGGGCTATCGTTATCAAGATTGACACCAACCAGATCGGCGCCGTTATCGGACCCGGTGGTAAAGTTGTTCAGGATATTCAGAAAGATTCGGGCGCCGTTGTTAATATCGACGAGCACGACAACGCGGGTTGGGTAAGCATTTTTGCTACCAACAAAGAAAGTATGGACCGGGCCGTTTCACGCGTGAAAGGGATTGTGGCCGTACCTGAAGTGGGTGAAGTGTACGTAGGTAAGGTGAAAACCATCCAGCCATTCGGTGCGTTTGTCGAGTTTATGCCTGGAAAGGATGGACTTTTGCACATTTCCGAGATCAAGTGGGAACGTCTTGAAACCATGGACGGTGTCCTGCAAGTAGGTGAAGAGGTGACGGTAAAATTGATTGACGTGGATAAAAAGACAGGAAAGTATCGTTTATCGCGTAAAGTTCTTCTGCCGAAACCGGAGAACAAAAATGCGTAAGAGATTGTTACTTTTTCGTGTAATGCAACGTCAAAAGTTAGCGTTATATAGCCACCCGAATCGGGGCAACGTATCATGAGACAGCTAAAAATTTCAAAACAGATTACCAACCGCGAGAGCCAGTCGTTAGACAAGTACTTGCAGGAGATTGGTAAAGTAGACCTGCTTACGCCCGATGAGGAAGTAACGCTGGCCCAAAAAATCCGGGAAGGTGATCAACTGTCACTGGAACGGCTGACCAAGGCTAACTTACGTTTCGTCGTGTCTGTAGCAAAACAATATCAGAATCAGGGGCTTTCGTTAGGTGATTTGATCAACGAAGGGAACCTGGGTCTGATTAAAGCCGCCCAGCGTTTTGATGAAACACGGGGGTTTAAATTCATTTCCTACGCCGTTTGGTGGATTCGCCAATCGATCCTGCAAGCGTTGGCCGAGCAATCGCGTATTGTGCGTCTACCACTGAACCGGGTTGGTTCGCTGAACAAGATTTCGAAGACGTTTTCTGACCTGGAGCAAAAATTTGAGCGGGAGCCATCACCAGAAGAACTGGCCGCCGTGCTTGAAATCTCCGCTGCTGAAGTGGTCGATACGTTAAAGATTTCTGGCCGCCACGTGTCGATGGATGCTCCGTTTGTGCAGGGTGAAGAAAACAGCCTGCTCGACGTACTCGAAAACGATGGTGAAGACAAACCCGACTCGGGTCTGATCAACGATTCACTACGTAAGGAAGTACAACGGGCTTTGTCGACGCTGACGCAGCGTGAAGCCGATGTGATTACCCTCTACTTCGGTCTGAATGGCGAACACGCCATGACACTCGAAGAAATTGGTGAGAAGTTTAATCTGACCCGTGAACGGGTTCGTCAGATAAAAGAAAAAGCCATCCGCCGTCTGCGCCACACCTCCCGGTCGAAGGCGCTGAAGACGTACCTTGGCTAAGCTTCCTGTTTGTGTGTGATGTAAGGCTCCTGCGAAAGCGGGAGCCTTTGTCATGTTCAGGGAAATCGAATGGTGGTCTAGCTATGAAGTAAACGTTGGTATTTGCCAGCGATGGCTACTCAGTCTTTACCTTTAGATTACTACTTAATTGTCTTAAGATAAAAGAATACTACGTTAAACCGTATAGGGCCTGTAATCTTCAAACTCCCATTTACCTATTCTGGCAAGTTTGTTAGCTAAAGCGTCCCAAGTGTCTTCCTCAAGCGATGTGACATACTTTGCCACAAAGTCAAGGATGTTGTTGAAATCATACTGTTGAACAATAAGGAGGTGTCGGCCAAAAATAACTTCTCCAGGTGGGAATTTATTTTGGAAGTAAGCAAGATTACATACTAAGACATCAAAGCATTCTCCACCTAGAGCATCTTTGGGGCCGATCACGAATCGAAGAGGAAAGTCGAAGCCATTGATAGCATCCGGCTTATAATCGAACAAATCGTCAACATCAGTACTGTAGCATTCCTTTATTACTGCTTTCATAAATGTATGTTTAAGGGACTATATCTAAGTGCCCATTATGGTTCCAGTTACCATCTGGAATGTCTCTTCTCTCAATAATAGCCTGAACCGTATGTGAAGGAAAGATGACTGATTCCCGTGACTTATATGCCGATTTGTTGAAAAGTAAAGATGATCTAATACAATTACTTAAAGAGGAAAATGCCCAGCTAAAGGCCAACTATGCATCTGTGGAGAAGAAGCCGGACTGAACATTGAGTTATAAAAACAAAAAAGACCGCCCTTGATCGAGCGGTCTTTTTTTTGGACTCGTGTCTATCTAATTCTTGTATATCCAGGTTTCCGTACCGGCCACTTGACCAACAGCTGCCATACTGGCAACGGCTTCTTCGCGTAGTGCGGAGCCAGCAGCGGCCACTTTGTACAGCTGCCCTTTTTGATTTGGGGCGATCACGTAGGCGTCGGTATAGCCCGCTTTCTTTAATTGACGTCTCAGACGGAGCGCGTTTCGTTTACTGGAAAAACTACCCGCTATAACCGTGAAGTAAGGGCCTGTACGCACCGGTTTTGTGGCAACCGCTGTACTAACAACCGTCTCTGGCTGGCTAATCGGTGCCACGCTGGGTTCCTTGACAACAACCGGAGCAGGCGTAGAAACAGGTTGAACAGGGGTTGCAACGGGAGTAGCTTCTGTAACGGCCGGGGCGGTTGACACTGCTTTGGCCTGATGAACAACGACTGGTTTCGCTGTTTCTTTTACCGCTGCAGAACGATTGACGAACGAAGCCGGAAGCCGAAACAGGTTTGCCGGATCCAGACTACTTTGCAGCGATTGACCGGGCTTAATCACGGACGAATAACTAAACAGGCCCAATGAACCGATCAGCAAAGCCGCTGCCGCAATTCGCCAGTAGGAGCGGGCAGGGCGAAGCGGCTCTATAACCGTATCCTCATCCCGAACCAGAACAGGCCCAATTGCCGTAATGGGCACGGCGTCAATGGCAGGTTCGAGTAGCGACTGGCTCGTCACTAATTGTGCCGAAATAGCACTCATGCCATAGGCTTCACCGAAAAAATTATGCCGTAAACTGGGGTCAAACTGAAGCCGGCCTTCGTCGTTTTGCGTAAACGTACCGACACCTTCCAGTTCGAAACGACCCGTTTGATCGACCTGTTTCCGAAGTTCAGCAACGAACGAACTGATGTGCCGCTGAGCGCCTTCGCGGGTCAGGGGCTCATGCAGCATAATATAATTGGCAAGAATCCCATCGTCTAACCGCAAAGCCTCGTTAAAGGCAACGCGTTTGCGGGGCGGCAGGTATAAACCACTGGTTTCCGTAAAGGATGCCGGTTGGTAATGGGTCAGAAAGGCCCCCAACTCTGGTACAACTACACAGTCGTACTGGTACAGCAACTTTTTGAGATAGTCATTGACGGAAGCCATAGTCTGTTCGTCGATGGAGGTTAGAATGAATAACTAATTCCTCCGAGAAAGTTAAGGCCTTGCGACTGATAATACAAATAGCGTTCGTAATTCTGGTTAAAGATATTATTTAACGAGACAAAGGCAGATACCTGTTTCCCTAGGAAATAGTCAATTTTAATGTTGGCGTCGTAGATCGGTTTTAGGGTATAGACCTTGTTTGACGTAAAGTTTTTGTTTTTGATGCCCTCATAAAAATACAAATCCGCCGTGATGAATAATTTTTTATTCAGAATGTACGAGTTGGTCCACGTACCCGCAAATCGGGGGCGGCCCCAGGCTTCTTCAAGCCGGTCTAAACCGTAGCGGAAGAAGTCTCCTTTGAGCGTCGAGCGGAATTTGTCCTTCTGGGCATAGGCAAGCTGGCCAGAGATGGTCAGCACCCGCGAAATGCCGCCATCGTACAGGACAAAAAACTTGGTCGAATCCGGGAACGTATTGTTAAAGGTTGAAAAATCCCGGTAACTGGCGTAGGAAACTTTTCCTTCATACGAAAAACCGCCACCAAGAGCTCCTTTTGAACCACCGTAGATATCCAGGGACTTAACAGTGTTAACTAAAAGTACTTGTGGAGCTAACCACTTGTTTTCGCTTAATAATGAGCGCAATGTGTTCCGGTTGATATCACCGTCAACACCCGCAAAGAAGTGGATGTTGGCCACCGGTACCACGTCGATATCGACCACCGGGAAAGCCCTTGTATTATTGATGCCCTGCCGTTGATCCGTTTGATTGACTGCATTGAGTCCCGCTGTTATGGTAAACAGGGACGACGTGTATTTGAAAGTTGGCTTTACCCGGAACAGATTCCGGTTGTCGACGATCGAGCCATCGGAGCGCTGGGTTACGTAGGCGTCGGCGGCCACGAGTGCAAACACATTGTCAGTAATGCCCAGTGAGCCGTTGAAATTCGTACCCCAATCCGTTTCGGAAGCATTGAACCGATCGCGAAGGGAGGTAATACCCGTACGCAGCGAGTAATCGATGGCGTTTTCCGTATTGGCATTTTCGATGCCCAGCCGGACGTTTACGGTATTCAGGCGCTGTTTGATCAGGTCCGGATTGAACGCCGATGAGTTCGCATACTCGCGGCTGTAGCCATAAAAATTATAGGCATTCCGGTCGAACCCTACATCGGCTTGTAGTTTGAAGGCGTCGGTCAGGTATTTACCCGTTACCTTAACCTTGGTATCGCTTTGGGACGAATTCTTGCCATCGACGGGGCCTAGGCCCGACGAGAGATGCCTGACCGATCCTTCCAGCGACAGATTCGACAGGTTGTTGATCCCGACGAAGCCTTCGCCCAGGAACGAACTGTAGTTACCGGCGCCAACCTTTACATAGTTACTAAAGGCGGGTGTTTCGTCGGGCTGGGTCATGGCCGGGGCCAGAACACCCGGCGTAATGCGCGGATCGCCAACGGTCAGTTTCCGGTCTTCGAATTCATAGGTCAGTTTCCGTTGTTCGGCCGGTGCTTTAACGGATGGAATTTTGTTGAACAGCCGATTGGCAGGCGGAAGCTCGATCTTCCGGCTTTTTTCGACCGTAATTTCCTGATTATCGACCTCACCTTCTTTAACCGGCCGGGTTGGCTTCGGCTGCTGCGCCAACAACGTAGCCGACAGCGAAAGAAAGGAAAGGGTGAGTAGGGGACGATATGTCATAGTGAAGCGTGAGAAAGTAGCGAAGAACAACGCATCAAAAGTGAAACCTAAGTAGTCATGGGGTACATACTGGTCCTCGTTCCTGATGCGTCATTCGTCACTCTTCATTAATTTTTGTTCTCCAGGCTCGCCAGCTTTTGTTTGGCTTCGGCGATAATGGTTTCGTCGGATGAATTTTCGATGATTGAGTTCAAAACGGCTTTGGCCTGGGCTATTTCGTCCTGGGCGACATTATTGTCGGATACCAGCATGAAGGCTTTCCCTTTCCAATACTCAAATTCGCTGAATTGCTCGTTGAATTTTAAGAGCGTAGCGACCGACTCTTTGTATTTTTTCTGCCGATAGAGAATATCACCGAGATAGTACTGGGCTTCCGCTCCATTTACGTCTTTCGCCAGGGCAATGGTCTTATCGAAATCAGCCTGAGCCGTTTTATAGTCGCCTTTCCCGAATGCTACCTTACCCAGCATTAACTGCGCCCGGTTCTGTGCCCCGGCAACTACATTTCCGGCGGCCAAAACCTCGCGGGCAATGGCCGCGGCTGAATCGGGTTTCGGCATGGCAAAGTAGGTATCCATCATTCCCAGCTGGGCGGCAACCTGCTCCGCTTTACTGCCTGCTCTGGTTAAGATGACCTGATAATTCCGGATGGCACGTGGGTAGTTTTTCTGTTTGCTTTCCAGCTCAGCAGCTCGTGTGGCCGATCGTACCAGAAACTCCGATTTATTATCCGCAATAACCAGGTTATAATACCGTAGCGCATTGGCAATATCATCGGTCTGGCGATAGGATTCGGCCAGGTAGTAGCGGGCTTCGTTGGTATTCGGACTGGCCGGATACTCCTGCATGAAGGTCAGCAGCGATTGAATAGCCTGCTGATATTTCTGGTTCGAGTAAATGTCTTTCGCATTCTCAAACTGCACCCGCTCCACATCCGTGCTGGCCGGATTCGACTTTTTATACTGCCCCAGAACCTGCGAAAACTCTTCGGGTCGACCGGCGTCGTTCAGGGTATTCTGGATACCGAGCAGGGCACTTTGCGCCTGATCCGATTCGCCAAAATCAGTCAGAATGCGTTTGTAATCGGCAACAGCGGGATCGTACTGCTGAATGTTTCCATAGGCAATCGCCCGTTTGAGCAGGGCTGCCGGAACGAGCTTGCTATTTGGTTTGCTGTCGATCAGCTTCGAAAAGCCGCGGATGGCCACCTGATAGGCTCCTTTCTCGAAATCGACATTCGCCGTTTGAAACAACGATTCGTCGACAAAGCGTGAGTTCGGGTACTGCCGCTGCACCTGGTCGAACTGCGCCTTTGCTTCCGCATCCCGACCAACATAACTCAGAATGACAGCCTTCTGGTAGGATGCGTAATCTTTGTCCGGTGCGTTCTGGGCAATGGCCTGATCGTAAAAACGCATGGCATTTTCGTACTGTTTGGTGGCGAAATACGAATCCGCCAGCCGAATCGTAGCGTCCTGCACCTGCGCCGATAGGTCGGACCGTGAATCTCCGGAACTACTGCCCCGGCTCACAAAATCGCGGAAATAGGTCTGGGCGCGGGTATAATCTTTTTTGTTGTAATACGCATAGCCGAGTCCGTATAAACTTCGGCTCCCATAGTCGCCCGCATTTTTCGAGATGCTGGCGTAGAGCGGAATCGCCGTATCGTATTGCTTTCCGGCGGAGTAGGCTTCTGCTTTCCAGAACTGAGCGGCCTGCTGAAGCTCGTTGTCGATCGGAAACTTCAACGATTTATCGAGATTGGCAACGGCCTGCGGGTATCGTTCCGCGTTAAAATCACTGACACCCTGGCTATAGGTCAGCCGCTGGTAAGTAGCATTGATCTTGGGCGTCTTCCGTTTTAATCCCTCAATGTAGGCAATGGCCGCGGGATAATTATTGGAGGCAAAGTAGGCTTCACCGACCAGCTCATTGGCTTCATTCTCGAATTTACTATCGGGATACTGTTTCAGAAAAGCCGTAAGTTCTTTCACCGCATCGGCCCCATTGTTCTGATCCAGTTGCAGTTTCGCGTGATTGAACCGGGCCTCTTCCTGGATTTCGCGGTTAAACGAGAGCCGACCCGCCTGATCGAACGCGTTTAGCGAAAAAGTTGGATTCTGCGTCTGCAGATAGCTAACCCCGAGCGTATAAGCCGCATATTGTGCTGTAGTATCTTTACCACCCGCCAGCGATTTCAGCTGCGTGATCGCGTCGTTGTAGGCACCCGTGCGAAAGAGCGACTGGCCATAGCGGAACTTCACGGCCCCTGGTGTTTTAGCGCCGGCAGCACTGATGTACTGTTTATAGTACGGAATCGCTTTGGCAAACTGGTTTTGCTGGTAATACACCTCAGCGGTAAACAGGGCCACTTCACTCAGCCCGGCGCCGTTATTTCGCCGGAGCAGGGGTTCGGTATAAGCGAGCAGGTCGTCGTATCGGCGCTGGCGATAGAGCGCATGGGCAATCCAGTTCGGAACCTGATCCTTGTAGATCGGGTTCGATTCGACCCGCCGAAAGTCGGCAACAGCTTCGTTGAAATTTTTATTCCGGAAATTAATGACACCGGCATAGTAGGATGCGGCTGGCGCATCGGTCGAACTGGGATCCAGTTTAACCGCGTTGAGCAGGGGCAACGCCCGCTGCAAATCCTGCGTATTGTAGTAGGAGAGGGCCAGCTGATATTTATAGGCCGTATTGGCCCCGCCCTGTTCAACGGCCTTTTCCAGAAATGTAATCGCTTTGGCATAATCCTGGCGCGTATAGTAGTACGAGCCCAGATCGCCATACAACTGGCCGGCTTTGGGGTGCTCGCTGTGGTTTTTGACAAACCGGTCCACCAATACCTCCGCACCGGGCTCGTCGATATACAGACTGGTCAGGGCGATGTAATATTCGGCCTCCACTGCGTTCTGATCGCTGGTGTTGAGCAGCGTTCGGGTGCCATTACCGCGTCGGGGTTCCAGGTATTGCCGGAATTCGTAGCGGGCAGCGGCATAATTGTTTTTCTCGAACAGTTCCAGACCATTTCGGTAGTGATAGTCGGGTTCGGAGTAACTCTGGGTTCGCTGGGCCTGGGCCGACAGCACGGTAAGCAACCCAAGAATCAGGGAAAACGACAGCCAGTCCGGTAAAAATCGGAGCGTTTGGCATTGACCCAGTTGGGTGATTGAATAGGGCATAAACGAAATGAACGGTTGTGAATGCTTGGAATGCGTCGTAGCTTCGCCGATAAATTGGCAAATATCACGTCAAATCTGGACAAAAAACGAAGGTATTCCTGTTTCCGTATGAAAAAAAACGCCCGGCTCCTGTATTTACTTACTGTCTGGACATTTTTTGTTGTTTTTCCGTCAACGGCCGCCCCCCGATTCGTTGATGACGAAAACCCACCCACTGCGTCGCCATCCATCACCTATGTGCTGTCCATGCCGGAACCGCAGACGCACTATTTTGAGGTGGAGTTGCAGTTGAAAAATAGTGCAACTGCCACCAACGCGAAGAAAAACGGCTATGTCGACATTAAAATGCCCGTCTGGACACCAGGGTCGTATCTGATTCGGGAATATGCTAAAAATGTAGAGGCTTTTACGGCCACCAGCACCGGAACGGATAAAATCGTACCGAGCGAAAAAATTCGCAAGAATGCCTGGCGTGTCTATTCGACGGAGGATAACCTCACGATCCGCTATCGGGTTTATGCCAATGAGCTGACCGTTCGGACGAGTTTCATCGATATCGATCATGGGTACGTAACCCCCGCCAGTATGTTTATGTACCACGATGCGTTGAAAAACCTGCCGCATCGCGTCATTGTTCAGCCCTATAAAGACTGGAAAGTCGTTACCACGGCCCTGGAGCCCGTTTCGAGTCCGACGGCCCGATATGCCGGCTTTACCTACGAAGCACCGGATTTTGACCTGCTGGTCGATTCGCCCATTGAGATCGGAAACCAGCGTACGTTTGGGTTTACGGCCTCAAATGTGCCGCATACGGTAGCCATGTTCGGGGATGTGTATTTCGATGAACAACGGCTGGCGGCCGATTACAAGCGGGTTTGCGAAGCGGCCGCTTCGGTCGTTGGGGAGCATCCCTGCAAACAGTATACGTTCATCGTTCACCATATTCCGCAGGGTGGCGGAGGATTGGAGCACCTGAACTCGACCACGCTCGAAACCTATCGGACGGCCTATTCGACCGAAACGAATTATAAAAACTTTCTGACACTGGTTGCCCACGAATATTTTCATCTCTGGAACGTAAAGCGCATCCGTCCGGTGGCACTAGGGCCGTTCGATTACGAGAATGAGAACTACACGCACATGCTCTGGTTGTCGGAGGGTTGCACGTCCTTCTACGAGGACAACATCCTGCGCCGGGCCGGGTTTCACACACCGGAGGCTTACCTGACCATTGTGTCCAACGACATCGGAACCATCGAGAATCAACCGGGGGTTCGCGTGCAGTCGGCGGCTGAATCAAGCTGGGATGCCTGGATAAAAGGGTATCGCCCGAACGAAAATTCGGCCAATACCACCATCTCGTACTACAGTAAAGGGAGCGTATTGGGAACACTGTTGAACCTCTCGATTCTGGCGGGCACGAATGGCGAGCGGAGCATGGATGATCTGATGCGGTATCTCTATACGGAATACTACAAGAAACAGAAGCGTGGCTTTACGGACGAGGAGTTTCGAAAGGCCGCCGAGCAGGTGGCAGGCCGTAAACTCGATGATTTCTTTACCATTGCGGTAAATAGCGCCGAGCCCATCAACTACAACGCCTATTTTGAACCGGTTGGTCTTCAATTAGCGAATGTCGCCAGCAAAACGCAGGATGGGTTCCTGGGCGCAGCAACGAGCCCGGCCAATGGAAAAGCAACCGTAACCAGCGTTCGGCGTGGATCAGCCGCGTATACCGACGGGCTGAATGTAGGCGATGAGATCATTTCCGTGGATGGCCTTCGGGTTGGTGATGATCTGTTGCGGTTTGTCAGTGGTCGGCGCGTGGGTGATGTGCTCAAGGTGCTCGTCAACCGGTCGGGCATTCTTCGGGAATTAAGCATCACGCTGACCCAGAATCCGTTGGCCAGCTACCGACTCCAGCCACTGGCCAGTCAAACACCTGCTCAGAAAGCGCTGTATAACAAATGGTTGTTTATAAAGTAGCGCTGAATTGCTGAACCAGCTAAAAAAGGCCAGACAAAGTGTCTGGCCTTTTTTAGCTATAAATCTTTACCCTGTCCTACCTTTGTCATCGTATCGAACACGAATCAATGCCTCCACCGTTACGCTTTGAACTCACGACACCCGTTCAGGATGACCGGCCGGTTTATCTATCCGGAAACTTCTGTGATTGGTATCCCGATATCGACGCGTTCCGGATGTGGCCGATGGAATCGGGTGGATATGCGCTCGATTTTCCGACGGGAGTACCCTTGCCCGAGGTGCTGGAGTATAAATACACGCGGGGTGGCTGGGATCAGGCCGAACTGGATATGGCAGGCGATGTTCCGCCGAATCGCATCAGCCGCCGAAAAACCGGAACCCGACGCGATTATGTGCCCCACTGGCGGTGGTTTGGTCGCTCCTTCAATCCGGACTTTCTGCCGAAACTTGGCCTGCTGGCTCCGGATTTTACGATCCCGCAATTGGGAACGACGCGCCGGGTTCGTGTTTTAGTCCCCCATGACTACGATCAGTCGGACAAACGGTACCCCGTGCTTTATCTCAATGACGGCCAGAATCTGATTGGGGCCGGGTCGGAATATGGTAGCTGGGAAATTGACCGTCGGCTGGCCGTGCTGGCATCCCGACACCACCACGAGCTGATCGTGGTCGCCATCGATCACGGGGGCGTAAACCGGGTTCGTGAGTTTACCCCTGAGATGACAATGGCAGGAACCGGTGACGGTCGGAACTATCTGGACTTTCTGGTGCGAACGTTGAAACCGTACATCGACTCGATATTTCGTTCGCTGCCGGATGCTGTCAACACCGGAATCGGTGGCAGTTCGCTCGGGGGACTGATCAGCCTGTATGGTGGGCTATTGCATCCCGCAACGTTCGGACGGCTGCTGGTTTTTTCGCCATCGCTCTGGATTTCTAAAAACGTTTTGTCAGAGGCTGCCCGGTTCCGGGTTGAGGAACCGACAAAAGTATACGCTTTTGGTGGCGCAAAGGAGTCGAAATTCATGGTTCAAAGCCTGAAACAGCTAATTGACGCGCTGGACCATTCGCCCGGCCGGAACCGCATCGAAACGCAACTGCTTATTGATCCGAAAGGGCAGCATAGTGAATCATACTGGGGACATGAGTTTCCGAAAGCCGTGGAATGGCTGTTTTACGGAACGATTCCCTAAGGGAGAAAAAGAAGGATAGCAACTGGATTTATCGCTTGACTTGATATGCAGATTGTCGTACAGTCGCAGGCCGTTTCGGCGGATGCGCACATTATTCCGGTCCGTAAAACCGAGGAGTTAGCCGAAACACTCCGTACGATAGCGGACGCACTTGGATTGCCCACGTCGATCCTACAGGCTGATTTTAAGGCTGATTTTCAGGAGTTTTTGCCGCTTTATCAGCCCGGCGGTCAACGCATCTATTTGCTTGGCCTGGGTGAGAATCCCGGATCGATCGACTGGCTTAAAGCGTTTCGAAAACTGTTTTTTACGCAGAAAGATCGATTGCCACAACAGGTTAGCGTGGCGTTAGCGGCTTTTGACGGCGAGGTTGTCGAAGCGGTCGTACTGGGCATTCGTGCCGGCGGCTACGATCTTCGGCTCTATCAAACCGAAAAGAGCGATCCGTCGGCCTTTTACGCAGCCGATGGCGTTCTTACCCTCGTCCTTGCCGAACGTTCCCTTGAGCTGGCACGACAGGCGCTGGTGCAGGCCGAAGCCATAGCGCAGACGCAGCGCGAAATGCTCGACCTGATGAATGCGCCGGCCAATTATAAAAATCCGCAGACACTGGCCAACTGGACCAGTCAATCGGGTCTGACACATGGATACGCCGTAACCATTCTCGACAAAGCCGAACTCGAACGGCAGGGTCTGGGGGCTTTACTCAGCGTGAGCCAGGGGAGTGAGGTTCCGCCCGTACTAATCATTGCGGAGTATAAACCCGACATGACGAACCAACCGTCGGATCAGCCCCTGCCTAAAGTGGGCCTGGTCGGAAAGGGCGTCACGTTCGATACCGGCGGTATTTCAATCAAGACATCCGCCAGCATGCACCTCATGAAGAGCGATATGGGGGGAGCAGCCGCTGTGCTGGGTACGGTTGAGGTAGCGGCTAAATTGAAACTGCCCGTTCATGTGATTGGTATTGTCCCGTCGACGGAAAACAGCGTCGATGGGCGCTCGACCAAACCGGGGGATGTCATAACCTCGTACAGTGGCAAAACCATTGAAATCATTGATACCGATGCCGAAGGACGGGTGATCCTGGCCGATGGTCTGGGGTATATGGTTCGCCATTTTAAGCCCGACGTACTGATCGACCTGGCTACGTTGACGGGAAGTGTCATTGCCGCGCTTGGTTACCACGCGGCTGGACTCTTTACCCCGAATGATGCATTGGCCGCTGAACTCACCAGGGCCGCCGATCAGACGGGAGAGCGTATCTGGCGGATGCCCATCTGGGATGTCTACAAAGAAGACATTAAATCTGACGTGGCCGATCTGAAAAACTTTAGCGGTAAACCCATTGCCGGGTCCATTAGTGCGGCCAAGTTTCTGGAAGTATTTTCCGAGAAGCACCCCGCCTGGGCGCATCTCGATATTGCCGGAATGGCCTTCGCGGATACCGAATTCGGTTCACAGAAAAATGCCACTGGATTCGGCATCCGGCTGTTGATCGATTATTTGCGCCAATTAGCAGAACGCAAGTAGCTGGTTTTTGTCGAGCCGATTACTAATTGACTGGCTTGGGAGCTACTAAGGCCGGTTGAGGCCATCAGTGAATAGAAAACAGACCTGAGTAGACAAAAATCAGCCCGCTTTTCTTTATCTTTTTGGCATCCAAACTGCATACTCTATGGGTTCGCTGTCATTTTTGTGCATTGCCACCTTTTTCAAGGGAGAGGAGTTCATGCGCACCTGCAAAGCGTTAGGCAATACGGTTTATCTGCTGACCGATCAGAAATTAGCGGATAAAGACTGGCCTCGCGACGCAATCGACGAGTTTTTCTTCCTGCCATCACCCAGTAACTCTTCCGACAGTCTGGATCAGCTGATTGCGGGACTGGCGCATGCGATGCGTTCCCGTCCGATCGATCGGGTTGTGGCGCTGGATGACTTCGACGTGGAGAAAGGAGCGCTCATTCGGGAAACGTTCCGGATTCCGGGAATGGGGCAGACGACCGCCCGCTTCTTTCGGGATAAACTGGCGATGCGCATGCGGGCGGCCGCCGATGGTATTCGGGTCCCCGCCTTCAGTGGCCTGTTTCACGATGAGACGATTACCCGTTTCCTGCAATCGACCGAAGCGCCCTGGCTCATCAAACCCCGTTCGGAAGCGTCGGCTACCGGTATTCAGAAGGTGCATTCGCTGGATGAAGCCTGGTCGGTGATTCACAGGCTGGGTGATCGGCGGCATGAGTTCCTGATCGAACAGTTTAAGCCCGGTCGGGTCTATCACGTCGATTCGCTGTCGTACGACGGACAGGTCGTCTTTACCCGAGCCAGTAAATACCTGGCTACCCCCATGGAGGTTGCGCACGGAGGGGGCGTATTCCGAACCATAAACATCGCCCCCGATTCGCCCGAAACCGAACCGCTATACGCCCTGAATATCCGGGTTATGAATGCGTTTGGTATGCGGCATAGCGCGTCGCATTCGGAGTACATCCTGGGCGACCATGACGGCGAACTGTATTTTCTGGAAACGGCGTCGCGAGTAGGCGGAGCGCACATTGCCGAGATGGTCGAAGCGGCATCTGGCATTAACCTCTGGCGGGAATGGGCGATTCTGGAAGATGCCGTTGCGCGGGGAAAAACCTACGAGGTTCCGGCCGATCAACCGCAGTATGCCGGTTTGATTGTTTCACTGGCGCGGCAGCAGTGGCCCGATCAGTCGCGGTTTACGGACCCCGAAATCTGGTGGCGCATGAACCGCGAATACCACGTAGGCCTGATCGTCCGCTCCGGGCAGCCCGCCCGAATCCAGGAATTGCTCGACGACTACATGAACCGGATTTACGCCGAATTCCACGCATCAGCCCCCGTTCCCGATAAACCGACGAGTTAACGATCGCTTTCCGTTTTCCGGGGGGAGTGCTGATGCCTGCACCTGCGCAAACCGAACCCTACAAAACGCCATTGCGCTCCCCGGTGGCCTGCCAGTCGGCATCCATCTGCAGAAACCGCTGAGCGACAGTGGCTAAAAACGTGTCGTCGAGCATCGTCGAAACGTCATCGGTTTCGGTCAGGTCCATCTCGCTGATTTTATAGGTCTGTTCATAGGGGCCTGCTTCAATCTTGACAATATATTTGCTGTTCCAGGCGTAGAGGCCAATGCGGAACTGGGAATGCGGAATATCCTGAACGAAGCGCATGTGTTAACGACTTATGACGAATGAATACGGTAGACTGTAAACTAACCAGGGAATTGGCAGACGGTAGGGATCTGCTGACAAAAATAAGAAAGGATTGCCTGCGCTTCGGTATCTTTTTAGTAGCGAGTATCGGTTATTCATGCGGAATAACATCCTGTACAAAGGATACCGACGAAGCGGCTCAGTTTTTTTTGCGTGGGAATGTACAGCTGCAAAAACGGGAATATCGGGAGGCCATTCGATTTTACTCGGAAGCGCTGGAAAAAAAGCCGGATTTTGCGGATGCGTTTAATAACCGGGGACTGGCCAGATTCCGGAATGACGACCGCGAAGGAGCCCTGGCTGATTATACCCGTGCCATTCAGGCCGACCCCGATTTTGGCGCAGCGTATTTAAATCGCGCGGAGGTATTGCTCGAAACCGGCGATGCGACGGGTAGCCTGGCTGATCTGCAACGGATCGAAAAGGAGTACAAAGACTCTACCTACTACCAGAGCCGGTTGGGAGATGCTTACGTTCGGCTCAACAAGGCCTCACAGGCCCAGGCAGCCTACGACCGGGCGCTCCAGCTCGATGCCCGAAACAGCGAAGCACTGACCAATCGGGGTGCGTACTATTTTAGTCAGAAAGCCTACGAGCAGGCCCGCCAGGACATCGATAAGGCATTACAACTCAATCCGAAACAGGATGCTGCGCTGAATAACCAAAGCCTGCTCCTGGCGCGGGAGGGGAAATTTACCGATGCGCTGGCGTATGTTAACCGGGCCTTGACGGCAAAACCGAATCAACCGTATTACCTCAATAACAAGGCGTATCTGCTGCTGATGCTGAACCGACCGGCCGAAGCGCTGCCGCTGGTGCAGGAATCCCTTCGACTCGATGCGTCGAACGCCTGGGCCCACCGGACGCTGGGCATCTATTACCTGAAGCAGAAACAGTCGTCGCAGGCTCTGACCGAATTCAGGCAGGCCGAAAAACTGGATGCCTCCGTCGATCAATTGTATTATTACCTGGGAATGGCTGAATTGGCCCTCGGTAATCAGTCCGGAGCCTGCCAAGCCTGGCAACGGGGCGAATCGGCGGGTGACGAGCAGGCGCGTACCGAACGATCGGCGCGTTGCCGATAGGAGCAGAGGCCGCCTACAGACCCGATGCCCTAGATTCCGGTCGGTTTGTTGATAATTTATTTGAATCCTGTAACTTTGGGTATGTCAACGATCGAAACACTTGAAGATTTCTACCAGCGAAAAATGAACTGGTTACCTGATACGCTCCAGCAGGATATTGGTCATTTTAACGTATTTCGCCTGGAAGATTGCATCGGCCCTCACAGTACCCCGGTCATTTACAGCCGTCGTGACTTTTACAAAATAACCCTGATCCGGGGCCGAAATGTCTATCATTACGCGGATAAAAGCATCGAGATTGCCGGTACGACGCTGATGTTCTTCAATCCACAGGTCCCTTATTCCTGGGAATCGCTGTCCGACGATAAAACGGGCTATTTCTGTATTTTCAAAGAAGCCTTTTTTACCGAGAAGATTCGGGGCAGCCTGAATGAACTGCCGATGTTTGTTACCGGGGGGAAGCCAACGTACCTTCTGGACGAGCGTCAGGATGAACACGTCAGTGCTATTTTTCAGCGGATGATGGGTGAAATCAGTTCGGATTACCGATTCAAATACGATTTGCTGCGAAATTACGTCATGGAGCTTATCCATTATGCCCTGAAACTGGAGCCATCCGAAACCCTCTATCAGCACCCGGACGCGAACTCCCGGATCACCGCCGTTTTTACCGAATTACTCGAACGGCAGTTCCCGATCGAGTCACCCTCACAACGGTTCATGCTCCGATCGGCTGCCGATTATGCGCAGCGTCTGGCGGTCCACGTCAATCACCTGAACCGGGCCATCCGGGCAACCACCGGCAAAACAACCACCGAGCATATTTCCGAACGGCTAGTCAGTGAGGCCGGGGCGTTGTTGAAGCATACGAACTGGAACATTGCTGAAATCAGTTACAGTCTGGGTTTTGAAGAACCGTCGCATTTCAACAATTTCTTTAAAAAACATACACGGCTAACCCCATCCGCATTTCGAATTGTTTGAATTTTGCAAGCACCTGCTTGGCTAAGGCTATTCACTATGGCGTAACTGCTCCCGGCATCTTGATCAATCCTGCCAGCGACTGTACTAATGGTGTTGGATGGTCGGATTTGTGAATCAGAATATGCTGAATAACAACCTGTTTGAAAGGCGTCCCATCGGCGTTAAGAATAGGCATCGATAGCAGACTAGGTTCCTGACTTAAATCCAGAGCGGCTGGAATAAAGGCAATCCCTTTCCCCAGTCGAACCATACTTTTTAACAAGTCAAAGGAAGGCACTTGCTGGACGATGTTGCTGGACCGGTTAATATTCGCCAGGCGACAGATCTCCTCCGCCTGCATGAAAAATACCCCGGCCACCTGTCCAACGTCAATCCACTTTTCGTGTTGTATCTGCTCCAGCAGGACCCCTTTTTGAGTAGCCAGCGGGTGGTTCCGGTTCATCAGGATCGAATAATCGGCTTCAGCATAGGGAGTCGCCGATAATCCGTCGCAGACTAACGGTAGAACGGTCATCCCCAGATCAACCCGCTCAGCAGCGACCCATTCCTGGACCTCCGTCGTATTCGATAACTCAACGAGTTTAATGGATAGGGTGGGAAAGTGGGTTGAGAAAAGTTCGAGCATCCCCATGATTCGTTCGGGCAGAATAAATTTGAAAACGCCCAGTGTAATAGCCTGTTGATTGGCCACCGTCTGTCGAACCGTGCGAATCGCTTTCTCACTCAGTTGCAGAATACGCTCAGCATCGATCAGAAAAAGGGCGCCCGCTTCGGTTAATTCCACTTTATGCCATTTGGACCGCTGGATACCCACGAATAGCTCGACCCCCAGTTCAACTTCCAACAGCTTAATCTGCTGACTCAATGCAGATTGCGTAACGAATAGCTTCTTCGCGGCTCGGCCAAAATGCAATTCATGGGCAACCCCCACAAAATAGGTTAACTGGCGTAATTCCATAAGTCAATCCCACATGATATGTCCGGGGGTGAGCGAAGATACTATTGATTAGTTTTTCTAATCAGTAGTTAAGAAAATATAATTGGATAAATAAAACGTTACGTTGTCTTTTTGTAAGCAGATACGCATGAACTACTGATATACGAGCCCTATACACATGATACAAAGACGGGATTTTTTAACGCAATTATCGCTGGCCACGGCTGCAATTTCATTGCCACAGGTTGCTTTTCCGTCTGCTCCAAAAGCCGATGAGTTTGTCGAGGTGGCGATTACGCATGGCCGGATACGGGGTATGCGTAAGGAAGGAGTGAATCTGTTTAAAGGCATACCCTACGGGGGCCGCATTTCGGGTGATCGACGATTTCGGCGGCCTGCTCCTTTAGAAAAATGGACGGGGGTTCGAGATGCTCTGGAGTTTGGTGCACCGGCTATTCAGAACCCCCGGCGCAATGAGCCTGCTCCATCGGAAGACTGTCTTTTCTTAAATGTGTGGACACCTGCCAATGACCACAAGAAGCGGCCTGTCCTGTTTTACAGTCACGGTGGGGGCTTCGTGGTCGGTTCGGGCGCTTCCGGAGGGCAGGATGGGTCTAATCTGGCTCGAAACTTTGATGTGGTGGTTGTGGAAACCAACCACCGGCTTGGTTTATTAGGCTTTCTGTATCTGGATGACATCGGCGGACCCGACTATGCCGGATCGGGCAACATGGGCATGCTGGATATCGTGGATGGGCTAAAGTGGGTTCATGACAACATTGCCCAGTTTGGGGGCGATCCTGCCAACGTGATGATCTGGGGCGAATCGGGTGGCGGGGCCAAAACGTCCTGTTTGTATGCTATGCCTTCGGCGGCTCCTTATTTCAACAAAGCTTCTATTGAAAGCGGTCCCGGTGTTCGGATGACACCGAAGGAGACAGCCGCCGAAACGACTGCCCTGCTTTTAAAAGAATTGAACATAGACCCCAAAGACTGGAAAAAGTTGCTGGACGTACCGGCGGCTGATTTACTGGCCATTCAGGGTAAATTACCTTCTGTGGCACCGTTTCTGGGGAAAAATACAAAGGGGGCTGTGCTACGTAGAGCAGGAGGCTTTGGCCCCGTGGTCGATGGCGTCGTTCTGCCGCATCATCCGTTCGATCCAACAGCGCCCGCTCTATCTAAAAACAAACCCTTACTGGTTGGCTGGAACGAGGACGAGTACACCTTTTTCGCCTGGGAGCGAAAAGACACGGAGTTTGCTAAACTGGATTTCGACGGTTTACAGAAACGGCTGGAACCTCAATACGGCGAGGATACCCCTAAACTGATCGCTGCCTATCGCAAAGCAAGACCCAATGCCACAGCCCCACAACTATATATTGCCATTTCCTCCATTGCCATGATGGGTCTGGGCTCAGTAGACATTGCCGAAAAAAAGGTTAAAGAAGGGGGAGCACCGGTTTATCTCTACAATTTTGGCTACAAGTCCGAGAAACCTATTCCTGGTACGGATTATCCGATGGGAACGCCCCATGCCATGGATATTTCGTTCAAATTCAATAATGAAATTCCGCCCAGAGATGGGTCCGCGCCAAAAGAGAGCTTCTTTGGCGGCAATCGACCTGAGCGGTTTGTAGCCTCACATCACTTTGCCGAATTATGGACCACGTTTGCCCGTACCGGTAAGCCAGCGGCTAAAGATGTACCCCAATGGCCAGCTTATAATCTCAAGACCCGGCCTACCATGCGGATTGATGCTCAGTGCGAAATCATTGACAACCGCTTCAGCCAGGAGCTGGCCATGTGGCGTTCGATTGGTAAATTATAGTTGGGACATTATAGGTGTGATGTCCCACGTAAACGTTTATCCTGCTGGAATAAAACTGATTATAACGATAGTAATTGGGTCAAAGCGCGCGTCATCGGCCCAGGTCTGACCAAAGACGCAGCGGTCAATTCTACCGGCTGGATGCTGGTACCCTCCCCATTGCCTCCCAAGGAAATGACACGGCAACGTTTGGCGTCTACCCGCCAGGTCGAAGGAGTCCAGGTTCCGGCGGGATTTCCGGCTGCTAAAACCCAGGTGAGTATACCAGCCAACTCCCGTGCGACGATTCTGCTGGATCAGGGCTTTCTGACGAATGCCTATCCAACGCTACTCTTCAGCGGTGGGCGACAGGCGGGAATATCGATGGGGTATGCCGAAGGACTCTACATTGGCAAGAAGGAAGCCTTAAATGCGGCAAGAGTGCCATCACTTCCTAAGGGAAATCGTAATGAGATCGATGATAAACTGTTCATTGGCCGGGCCGACAGTGTCGTTATTCTAACGAAGGCTATCAGGAAGCAAATCGTCCAGCGAATGAAGGGGGGTACGAATAGATTATATGGCTTGGCCTGCTATAAATGGGCGTTTTTGTCGACGATCCGAGTAGGATTCATCCTCCAATTGGGGTACTTCCGTGTGGTGACCCGTTTTTTTGTGCCGGATCGGTTTCACCAGACCGATCTTGAATGGGTATGTGGACAGCTTCAGATCGCTCCAGAACTGAAGCCTGTTTTACGGTCCCGGCCAGTCTGCGGATTGGCCGGGACCGGTTGCTGGTATTACTTGAGGTGTGCCCGAAGCATCCAGGCTATTTTTTCGTGCTTTTCCAGCAGTCCCGTCACAAAATCACCCGTACCGGCATCCTTGTGGGCGTCCTGAAATTCGTCAATATTACCCCGAATGAATTCAATGATACTTTCGTGGTCGTTCAACAGTTTTTTGATGAGGCTGCGGCTGTCATTACCATCCTCGTCCTGCTCCGTCAGATGGGTCAGTTGCAGGAAATTTTTTAACGTAGCGGGTGCGTAATGACCTAACTGCCGGATCCGTTCGGCCACATCATCGACGATCTCAGCCGATTGCTGGTACAGTTCTTCAAAGTAGAGGTGAACCGAATGAAAGTCCATCCCTTCCAGATTCCAGTGGGCGTTGAGGGTTTTGGTGTACAGGACAAACTCATCGGCGAGGAGTTTGGCTAACTGATGGGCAACAACTTCCCGATTTTCCGGAGAAATACCAATGTTTGTTTTCATGGGCAACGATACTGTTTTAGCGTGTTTGTAGTGAATCAATTTAGCCCATAAACTTACTGCATTTATTAGCTAATTCGTACTGATCGCCCCAATTCAACCTGTTTTTCCGATGATCCATGAAACCAGATTCGCGATCGACTCATTGAAAAAACTGGTTTTAACAATGTGTCATCTATGAACTATAACTATCGTTGTAGTTTTAATGTCAGTTCTCCAATTGCTGATTTATAGGCTAAAAACTGATTCTGATTCGTGTGCTTATCCGTTGATATCTCCAGCAGTTTTGCCTGCGGACTGGGCGCAAAGAAATCGGGTAGGAGGGATCGCAATGCGTCCTGAGTTTCGCAGACCTGATACGAAATCCGGGCATCGTCGGCGGTATTTCGGGCCGTGTATCCGTGGGGCGTTTCAAAATACGTTTCCAGCTCCGGTTGTCGGCTGGGTCCGTCGATGATCCGGAAAATATGTCCGCTATCGTTGTTGAGGAGCACAATTCGCAGATTAGGCGGCACAGGAGCGGACCATAGGGCGTTTCGATCATAAAAAAAGGCAACATCGCCAACAAGCAGCGTAACGATCCGGTCCGTCATCAGGGCGGCACCGACAGCCGTACTCAGGCAGCCGTCGATACCGCTGACTCCCCGATTGGCCGAAACCTGAATCTGCAAGGACTGATCGACTCCGCAGAGATTGGCGTAGCGTACGGGCATACTATTGGCCAGATGCAGGATCGACTGGGCGGGTAACTGATCCAGCACGGCCTGTACCGCCGACCAGTCCGTGAGTCGGGCATCCGTACCGGCAATTGTTTGGTAAACAAGGCGGGCGGCCTGTCGATCGGCGGTTTGCCAATGGTTCAGAAATTCATGCGAGTCATCGTCCTCATCGCCCTGCAAAAAACGCTGGAAATCCAGGTCTGCCATTAATTTCTGTAAAAAAAGGCGAGGTTCTGCGGGAATTAGCGTTGTCAGGCTTTGAAACGAATCGTTGATGCGATCCACCGTTGGTTGAATGTGCCAGTGCCGACGCGCCGGAAACCGGCGGAAAAATGTTTTCAGATTCCGGGTCAGGAACGAATGACCCATGGTGATGAGCAGATCCGGTCGAAGCGACACACCGAATGCCTCGTCCAGTCCCGACAGGAACGTATCCGAATGTGTAATGAACAGGCCATTGCGGGCCGTGTTACTGACAATCTCGCCAACAACGGGTACCCCCATCTCCTCGCTGATTTTTTGCAGGCAGGTCAGCAAATCCGGATCATACGGAAGCTGCCCTACGGCCAGCAGGATTCGTTCATTGCGCTCCCATTCGTTGAGTAAATCATGCCAGACTTCGGGCGGCAGTGCCGGTTGGACACGCAGCGTATCGATGAGTCGTACCTGTTCATAGGGGAAGGGTTCATCGGTCGTTGGATAAAACGGCTCCCGAAGCGGTACATTGATATGAACGGGGCCTAATGGGGCCAGTCGACACAGGTTCACGGCTTCATTGAGGGATCGTTCAATATACCAGCGGGCATCGGGATGGCTATAATCGGCGGGGAGGTCATAACTACGCTTCACGTGCGTCCCAAAGAGATTAACCTGATCGATCGTCTGCCCATCCTGCTGGTGCAGCCATTCGTGGGGCCGGTCAGCCGTCAGGATCAGGAGCGGAATCTGTTGAAAATAAGCTTCCACCACAGCCGGAGCCAGGTTGTAGACCGCACTGCCCGAGGTGCAGATGATCGCCACCGGGTTTCGACTTTGCTGAGCCATTCCAAGGGCAACAAAGCCCGCTGATCGCTCGTCGGCCATCACGCGGACCCGTAGCCGGGGATGCCGGGCAACGGCCAGCGTCAGCGGTGCCGACCGGGAACCTGGCGACACCACGACGTCCGTAATTCCTTTCTGGCTGAGCAGTTCGGCTAGGTTAACAATGGGTTGAAGTACTGGCATACGGGTAAGATCTGAACGTTCGGGCTGCAAACATAACCATTGAATCGGGACTCATCCGGCCATCTGTCGCAGATTTTATGTTACTTTGTTTAGAAGACCCTGGCTGATCCGTAATCTGGATAAACGAAGCAGTCAATGTCAACGTTATAGTCTACGAAAATCATCCCTACCTCATGAACCGTATCACATTCGACAACGAGGGCGAAATTCGGGTAAAGTCACTGGCGGGTGCCGTTATCATCAATGTACTCCTGGTGGCTATCTTATTACTCGTTCACCTGTCACAAACGATCCCGAATCCACCCCCGATTCAATTCGTGGAGGTCAACTTCGGCACCGACTCCAGGGGGAGCGGTCGCATTCAGACCTATAATAAGGCCTCTGACTCACCCAATCCGGAGAATGTAAAAGCGGCCGAAAAAAGGCCGAACCCGAAGGTGAACACGACTCCCCGGCTGGAAAAGAGCCGACCAACGCCAGTTCCCAAAGTAGAGGAGGCCAAACCGGCTAAAACGGCAACCGAAAAGCCACTCATTGCGAGTAAAGAACCGAGCCCGGTTACTACACCCGAACGACCCGAGCCTAAACGGGTTGAAACCTCAAAAGCGGCTCCCGTTGAAAAGCCTGCCCCCCCGGCACCGCCCAAAAAGGTCGAGACCGTCAATAACGATGCCCTGTTCAAAAAATCATCGGGTGGGGGTGGTTCGAACGGTACGGTTGGGAAAGCCTCCGGAACCGGCGGGAATAACAATGGCGATGACGCAAGTGGTGTTGGGGATAAAGGCAACCCCAACGGAAAGATTGATGCCAAAAGCCTGTATGGTACCCCTGGCGGAGCCGCTACCGGCGTGGCATTCGATGTGTCGGGCTGGTCGCTCGCGGGCCGTCCAAGTGTCAATGATGATTCCGATGAGACGGGCAAGATTATCTTTAAAATAACGGTCGATGGCGATGGCGAAATAACCAGGGTTCAAACCCAGCAGACTACCGTTAGTCCATCTGTCGTAGAAGTATACCGAAAGGCCGTTCAGCGGCTTCGGCTACGTCCGAAAGGGGGAGCCACGCCACCAACAGCCACCGGTACAATTACCTTTATCATTACGTCCAAGTAAATGCAGTACCAGGAAGCACTCGACTATTTATACAGTCGGCTCCCCGTTTTTCACCGGATTGGCCCCAAAGCATTCAAACCCGGCCTGGACAATACTCTCCGGCTTTGTGAAGCGCTGGGCAATCCGCAACAGCAGTTCAGGAGTATTCACGTAGCCGGAACGAATGGCAAAGGCAGTACCTCGCACATGCTGGCTGCTATCTACCAGTCGGCTGGCTACCGGGTTGGCCTATATACATCGCCCCATTTAAAATCCTTCACCGAGCGTATCCGGCTGAATGGACAGCCCATTGTTGAGGACGATGTGGCTTTGTTTGTGACCACCAACCAGTCATTGATCGAATCCATCGAGCCGTCGTTTTTTGAGGTAACGGTGGCGATGGCCTTTGCTTATTTTGCCCGTCAGCAACCCGATGTCGCCATCATTGAAGTAGGGCTGGGTGGTCGTCTGGATTCGACGAACGTGATTACACCCTTAGCATCCGTCATTACCAACATTGGTCTTGACCATACCGATATTCTGGGGGATACACTCACAAAGATTGCCCGTGAAAAAGCCGGTATTACTAAAGCGGGTATACCGGTGATCATTGGAGAGACCCAGCCAGAAACGACGCCGGTATTTACCGAAATGGCTAATCAACTAAAGGCACCTATTGTCTTTGCCGATCAGCTGTATACGGTTGCCGATGCTGGCCTGTCGGACGGGGTGAGGACTATCCGGGTCAAATCAGGCGACAGAGAAACTCAGTCATTTTCGCTGGATTTAACGGGCGGATATCAGTTGCATAATGTAGCGACGGTTCTGGCGACAGTTGATGTCTTACAAACGATTCTACCCGTATCCACGGAGTCAATTCAAACCGGTTTGCAAGCGGTTGTGCCATTAACCGGTCTGAAAGGTCGTTTTCAAATTCTTCACCAACAGCCACGAGTTATTGTCGATACGGCCCATAATAAACCCGGTCTGGATGCTTTGTTTACAACGATACAATCCATTCCGTTTGCATCGTTGCGGCTTGTCATCGGGCTGGTTGCCGATAAAGACCGCACCGCTGTGCTGCTTAGTCTGCCCGAATCGGCCATCTATTACTTTTGTCAGGCGGATACACCCCGGTCCTTACCAGCG
Source organism: Spirosoma endbachense (assembly GCF_010233585.1). NCBI lineage: Bacteria > Pseudomonadati > Bacteroidota > Cytophagia > Cytophagales > Cytophagaceae > Spirosoma > Spirosoma endbachense. The sequence goes on from NZ_CP045997.1 coordinate 548,673, forward strand.
GTTACGCTTCAGGCCGAAGCGGCTTCGCTGGGTCGCATGGGTAAAAGTTACCCGGATGTAAACAGTGCGCTGGCAGCCGCTTTACAACAGGCAACACCCGACGACCTGATCCTCATTACGGGTAGTAATTACCACATTGCTGAATTAATTGACTTATAACAGTGACTCGTCGTAAACATCATTTCTTTCTGCAAAATGCAGAAAGCGCAAACGTTATTGAAGTTGGTAAACCCCTCTATAAAACGATCAAAGGGCGCTGGCGACTGGACTATTTTACAAATGACAAACCAATTGTACTTGAGTTGGCCTGTGGGAAAGGGGAGTATACAATTGGGTTAGCCCAGGCGTTCCCGGATACCAATTTTATCGGCGTCGATATAAAAGGGGATCGCATTGCCAGAGGGGCCAAAATAGCACAGACGCTTGGTTTGACGAACGTAGCTTTTCTGCGAACGGATATAAATTACCTGCAGGAATTTTTCGAGGAAGGGGAGGTCAACGAAATCTGGATCACCTTTCCGGACCCCCAGCCCCGGCCGAAGCAGGATAAGCATCGACTGACTCATCCTCGTTTTTTAGCGATTTACAAACAGCTTCTTGTCAGGGGTGGGACTATGCATTTAAAAACAGATAGCCCTGATTTATTCGCCTACAGTGTTGAGCAGGTTAAACAATTTGGCTGCTCCGATTTACAATTGACAACTGACTTATACCAGTCACCATTGAACAAAATACACTTAGGCATAAAGACCAAATACGAACAAGTGTTCTTTGATAAAGGATTTACAATTAACTATTTACAATGCAAAATGGGTGTGATCTTGTAAATCACACCCATTTGTAAATTAGATTTAATATTGTTAATCAACGAACCTTCAACTTAATTTTGTAAATCGCCTTCAATTGAATTAACATTTGTACGCTACTTAAATAATTTTGTAATTAAGTCAGCCACACGGCTCGAGTAACCAAATTCATTGTCGTACCAGCCAACAACTTTGGCCAGATTACCGTTGGTGGCGGTCAGTTTTGAATCGAAGATGCAGGAATGTGGATTACCTACGATGTCAATCGAAACGATTTCATCCACATTGTATTCCAGATAGCCTTTCAGCGTGGTTTCTGATGCTGCTTTGATTGCGTTATTGATTTCTTCTACAGTGACGTCACGCTTCAGAATGACCGTTAGATCGGTGAGCGAACCATCCGGAGTTGGCACCCGTAGGGCATTGCCATCTAATTTTCCTTTTAATTGGGGCAAAACCAGACCCACCGCTTTGGCGGCACCCGTAGAGGTTGGAACGATCGATAAGGCCGCTGCCCGTGCCCGGCGCAGATCGGAGTGAGGAGCGTCCTGAAGGTTCTGGTCAGCCGTGTAAGCGTGGATGGTTGTCATGTACCCTTTTTCGATACCAAAAACATCATCCAGAACTTTTGCCATTGGTGCCAGGCAATTGGTCGTACAGGAAGCGTTTGAAACAATCGTCTCTTCGCCGGTCAGGGTATCGTCGTTGACGCCTAATACGACTGTAGGAATATTCCCTTTAGCAGGTGCTGAAATAACTACTTTCTTAGCGCCTGCCGTTAAGTGTTGACCAGCCCCGGCTTCATCGACAAAACGCCCGGTTGATTCAAGAACGACGTCGATATTTAGTTCTTTCCAGGGAAGATTTTTAGGATCACGCTCTGCATAGGCATGTATGCGTGTTCCATTGACGGTAATACTATCTTTATCGGATTGTACAGTTCCTGAAAACCTACCGTGAACGGAATCATATTTTAACAGGTGTGCTAATGTTTCGTTATCTGTCAGGTCATTGATAGCAACAACCTCAATGTTTTCCTTGGCAAGTAATTGTCTGAACGAAAGACGACCGATTCGACCGAAGCCATTGATGGCAACGCGTATTTTTTCCATGAACTAAAAATAGGTTTGTTTTCGGCTCAAATATACGTATTAAATAGGATGCTTATAAAAAAACGTAATTTTAGTATATAGAGCTTATGTTAGTAAAATAGCACTAAAATTAGTATTAGAAGGGAAATTTTTAGCTAAAATCAATAATATTACTAATGAACAGTTAGTATTTTAGCTAAAAATGCTAATTATATTAGTATATTTATTAGTATTTACTAAAATATTGACTATAGATAATACTAAATAGGGTAGGAGAGAAGTATTTGCTAAATTTTAAAAATTCATTCTGTTATTCATATCGATTTATCTCTTTATTATTCTTTAGTTCTCGTCGATAGAATCTTCTACAGGCTATTCTACTCACAGAGAATCATGCAATTAGCAGCTGGTTTTTTTAAGTTTATAGCATTTCATTTATTATACAGACTACTTCTGCATATTCACACTAGTTTGTTGCCATCTCATCGAGTTTATGGACTTCCAATAGCATTTAAACAACAGTTACTCGATATTATACAAACAATACTAACTTCTTAATTGGTGTTGCTGGTATTTTTTAAATAATTCTTGTTTAGTACATCCCTGACTTCTTATACATGTATCTAGCCTATTCTATATACCCTATTATTGGTTGGTTGGTTTATTGTTCTGTTCATACTCAACTCTAGACCAAAATACTATTGGTTATAGCCAGCTTATGCCAGGCTCGTCGTACTCCCACTTACTCTATACTTTTTTTATCAACTCCAAGTGAGGATCGAGTGAGGACTTTCGACCACATAGTTCCTTTATGAAAATGCCTGGCTAAAATTTGATCACTCTCTTTATCAACCTGACGAGACTAAAACAAGCGATCGTTATTCTTCTTTGATCTACTTTCTATTGCTGCGCACACAGGAGTTTCGCTGTTTCAATAAATCTTTCTATCGGTAAGCCAAAGAGATCAAGATCATCTTTCATGCATGTACCAGCCTCTACAAGGTGCCGTCCATTTTACGCTTAGTCCTCTACACCCATCTTCACTTAAATAACTTCCTATGCATCTGGCATCATTTATGCTCTCAACTAATATAGGACGGCCTAGGTTATCGCACAATGCTTAAGCTAGGTTCTGCATCGTTTTAGAAAAAATAATTGCCTATATTTAAACTATACGCGTTGAATCCTTATCTTTGAACCAAAAGAAAAAAGGGGTAGTATAATATTTATCAAATACAAAATATAATTTTGTGTAAAAAATTAAAATATTGATTATCAGATAGTTATTATCTTAGATATAAACTTTTTCTTTAATTAAATGAATACCGAAATCGAGGCTATCTGGGCAAACAGAGATCTTTTATCAGATCCTAAATCAATCCAGACGATTAAAGACGTAATAAATCAATTAGATAGGGGAGCCCTTCGCGTAGCCAATCCGCCCGCTCATGAAAATGCTGACTGGACGGTGAACGAATGGGTAAAAAAAGCCATACTGCTCTACTTTATCAGTCAGCAGATGAAAACCGAGGAGGTTGGTATTTTTTCATTTCATGACAAGATCCCATTAAAAAGCAATTTCGCCGACGCTAAAGTACGGGTCGTTCCACCGGCGGTAGCACGCTACGGATCCTATCAGGCACCCGGCGTAATCCTTATGCCATCCTATGTTAATATTGGCGCTTATGTCGATGAACGAACCATGGTCGACACCTGGGCAACGGTTGGCAGTTGCGCCCAGATCGGGAAAGATGTTCACCTCAGTGGCGGAGTCGGTATAGGAGGTGTACTGGAACCACCCCAGGCAGCTCCGGTTATTATTGAGGATGGCGCTTTTGTTGGCTCACGTTGTATTGTGGTAGAAGGTGCACGCATTGGGAAACGGGCTGTCTTAGGAGCTGGCGTTACCATCACGGGTTCATCAAAAATAATTGACGTGACGGGTGCTAAACCCGTCGAATACAAAGGATACGTTCCTGCTAACTCGGTGGTTATACCGGGAAGTTATGCTAAACAATTCCCGGCTGGCGAATATCATGTTCCCTGTGCTATCATCATTGGACAGCGAAAAGAATCTACAGATTTGAAAACATCGTTGAATGATGCGCTCCGCGAGAATAATGTATCGGTTTAACATTTATTCAGTTTACAATATAAATAAACACTGTTTACATTAACTATTGACAACAAAGCCACAATTACTTATGTTAATTGTGGCTTTGTAAATTTACAATTGAATTATTTATTTCTATATTTACTTTTATATTTGTATATACTATGGTTCTTCGAAAGCTCATGACGATTAATGACAAAATTAAACAGATCCTAATTGACAAGAATCTATCGCCGTCTTACTTTGCAGATGAAATTGGTGTACAGCGTTCCAGCATTTCTCATATTCTTTCGGGTCGTAATCGCCCCAGCTTCGATATTATTCAGAAAATAATCCGCCGTTTCCCTGAGCTAGGGTATGAGTGGATTATGGAAGAAGATAATCAGAACCACCTGAATCAGTCAGTTCCCGCTGGCTATTCAGATAGGGGTGTACCCCGTCCCTCGAATCAGGATCGATCTGAACGATTCAGTACAAGTACGCCTTATTCGACACCTCACCCCATCACCATTCGAAGTCAGCGGAACGAGATTCCTCCCAGTATACCAACACCCGCACAAATCATAGATGGTGGCGATTCCCCCCCAGTTCCTGCTACGACAGACAAGAAAGTAGAACGAATATTAATTTTCTATACCGACGGCTCGTTTCGGGAATACACGCCTTCGGGTTCATAATTTCTAGGTCTCCCAACAACTTTTCTTGTTTGGGCCGAACCGTTTTATTTTTTGTTGATTGTTGAATTTCTTCAACCCCTCAACTCCTCGTTGATCCTGTTCCTGTTTAACCCGTTCATCCTAAATCCTATGACCGAATACCAGACGCCTAAAGACCGTGCCTATACCGATACCCTCATCAATTCTGCTAATAAAGAGGCTGCCGCTTTCTTAAACCTAAAACATACAGCCGAGCGAACGGATGGTGTTATTCCCATCAAGTATCGGGAACTCATGTCAGTGGCGGTTGCCCTGACAACTCAATGCGCCTATTGCATTGAAGCCCACATCACCAATGCGGTTCAGGCAGGTGCTACTCGCGAAGAAATTGCTGAAACCGTTTTCATTGCGGCCGCGATACGGGCAGGCGGTGCGGTGGGCAATGGCCTTATGGCGATGCGTCTTTTCGAAGAAGCCAGCCAGGTAAACCCATAAGCTTTCTACTTTGTGTACTTTCGTTTCAACTGTCGGCCACACGTTGAGTTCGCATTCATGTGCTAAATTAATTAGCGGTGTATGATCGGTGATCGGTAACCGTCTAACGAATGTCATCCCTATTGTTACGCCCATTTGATCGGTTAGCCGGGAACGTCTATTTAGAGCAAATGCTGCCCTGAGCCAGAAGCATCCAATCTGGTTTTAATTCGTCGCTGGGCTCTCGTTCAACACCGTTTTTTGTTTTATCATGGCTTTGTCCGTATCCATCTTATGGGAATTCCGGTCGTTTTTACTCCGATACAATGGAACTGATTCCTGCGTTTAGAATCCAATCACCCTGGTGCTATAATCACCACTTTAGAATGACCCGCGCTGAAATCAATCAGTTAAAAAAGAAGCCCATCACCAGAAGGAAGTAGAGGAAGTCGCAGGATGACTGATTCCATTTTTACCGAAACTGATACTATACATCAGCTATATTCTATCCTCCAGATTGTAGCCGATGACGATTCACCAATCGATTGATTTTTCGGTGGATCGTCATGAAATTTTGCCAACAGGCGTGTAAAAAAACCGCTTTTAGAGGCTATAAAGCCCATATTTAACCTAACTCCTTGTAAAGCAATACTTTAGTGTTCCACGTGGATAAGTTGTGGATAAGCCTGTGGATTACTCTCATTTATTTGTTGTATAATTTATATTATGTTAAGTAAAGTTTTTATTAAATAAGGTCGGCACCTTTCGATACCGACCTTATTCCCTATTCTTTCGTTTCGATGCAGGCGACTTTCTTCTCTTCGTACTGCTTCAGAATGTTCTGAAGATTCGTCAGGTTTTCGTTCAGATCAGCTTCGTCTTTTATTGACTTGGCCTTAGTAAAGTATGGTAAGGCTTGCTTGAATTTACCACACACTTTACCGTCCAGCTCTTTCCCGTTTTTGCTGTACTCAGCCATGTCCATCTTATCGACCGACCGCTTCATTTCGACCGCTTCGTTAAAGTAAAAGACACCCAGGTTAAAGTTGGCATCGTAATTATTCGCATCGACGGCCATCGCTTTAGTCAGATAGTCTTTTTCCAGTTTCTTTTCTTCTGCCAGTTTTTGCCTCAAATCAGTCAGCTTCTTCTCCCCCTCGGATGCTGCCGACGCATTGGCTGCGGCTGCTTTAGCTTCCGTTTCCAACTGGGCAATGGTTGCTTTCTGATCCGTCGACTTTTTCTGAACATCGGCCAGCTGGCGTTTCAGATCGGCATTCTTTGGTTGCTTTTTAATCAAACCGCTCAACCGGGTTACCTCACCGTTATAGGTGTCAAGCAGGGCTTTCGCATCGGCCAGTTGCTTGCCGGCATTGCTTCCCTTTTTTGTCTCACCTTCCAGTTTACGAACCTCTTCGTTTGTCTTATCAGCAACATTGTGATAGACAATCGATAGGTTCACCAGATTCTGAACATTGCTGGGATCTTTCTCCACCATTTGCTTCATGCCGGTAATGGCTTCATCCATCCGGTTTGTCGTCAGCATAATGTTGATCTTCTCGTTCCCCAGATCCTTGTTATTAGGGGCCATGGCAATGGCCTTGTCGAGCGTAGCCAGCGCTTTGTCAATTTCATTGTCACTCCGGTACAGCATGGCCAGCGAGCCATAAATAGACGCATCTTTTCCCCCACCGGCAATGTATTTCTCCAGTTGGGTTTTAGCCGTTGCGTTGTCTTTCACCTGCTGGGCGGCAATGGCGGTATACAAGGGAGCCAGCGTATCTTTCGGATTGATATCACCCGCCATCGACATCGCCTTGATGGCATCCGGGTAATTCTTCGCCTGGAATTTGGCGACACCCTGCTGCATGAAGGCACCGTATAAAGCCTGGCCTTTCAACGCTTCTTCCGCTTCCTTCGCCAATTTACCCGGACCACCTTTCTTGTCTTTATCCAGTTCCATTACCTTCTTGAACGCTTCGTAAGCCGTTGTGGCAGCACTGGAGTCGATACGGATATACTGACCAGCGATGTTCTGGTAGGTTTTAGCCCGATCCATCCAGGTGCTGGCTTTAGCCGCACTTTTTGCATCGGTAATATCCTTGTCGCTTTTCTCCTTATCTTTCTTAACGGCATCCATCGCGGCAGCATCCAACGTAGCAGCTGCCCCACCCTGGTTCTGAGCATGTACTCCTGCAGACAGGCAACAGGCTATAAGAACTACAAAAACTGATTTCATGTGTAAAATGGGGTTGTGTTTATTTTTCAGGAACGAAATTACGGAATCTGTCTGTATAAGCATGACCAGCCGTAAATTGTTTGAGCCGCCGGGCTGATTCGAATATCAGCACCGACGGCTCATGCCGCTCATCGTAAGCGATTTATACCGATTTATTCCGTTATTTCTTCAGTATCGGCCGAAGCTACGTCTTCAACTTCTTCCTGCTTGATTTTCGTTACGGACGATATTTCGTCGCCGTCACGAAGACTGATCAGGCGAACACCCTGGGTGTTTCGGCCAATCACGCTGATCTCATTAACCGGGGTCCGGATGGCAATTCCCGATTTATTGATAATCATCAGGTCATCGTTATCCGCCACATCGAGTACGGCTACTAACCGCCCAACCTTTTCGGTCACCTTCAACGTGCCAACTCCTTTGGCCCCCCGGTTTGTCACCCGGTACCCATCGATCTCCGACCGTTTACCGTAGCCTTTCTCCGAAACGACCAGCAACTGTGCATCCGCCGACGCAATGCAAACCATGCCGATCACGTGATCCGTTTTGTCTTCGTCATCCAGCGAAATACCCCGGACACCAGCCGCCGTACGGCCCATCGGACGAACACGGCTTTCGTGGAAACGGACCGCCTTCCCGGCACTCGATGCGATCACAATATCGTTGTCGCCGTTTGTCAGACACACCCCCAGCAGTTGATCATCCTCATCGATCGTAATGGCAATGATGCCATTCTGACGCGGCCGGGAGTAGGCCTCCAGCATGGTCTTCTTGATAGTTCCCTTCCGGGTACACATCACAATGTAATTATTGTTGATGTAGTCTTCGTTTTTCAGATCCGTTACGTTGATAACGGCCCGTACTTTATCATCGGATTCGATGTTGATAAAGTTAGCCAGTGGCCGACCCTTCGACAGGCGGGAACCCTCCGGTAGTTCGTAAACGGGCAGCCAGTACAACCGACCCTTTTGTGTAAACGCCAGCAGGGTGTTATGCATGGTGGCGGTAAAGAGGTGTTCCGTAAAGTCTTCCTCTTTGGTAGCCGCAGCCTTCGCTCCTACTCCACCCCGTCCCTGCGACCGGTATTCGGTGGTTGGTGTCCGCTTGATATACCCTTCGTGCGAGATCGTAATGATCATGTCCTCATCGGCAATCAGCGACAGGTCGCTGATATTCCCATCACCGAGGGGGTTGATCTGCGTCCGGCGTTCGTCCCCGTAGCGGGCCCGAATATCGATCAGTTCGTCTTTGATAACCTGCCGTTTCCGTTCTTCATTCGCCAGAATCGCTTTCAGATCAGCAATCACGCTCATCAGCTCGTCGTATTCTGCCTGTAGCTTGTCGCGTTCCAGACCCGTCAGCCGTTGCAGACGCATTTCCAGGATCGCTTTCGCCTGAAGATCGCTCAGGGAGAACTGCTGCATCAGACCGGTGCGGGCTACTTCCGGATCACGCGATGAACGGATCAGGTTAATAACCGCATCGATATTGTCCAGGGCAATCAGTAACCCTTCTAAAATATGCGCCCGTTTCTCAGCCTCACGAAGTTCGTACTGCGTCCGACGGGTAACTACCTCGAACCGATGCTCGACGTAATACTTCATCATATCCTTCAGGTTGAGCAATATCGGCCGCCCTTTCACGAGCGCGACATTGTTGATGCTGAAGGACGATTGCAGCGCAGTATGTTTATAGAGGTTGTTCAGAACAACGTTCGGTATGGCGTCTTTACGGAGGTCATACACGACCCGCAGCCCATCCCGATCCGACTCATCCCGGAAGGCCATGATGCCTTCGATCTTTTTATCATTGATCAGCTCAGCCGTTTTCTCCAGCATTACCGCCTTATTGACCATGTAGGGCACATCCGTGACAATGATCTGGGTTTTGCCGCGATTTTCTTCGATGGTTGCGTTGGCCCGCATGACCACCCGGCCGCGACCGGTCTTAAAGGCCGACTTAACGCCCTCCATGCCATAAATGGTTGCCCCCGTTGGAAAATCAGGCGCTTTGACGAACTGCATCAGTTCTTCAATGGTGATCTCGTTATTGTCGAGATAGGCAATAATGCCATCGACCACTTCGGTCAGGTTATGGGGAGCCATGTTGGTCGCCATCCCGACCGCGATACCCGACGAACCGTTGAGCAGCAGGTTGGGCAACTTAGCCGGCATCACCGACGGCTCCTGGAGCGAATCGTCGAAGTTGGGTTGAAAATCAACCGTTTCCTTATAAATATCGGTCAGCAACTCTTCAGCAATCCGCTTTAACCGGGCTTCGGTATACCGCATAGCCGCTGGTGAGTCGCCATCAATGGACCCAAAGTTACCCTGACCGTCTACGAGTGGATACCGCAACGACCAGTCCTGGGCCATACGGACCATGGTGTCGTAAACGGATGAGTCACCGTGCGGGTGGTATTTACCCAATACTTCCCCCACAATACGGGCCGATTTCTTATGGGGCTTATTGTAGTTAACGCCCAGTTCGGCCATGCCAAATAACACCCGACGGTGAACCGGCTTCAAACCGTCACGAACGTCTGGAAGGGCACGCGAGATGATAACCGACATTGAATAATCAATGTAGGCCCCACGCATTTCGTCCTCAATGTTAATGGGAATGATGTTACTGGGAGATTCGAGGTCGGGATTTTCTTCCGCCATGTTCAAGTTGGAGTTTCGCAGAAAATTACTATTCCGGCTCGCATACAATGTGCAGGCCGCTTTGTAGACAAATATACAAAATTTTTACAAGAAAAGCGAAATAATGCCGTAGAAACTGGCTATACTGACATAAAACAACTAAAATAATCCCATTCCTAAATCGCCGGATCGGCACTGACCGGACCCATTATTATCTAAACGAAATACAATTCTATTTCATCTAAAATATACCCATAAACGAAACGATTTACGGGAGTCTGTTCAAGTCTTTGTCCGTAAAGCGCTTGCAGGTAAAAAGCCTTGATTCCCCGTCAGGATTTGATCCGTGGATCAAACAGAAACGGCTCCGTACGCTGCAGAGCAATGCGGCTAAATTCGGGATGAGCCGGATTGAGCAGGTAATTCCATTCGTTGGCGATGATCGCTGACGGCACCCGCAAAACCGCCGACCGGCCGCTCATCAGCCACTCCCCTCCTATCCGCTGACAGGCGTCGTACTGCCGGAAATCAAACCAGTCGGCAGGCAGCGTTTCCGGGGGCAGTTCCGTGATCAGCACCGTATCGGGAATAGCAATAACCATCACCCGAAACGTATCCTGTAAGCCCTCGCCACTGCGGTGAACCACGTTCTCCAGGCAGGCAAGGGCGCGCGTGGCAGCCGTATAAAGAACGAACTGACCCCGGCTGTTCCAGCGGGCAGCTCCTCCGGAGGCAACCAGCCGGTCGGCATAAATAGCTTTTGTAATTCGATAGACAAGCATCAGGAGCTGGCAGCAGGCTTTCGGGCGGATTTGACTAAACAACAACGGCTTTGGCTGACTGCCTGAAGCTGGTGGGATTAACGCCCCTGTATTTCTTAAAGATCCGGTTCAGGTGACTCTTATCGGTAAAGCCGAACTCATCGGCGATTTCCTTAATGCGCATCTGGCTGTGTACCAGTCGATTCTCAACCAGTTTCAGCTTATAGTTCAGGATATACTGCTGTAGGGTTTCATGCGCATGTTTCTTAAAATAACGCCCCAGATACGTTTCCGATAAGCCCAGGTATGCACTGATTGCCTCCACCCGTAATTTCTCAGGATAGTAAATATTGGATTGAATGTACTGCAGGATGTCAATCGCTTTTTCTTCGCTGGTTTCATCGATGACCGCCGGAAACGCCTGCGAAATGTTCCGGGCGATGATCACCAGCAGGGTATTCACCAACTGCCCGATCAGTTCCTTATGATACAGATCCTTACCCAGATGCTCGTGCAGGATGATCTCCATCAGCTGCGCGACCGCTCGTTCGTCGGCTTCATTCCGGAGTAGACAACCGGGTTCATGGCGTGCATTCTGTAAAATCAGTTCCAGCCGCTCAACCAGTTCCTTATTCTGTTTGGATGCCTGAAGGTAACCATTGTTAAACCGGATAAAGAAGAACCGCGAGGTTGTTTCGATCTTAAAGGTATGGGTGTCATTCGGTGCCACCACAAACAGGTTGCCCGGCCCGTAACGAACCTCGGTGTCATTAATGCACTGCCGACCGGTACCCGCTACGATATAAATCACCTCAAAAAAGGTATGCGCGTGTTTCCCACGGGGGCATACATCCATAAATTCTTTCAGGATCAGTTCGAAAGGCTCACGCAGATGATCGTTTACCATAGCACAAATATACCCCAAAAGTATGTAAAAATACAACAGAAAACGGGAATACACACCGGACCTTTGTGGTGTTCAATCGGTCGGGCTAACCGATCAAAAAAAGCAACTGCCGTATGAAAGCACTCATTCTGGAAGCGTACGACGCTCCCTTTCACCTACGCGATGTAGCCGTTCCGGAAGTCGGTCCGGGACAGGTTCTGGTCAAAATCAGCGCCAGCGGGGTCAATCCACTGGACCTAAAAATTAAAGCGGGGCAGGCCGCTCATGCGCAAACCCGGTTACCGGCTATTTTAGGCATCGATATGGCTGGAGTGGTGGAAGCCGTTGGTGCAGGCGTAACTGCGGTCAAACCCGGCGACGAGGTGTATGGTATGATCGGTGGTATTGCGGGTATACCGGGCTCACTGGCCGACTATGCAGCAGTAGACGCTGATCTGCTGGCCCTGAAGCCCGCCAATCTAACCAGCCGGGAAGCCGCTGCCTTGCCCTTATCGGTCATAACCGCCTGGGAAGGATTGGTAGACAGGGCCCATATACACGCCGGACAAACGGTATTGATTCAGGGCGGTGCGGGTGGCGTCGGTCATATGGCGGTACAGCTAGCCGTTGCAAAAGGCGCACAGGTGTTCGCAACGGTTGATCCCCCCAGGCACGACCTGATGAAAACGTACGGGGCTACGCCTATCGATTATACACGGCTTTCGGTCGATGCGTACGTACAGGAATTTACCGCTGGCGAAGGCTTTGACTGCATCCTCGATACCCTTGGCGGCCACATGCTGGATGATTCCTTTACAGCAGTCAAACGCTATACCGGGCATGTGGTCAGTATGTTGGGATGGGGTACGCATAACCTGGCACCGTTGTCCTTTCGCGGAGCCACCTATTCCGGCGTCTTTACCTTATATCCGCTGATCTCGGGAAAAGGCCGGGCTCATCATGGCGACATTCTGCGGGAAGCCACCGCTTTAGTTGAGGCTGGAAAGCTAAGACCGCTGGTCGATAAAAACCGGTATACCCGTGAAACGATAAACGATGCGTATACCGCCCTGACGCAACGAACCGCCCAGGGGAAATTGATCATTGACATCGATCAGCCGGAAAGCTGACCGAAAACCAGGCCGACCGTATGCCTAGGCCAGATCGCCGTATTCGATCCGGATTACTTCGTCCAGCACCAGATCGATACCTCCCGAAGTATGCAACAGGTCGAACGGGACCTGATTGCCCAGGCCATAGGCCGGCTTATCCATCCACCGCCGGAATGAATCGGCGGTACCAAAAACGGATTCACCGGTTTGAAAGAGGGCCATGATTTTCAGGACTTTCTCACTATCCTGCGGATTCAGCTTCTTATGCTCCCGCTCATAGCGCTGAAACGTCTTGAGGGAGGTATCGAATACCTCCGCCAGTTGTTCGCGTTTATAGCCCGTCAGGTCGGCAATCTCGAAGAAACGAGTAGCTGGAACACCTTTCAGGGCGGAAAAAACGAGGGCGGTGCGGTCTTGAACGATCATGCGACAAACATAAGAAATTTGTCTGATAAACACGGAAATTTGTCTGATAGTTCACGGGAATTTATGCTGAAAACTTAAGCACCCACGAATCGTTTACTGATGGTAACGGAATACATCCAATCGAAAACGAGCAATACCCATGAAAATCAACTCTGCCGTCATTCCCTTTTTTCTCGCCATTGGCCTTGTCCAGGCCAGTCAGGCTCAATCGACTACGGGCGCTAAGAGTGGCGGATCGACGGCCTCAACCGGAACCGGCTACCTCACCGAAGGGAAACGCCCCACGACCAGCGACCCAAACAGCATGACGATCGACGACGAAGGGGCTTCCCGTGCCTATATGTACGTTCCGCCCACCGCAGCCAAAAACCGATCGGCCTCTCCCGACGGGGCGGGTGGTTCTACGGGTCGGGCTAAACCGGGCCAGTCCGCGACGAAACAGCCAACTCCCGACAGTACAGGCCGTATAAACCCAAAAAAGCGGACGCTTAATTAAGCCAGGAGCTCCAGGACCGGCTTCCCCTTCCCATCCGGCGTTGTATAAAACGGGCGCTTCTCGATCTCATACTGGGTATCGGGCGGAATACCCAGCGCGTGGTAGATGGTCTGATGGATTCCGTCGATACGAACCGGGTTTTCGATGGTTTTGCAGGGCCGTTCGTCGGCTGTTTTACCGTACACAAACCCTTTCTTGATTCCACCCCCGAACAGGAGCACCGAGCAGCCATCGGTAAAGTGTCGATGCATGCCGTAAAATTTCAGGTCCGACAGTACATCGGGCTGGTTCACCTGTTCCAGCACCTTGGCCCCCGGCCGCCCTTCAACCATCATATCCCGGCTGAATTCGCTGGCCACCACCACTAAGGTGCGCTCCAGGTGCCCCGTTTTAGCCAGATCCGTAATCAACTGGGCAATCGGCCCGTCGATCTGCTTCTTCATTTCTTCCAGGCGCGTATGGCCATTCTCGTGCGTGTCCCACCCCTTGAACGGCTCGTATTCGGTCGTGACACTGATGAAGCGGGCACCCTGCTCGGTCAGCCGGCGGGCCAGCAGACAACCCAGCCCGAACCGACCGGTATTGTACCGGTCATAACTGGCTTTAGGCTCCGTACTCAGATCAAAGGCCTTCGCTTCGGGGGAGTTCAGTAACCGGTAGGCCTGCTCCATCGATCGCCGGAGGGATTCTTTCTGGTAATCGCTGCCAAACTCGCCAACGGGGCTGTTACGGATGAGTTCATTATACAACTGGTTCCGTCGCTCGAACCGCCGGGCGTCCATGCCAATCGGGGGCCGAACGCTCTCAAGGCCCTGGCTGGGATCGGGAATAAAAAACGGACCGAATTCATTCCCCAGAAAACCAGCCGTATGAAAGGCTTTCAGCTCTTCGCCTTCACCAACGGTAAAGCGCTGACCGATATCGACGAAGGCCGGAATCACCGGATTTTTCGGACCCAGTTCCTTGGCAATCCAGGAGCCGATGTGCGGAGCCGCCACGGTTTGCGGAGGCTCGTAACAGGTATGCCAGTGGTATTGATGCCGCGAATGCAGAATATGCCCCATATCGGCCGCCACATACGACCGAATAAGGGTGCCCTTATCCATGACGCGACCGATGCTCTGGAGCCCATCCGAAAAGTGAATGCCATCCAGAACGGTCGGCACTGACTTGAACGTACTCAATACCCGATTCCCGGCCATGCCTTTCTCGAAAGGCGTGTATTTTTTGGGGTCAAACGTCTCGGTGTGCGCCATGCCCCCGGCCATCCAGAGCAGAATCACCGTATCGGCGGTTCCCTGCACGGCAGTTGATCCGGACGTACAACCCGACAGCAGACTCGGTATGGGCGCGCTGGCCGCCAGTGCCGCCAGCGTAGCCGCACTCGTTTTCTGCAGAAATTCCCGTCTATTCCACCTGTTCTTCATCACATACTGACCGTAACGTACTGACCTGAATATTAATAAATTAACTGAAATTCGGGGTGCAGGGCAATGGCCCACACCAGATCCTGAATACCGTCTATATCCGGCGTTTTACCCAGCAGCTGCCGGGCAACGGCGAGTTCTTTGGGCGCTGGCTCCCGGCCTAAGGCCTGCCAGTATAATTTCCTGACGAGCGCGTCCGACGATGGATAAGTCACTTTCCAGATACCGGCGCCCCGTTTCAAGGCTTCATTAAACGTCAATCCATTGGTTAGCTCCAGGGCCTGTAACAGATTGGCCTGCGACAGGCGGCTGGTACTGACCGTTTCGCGGTTGGGTCGACCCAGAGCCGTCAGAAAGGCATCGTTCTTCACCAGGGATGCCCGCACAAACGGAATCTCCCGATGAATCGTTTGGGGTAATCGCTTCACAATAGCGGTATCCTGGTAGATGGGGTTGAAGGATAGACTGACCGCATCGGCAAACTGTTCGGCGGTCAGGCGCCGACGAACCATGCCCTCAAACGCATAGGTAGGCGCGGTCAGTAAACCCGCATCCTTTACCCCTACGGACGGTAACTGGTACGTTTTTGAGGTAAGTATGGCGTACATCAGCTTCTTCAGATCGTACCCATTCTGCACAAAATCATAGGCCAGCCAATCCAGCAGGTCCTGGCTCCAGGGCTGGTTGTCCATGGCATCTACGGGTTCGACAATACCCCGCCCCATCAGCTGCGCCCAGATCCGGTTGACGACCGTTCGGTAGAGTCGGCCGTCTTTCGGCTGAACCAGAAAATCAGCCAGTTCCCGAAGGCGCTGCTCGGTTGGCGCATCGACGCTGATCGTACCCAGTTCGTTAAAGAGGATACGGCGTCCGGCCATCTTACCCGTCGGCTTATCGCATCGGTTTATTTCCAGGGTGCTATCGGCGAATACGTTCGCGAACGCATAGGCATCGGCCAGTTTCCAGTCGCTGATGAAGCTATCGTGGCAGGAAGCACATTTGAGATTAAGCCCGAGTAATACCTGAGCCACATTCTGGGCTGCCTGCATCTCGGTTCGCTGGCTCGCGTTAATGGTGCCACGCCATTGAATTCCCTTGATAAACCCGGCCGATTGCTTCGTCGGACTGATCAGTTCCCGCACAAACCAGTTGTAGGGCTTATTCTTTTTGAGCGATTGATACAGCCAGGTGCTAATATCAGAACGCCCGCCGGTCACGTAGCCCGTACCGGTATAATCATTCCGAAGAGCATCGTTCCAGAAGGTGAGCCAGTGCTGGGCGTAGGCTTCGTTCCGGTCCAGTAGCTTCCTGACCAGAACGTTCCGTTTATCCGGGCTCGGATCGGCCGTGAATTGTTGAACATCAACGGGTGAAGGCAGCAGACCAACAACGTCCAGATACACCCGGCGGATATACGTCCGGTCATCGACGACGCCCTTCCAGGCCAGTTTGTTCGCCTGAAAATACGCGCTCACGAACCGATCGATGGGTTGGGTAATATCGACAGTAGCCGGGGGAATCGCGGGTAAGCGGGGGGCCAGGGCGGCTACCCGATACAGGCTTTTTTCGGGACCATCCGGCCAGGGGGCGCCCTGCTTGATCCAGAAGGCCAGCAGGGCGACTTCTTTTTCACTGAGCCGCTTTCCTTTGGTCGGCATCGCTTCTTTATGACCGGCAGGCAGGCTCACCCGGCGGATAAGTTCGCTGTCTTCCGGATGACCGGGCTTCAGAATGATCCCGTGCTTCCCGCCTTTCAGAACAAGGTCCTTTTTATCAAGCCGAAGCTCCCCTTTTGTTTTGGTAGCACTGTGACAGCTGTAACACGTATGCGCGAGGATCGACCGGACTTCCAGGTTCAGGTCTTCGATCTGTTTGACCGTCAGCGGCTGACTGCTGCTGACAAAGGCAAAAGTGGCGTCGTTGGTTTCGGGGACTTTCTCATTGTGCAGGGGGAGTACGCTGGTCAGGTAATCGTCACCGTGCGTCAGCAACGCGCCATAATGACCCGCCAGTCCAACGCCGATTACCGTCACCCCCAATAAGCCCCGGTACAGCGGCATGCGGCCCGACCTCAGCGCCAGTACCGTACAAACCGCCAGAAAGACCGTTGCCAGACCCAGCCACTGATGACTGGTGACCGTCGCTCCGCTATACGCTTCCTGATTCACCAGCAGCAGCCCCAAACCCGCTGCGAGTACGGAGCTCAGGGTGCCGATCCAGACCAGGGCGGTAATGCCCGCCCGCCAGTCGGCCGACCGGCGATACCATCCGACCACTTCCAGTAGCAGCGCTATACAAAGGAGGGCAACCGGAAAATGGACGATCAATGGGTGTAAGCGGCCCAGAAATTGCCAAAGCCAAAACGTTGCTGCCAGACATGGAAAAAGAACGTGTTGGAGTAGTACCATGCGTTAATCAGATCACCGAAATCAAATCCGTTCACCTGACCAAAGTTGGTCTCCAGCACGTTCTACTATAAACCGGCCCTTACCCGTGGCCGCTTTTTTGTTTCGGGTGGCGAAATGGTTTCTCCACCCCCGCCCGTCACCCAAACGATCAGGCGGGTACGGTGACCCCGATGGCATTGAATACCGTAGCGGCCAACTGCTGGGTACCCTGATTCAATTGCTCTACATACGGCTGAACACCCCCGATGCCAATCGCATTCCAGAGGGGTCGCTCACCAGCGGGGGTTTCGACCAGTCTGGCAATCAGATCAGCCACCTCCTGCGGATCGGGGCTTTTTTCGGTAGGCGTAAACATATGCGCAATACCCCGTTTGATGGGCAGGATCGTTTCGCCGTATACCTCCTCCACGCCAGGATTCGCCGGATTTATCTGCTTGGTCAATAGGTCGGTGGTCGGATAGGCCCCAGGCTGCACAATCACAGAATCGATACCCAAAGCACGGAGTTCGTAATGGTACGTTTCGGCCAGCGCGTCGATAGCCGCCTTGGAGGCACTATAAGCCCCCAGCAGCGGCAAATGAAGCCGGGCAAGACCACTCGACAGGTGCATCAGCAGGCCACTTTTCTGCGCATGCATATACGGCAGCACGGCTTTAATCATCCGGTCGGCGCCGAGTACATTCACCTGAAAAATCTGATTGGCCTGTTCCGTGCTCAGGGATTCGTTCAGTCCGGTAATGACGATCCCGGCATTGTTAATCAGTACGTCGATCTGTCCATTCGCATCGTCGGCGATTTCAGCCATCGCCTGCTGAACGGACGCATCACTGGTCACATCGAGTTCAACGACCCGAATAGCCGCGTCATGGTCAATGGCCCACTGGCGAATGGTTTGCGCGACGGCCGCATTCGTTGTGGTAACATTACGCATGGTGGCGTATACAATGTGGCCCTGTTTTGCCAGTGTTTTGGCCGTCAGCCAACCAAACCCGCTGCTACTTCCGGTAAGAATGATTCGTTTCATGGTTGTTTTTAATTAAATACCAAACGGTATATTACTTAATAAAAAAATAGGAGTGAAATTCTGTTCAATACACGGGTTTCCCGGTCCTTGTCAGTTCGGAACTACCGCCGTTCAAGCGGGCAGCCGTGCTGGCCAGTAGTTCATGCGGGTAACCCAACGGCACCGCACTCACCTCATCCAGTCGTTGAATCTGGGTATCGGTCAGCGTGACTGCTAAGGAAGCCAGGTTATCCTCCAGTTGACTGAGTGTCCGAGGGCCCAGTATGGTAATGATATCGGTAGCCGATGCATCGGCTTTTTGCCGCAGCCAGGCAAGGGCAATTTGTAGCGTCTGCACGCCCGTTTCGCTGGCAATTGACGCCAGTGTATCCAGAACGGCCGTATCCCGCTCACTTTTTTCGCTGCGGATTACGCGGCCCAGCTTCAGGAGCCGGGAATCGGTATCGACGGTTTCAGCCCGGTATTTACCCGTCAGCAAGCCACCGCCAAGCGGAGACCAGATGGCAACGCCAAGTCCGAGGGCTTCGGCCATCGGCAACAACTCCCGATCAGGCGTCCGTTCAACCAGGCTGTACTCAATCTGAATACCCGCAATGGGCGACCAGCCGCGCAGATCGGCCATCGTAGACGCGCTGGCAATCCGCCAGGCCGGAAAATTCGAGAAGCCGGGATAAAGAATCTTGCCCGATCGCACCAGATCATCGAAACCGCGAACAAGTTCGTCAAGGGGTGTCTGCCCGTCCGAAAAGTGCGCCCAGTACACATCGATACGATCCGTTTTGAGTCGCTTCAGGCTGGCTTCGACCGAACGGATCATATTTTTCCGGCTGTTTCCCGTCGTCGAAATACCCGCCTTTTGCTCAGCACCCAGCGTAAATTTCGAGGACAGCACGAGTTGGTCCCGATCGCTGGCGATCAACTCCCCGACGAACTCTTCGGACTGACCAAACTGATAGGTATCGGCGGTATCGATAAAATTACCCCCTGCCTCAACGTAGCGTTCAAATACCCGACGCGATTCCGTGGGATCGGCACCATGTCCCCATCGGGTGCCGAAATTGCCAGTTCCTAAAGCCAGCTCCGAGACACGCAGTCCCGTTTTCCGGCCAAATAGTTTGTACTTCATTACCTTGAGGTTTTCTTCGTTCAAATTCAGTCACCTGGCCACAGCACATATACCAATCGGTATATAAGTAAGCAAAAAAAATCAACTGGTCAATTCGATCGATTTAACCAGATCCCGGATCGTATCGAGTATGGTATCCAGGTAAAACGGATTCCGGGTTGATCGCCCAATCAGAATGCCACCCTCAACCAGAGCAATGATCGATAAGGCCAGTTTGCTGGCATTCGTATCCGCCCGAAACTCATTGGCCGCCATGCCCTGTTGAATGATACCCACCAGATCCTCCTTCCAAAGGATCAACTGCTCCGCCACTCGTTCGCGTAACGGTTCATGGGTGTCATCGGCTTCGGTGCCGGCATTGAGTAAGGGGCACCCACCCGCCGGGAAAGCACTGCTTCCGGCACTCCCGAAAATAGTAATAAATGCCAGAAGCTTATCCCGACTGCTTGAATAGTCCCTGAGCGCATCCTGAATAATGCCGGTTCGGCACGCGATATTGTAATCGAACGCGGCAAGGGCTACGTCTTCTTTATTGTCAAAATTACCGTAGATACTCCCTTTCGTCAGCCTGGTGGCTTCGGTCAGATCAGACAAGGACGTCCCGGCATAGCCTTTCCGGTTGAAAATACCGGCGGTCGTTTCAATGATAAACTGACGGGTTGTTTCGGATCGTGGTGTAAACATGGTACAAATATACCGATCGGTATTTAATTAACAACCATAGTTCCGAAAAAACTTTTTTATTGTTCGGAAAACGGTAGCATCGTTTGATAACATCGGTGATTCGGTGCTGGTCTGCACGCCAAAAGTTGCGCTCAAATCCGGATTTGAGACGATTTATTGGGTATTTTCTGGCTGATTTGGGGCAAAAACACGGAACGAACCATGAAAAAATGTTTCTGGCTATTCCTGATCCTGATCAGGTCGACGGCAACGCTCAACGCACAGCAGGCTACAGCTGCTTCCCAATCCACGGCCGACAAGCTGGATGAATACCTGACAGCAGCCAGTCTGCAGCACCGGTTCAACGGGACAGCGCTCGTTGCCCGAAACGGAAAAATTCTCCTTCAGAAAGGCTACGGCTGGAACAATGTGGCCGCAAAAATTCAGAACGATACCAACAGCATCTATCAACTCGGGTCGATCACGAAACCATTCACGGGGGCCGCGATTCTGCGCTTACAGGATGAAGGAAAACTTTCCGTAAAGGATAAGTTGAGTAAACACCTGCCCGATTATCCCAGGGCCGATCAGATTAGCCTGGAGCAGTTATTCATCCATACATCGGGCATTTACGATTTTAAAAACCTGCTGTACAGTCCCGACAGCACCGAACGCGCCCGTCTGACCCGGCCCGTCACGAAAGAATGGCTGGTCCGGCAGTTCAGTCAAAAGCCGTTGACCGGCAAACCAGGGGCCGCCGTGAACTACACCAACTCGGGCTATTATCTGCTGGGCCTGGTGGTCGAGAAAGTAACAGGCCAGCCTTTTGAAACCGTCGTTCGGGAGCGGTTTCTCCGTCCCCTCCAGCTTACCCATACCGGATTTGATTTTATTAATCTGAAAAACGGGAACAAAACAACGGGCTACACCTTCCAGAATGATTCGGTGCTGGTGCCTACGCCGATCATCGACTCGACCGTGGCCTATGCG
Organism: Spirosoma endbachense; assembly: GCF_010233585.1. Taxonomy (NCBI): domain Bacteria; kingdom Pseudomonadati; phylum Bacteroidota; class Cytophagia; order Cytophagales; family Cytophagaceae; genus Spirosoma; species Spirosoma endbachense. Next base: position 570,016 of record NZ_CP045997.1, read on the forward strand.
GCTGGGGGAATGTATAGCACTGTGGGCGATTTATACCGCTGGTCGCGCGTGGTCCAGAACCGGCGGTTGCTCAAACCCGACACCTGGGAGTCGGCACTGACGCCCCACAACAACGGAAACTGGGGGTACGGCTGGGGCGTATCTACGTTTCAGAACGACACGAAGCTGATTTTCCAGAACGGAAATCTACCCGGTTTTGCCACCTACTACATTCAGTTTCCTCAGGATGATATCACCCTTATTCTCCTCAGCAACATCGACGATGCCTCTGATATAACCTCTCCGGAACCAACCGTCAGAGACCTCATCAATATCGTTTATGATCTCCCCTATCAGCTCCCCAAAAACCGAAAAATCGTGTCCGTCGGTCAACCCGTACTCACGCAGTATATCGGTCGTTACCGGCATTCCGACGACCGAATCATGACAATAACCCAGGAATCGGGTAAGCTTTTTCTCCAGATCACGGGCCAGCCCCGCTTTGAAGTTATCCGGAGAGTGACACCGATTTCTTCCTCAAAGTAGTGGATGCCCAGCTATCTTTCCATAAAAACGAAGCCGGCCAGGTCGCTCAGGTCGTTGTTCGTCAGGGTGGACGTGATTACGCGTGGAAACGACTATAAAACCGCCTGGTTACCGACTAATCGTTCTCTACTTGAAAAGTAGAATTAATAGGCCAGCGAGTTTTGGTAACCATTGGCGTTCTCCTGCCGATGTCTTTTTATGAAAACGAATGGACCCGCTCCGGCTGTATCGGACCTGTTGCTCTGGCAACTGATAAAAAACAGCAACGAGTCAGGCTTACGAAAACTCGTTGAGAAGTATTTCAATGCCTTACAGAACTACGGCTACAAATTTGTGCGGGACGAGGACTTTGTGAAAGACTGCGTTCAGGAAGTCTTTATCGACATCTGGAGCCGCCGGGATCGCATTAGTTCACCAGACAGTGTCCGGGCTTATCTCCTTAGCTCCGTCCGCAAACGGGTGCTGCGGGAAGGGTACCGGCAACGGATCAATCGGGATGATGAACCGACCGACCTGGAGAATGACCTGAGCTTTGTCGAATTTTCGCCAGAATGGTCACTCATTGAACAGGAAAGCCTGGTTGAGACGACCCAGCGCATTTCGGCCTCGCTCAACCAGTTACCCAAACGCCAGCGGGAAGTCATTTACCTCCGCTATTACCAGAACCTGGAACGCGACGAAATTGCCGACATCATGGGTGTGAATCCGCAGTCGGTTTCGAACCTGCTACAGGCCGCCTTTAAGACATTTCGGGAAAACTGGGTGGGCTTTCTGATTCTTACGCAATTGGTCGACCGCATCGCTTTCTAAAAAAACAGCCTCAAAAACAGGTATTTGACAACATATTGGCTATCTATGGGTAGCACTCACGCCAAACACAGATGAAGCATACCGATTATCGTGACTATAGTGTTGATGATCTGACGCGGGACGACTACTTCCGGCATTGGGTAATCAATCACAACCGACAGAGTGAGGCATTCTGGCTGGAGTGGCTGGATCAAAACCCCGATTGTGCCGACAAGGTGCAGCTGGCCAGGGCCTTTTTGCAGGCCCTGGCCGAAAAAGATACTGCCCTGGCTCCCCCGGAACTCGACCACATCATGGCGAACATCCTCCAGGCGGGCGAGCCGACGGTGGTTCCGCTCTGGCGCAGGGCGGCATTCCGGGTGGCGGCTTCGGTTCTGGTTCTGCTCGGCCTGGGGTTTGTCGCATTCCGATACATCAGCCAACAGGCCGATCCGGTGAGTGCCTCCCTGGCAGAGCTTAGTCCGACGCTGGCCAGCGCGTCCATTGAAATGGTCAATACCACCAGCCACCCCCAGACGATCCGGCTCCAGGACAGCAGTACCGTATTGCTGTACCCCAGGGCAAAACTTCGCTATTCGAAACGGATCGACCCCGACCGGCGGGAAGTGTACCTGAGCGGTAAAGCGTTCTTTTCCATTACTAAAAACCCGAAAAAACCCTTCTGGGTCTACACCGATCAGATTTCGACCCAGGTATTGGGGACGAGTTTTCTGGTGAACAGTACGGCCAGCGACGCGAAAGTTGAAGTACGAACAGGCCGGGTGTCGGTCTACATGCGAACTGATGTCCGCCGGGACCGGCTGGCCGGAAAAAATGAATCCGCAGGCATGGTACTGACGCCAAACCAGCAGGTTGCGTTTTCGAGCATCGACAAACGCCTGGTCAAATCGGTCGTCGAACAGCCGGTTACGCTGAATGAATCGCCATCGAATGACTATATTTTTGATGAAGCGCCCATCAGCCAGGTATTTGAGCTGCTCGAACGGAATTACGGGTTAACGTTCATTTACGATGCCCCCAGCCTGAAAGAATGCTACCTGACGGCGAATCTGGCCAACGAATCGCTGTTTGATAAATTGAACCTGATCTGTAAAATCACCCGCTCATCGTATGAACTGGTCGACGGGCAAATCGTTATTCATAGCCAGGGATGTGACAATAAATAGGTGTATCTGCCAACCAGTATCGGTACACTAAAAATTATTCTCGAAAAAATTACAAATAAATACAGTATCTGCGTACGCTTGCCGCTATCCATGAGCAAACCCCTACTCTCTCATGGATAAACACGATACTAACCGTTTCTCCTGCCGGACGCTCATGAAACTATCGGTTATTCAGCTCCTGATGACCATCCTGTTTGTGGGTGCGACCTATGCGCATCATGCACATGGGCAGGAAATTCTTGATCAGCGAATAACCCTCAAAACGGAGACGACCAACCTCAGGCGGGCCCTGCTGACGCTCGAACGAACAACCCATGTGCTGTTTGTCTACAACCCCAGGGAAATTCAGATCAACCAAAAAGTAACCCTGGACGCCCGGTATGTGACGTTGAAAGAGGCCCTTACGGAATTGCTGACACCCCTGCACATTCAGTACGAAGTCTCCGGAAAACAAATCATCCTGTTTCGGAAGGACGAAACGGACACGAAAACAATCCCCAGTCTGATCTTTCCCCTGCCGATGCTGGCCGATCTGCCCATCAGTGGAACGGTCACGGACGAAAAGGGAGAAGGCTTGCCGGGCGTCAGTGTGCTGGTAAAAGGGACACAGCGGGGTACGTCCACGAACACGGACGGAAACTTTCAGATTGCCGTTCCGAACGAAGCCGCTGTGCTGGTTTTTAGCTTTGTCGGTTTTCAGCCGCAGGAAATCGAGGTGGGTAAGCGGGCAACCCTGAACGTCTCCCTCAAGACCGATAATAAGAACCTCGATGAGGTGGTCGTCGTTGGGTATGGTACCGTAAAAAAGTCGGACCTGACCGGTGCGGTTGCCAAAGTTGGTGAAGCGAACATCAAAGCCACACCCATCCCTTCCCTCGACCGGGCTATGCAGGGGCGGGCCGCGGGTGTACAGGTCGTGACCAATTCGGCCCGGCCCGGTGGAAGCGCTACGATCCGGATCCGGGGATCAGGGTCGGTCAATGCCAGCAATGACCCCCTCTACGTGATCGACGGTTTTCCAACCGGCAACCTGAATTCGATCAACTCCGACGATATCGAATCCATTGAAGTACTGAAAGATGCCTCGGCAACCGCCATCTACGGCTCCCGAGGGTCGAACGGGGTGGTTCTGGTTACAACGAAACGGGGCAAGGCCGGGAAGGCCGTCATCAGCTACGATGGCTACTACGGTGTTCAAACCGTTCGGCATACGATTCCCCTGCTCAATGCCCGGCAATTTGCCGATTTCGTGAACGAAGCCCGCGTCAATGGGGGTGCCAAACCTTTTTTCGACGGGTCCACCCCCGACCAGCCCCTTCCTTCGGCGCTTGGTGAAGGTACCGACTGGCAACAGCAGATTTTCCAATCGGCACCCATCCAGAATCACCAGCTTTCGGCCTCAGGAGGGTCCGAAAAATCGCGTTATGCCGTTTCGTTTGGGTATTACAACCAACAGGGCATTATCCTCAACTCGAACTTTAAACGCTATACCCTGCGCGCCAACCTCGACAACAACCTGACCTCCCGGCTGAAAGTCGGGCTGACCACGCAGGGGGCCTATACCACCGGCAACAACGCCAAAACGGATGTCGACGGTAATGGTGGTGGGGGGGTAACGAGTTCGGCGCTGAGTTATGCGCCCACGTTTCCGACCTACAATCCCGACGGTAGCTATTACAAAAATACGGGCGCTCTCAACGGCTATGGGGTCGATAACCCGCTGGCCGTCGCCAATGAGATCACGAACCCAAGCTCGACCATGCGGTTGCTGGCCAACGCCTACCTCGATTATACGATCATCGACGGCCTGAACTTCCGGACCAGTTTCGGGGCTGATCTTCAGAACACCAAATCCAACAGTTACCAGACCCGGCTATCGCTGGCGGGTTCCAGCCTGGGCGGTGGGGCCAGTATCGAAACGGCTCAAAGCATCGGCTGGCTGAATGAGAACACCCTGAATTACACCCGGCAACTGACGCCCCGGCATAGCCTGAACGCCTTACTTGGCTACACGATCCAGGGGCTGACAACGGAAGGCGTAATCACCAGAGCCAACACCTTTAACGATGATTTTGCCCTGTTCAACAACCTCGGAGCCGGGTCGACCCTGGTAGCCCCAACATCGTCGGCCAGCGACTGGCGGTTGATATCGTACCTCGCCCGGATCAACTATGGCTTCGATGATCGGTTTCTGCTGACGCTGACCGGTCGACGCGATGGGTCCAGCCGGTTCGGCCCGAATCAGAAATTCGGTTTCTTTCCATCGGGCGCGCTGGCCTGGAAACTCGCCAATGAGAAATGGATGAAGAATCTGACGGTCGTTTCGGATGCCAAGCTGCGACTCAGCTACGGGCTATCGGGCAACCAGGAAATTGGCAACTATCGCTACCTGGCCAATATCAGCTCGACCTCATACATTCTGGGTGGTGCCCTGAACTCCGGTGCGACAACCTCCGGCGTGGCCAACCCGGATCTGCGCTGGGAACGAAATGCGCAGTTTGATGCCGGTCTTGATGTGGGTCTGTTCAACAACCGGGTTCAGCTGACAGCCGATTACTACATCAAAACAACGTCGGATCTTCTCTTCAACGTCGGCATTCCCACCTCGTCGGGATTTTCCAATACCCTCAAGAATATTGGCAGTGTGGAGAACAAAGGACTTGAACTGTCCCTGAATACGATCAACATCGATAAAGGGGGCTTTCGCTGGACGTCGGAGTTCAACATCACCTTCAACCGGAATAAAATATTGACCCTCGATGGCCGCCAGCAATTCACAACGGGGACCGATGCGGTTATTTTTGCCACCAGTATCAACCCGATTCTGCTCAAGGTCGGCAGTCCGCTGGGTAATTTTTACGGCCGTGTGGCCGACGGTATTTTTCAGAGCCAGGCCGAAATCGACGCGTCAGCGCAGAAAACAGCCCGGCCCGGTGACCTTCGCTACAAGGATCTCAATGGCGACGGCGTCATCAACGATAATGACCGCGACATCATTGGCAATGCGAACCCCAAGCTCTTTGGTGGGTTCAACAATACCTTTTCGTTTAAGGGTTTCGACCTGAACATCTTCGTGCAGGGCAATTCGGGCAATCAGATCCTGAATTACGGCACCTTCGATCTGCTGAATCTAACGGGAGGTAATAACCAGTCGGCCAGGGCGCTGGATCGCTGGACGCCCACGAATCCAAGCAATACGATTCCACGGGCGAACAGTGCCGGTGGTTCACGGATTCTGTCGAGTTTTCAGGTGGAAGATGGCGCTTACCTGCGGGTCAAGAACATCTCGCTCGGCTATACTCTTCCCAAAGCTGTACTGACCCGGCTGGCGATCAGTTCGGCCAAGATTTACGTAACGGCTCAAAACTGGCTTACGTTTACCAACTACACAGGCTATGATCCCGAAGTAAATCGCTACGGCAGTTCATCCCTGAGTCAGGGGCTCGATTATGGCGGTTATCCGGCAGCCAAAACCTTACTGGTTGGCTTAAACTTAAAGTTCTAACCCCATCAAAGCCATGAAATTCAAGCATATAGCCCCGTTTATGGTGCTCGTTCTGGCGGCTTGTGAAAAGCAGCTGGATCTGTCGCCGGTTACGAACCTCACCAATGTCACCTATTACAAAACAGCCGACGATGCCAAAGCGGCTCTGGGGGCCTGTTATTCGCAGATTGGCGGCACCGATCCATTTCTGGACCTCGCGACCAGCGATGATGGCGTCCCGTTCCTGACCGGTTCGGCCGACCGGCCGCTGCTCTGGCGCTACAACATTACCCCGTCGAACACCTTCATTTCGAATTATGCCGGAGCCTATTCGGGTATCAACCGATCGAACATTGTACTTGGCCGATTGCCGGGCATTTCGATGGATGAGAGCCTGAAAAAACGGTACATCGCCGAGGCAAAATTTCTGCGGGCACTCCATTACTTTAACCTCGTCCGGCTCTACGGCGACGTACCCATCGTGACGACAGAAACAACCTCGCTGGATGGCCTGGCCGTATCGCGTGATCCGGCGGATAAGGTGTATGAACTGATCGAAGCGGATCTGAAAGAAGCCGAAAGCGTTTTACCGAAAACCTACCCGGCCAGTGAGTCGGGGCGGGCTACGCAGGGGGCCGCCAAGGGCATGCTCGCCCGCGTCTATCTGACCCGAGCGGGCACCACGGCCGGTTCGCCCTACTGGGCACAGGCGGCTGCCAAAGCCAAAGAAGTCATGGATCTGGGCGTGTATGATCTCTATGCCAATTTCGCCGACGCCTTTGCCATCTCGGCGCGGGGTGGGAAAGAGAACATTTTCGAGATCCAGAATCTGACGGATGTAAAAGGGCACACCTTAGGCCGGGGGTATGGCGTGCGCTCTGCCCCCATTTATCCGGGAACGGGTTCCGGCATTGCCCGCCCCTCCCCGAGTCTGTTCAATCTCTATTCGGATAAAGACACACGGAAAGCCGTCACCTTCCTGACGTCGTATGTCTACAATGGGGTGACCACGACGCTGTCCAGTACCGACCCCGATTTCACCAAAGCCATCGCCTTTCAGAAGCTGTGGGATAAACCGGCTAAAACCCTCGAAGGGACCAGCATCCCCATTCTTCGCTATTCGGACGTGCTGCTGATGTATGCGGAAGCCACGAATGAGGCCAGCAATGGCCCGACGACGGATGCCTACGCAGCGCTGAACAAGGTTCGGACCCGGGCGGGGCTTACTGCACTCTCGGGGCTGCCGTACGCGCAATTCAAAGAAGCGGTCTGGCTCGAACGCCGGCTGGAACTGACCTTTGAAAACAGCCGGCGCTTCGATTTAATCCGAACGGGCCGGTTGCTCGATGCCGTGAAGGCCGAGAATAGTTTTGCCCGCAATGCCACCATTCAACCCTTTCACGTGCTGATGCCTATTCCACAAACGGATATGGATGCCAATCCGAATCTAAAACAAAATCCAGGCTATTAAAGGCTCAGCGCCATGCCACCACAGCCGCGGACGGTGATTAGTTGATCCATCAGTAGTAACCACCGGCTGCGGTAGCACGGCGCTGAGCGAAAGCCCTAAATGCGTAAGCAACATTCCGAAGATTACGACAAACCGTTATCACCACGCTCTTTTATGACAAACCGCCGAGAGTTTCTTAAACAAACGCCCGCCCTGATCGGACTCCTGACGGGCATTCCGGCACTGGCCCAATCAACCACAACCGGGCTGGCCGCTAAAAAATCCATCATTCTTCGCTCGTCCTGGCAAACGGTCAACATCGGCGATATTGGGCATACGCCCGGTGTATTGACGCTGCTGGAAAAATACCTGCCGGATGTGCAGGTACGATTATGGCCATCCAGCGTCGACAATGGGGTTGATGCGTTATTACGTCGGCGGTTTCCGAATGTACCGATCATCAAAACACCCGATGAGATTGCCCTGGCCTTCAGGGAATGTGTCTTTCTGTTGCATGGGTCCGGGCCTTCGCTGGTTGCCCGCAAGGATGTGGAGCGCTGGCACAACGAAACGGGGAAGCCCTTCGGTATTTACGGCATTACGTTCCCCGGTGTCTACAGCCCTGATCCCAAAGCGGTCATTACGGCTAATCCGCTCGATGTTGACCTACTGAACAAAGCCAGCTTCGCCCTCTTCCGGGACTCAATTTCACTGGATTTTGCCAAAGCCAATGGGGTAAACAATGCCATCATGGAATTTTGCCCCGATGGGGCTTTTGCCGTGGATTTGCGCAATGACCAGGCAGCAACTGCCTTTATGAAGGAACACGGGCTGGAAGAAGGCAAGTTTCTGTGCGTTATTCCCCGCACCCGTTTTACGCCCTACTGGGAGATTCCCAGCAAAAAAACGCCCTTTGATGAGACAAGAAATGCCCGAAATCAGGCGATGAAAGAACATGACAACGCTCCGCTTCGGGAAGCGATCATTGCCATTGTCCGTCAAACACCGATGAAAATTCTGATTTGCCCGGAAGACGAAACGCAGGTAAAACTGGGAAAAGAAATTCTGCTGGACAAATTGCCCGACGATGTCAAACCCAAAGTCGTCTGGCGCGACCGGTACTGGATTACCGATGAAGCGGTCAGCACATACATCCGCTCGGCGGGCCTGTTCGGGCTGGAAATGCATTCGCCCATCATGTGCATCGGCAATGGGATTCCGGCCATTGTCGGCCGATTTGCCGAGCAAACCAGCAAGGGGGCCATGTGGCGGGATATTGGCCTCGGCGACTGGCTGTTCGATATGGATAATGAGCAGGATGTGGCCCGATATGTTCCGACTGTACTGGCCATGGCCAACGATCCGAAAGCAGCCAAAGCGAAAGCGGCCAAAGGACGAAAATTCGTGGAACAGCGCCAGCGTGAAACAATGGGTCTCCTCAAGAAAAACGTGACGCCACTCTAGCCTATGGCATCAAGACGGGATTTTATAAAGCAATCGGCCCTATCCTCCGCAGTAACGTTATGGCCCGACAAGAACCCCTTGCTCCTCCCAGAGAATCCGCGCGGTTCCCAGAAGGAAAGCCCGGTCATTATTCTGCGCTCCTCGTGGGGCGATGGCAATATTGGCGATCAGGGGCATACCCCTGGCACCATCCGGCTGCTGACGCAATCGGTTCCCAACGCCGAAATTCTCCTGTGGCATACCGACCCGCGCCCCGAAACCGAAAAACTCATCCGTAAAAACTTCCCGAAGGTGACCATCATCCGGGGGAAGTTTTATGAACCGGAAAAACCATTCGAGGGTGAGATCCGGGAAGCCTTTGAGCGAGCCGATCTGTTCCTGTTCAATTCGGGGATGGCCATGAATTTTGGGCTGTATGGCAAAGACTGGGCAGGGAACATGTCTAGCCTGACTCCGTATATCTACTGCGCCGAAAATAACATCCCGTTTGGCATTTACGGCCAGTCATTCGATCGCTTCGATTTTCCGTCCATGTACGCGTATCGAAACGTGCTGAGCCAGGCCGCGTTTGTCTATTGCCGCGATGGCGAGTCGCTTAAATTCCTGAAAGAAAACAAGTTCCGGACGCCCGTGCTTGAGTTCGGGCCGGATGGTTGTTTTGGGATCAATGTGCGCGATGAAGAAAAAGGACTGGCGTATCTGAAAAAGTCGGGGCTCGATAAGCAAACATTTCTGGCCGTTGTGATCCTTACCAATACGCCCTACGCCAACCGGCGATCCAATGCCATCGACCTTATCAAATCGGTTGCTGAGTTACAGGAGCAGGACAACGAGCGGATGGCTAAAATTCGGGTGATGATCACCAGTTGGGTGCGCGATACGGGGCTAAAGGTGCTGCTGGCCCCCGAAGTGACCAAAGAAATCGAAACCGCCAAAAGCTTCCTCTACGATCAGTTACCCGATGATGTAAAAGCAAACGTGGTCTGGCGCGATACGTTCTGGAATGCCGACGAAGCCCTGTCCGTCTACGCCCGGGCGCATACTATTTATGGGATGGAGCCGCATTCACTCATTATGGGACTGACCCTGGGTGTACCCGTTCTACACGCCTGGCCACCCTCACACGGGCGAAAGGCGTGGATGTTCCGCGACATTGGCTTACCCGACTGGCTGTTTCAGGTCGACGAATCGTCAGCCGACGACTGGACGAAGCAACTGCGGTTAATCCATCAGGATTATGCCGGAGCGAAGAAAAAAGTTGCGAAAGCGATGGATTTTGTGCACCACCGGCAAGCCTCAACCATGCAGGTGATCAATAAAGCGATTCAGAATCGGCAAAAAACGAGCCGCCAATGACCGGCTAACTCCTTCTTTACTCTGTTTTTTGTTCAATAGGGTTAATACACACAGAAACCGGGCGGCTGCCCGGTTTCTGTGTGTATTAACCCATCTCAGTTCATGCCCTGTGAACGGCACTTATAATTTTGGCTCCCAGCCTTTTTCATACTCACGACTCCACAGTTTCATGGCGTCCTTATCCTGAATATGGCCATTTTTCGCGTCAACCGCGAATGATTTATTGGTCCGGAAGGCAATGTTTGCCAGGTGGCAGAGCAGCGTACTCCGGGCTCCTTCTTCAATCGTCGAGTTCTGCTTCTCCTTCCCCCGAATAGCCTCGAAGAAATTCTGGATATGTCGGGTGGTCATATCGCCACCACCACCCAGGGCCGTTCCCGCTTCTGAGCCGGTCGCCTTACTATCCTTTATCATTTTGCCGTCGCGGTTAAACAGTTTATACCCGCCCCGATCGACATACACGGTTCCATTGGTCCCGTAAATGATGGTTCCCCGGTCGCTGCCGTATGTTTTATGCCCATTCCGGCTCTTGCCATCCCACTTGATGATTTTGTCACCCGGAAACCGGAACGTCGCATCCATCGTATCATAAACAGCCCAGCCATCTTCGGGGAAATACCGCTTGGCGGCTTCAACGGTCACGTATTCAGGAAATTCTACCTGCAATGCCCAGCGGGCCACGTCTAGTTCGTGGGTGGCGTTATTACCACTTTCGGCCGTTCCGTAGAGCCAGCCGTACCAGTGCCAGTTGTAATCCCAGGTATCGTGTGTGTAGTCGGTGCGGGGAGCTGGCCCCTGAAATAAATCCCAGTCGAGGCCGTCCGGAACGGGTGCTTTCTTCGGAATGGGCACCTCGCCCCGGTTATTGGCATAGAATGCCACGGCTTTATAGGCTTTGCCAATCACCCCGTTGTGGATCTGGTTGACGATGTCGATGGATTCCAGCGCCGAACGTTGCTGATTCCCCATCTGTACGACTTTATTGTATTTTTTCTGAAACTCGACCAGCAGTTCGCCTTCGCGGGGATTCTGACTACAGGGTTTTTCGACGTACACATGCTTTCCTCCCTGGATGGCCAGCCAGGTGCCGGGGGCATGCCAGTGATCGGGCGTGGCATTGATGAGCACATCCACATTTTTGTCGGCGATGACCTTCCGGATGTCGTTTTCCAGCTTCGGTTTGTAGTCGATATGCTTCGAAAACTTCTGAAGTGCCGACTCCCGCTGTTTCTTCATCACATCGCAGAGGTACACCAGTTCGACGTTACTGTTCTTTTTGGAGATCGGTTCGTAATAGGCCTCCAGCCGACGACCCAATCCGGCAATAGCGACGTTCAGCCGCTCGTTGGCCCCAATTATTTTGGCATAGCTCTTGGCAGACATGCCAGTTGCCAATCCGCCAACCGTTAGCCCAGCCGTACTCAGGGCCGCTTTCTTGATAAACTCTCGTCTTGAATTTTCCATTAATTTCAGGTTGTTAGTCATTAGGTAATTGGATTACGACTTTCGTTTGCGGGAGGCATCACAAACGCCTTTGAAATAACCGACCGACTCGGCAATGCCGGCAAGCGGATCTTTCATGTCTTTTTCGTATTCCAGACTACAGCTACCCTCGTATTTCACCTTCCGCAGCATGTCGACAAAAGCCGGTATATCGATGACGCCCCGGCCCAGTTCGCAGGTTTTTCCTTCTTTGGTAGCCGCCGTTACGTTTTTGAGATGGATATCAAAAATGCGCTTGGCGTACGTTTGCAGATCGGCAACGGGATCGTCGCCATTGCGCCGGTCATGGCCCATGTCGAAACAGAATCCGATTCGGGCGTCCAGATCCTTAATAGCACTGTATATTGATACAGCATTGGGGTACAGCGCAATATCAGGGCCATGGTTGTGAATGGCGTACCGGAAATCATACTCTTTCACTTTCTTGTCGACATAGGGTAATAACTCCGTATTCGGAACGCCGATGATCAGTTTTACCCCAACCCGTTTGGCGTACGCAAATGCATTGTCGACTTCCTGGGTCGTTTTCATGTAGATCGGGCCGACGGCATAGCCCGTAACCCCCGATTTAGCTAACTTTTCGTGAAAGGCCGTGATTTGTTCGGGTGTGCTGGTTAAGGGCAGATGAAAATCCTTGATGCACAAATAGTGTACATCCGTTTTCTTCATCATCTCAAGCGACTGATCCAGATTGAAATTAACAAAGGTGTAGCCGGCCATGCCCAGCTTAAACAAATCTTCACTGGGTGCGTTGTGCTGTTCAGCACTGTTCACCGAAGCAATTGCGGCCGGGCTCATAGTGGCCAGCGCGGCACTGCCTCCGGCACTTTTTAGAAACGATCGTCGTGTCGTCATTGATACTAACGGGTAAGTGTTATGGCTATCGAGTTATTGTAAGGCTAATTTAGTATGTTTTTACTGACCGAAGGGCTATTTATCCGTAACGGAGTCTCAAAAGGACTATTGCTAAACCCTGTGCTACGGTTAATCAGGACACTCTAAAATAACCGTGGCGCGGGGTTTAGCGATAATCCTGCTCAATTTTCTCAAAAACGTTTCTATATTTGTCCCGCTGAAAAGCGAAGCTTTAGGGGTGCCCAGACCGGGCTGAGATACTACCCTTTGAACCTGAACAGGATAATACCTGCGGAGGGAAAAGCGAGAAGGTTTTTTACTGGACGATTGCAGGCGCGGTTAGCCGCATGCATTGTCTCCTGTCCTTCTTCAGTTTATCCTCCCAGTCAGACTGCCCGGTTTCTCCCTATCGTTTGTGCTTTCCTGCGCATGATACACAACTATGCTCGTTTCAGTCAACAACCAATCCGTTGAAATGCCCTCGGCAGCTTCGCTAAGCAGTCTGCTGATCCAATTAGCCCTTGCCGACCAGAAAGGCATTGCCGTAGCCGTAAACAACGCCATTGTTTCCCGCACGGACTGGTCGCAGTATATCTTATCGGGAAACGATAAAGTCACCATTCTACAAGCCACCCAGGGAGGATAACATGAGCCAGAAAACCGAACAACCTGAACAGCCCGCCATTACGCGCCAGCCCCTGACGGGTTCCCGTAAAATTTACGTGCCGGGCCAATTGCACGACATCCGCGTAGCCATGCGGGAGATTATCCTCTCGGATACGGTAGCGCATGGGCATACGGGATCTAAACCGAGCCGCCAGCCCAACGCGCCCGTAACCGTCTATGACACCAGTGGTCCCTATACCGATCCCGACGCGGTGATCGATCTGCAACGGGGCCTCCCCCGACTGCGTGAACCCTGGATTACCGGCCGGGAAGATGTGGAGCCATTAGCAGCCTTCTCATCGGCGTACAGTAATCAGCGGTTGGGCAACCAAACACTTGACTCCCTGCGCTTTGCCCACATCCGTCACCCCTATTGCGCCAAAGCCGGTCAAAATGTAACGCAGCTGCACTACGCCCGAAAGGGGATTATCACCCCCGAAATGGAGTACATCGCTATTCGGGAGAACCAGCGCAACGATAGTCTGAATGATCAATCTACCCTCTGGCAGCAACATCCGGGCATGAGCTTCGGGGCGAATACACCCAAACAGGTTATCACGCCGGAGTTTGTCCGACAGGAAGTTGCTGCCGGTCGAGCCATTATTCCGGCCAACATCAATCATCCGGAAAGTGAACCGATGATTATCGGGCGAAATTTTCTGGTCAAGATCAACACCAATATCGGCAACTCCGTTGTCTGGTCAAGTATTGAGGAGGAGGTCGAAAAAGCCGTATGGAGCTGCCGCTGGGGTGGCGATACACTGATGGATCTATCAACGGGAAAGAATATTCACGAAACACGCGAGTGGATCATTCGCAACTGCCCGGTACCGGTCGGAACGGTACCGATCTATCAGGCCCTTGAAAAAGTGAATGGCAAGGCAGAAGCCCTAACGTGGGAATTGTTCCGTGATACGCTCATTGAGCAGGCCGAACAGGGCGTCGATTATTTCACGATTCACGCGGGTGTTCTGCTTCGGTATATTCCCCTGACGGCCCGCCGGGTAACGGGCATTGTGTCGCGCGGGGGGAGCATCATGGCCAAGTGGTGTCTGGCTCATCATCAGGAGAATTTTCTGTATACGCATTTTGAGGAGATTTGCGCCATCATGAAAGCCTATGATGTGTCGTTTTCGCTGGGCGACGGCCTAAGGCCTGGCTCTATTGCCGACGCCAACGATGCGGCCCAGTTCGCGGAGCTGGAAACCCTGGGGGAACTGACAAAAATCGCCTGGAAGCACGATGTGCAGGTAATGATCGAAGGCCCTGGCCATGTGCCGATGCACCTCATCAAAGAGAACATGGATAAACAGCTGCAGTGCTGCGAGGAGGCTCCATTTTATACCCTCGGCCCACTGACAACCGACATTGCCCCTGGTTATGACCACATTACGTCGGGCATCGGCGCGGCCATGATCGGCTGGTTCGGGACGGCCATGCTTTGTTACGTGACCCCTAAAGAACACCTCGGTCTGCCGAATAAAAAGGACGTGAAAGACGGCGTGATCACCTATAAGATTGCGGCCCACGCAGCCGATCTGGCGAAAGGACATCCGGGTGCGCAGTACCGCGATAATGCGCTGAGCAAGGCCCGCTTTGAATTCCGCTGGGACGATCAGTTCAATCTCTCGCTCGATCCGGACACGGCACGGGCTTTTCATGACGAAACCTTACCGGCCGAAGGAGCCAAAATTGCGCATTTCTGCTCGATGTGCGGCCCCAATTTCTGTTCGATGAAAATCACCCAGGATGTACGCGATTATGCCGAGCAGCATGCGCTGGGCCACGACGAAGTATTCGATAAAGCAATGCAGGCCAAAGCAAAGGAATTTGCCGAACAGGGCAATCAGCTTTACCTATGAGCAGCCTGAAAATTAGCTCATTACAGTACATCACAACCCGTCCCGAACAGGCCGAAATCGCCTGTTCGGGGGGTGCGGACTGGATTCAGCTGCGGCTCAAAAACCAGCCCTATCAGGCCTGGAAAGCCGTGGCCCTGGAAACGCTTGCCGTCTGTCGGCAATACAATGCCCGACTGATCATCAATGACAATCCCGAGCTGGCGGGCGAGATCGGGGCTGATGGCGTTCACCTGGGAGCAGACGATATGCCGGTGCCCGAAGCCAGGGCATTGCTGGGTGATGCGGTCATTATTGGCGGCACCGCCAATACGCTGGAAACGTTGCTCGATCTTGACCAGACCGGCGTCGATTATGTGGGGCTAGGCCCCTTTCGGTTTACGTCGACCAAGGAGAAACTAAGCCCGATTCTTGGGTTGGCAGGCTATCAGAAAATTCTGTCATCGCTGCTACAACTGGGTGTTTTTGTGCCGGTTGTGGCGATTGGCGGCATAACTATTGCCGACGTACCCACGCTGGTATCGACCGGTCTGTCCGGGGTTGCCGTATCGTCGGCGATCAGCCAATCCACCGACCCAGCTGCCGAAACACGCCTTTTTATAGAGACGGTTGCCAACTTGACAAACCGCACCATCGCCATTACGCCAGGTACTGGCAGGCGTTAACACACGATACGCATGAATAAACAACCGCTAACGATTGCCGATAAAACATTCACCTCCCGCCTGTTTACAGGAACGGGGAAATTCGGCTCGGCTCAACTGATGGAAGACGCCCTGCTGGCTTCGGGCTCGGAGTTGGTGACGGTCGCCCTGAAACGGGTCGATACCCAGAACTGCCAGGATGATATGCTGATTCATGTGACGCACCCTCGCCTGAATCTGTTGCCGAATACGTCTGGCGTCCGAACGGCGAAAGAGGCCGTTTTTGCCGCCCAGATGGCCCGCGAAGCACTGGAAACAAACTGGCTCAAGCTGGAAATTCACCCCGACCCAAAGTACCTTCTCCCCGACCCTATCGAAACCCTCAAGGCCGCCGAAGAACTGGTCAGACTGGGGTTTGTGGTGTTGCCGTACTGTCATGCCGACCCGGTTTTGTGCAAGCGGCTGGAAGCCGTCGGCGTAGCAGCTGTTATGCCTTTAGGAGCACCCATTGGCACCAACAAGGGCTTACGGACGATCGATTTTCTGGAAATCATTATCGATCAAAGCCAGATTCCGGTTGTGGTCGATGCGGGATTGGGCGCGCCATCGCACGCAGCCGCAGCGATGGAACTGGGCGCGGATGCGGTGCTGGTCAATACAGCCATTGCGGTTTCTGAGGACCCCGTTCGGATGGCCGTAGCCTTTAAACTGGCGGTTGAAGCAGGCCGGATGGCCTTTGAAGCCCGGCTTGCCCGCCCCGCCCTGACCGCTCATGCGAGTAGCCCCTTAACTGCTTTTCTGGACGAATGACGAGATCCAAAAACTGGTTCGACGCGCACGACTGGGATCGTGTCCAGCGCGACATTTACACCACGACTGCGCGACAGGTGGAACAGGCGCTGGGAAACTCCCGGCGGTCGCTTGACGATTTAAAAGCATTGCTATCACCAGCAGCCCAGGCTTATCTGGAACCGATGGCCCAGCTCAGCCATCAGCTGACACAGAAACGATTCGGCAAAACGATTCAGTTGTATGCTCCGCTTTACCTCTCGAACGAGTGCCAGAACATTTGTACGTACTGCGCCTTTAGCCTGGATAACAAAATTCGACGTAAAACACTGACTGATAGCGAAATAACCCAGGAAGCGCAGGCATTAAAGCAATTCGGATACGACCATATCCTGCTGGTTACCGGTGAAGCCAATCAGACCGTCGGGCTGCCATACCTGAAAAACGCGATTCGCCTGCTGCAACCCTACTTCGCCCATATTTCGATGGAAGTACAACCACTCGACCAGCCGGATTATGAAGAGTTGATAGCCGAAGGGCTACATACGGTGCTGGTTTATCAGGAAACCTACCACCGCGATACGTACAGAAATCATCATCCGAAAGGGAAAAAATCAAATTTTCAGTACCGGCTCGATACCCCCGACCGGCTGGGGAAAGCGGGTGTGCATAAAATTGGGCTGGGCGCTTTACTTGGCCTGGAGGACTGGCGAACCGATAGTTTTTTTACGGGGGCTCACCTGCATTATCTCGAACGCACTTACTGGCAAACCCGGTATAGCCTCTCATTTCCGCGCCTTCGCCCCATCGACCTGATGCAAAACGACACCATTACGTCCAGATCATTCGAGCGGTGCATGACCGACCGCGATCTGGTTCAATTGATCTGTGCGTACCGGCTCGTTAACGAAGAGGTTGAGCTGTCGCTGTCGACCCGCGAAACGCCCCGCTTCCGCGATCATGTGCTAAAACTGGGTATCACCAGCTTAAGCGCAGGGTCAAAGACAAATCCGGGCGGGTATTCCGTCGAGCCGGAATCGCTCGAACAGTTTACGATTTCCGATGAGCGTAGCCCGGCCGACATGGTCGATGTGATTCGACGGCAGGGCTATGAACCCGTTTGGAAAGACTGGGACAAACTATTGACAAGCCGATGACTGATCAGGAGTTAAACCGCTATAACCGTCATATCCGATTACCTGAAATCGGGCTGGCTGGCCAGAATAGCCTCAGGCAGGCCCGTGTTGTCGTTGTTGGCGCCGGTGGCCTGGGCTGCCCGGTAGGTCAGTATCTAACGGCGGCCGGAGTTGGTACGCTGGGCCTAATCGATGGCGATATGGTCGAAGAAAGCAACCTGCAACGGCAAGTGCTTTTTTCGCCGGAACACATCGGCCAGCCCAAAGCCGAGGTCGCAGCAGCACTTCTTGCCCGACAAAATCCATACATCCGGGTGGTAGCCCATCCGGTTTTCCTGGATGCAGCCAATGCCTTATCGATTTTGGAAGACTATGATATTATTGTCGATGGCTCGGATAATTTTTCGACCCGTTATCTGGTCAATGACGCCTGTGTGTTGCTCAATAAGCCCCTGATTTTCGGTTCTATTTACAAATTCGAGGGTCAGGTTAGCGTATTTAATCACAAAGAAGGACCAACCTATCGCTGTCTGTATCCTGAACCCAGCGAGCTGGAAGCCTGCGCCGACGTTGGTGTACTGGGTGTTCTGCCGGGCTTAATGGGTTGCCTGATGACCAACGAAGTGATTAAACTCATCACGGGCATTGGCGACCTGCTTAGTGGCAAATTATTGATAGTCAATGCGCTGACCCTCTCCTTCGAGACGTTCTCGTTTACTACCAATCCGCTCAATAAAGCCATTCGCACCCTGCCGAAGCCGGCTCCTGTCTGTGCCGATACCCTTCCCCAACTAACGGCAGCAGCACTAATGGACTGGCTCGAACGAGTGGATAAGCCTCTACTGCTTGATGTTCGGGAACCGCATGAATACGAACGGGAAAATCTGGGGGGGACACTGCTCCCGGTATCGGCCTTGCTACAACATCCCGAACGTGTGCCCACCGACCGACCCGTTGTCATTCATTGCCAATCGGGAGGAAGGAGCCAAAAAGCCGTTGCGTTTCTCCAGCAACTGGGTTTTCGGAATGTGTATAATCTGACGGGTGGACTAAATGCGTTTAGTCAGCTAAGCCTGCGTCGCCAGACCGGCAACCCACAAACCACTGGTTAATCCTCCATTTTTCAATTAGCTACTTTTCTAACGCGAAAAGAGCCGCGTTAGAAAAGCAGTGCGGTCTGGATGCATTCGAATCCAGCGATCGGATCGGTACGCTGCCACAAGGCCCCCATCAGGGCGGCACCGTCGAATCCGGCCTGTTTTACCAGGGCCACGTTGTTTTCATCAATCCCGCCCAGACCGATTAACAGCGGCAGGTTGTCGGATTCCTCCCGAATTGTTTTTAGCTGTTGAGCTACCGTGTCCAGACTGGCTGATGGCCCATAGCCGGGCTTGCTGATGCTGGGGAAAATGGGACTATAAAAGACCAGTTCTACCTGTCCGGCCAGCAACGGCCATTCCTGCAGGTTATGAATACTAGTTGAAAAGGGCTGCTGCCGCTGTGCCTGTGTACTGTATTCGTCTGACTGAAAAAACTGCCGATTCGATTCTTTCAGATGCCAGCGAAACGGCGCAGGAACAGCAGGAGCGTTATCGCCCGCGAGTAAGACCGCAGACTGCCAGACAGCCGGAAATAAGGAATTCATGGCTTCGGCAAACGGAAACGTTCGCCAGTATAAAAAGTCAAGGCCTTTGTCAAACAGACCCGTAAGTGTTGGGATGTGCTGGCTTTGAGGACTATCGTCGGTTATACCGATGAGCAGGAAGGGTTTGGAAGACATTAAGCGAAATTAAGTGTTTAGAAGCCAATCTACCTAATCTGTCATTTTTTACGGGTCTAATTCGCGCAGATCTGAGACCTGGTGCGGTAGCCGGGCAAAGCCGCCAGTTTTCGGATTATCTCCACCGCTTTTAAAGCCAGGTCCACCTTCTGTATAGTCGCTCCGATAGTCTCTTTTCAGCTGTATTAGTTTTGATTCGTCAACGGGAAATAGACACTGAAAGTCTTCCTCTATCACTGACTCAGACGACTCAATCATCGTAAAACAGAACCTAACTTTTCACTTGTTCACTGACACAATAATTTCTCATTCAATCATGAAAACTTTACGCGTAGTAGCAATCCTGGCCATCTCTAGTATCTTCGGTTTAACTTCATGCAGCAAAAAGGGTGACGATGTAGTGCCTGCTTCAACGCAAACCACCCCGACAACATCGACCACTCCCTCAACCACCACTACACCAGGCCAGTCGACTACTCAAACCACATCGGGTTTCTCTACGAAAGTCGACGGCAAGGATTTTATTCCTGACCTGGTTTATGCCAAAGTAGTTGCCCCCGGCAACGATGGTTACTACGCAATCTATGGCCTCGACAGCAAAACCAGCGATGTGGTTATGATTGCCCTGCCCTATTCGGCCCTGGTCGGCACCCATAAATTAAGCTACGTAAATTTCGGTGTGCTTTCTCTGGGCAATGGCTCGGATTCATTCTCGACTCGGGTGCAACCCGGTGATGGCACCGTTACGATAACCAAAATGACCACGACTGACGTTGAAGGCACATTCTCCTTTACAGCCTATAGTGACAAAGGCGTAAAGCGTACAATTACCGAAGGCAAGTTCAATGTGCCATTCAAATAACCGAATACATTAAATAAGAATCATGACGGTCAGCTCCTTCGAAGCTGACCGTTTTTTGTTGGCAACTACCTGTGTAATCAATGGATTTCACCACCCATCAGGAATGCATGAACAGGGATAACCCCGTCTATATCTTGAGTCTGGATTATAAAAAAAGCCCCGCCAAGTTTCCTCGGCGGGGCTAGCTACTTTATGCTTTCTTACTTCACTTCTTCATATGGAACATCCGAAACGTTGTCGCCGGTTGGCTGTCCCTGATTTCCAGGGTTGGCGTTTCCACCGTCGAAACCAGCACCGTCCGTTGGACCTCCGGCGCCGTTAGTGGCGTTGTAGAGATCGGTCGAAGCGGTAGACCAGGCTGCGTTCAGTTTCTCCAGAGCCGCATCGATAGCCGCTAAGTCGCGGGAACCGTGCGCCGTACGGAGTTGGGCAAGCGCTTCTTCAATAGCCGTTTTATTCGGTGGAGTCAGCTTATCACCGTACTCTTTCAGTTGTTTCTCGGTTTGGAACACCATCGAATCGGCCTGATTGACTTTCTCGATCGTTTCGCGCTCCAGTTTGTCGGCGGCTTCATTGGCTTTGGCTTCTTCACGCATCCGGTTGATTTCAGCATCGGTCAGACCGCTCGAAGCTTCAATCCGGATTTTCTGTTCTTTGCCCGTACCTTTATCTTTAGCCGTTACGTGTAGAATACCATTCGCATCGACATCGAAGGTTACTTCAATTTGAGGGACGCCCCGCGGTGCCGGTGGAATATCGGACAGGATAAACCGGCCTAACTGACGGTTCTGAGCCGCCATTGGCCGCTCACCCTGTAACACGTTGATCTCTACGCTCGGCTGGTTATCCGAAGCGGTCGAGTAAACTTCTACTTTCTTGCTCGGAATGGTCGTGTTGGCATCGACCATTTTGGTAAATACACCGCCCATTGTTTCGATACCCAGCGAGAGCGGGATAACGTCGAGCAGCAACACGTCTTTCACTTCACCGGTCAACACACCGCCCTGAATAGCAGCACCAATGGCTACGGCTTCGTCGGGGTTAACGGCTTTCGATGGCTTGCGACCAAACAATTTTTCTACTTCTTCCTGCACTTTCGGAATCCGGGTCGAACCACCCACCAGAATGACTTCGTCAATCTGACTAGCCGATAACGACGCATTTTTCAGTGCGCGACGGCAAGGTTCCAGGCTCCGCTGAATCAGCGAATCAGCTAATTGCTCAAATTTAGCCCGGCTCAATGTTCGCACCAGGTGTTTCGGAATACCGTTCACCGGCATGATGTAGGGCAGGTTGATTTCGGTCGAATTCGAACTCGACAGTTCAACTTTTGCTTTTTCAGCGGCTTCTTTCAGGCGTTGCAGGGCCATTGGGTCCAGACGCAGATCGATCGCTTCGTCTTTCTTAAACTCATCAGCGAGCCAGTCGATGATAACCTGATCGAAGTCATCACCACCGAGGTGGGTATCACCATCGGTCGATTTCACTTCAAATACACCATCGCCGAGTTCGAGGATCGAGATATCGAACGTACCACCACCCAGGTCAAATACGGCGATTTTCTGATCGTGATTCGTTTTGTCCAGACCGTAGGCCAGTGCAGCCGCAGTCGGTTCATTGATGATCCGTTTAACATCGAGACCGGCGATCTGACCAGCTTCTTTAGTGGCCTGACGTTCGGCATCGTTAAAGTAAGCTGGTACCGTGATAACGGCTTCAGTCACCGTTTGACCAAGGTAATCTTCGGCAGTCTGCTTCATTTTCTGAAGGATCAGTGCCGAAATTTCCTGTGGTGTATATAGACGATCGCCAATGCGGACACGTGGTGTTGCGTTGGGGCCGTTTTCAACGTCATAGGCGACGTTTTTAATTTCGTTGGTTACCTCAGCATAGCGTTTACCCATGAAACGCTTAATCGAGGAAATCGTATTCTTCGGGTTGGTGATGGCCTGGCGTTTGGCCGGTGCGCCGACTTTCCGCTCGCCGTTGCCGTTGTCCATAAACGCGACGACTGACGGTGTCGTGCGTGCTCCTTCTGAATTCGGGATCACGACCGGCTCGTTGCCTTCCATCACGGCCACACACGAGTTTGTGGTGCCTAAGTCAATACCAATAATCTTTCCCATAACTGGTTTAGTTTCTTTAGTTGGCTGTGTATAATCTGACAGACATATCCTATCTATCAATACAAATGCCAGCCAAGAAAATTGTTTGATTTGCTGTCAGATTGGCAGAATAAAGTAGTTAACTGGGCCAGAATGTCGCGCAAAAGTCGCCCGCACCAAAAAAATGTGGCAGTCCGGCAGAGCCATGCCGATGTTGGTTGTCCAGTACCCTTTTGCTTCATTACAAGTGAACCAATTGTCAAGCTGGTTTCTTCAGTCCATACAATACAGACTGCCGTCGTACTAGCCCGTTGAAAACCGGACTAGTACGACGGCAGTCGTTACACTACATGTTAATTATTTACCAAAAAGGCCGCCCAGCATTCCGCCGAGCCCACCGCCCTGTTGACCAGCCACGCGTAACAGATCATTCATATCGAGTTTGCCATCCGCCATTGCCGAACCGGCCATACCCATCCAATCAACACCCTGCTGACCCGTTGCAGCTCCCAGAATGGTATTGCCATCAACACTCGAATCGTTCGGATCAGATGCTTTGTGCATCAATTTGCTTAATACCATGGGCACAACAGCAGCCGCTACCGACATGGCAACCTGGGGCGAAATACCCAGCTTTTCCATCAGATTCTGCTCAACGTGATCCTGAACTCCCTGTGTTACGGGGCTTTGCTGAACGTTACCGCCGTTAACAACCATGCCGAGCAGGCTGCCCAGCCCACCACCCTGCGCCTGCTGCCCCAGTCCACTGAGAATGCTGCTGGCGACCGTTTGCATAACACTGTCGTTCTGGCTGTTAGGGATAGCCGGATTGTTGATAACTGCCTGACCCGATTGCTGCTGAACCAGATTCATTAATGTTTCTAACATGATTTTTACTGTTTTAGGATTAACGGGAATAGGTTCGATTACACCCCGCGCTAAAATTAGCTAGATTCCGACTGACACTTGGAATTGAATCCGTTATTTTGCCGTGAACTAGCATACACCCTATGACGAACGAAGACCCCAAAAGTAGCGGTCAGGCACCCGAAAAAATAAAATTAAACGATAGAATTAATAGGATGCTAACCGATTTGCTCTATCCCAGCGAATCAGACGAGCCCATTGAGTTCGTCCAGTGTTATCTTAACCAGCAGGAACCCCTAACTGTTAGTCAGATGAAGGACTGGCAGATGCTGCCACCCGGTGTGTATGTGGAAGAAGTGCCCGAAAATGACTTTTGGGAACCGGTCGTTACTGAACAGGACTGGTATGAAGGCGAAGAAAAAGCGCGGACTGAAAAATTCCGGCAATTGAAACAACTTCTGGAAACTGAGTTGACCGGGCGGCAGGTTTTTCACGCAGGAGAAACTGAAATTGATGTTTTTCTCCTTGGTCGGCAGGCGGATGGCGAACGGGTCGGCATCAAAACGAAACTGGTGCAGACATAATGCTAGTAAAAGGAGCGAGGAGTGAGTAGTAGGAGTGCTGACGCATAGTTATCTCCTATTACTCACTCCTCGCTCCTTTTACTAAAAGTCTGTTTACTTTACTTGTTCCACAACGGCGGCAAATGCTTCCGGGTGGTTCATGGCCAGATCGGCCAATACTTTACGGTTGAGTTCGATGCCTGATTTGTTCAGTGCACCCATCAGGGCTGAATACGATAGACCATTGATCCGGGCACCGGCATTGATCCGCTGAATCCAGAGGCCGCGGAAATCCCGTTTTTTGGCCTTACGGTCGCGATAAGCGTAGCCTAAACCTTTTTCAACGGCGTTTTTAGCAACCGTCCAAACATTTTTACGCCGACCGAAATAACCTTTGGCCAGCTTCATTACTTTTTTCCGACGCGCCCGTGAGGCAACGTGATTGACGGAACGTGGCATAATAAATTGTGTTTTTTGACGACGGGCGGCAGGCTAGTCAGCAGTCATCAGATTGCGTACTGTCTACTCTTTAAGGCCTGGCATCGGGTGAAACGTGAAACCAAGACGCAACTGCGTCTTTTCTTTACCTTAGACGTTCAACAGCGCTTTGATACGACGCTCATCGGCTGGGAATACCAGCGTGTCGTGTACCAGATTACGCTTTTGTTTGGTTGTCTTTTTTGTCAGAATATGACTGTGGAAGGCGTGCTTCCGCTTGATTTTTCCGGTGCCGGTCAGCTTGAAACGCTTCTTGGCGGCCGAATTGGTTTTTACTTTAGGCATTGCAGTAAACCGCTTTGTATGGAAAATTAAGTAAACAGGCCGCAAAGATACAAAAAAAATGATTACTGCCTTCGCTAAGCAAAGCACCAATCGTTAATTCTGAATGAATGCAAAAAACTAGTCAGGTCGACTTTAAGCGGTAAAGTCAACCTGACTAGTTTTTTTGCAACAGATTGATATGTGATCAGCGGAAAAGTAGGATGATAGTTACGGAGTCGCTCGAACCTGGGTTCGCGTCAACTGGCCTAAGCTCTCATCAGTCCATCCGCGATCATTTTTTGGGAACAACTACTTTGGGGGCCAGGAACATACTCATCCGTTTGCCTTCGAGTTTGGGTTCTGCCTCTACCTTGCCGTAATCTTCAAGTCCCTTAGAAAAACGCTCCAATAGCTGGAAACCACGGTCTTTAAAAACAATGGCCCGCCCAACGAATTGAACGTAGGCTTTCACTTTTGCGCCTTCTTTCAGGAAGTTGATGGCATGTTTGAGCTTAAACTCGAAATCATGATCGTCGGTATTGGGACCGAATCGGATCTCCTTGATAACGACCTTGGTAGCGTTGGCTTTGATTTCTTTCTGCTTTTTCTTCTGCTCGTATTTGAACTTGGAGTAGTCAACTATACGGCAGACGGGCGGCACAGCGTTGGGCGACACCTCGACAAGATCGAGGTTCTGCGCTTTGGCCATAGCCTGCGCCTTATTTATGTCGTAGATTCCCTGCTCTACATTTTCACCGACCACCCGCACCTCGCGGGCCAAAATGCGCTCATTAACTTTGTACGGTTCTTCAACCACACGACGAGGTGGTCTGCGCTGGGGTAATGCCATAGATTGTGTTTAGTGTAACTAATTTTTAAAATCGCTTGGATAACGTTCGTTGTTCTAAAAAGTTCGGGAAACTATCGAAAATACTGATTCTACGCAAGATTTAAACAACTTGCAGTCTTCAGTTTGCAGTAAGCTGCCGACTATTGTCCGTACAAACTGCCCACTGAAGACTGCCCACTCATAGTTTCACCTCTGACTGGAATGCCTTGACAAACTCGTCGATACCCATGCTGCCCAGATCGCCCTGCCCTTTACGGCGGACCGAAACTTTTCCATCGGCGGCTTCTTTTTCGCCAACGATAAGCATGAACGGCACTTTATTTACTTCCGCATCCCGAATTTTACGCCCGATTTTCTCATCACGCAAGTCGACAAAGCCACGAATGTCGTGTTCCTGCAAGCTGAAAAACAAGTCGTTTGCGTAGTCTTCATATTTTTCAGAAATCGGCAGAATCGCAATCTGATCCGGCGATAGCCAGAGCGGGAAATTTCCGCCTGAGTTCTCGATCAGGATCGCGATAAACCGCTCCAGTGAACCAAACGGCGCCCGGTGAATCATGACGGGACGGTGTTTCTGGTTGTCAGCACCAATATATTCCAGTTCGAAACGATTGGGCAGGTTATAATCGACCTGAATCGTACCGAGTTGCCATTTCCGACCGAGCGCGTCACGGACCATAAAATCAAGTTTGGGGCCGTAGAAGGCCGCTTCGCCCAATTCTGTAACCGTCGATAAACCCTTTTCGGCCGCCGACTCGATAATAGCCGCTTCTGCTTTTTCCCAAAGATCGTCAGAACCGATGTATTTCGTTTTATTTTCCGGGTCACGGAGTGAAATCTGGGCACTAAAGTCATCAAATCCAAGCGATTTAAAGACGTACATCACCAGATCGATCACTTTCATGAATTCATCCTTCACCTGGTCGGGGCGGCAGAAGATATGCGCGTCATCCTGTGTAAAGCCACGTACGCGGGTCAGTCCGTGCAGCTCTCCTGATTGCTCATACCGATAAACGGTACCAAATTCGGCCAGTCGAAGAGGCAGATCGCGGTAGGAGCGCGGTTTGGTTTTATAGATCTCGCAATGGTGCGGGCAGTTCATCGGCTTCAGCAGAAACTCCTCGTTCGGATCGGGCGTTCTGATAGGCTGGAACGAATCTTCGCCATATTTTTCCCAGTGTCCCGACGTCACGTAGAGTTGCTTGCTGCCAATGTGAGGGGTCACAACCGGCGAGTAACCCGCCCGTATCTGGGCTTTCCGCAGGAAGTTCTCCAGCCGTTCGCGCAGCATGGTTCCTTTCGGCAGCCAGAGCGGTAACCCCTGCCCTACTTTCTCCGAAAAGGCAAATAATTCCAGCTCTTTACCCAGCTTACGGTGATCCCGTTTTTTTGCTTCTTCGAGCAGATACAGGTAATCGTCGAGTTCTTTTTGCTTGGGGTACGTAACGGCGTAAATCCGGGTCAACTGCTTATTTTTCTCATTACCGCGCCAGTAAGCTCCGGCTACGTTCATGAGTTTAGCGGCTTTGATAAAGCCCGTATTCGGAATATGCGGCCCCCGGCAAAGGTCCGTAAAATCACCCTGGCTATAGAACGTAATGGTACCATCTTCGAGTCCTTCGAGCAGGTCCAGTTTATACGGATCACCCTTTTCTGTAAAATAGGCAATCGCATCGGCTTTGCTCATCGGTTTGCGGATATACTGCTGTTTCTGGCGGGCCAGTTCGAGCATTTTATCCTCAACCTTTTTAAAATCCTCCTGCGAAAAGGGTTGACCGTTCAGATCAACATCGTAGTAGAATCCCGTTTCAACAGCGGGTCCAATGCCGAACTTGACACCCGGATACAAGGCTTCAAGCGCTTCGGCCAGCAAATGAGCCGATGAGTGCCAGAAGGTTGCTTTCCCTTCAGGGTCGTTCCAGGTCAGGAGTTGGATGGTCGCATCCTCTTCAATGGGCCGCGTGGCGTCCTGAACAACACCATTGACTTTGGCAGCCAGCACATTGCGGGCCAATCCTTCACTGATTTGGGTGGCAATATCCAGCCCGGTACTTCCTTTTGGATACTGCCGAACGCTCCCGTCGGGTAGCGTTACGCGGATTTGTTCGTCCTGCGCAATCATTTGTGTACTAATTTATTTGTGGGTACCCGCAGCCTACCTACAACTGTAAGCTACTTACTTTTACTATATGATTGGGTATTCATTAATTCTGTCCAATCGGCTTGATGGTTCGCCGGAGCGAATCACCGGAGCCAGCCGGAACCTGCGACTTTGGCTGAATGGTCGATACACGGACACGGGTTGTGTCGAGTGTGGCACGATTCTGCGTCGGTGTCAGTGCTTCATCCGGCGTATTCGGCAAAAATAACGAGTTATATGAGTTTTGCGAATATTGTCGCCGTTGTGATCGCCATAAACCGGCGGCTGCCTGCTGATCGGCTGCATTTAGCCTGGTTGCTTTCGTATAGGCGGCAATCGCTAAATCATACTGACCCATCTGCTCATGACAATAGCCCAGGTACGTATCGATGCGCGGGAACTGCGGCCGAAGCTGCTGAACTCGCTCGTAATTGGCTAATGCAACGTAATAATTCCGGTATTTCTGGTTAATCAATCCGATTTGAAAATACGCCTGATAGTAGTTCGGCTGCACCTTCAGTGTCTGTTGATAACAGGTCATGGCGCTATCAAGTTCACCCGCCATGTGATAGATCAAGCCCCGCCCGTAGTATAATTTGGGGTTGTTGGGGAAATAGCGAAGCGCCTGACTATTATAAGCCAACGCTGAATTACGATCGCCCTGCACCCGATATACTGACGCCAGCTGGTTATACGTATCAAGATAGCGTGGCTTTAAACGAAGCGATTGGTGGTATAAGGCCAATGCCTGGGTCGTATCACCCAGGCGGGCCGTCATCAGCCCTTTAAAATAATAGGCTTCACCATCGTAGGGAGCCATTTGCAGGGCTTTTGTTACGTAAAGCTGTGCTCTGGGAAACTGATTCTGTTGCTGAAAGAGATCGCCCATCAGCGTATATAGTTCGGGGGTATCAATACCCAGAATTTCAGCACGTTGTGCATTAACGAGCGCCTTCTCAGGTTGCTGCAGCGCCCGTAAAATCTGGGCGCGTGTCAGGTAATACGAACCGGCATTGTCGTTTCGGCTGATGGCTTCATCGATATCACTCAGGGCCAGATTGATTCGACCCATTGCCAGCAGAATAACAGCCCGTTTGGCATAGGCCGATGCCGGAGACGATTGATTGATGGCTCGCGTCAGTGCACGCAGCGCCCCCTCCGTCCGGCTACTGTCGCCGGGTTTCGGGAAATCCGGTATCCTGGCAGTTTGCCGATCATCGCTGCCACAGGCAAGGAGTGTAGCAATAAGGGGGACTATGAGCAAATACTGACGCATGACTGGATTTGACGGATTTGGCTGTAGCGGATGAATGACCCTGTTCGTATGATCAGGAATCAATCCGTTCACTAGCCGATCTATCAATCATTTTCAACAAAGTTAGGCAATTCAAACGGATGCAAACCGATAGAAAACCCCCAACGGCAGACGTTTATGATAATTATCCTCGACAACTAACTCTCCCCATTCTGAATTGGGTACCATTCCGAATACCTGCCGCATGAGGTTATCCAGCAGAATCGACGAGAAGCCCAGCGAGTAGAGGTTGATAATGAAAAAGAAGTCGTTGCGGTCGAGCAGATCGGCACAGGATTTAAGCAACTCATTGAGGTGCTCTTCAAGTACCCATTTTTCACCATCGGGTCCGCGACCATAGGCCGGTGGGTCCAGAATAATGCCATTGTAGTGATTGCCCCGACGGACCTCTCTACGAACAAATTTAACCGCATCCTCAACGACCCATCGTATGTTGTCAAGCTCGCTATGATCCATGTTTTCGCGCGCCCAGCTGATTACCGGTTTTACGGCATCGACATGGGTAACGTCGGCTCCGGCCTGCCGGGCAGCCAGAGAAGCCCCCCCGGTATAGGCAAACAGGTTCAGTACTTTGGGGCGGGATACGCCCGTCGACAGTTTTTTAATCGTATCGTGGATATAGACCCAGTTATCGGATTGCTCTGGAAACAGGCCAACGTGTTTGAAGGTCGTTAAGGCAAGCTTGAATTTCAGATTCAGCCCTCCCTGTCGGAATGAAACGAACCAGGGATCGCGCATATCGGGAGTTGTTTGCCAGTCGCCCCGCTCGGGCGACTGCCTGTCTCGTCGAAAAATAGCATGAGCCTGCTCTTCCCAATTGCGATCAGACAATGATTTATCCCAGATAGCCTGTGGTTCAGGGCGTGCCAGCACAAAATCCCCGAAGCGTTCGAGTTTCTGAAAATCGCCCGAGTCGATTAGTTCATAGTCAGTCCAGGGAGCGGGGGTAATGAGGTGAATGTCGGGCATATTAATGTAGTGAGTGAAGAATACTGGGTGAAAAATAGTTTACACGCTTCCGTCTTCACTCGTCATTCCCATTTTCAAGATTAGTTCAAACTCATCCGGCCTGATTGGCATGACCGATAAACGCGACTGTTTTATGAGGCCAATCGCTGCGAGCATCGGTTCGGCTTTGATCTGAGCCAGTGAAACCGGTTTCGCCAATGCCATGACCGGTTCGAGTTCGACCACGACCCAGGGTGCCAGAGCCGACCCATCGGGGAAGGTTGGGTCGGGGTAGCTTTCCCGCACGACCGTAGCCAGACCAACGACTCCAGGATTCAGTATACTATGGTAGAACAGTACCTGATCGCCCAGTTGCATCAGCCTCAGGTTATTGCGAGCCTGATAGTTACGAACACCGTCCCATACAGCACGGCCCTGTTTCGTGAAATGATGCCACCCGTACGTATCGGGTTCGGATTTAACAAGCCAGTAATTCAAGCAGTGGGTTGGTCAATTAGCCTATAAAAATGGCTCCGGAGAGCCATACAATAAAAACGCAGGATTTATACTGTCCTCAATAGTAATCATCATGCTCCTGACTGCTACCATAAGGCGATCCATATTCATCCTCATCATCATCGGCAAATTGTGAACCTGCTCCCTTGAACGTTAGCGCTTTCTTGAGTATCATGATCTGACCGGTATGATACAAATCGTGGTTAACGATTCCATGCAGCATATCATAATAGGTATAATCGCGACCCGGCACGATATCCTCCAGGAATTCATCATCGTCCCGCTTATCCAGCTCGTTGATCAGTTCTTCCTGACTTAAACTCAATTCCATTTCGAGGGCTTCCCATTCGAAATCATCAATTTTATCGGGCAGGGCGCCAAAGTTTTTTTCGGGAGTTGTAATATCGAATGTTGCATCGCCCTGCATCTTTTTGACGCAAAAAATCCGCCAGCTCGTCATGTGAAAGACCAGTTCGGCAATGGAGTGCGTATTGGGTGAGATCCGTCGACCAGACATTTCAGGGGTAACGCCCCGAAGGGCTTCAACTACCGAAGGGCCGTGCCAGGCTTCCTCGCTTTCATACGTTGTATTAAGGAGGTCAATGATTCGAATGAGTTCGTCGTTGGGAATCATAGGTTATTCAAGCAAAAAGTAAAGCTGCCGACATATCGTGTTAGGTGGTTACTGGTAGGGTTCAACAACCATTCGGTAATAATATAGTCTGACAACTTAATAGTAAGTGATATTGGCTTTTTTTTTAATACTCCCCTGATGGGTATTTGTTCAGAATATCGGTAATCATCTCAATAACAGAACCCTATCTATAAAAAGTTGATGAAGAACTAAACTGTTGTTTTAACAACGGATTGGGTTCTGTCGAACCGGATTTCTAAATCTTTTGCAAAGGTACGTCAATATTGACGGCGTTTCGAAAAAAACATACCGATCAATTTATAACCAATTGGCATATTGGCCAGGCGGGAAGCTGTTATATTCTGATTTTCAGTGGTCTTTTCTGACTAATAAGAATTCATTTCTGGCACTCTTTTTACTCCCATAGACACTACATACACTATCAATTAAGTGTATTATATAAAAAATAAACTATACTTACAGGGTCTTTTTTGGATACAATGGCATATTTTATGTACCTGCATTAATTAAGTATTCTTGTGTCGACAGTGACGGAATACCAGGTTTCATGATCTAATTGGTAGTTCCGGCAAAATGATTTTCGGCAGCCTATGCGTTTACTTTTACCCTGTCTGCTCCTGGTATCCAGTTGCTTTAGTCAAACCCTGAAACCCCTACGCTATCAAACGGAGGTTGGTAGTTATTTATCGTCATCGGGTCAGAATCCGTTCTGGCTCAGGACGAATCAATACGGCATCGTTCCAATTGATCATTCCACGCTGACCTTACGACACGCGATGCATGTTGATTATCACGATGCGCCAAAAAGCAAACGCGATAGTTTACAGGCCATTAACCGTCGGGTGGACTGGGGATGGCGGGCAGAAGCCGTTCTGAACGCTGGCTATGATGTACGATTACTTATTCCGGAAGCCTACGCGAAGGTAAGGCTGGGGTCCGTTGAAATCTGGGGGGGGCGTCGACGCGAAGTTATTGGCCTGGTCGACACGACCCTTACTTCCGGGTCCTATAGTATGTCGGGCAATGCGCTACCCATGCTTAAGTTTCAGGTATCGGTTCCGGAGTACACACCCCAAAATGGGCTTTTTGCCGTAAAAGGATTTTACGCCCACGGCTGGTTTGAAGTCGATCGGTTTGTTAAAAATACCCGTCTGCATCAAAAGGCAATTTATATGCGGTTGGGCAGACCCCATTGGCGACTGAAATTATATGGCGGAATGAATCACCAGGTCATGTGGGGGGGCACGACAACGCAGTTACCCAATACGCGCATTAAAAATAACCTCCTGCCCTCCACCTTCCGCGACTATATCGACGTGGTTTCCGCCAGTTCGCTCGGCAATCGTACCAATGTCGATACCAATCGAATTAGTCAGTTCGACCGGGAGAATCGAATTGGCAACCACCTCGGCACGGTTGATCTGGGCTTTGAGTATGTTGCCCACTCCTATTCGATCTTTGCATACCGTCAGAGTATTTACGAAGATGGCTCCCTGTTTCACCTCACGAACCTGCGCGATGGCTTGAATGGGGTCCGCATTCGTAATCTGAGGCCACTAAATCCTCGTGGGCTACAGATCGAATCGGTTCTTTTCGAGTACCTCTATACGGAGAATCAGGGAGGTTCTCTTTTTATAGACAATAGTGAACAACAACGGGGCCGCGACAATTACTTTAATCACTCCCAGTATCAGGACGGCTGGTCGCGCTATGGAATGACACTCGGAACGCCTTTTATTACGCCATCCGATAACAGCCGCAGCGATCTGCCCCGCTATGGATTCACCAACAACAACCGGGTGGCTGTCATGCACGTTGGCCTTTCGGGGCATGTGCATAGCATTTTCCATTTTCAGGCCAAAGCCTCTTTCAGTGAGAATCTGGGCACCTATGAAGTCCCGTTTCCAGAGCCAGTTCGGCAGTTTTCCGGCGTTCTAACCATGTCAACAGTACTTCCTGTTCTTAATGGAATAACCCTGAATACGGCTATCGCAACCGATATGGGCAAGCTATACCCGAACAGTGTCGGCTATTATGTGGGTATCCGCAAGGATGGACAAAGTAGAAAAAAAGTAAACTAGTAGGCGTTTAACTGATCCAGTCGGTCATTTCCAGGCAAGCCAATACGTTTTATACCCAACAGCTTAAGTCTACTGTTTTCGGCAGATACTATAAATAATAGGAGCAAAAAATACCGTTTAATATATTATCTAAAAAAGATACCTATATACGTAAGTAAAGTTATACTTAATGGAGCTAATTTTCTTACTTAAAGCGTACCAAGTACACTTTAGTATTCCTAATCTTGAGCTTGCAAGTCTGTTTATTGTCTCTCGAGTACAACAAGCATCAAAAGCCAGACGTATTGGCGACTCAACTGCCTTATTACTCTCCTAACCTATGAAGCATTTATTAAAAGATGAGGAGTTAATACAAATGCATTTGAACACTCATCAAAATGACTACTTTGAAACTTTATATAAGCGCTATGTGACCAAAGTGTATCGGCGTTGTTTATCACTAACGAAAGATTCAGCCAAGGCAGAAGATTATACGCACGATATTTTCCTGCGTGTGCACGGAAACCTTACTAAATTTCAGGAAAAGTCGGCTTTTTCAACCTGGTTGTATTCCATTTCGTACAACTATTGCATGGACCAGATCCGCCAGTCCAATCGAAATTCAACGGTCGCTTTAGACGAGGATCAGGATTATATCTGGACCGATTCGACAGATCAGGATAACAAAGAATTTCAGTTGCAGCAGTTGGACAAAGCAATGGGAGCCATTTCGGCAGAAGAATTACTCATGTTGCGAATGAAGTATGAAGATAATCTTGATATTAAGGAAATTGCCGAACAACTGAATCTGAAGAACAGCGCAGTCAAAATGCGTCTGAAACGCACCCGCGATAAGATTCGTCGTATGTACGGAGACGATCCATTTTAATCACATTCTCGCAAAAAACTCCCCATATTGGCTGATCAATGGCTTTCCGGGCTTCAGGTCACTAAGCCAACCGTAGGTGCCGTCAGGTCAGCAATGATTTTGCTTTTTTCTACTGGTTCTTACTTTTTATTGATAAACCCGTACATAATCGACCTCCATTCGTTGCGGCCAGATGCTTTCGTCAACCCCTTTCTGTCCGCCCCAATTGCCGCCTACGGCAACGTTTAGAAGTAGATAAAACGGTTTGTCGAATGGCCACTCGGCTTCCGTACTTCCTAAAGCAGATTTCTGAACCGTATAATACTTCTGATCGTCGACGAAGAAGTCGATTCGGTCGGCTGTCCATTCGATGGCGTATAGGTGAAAATCCGTCGCTACGCCCTTAATCGGGATGGCCTTCCCTTTTTCAGTTTTCTTCGCGTGGTTATACGCTTCCGTATGAACCGTACCATGAATGACACCCTCGTCGAAACCGACGTGTTCCATAATGTCAATTTCACCAGCTTTCGGCCAGCCTGCTGTTGATATATTCTTACCGAGCATCCAGACGGCAGGCCAGGTTCCACGGCCGGCGGGTAGTTTGGCCATAGCTTCAATCCGGCCATAGGTCCAGGTTGTTTTACCCTGTGTCATCAACCGCGCCGAGGTATAATTTTTGCCCTGGTACGCTTCTTTTCTGGCTTCAATAATGAGTTTCCCGTTTTCGACCCGGGCGTTCTCAAGCCGCTTGGCTGTATAGTATTGCAATTCGTTATTACCCCACCCATTGCCCCCTACTTCGTAAGACCACTTGGTCGAGTCGGGCAGACCCGCCTTATCGAACTCATCCGACCAGACCAGTTTACGGGCCGCTGGTGGTGAGGTCACCTCAGGGCTTTTGCAGGCAACTATTGCCAATAGGGTCAGCGCTTTTATTATTATCAATAGTTTCATCAGATAAGGGTTTTCTTTACAGCGTTCTGAATGCTGTGTAGGACGGAAACAAATTTTATCAGCTTTTTTTGAAAACTTTCCAAAAGCGATTCGTCTTACACTATATAATCGACACGAACCCGATTACATAAAGCGACAATGAGCACATTCACGATTGATTTCCCCGGAACAGCCAACCAATTCACCGCGAAAGCCAACTCAGCCATCACCGAAAAAGGCGGGCTATTTACAGGTGATTCAACAACCGGAAATTTCCGTATCCAGACGGGTATTGGTGCGGTTGAGGGCACCTATCAGGTTTTAGAACCCGTATCGGACACGCAAACGCCGATCGCCATTACAATTACCCGAAAACCATTTATTGTATCGACCAATACCATTAAAAGCGCCATTACTGATTTTTTCTAATCAAACACCCTCGCCGGAGTCAGCCAAAGACAGCCGCTACTGTCCAAACGCCCATAGCAGGAAATCCGGCATAATCTGGCTCCAGGTCTCCTGATCATGTTTGCCGCCTGCAATCTCCACGTAGCGAATATCCTCCGCACGGCTATAGCCTTTTCTGACCAGCTCACCGATCAAATCCGTCGTATCTTCGATGGAATCAATGATGCCGTTGTTGTTACGGTCGCTGGTTTCATCGTCGGTTCCGGTTTCAAACCAGAATTTCAGCTGCCGGTGATGCGAACCTTTGCGGACCAGATCGTGCATGATCCGGTCGGTTTCGTCGCGGTAGCCGTCTTCCGTGCTTTTACTCCGCCACCAGAATGATCCCGAAAATACCCCCGATCGGCTGAAGTGTTCCGGATGATGAAAAACGATATCAAACGCAGAGAGACCGCCCAGTGAAAAACCGGCAAAGACGCTGTTCGTCGGTTCATTACTAACGTTATAGTGTTTTTTAACGTACGGAAGCAGTTCTGTCAGCACAAAATCCGTGTACAGACCGGCTTTGCTACCCCGATTCATGTAATCGGCACGGGCTGCGGTGCCATACTCCTGAATCCGATCACCGGCATGAATAGCTACGAGGACAAACGACTGGATCGCCTGCGTTTGGTAGAGAGAATCCAGGACGCGTGTCATTTGCAATCGGGGAAGATCCTGGCCATCGTTCAGGTACAGAACCGGATAAGGTATCGTTCGTTGCGAATAATCAGGAGGCAGAATAATGTCGAGATGAATAGCTCGACGAAGCGGAACAGAAATTAATGAATCATCGTGCCGAACCGTTACGGTGGGTGACTCCGGAGAGAAGGCCGGTAAATGGGCAGCCATAAGCGCAAAAAATGTCAGAATTAATGGTATCACAACATGCAAAGTAGGGATTTTTTCGGCTTATGATGGTCTATTTTTGTCGATACGAGCTATTTCCTCTATTTTTCACCCGAAAAAACAGGCCACTTCTAAACAACTAGTACGGTGCAGCAGGATTATCGAAAATGGTACTCACATCACCTCGGTCGCGATATGGAGATGCTGGTTTATGGCAACTGGGGTTACCCAATATTGCTGTTTCCAACCTCTATGGGCCACTATTATGAGTATAAAGACTTCGGTCTGACGGAGAAGGCTCGCTGGTTTGTAGAGACGGGTAAAGTTAAATTATATTGTATCGACAGCATCGACCGCGACAGTTGGTATGCCAAGCACCTGCACCCCGGCACACGCATCTGGAACCATGTTCTGTATGATCGCTTTCTGCATGAGGAATTAGTACCGGGAATCCAGCGTGAATGCAATGTTAAAAAAATAGGCGTATCGGGTGCCTCATTTGGTGGCTACCACGCCCTGAATTTTGCGTTTCGCCATCCCGAACAGGTCGGTCATTTGCTCACCATGGGCGCGGCATTCGATATCCGGTCATTTCTGGGTGGTTACTACAACGAGAACGTTTATTTCAACAATCCTCCCGATTTTCTGCCAAACGCTCAGAATAGCGAATTTTACCACATGAATATCGTACTCGGAACATCGGAGTATGATTTCTGTAAAGATGACAATTATAAAATGTCGGGCATTCTGCACCGCAAGGGCATTCACCACAAGCTCGATGTAACACCCTGGGGCAACCACGACTGGCCAGTCTGGAAAGACCAGTTTCCCCGGTATCTGAGTATGATTTAATGCCGTGCGGCTAAATGACCGCTTTAACAGACAGGTGATCGACTTCTTTCTCCGCATACCTCATGAGTGACCCCCAACCTCCGGGTGCTATTGCCGACGCCCTGCAACGGCTCCGTACCCACGTAATACAGATTCCAGCAAACATACTGGGCCTTTCAGACGAAGAGTTAACAAAAAAAGCGCCCGGCAAATGGTCGAGAAAGGAAATTCTGGGGCACCTGATCGATTCGGCGGTGAATAACCTGAAGCGGTTTACGGATGCACAATTTACCGAAGAAGTCTACCTCATTCAGGGGTATAATCAGGATAAGCTGGTGATTGCCAACCACTATCAATCGCTACCTCTGGCTCATTTGATCGCTCTCTGGCGAAGTTTGAACGAGCAGATTCTTTACGTAGCCGAAGGTATGTCGAGCGAGACGCTTACCCATTCGATTCGGTTCGGACAACCCGACAAGCCTGAATCAACGGTAAGCTGGCTTATAAATGATTATGTCGCTCACCTGGAGCATCATCTAAAAACGTTGCTATAAGGCTGGAATTAGCTTCAATTATTACGATAGCCGCTAGCCAAAGTGAAGGTTCATAGACAGAACTGCCTACGGTTGTTTCAGTTGACTTAATACTTGCCCATATTCCGCTGCCAGGGCATACCCGGTTCGATTCTCATTCGTTTGAAACCGGCGCAATTTGGCCTTTAATAGCTGATTTGTTGCGGGTGTAATTCCAGTAAGAAACTCCTCAACCGATTTAGCTTCCAGGCAATTAGCAACCAAATCGGCTTCAAGCCGCTCCTTTTGCTGAAGCAGGCGAATTAATGTACGTTTCTTCATGGTGTGGAATCGGTGTAGTGCTTTTCAAGGAATTTCCGTTGGCATGCTCCACAAATAATACGCGACGCCCATCGCTAACAGGATCAGTCCAATGATAATGTAAAGGTACATTGGCAGTTTCTTTTTCATGATGGAGTAGTTATTAATTGGTCAGGAATTTGCGTTCTCATCTGCTTAAACAAACATTAGGCCAGTGATGGTTATGGTAATTATTCCAGGACTTTCAGATTTGCCAGCCCTTACTGGAATTCCAACGTGTAGGCAAACCTGAAAAATTAGAATGGAGTAAAAGCTTGCCAGAACAAACAATAACTACGTATGTTTACCCCTATAAACGCCAGTAATTCAGAGCATTGTTTTGCTGCTCTTGTTGGCTAAACCCAAAAACACACTTAACTATCTGATTATGAGCAACAAGCCAAAGATAGGTATTTTATTTGGCCAGGAAAACACGTTTCCACAGGCCTTTGTAGATCGTGTCAATGAGAAGCAAAGTACATTCCCGGCAGAATTTGTCAGTATAGAACAGGTTGAACAAAGTGTCCCTACGGACTATGCCGTTATCATTGATCGCATTTCGCAGGACGTGCCCTTCTACAAAGCATTCCTTAAAAACGCTGCTTTGACCGGCACTGCCGTCATTAACAATCCGTTCTGGTGGAGTGCCGATGAGAAGTTTTTCAATAACGCGCTGGCTGTTCAATTAGGGGTTCCGGTTCCGAAAACCATTCTGCTACCGTCCAAAGAGCGTCCCGACGATACGAATCACAATTCGTTCCGCAATCTGAAACACATGAACTGGGATGGCATATTTAAGCATATTGGCTTCCCCGCCTTCATGAAACCTCATGCCGGAGGAGGCTGGAAGAGCGTCTATAAGGTTGATAATCCTGA
This sequence comes from Spirosoma endbachense, assembly GCF_010233585.1. NCBI lineage: Bacteria > Pseudomonadati > Bacteroidota > Cytophagia > Cytophagales > Cytophagaceae > Spirosoma > Spirosoma endbachense. The sequence continues at coordinate 608,822 of NZ_CP045997.1, forward strand.
GCAGATGTATAAAGCCTACGACGAAACCGGCCAGTTGGTTATGCTCTATCAGGAAGCCATCGACTTTACCGATTACTTCCGGTGTTATTGTATCGGCGGGAAAGATGTTCGAATTATGCCCTATGAGCCACGGAATCCGCATCACCTTCGCTATGCCGCCGACATGAAGACAACTGGCGACGCGGGCAAGAAGCTGCTAAAAACAATGACCGAATACGTGCTAACGCTAAATCATGGTCTTGGTTATGATTTCAATACGGTTGAATTTGCGGTTCGCGATGGCATCCCCATTGCCATCGACTTCTGTAATCCTGCCCCCGATGCCGACGTAAATTCAGTTGGTCAGGAGAATTTTGACTGGGTGGTAGAAGCAGCCGCGTCAATGGCGATCGAACGGGCCAAAAAGGCGCAGAAAGGGAAAGACAATCTGACTTGGGGTACGTTCGTCCGTAATTCTATTACAGGAGAAATTCCTGCTGTGGCAAAGGTGGCAAAAGAAACACCACCGGAGAAGGAACCGAAAGCCACGAAGCCAGAAAAAGCAGCCAAGGTAGAAGTGAAAGAAGAAAAGCCAAAAAAAAGTAAAAAAGCAAAGGCATAAAAACTGGCTTAAACCTAATTAAACGATGGTATGATGGGTAAAAAGCCTTCCATATCATCGTTTTTTTGTGCGAATACAGCTTCTGATCTAGTCGTCCGTCGATCGGTAAATCGGGTTTTCGGATAAGTAGCCGGCTCCATTCCAACCTTTTAGTGAAGGCCGGAATCTCTAGGTAAATGTATTCAGTTATGCGCTCATTCTATACCCTGCTCTTAGTAAGCCTGACCATACTGGCTTGCAAAAAATCGGATACGCTATCGCCCGAAACCCTGACCGGCACCTGGATTGAAGTTACTGCCCGTCAGGATACCCTTCTCTTCAATCTCGATCATATGGGGGCTTCGTTACCGGCTTCGCTCATAGTTAAGCGGGGTACGGAGCGCAATTCATCGGGTTATCTATTACCTAAAATTGGCAGCGGAATTTATCTCTATGAGCTACAGGGAGAACGGATCTTTGTTCGAAATCTATTGTCAAGTTCGTCACTGGGAGCCGACTACGCCATCGAGCAACAGGGCGATATTCTGAAGGTCGAAAATTTCTTTGAATTAGGTTTCAGGCAATCCCCCACGGCCACGCGCACGTTTAAACGCCAGTAAGCCCTTTCTCGTTTAAAATACAGTTTCATGGATCAGCCATGCCCGTTGCTGGCAACGCCTTTGCGATTATAATCCGATCGCTGCCGGATCAATGCCGGCATCGCGGGCTGAAGCGCGCAGAACAGCCATCATTTCGATATAGCTGAACAATCGTCCATCAATGTAATCGTGTTCTTCAGGGTCAGCAAAGGATTTTTTCTCTTCAAGATCCCTGATGTTTGCATGGATTGTGATGAGCACATCCTGAATGAACTCCTCTAGTTGCTGCGTATAGGCAGTCATTTTCTACGACTAATAAGGTTTAATTAAACAGGTTATTTTTCCCGTCGATCCAGTTCCTGAAACACTTTATTTCTATTTGGTCTTCATCAATAAAAACCATCTTTCCCACTTTGAGTTTATAAAAAACCAGTATATTACTCGTGTTTTTTACGACAAAACCAACCCATCGACACTTAATCCCTGCGCAAATGCCTGTATTCACCCTAGGAATTGAAGAAGAATTTCAGACTATTGACCCCAGCACGGGCGAGTTGCGCTCCCACATGTCGAAAATCGTTGACGGCGGACAGATCGTTCTTCAGGAACGCGTCAAAGCCGAAATGCACCAGGCCGTTGTGGAAGTTGGCACGAACATTTGCAACAACATTCAGGATGCCCGTCAGGAGGTAACGTATCTCCGCAAGATGATCATCGAACTGGCCGAAAAACAGAATCTGAAGATAGCGGCTGCCGGTACGCATCCCTTTTCGGACTGGCAGGACCAGCTCATTACGCCCAATGAACGCTACGATCGACTTATCGACGAAATGCGCGATGTGGCCCGTTCCAACCTCATATTTGGCCTGCACGTTCACGTAGGTATCGAAAACCGGAACGACGGTATTCAGATTATGAACGCCGTACGGTATTTCCTGCCTCATATCTACGCGCTATCGACCAACTCACCGTTCTGGCGGGGTCGTAATACCGGTTTTAAATCCTATCGGTCTAAGGTATTCGACAAATTTCCCCGTACGGGCATTCCCGATTTTTTCTCATCGGCAGCCGAATACGATGAATACATCAACCTGTTGGTGAAGACAAACTGCATCGACAATGGCAAGAAAATCTGGTGGGATATCCGGTTGCATCCGTTCTTTAACACGATTGAGTTTCGCATTTGCGACGTACCCATGCGTATTGATGAAACGATCTGTTTAGCGGCCATTATGCAGGCCCTGGTCGCCAAAATATACAAGCTCCACCAGCAGAATCTGAATTTCCGGCCCTATCGCCGAATACTCATCAACGAAAATAAATGGCGGGCCGCCCGCTATGGTATTGAAGGAAAACTGATCGATTTTGGGAAACAGGAGGAAGTGCCAACGCACCACCTGATTCACGAACTGCTCAGCTTTATTGACGATGTGGTCGATGATCTGGGTAGCCGGTCGGAATGTGAGTACGTACTGAAAATTCTTGAAATGGGTACGGGCGCTGACCGCCAACTGGCTGCTTTCCAGCAACACAACGATCTAAAGCGGGTTGTGGATTACATTGTCGAGGAAACTTCTTTCGGAATTAACTAGTTTTAGGAGTTTTAAATGGCTGCCAAAGCCGCTATTTTTTGACTGTGGCTTCTCCAGTCTCTATACACTATGAGCTTAGTAAAAATCGCCGTACTGGACATGAATAACAACCACGCCAACGAAGGCATGCGTTGTATTTTACAGTTGATTCGAAGCGTCCAGGGCCATGACCAGGCCGAACTGGCTTTTGATGTCTTCAATGTTCGGGGCAATAATGAAATACCGGGCCTCGACTATGACGTTTATATTTCTTCGGGCGGACCAGGTAGCCCGTTACCTTCTGAAGATGCCTGGGAACAGCCTTACTTTGCGTTAATTGACCAGCTTTTCGCCTGGAATCGTCAGCATGAGCAGAAGAAATTCGTGTTCCTGATCTGTCATTCGTTTCAACTGACCGTTCGTCATCTGGAATTAGGCTTGCTCAGTAAGCGCAAATCGACGTCATTCGGTATTTTCCCGATTCATCAGACCGATGACGGCTATACTGAACCGCTGTTTCAGGGCTTGCCTGATCCCTTCTATGCTGTCGATTCTCGGGATTACCAGATTACGGAACCCAATCTGGAGCGTCTGAACGAGATGGGTGCATCGATCCTTTGCCTGGAGAAAATCCGACCCCATGTACCACTCGATCGGGCAATCATGGCTATCCGTTTTTCTCCCGAAATAATCGGGACACAGTTTCATCCTGAAGCAGATAACGAAGGAATGCTGCGGTACTTCCTGACTGATGAGAAACGGAACCAGATCGTGACCAATTTCGGCCAGGAAAAGTACGACGATATGGTCTCTTATTTGCAGGACCCGGATAAAATTGCGTTGACCGAGTCGGTTATCCTACCCAGTTTTCTGCGTCAGGCTATCCAGTCGTTATCATCTGAACTTGTTAGTTGATCCAAACACGGCTGGGCCTGTGTATCCGTTAAAGGGGAACCAGCCCGGCCGTATTCCTGCCAATAATTGCCCATTCCATGATCCAGCCCGTTCGTCAGACCTACAACCAAGCCTTCAGCCCGGAACGTTACCGGGCTTTTTTGGAAAAAATCGAACTCGATTTACCCGGTCAGCTCGATTTTCGCGTGGCCGAAACACCCGTTTTCGTTCCCAAAGTTTTAACCGACAAACTCCTGGCGGCCTGTGATGATATTGTGAATGTCGTTACGCGTGCCGATTTCAAATCCCTGACTGATAGCGCCATCCCGGCTGGTCAGCGTGTGCCGAATGAGGACCTGCACACGCAGTTTATGGCGGTCGATTTTGCCGTCTGTAAAGATGAATCAGGTGGTCCATCACACGGAGAGCTGACTCCTCAGCTTATTGAATTGCAGGGCTTTCCGTCCCTGTATGGTTTCCAGCCCTACATAGCGAGTCAATTTCGCGCTCAGTACCCCATTCCGGATAACCTGTCACATTTATTCAACGTCTCAACAAACGCGGAATATCTGGATCGGCTCCGCCAGATGATTGTTGGGGATTGTATTCCGGAGGAAGTTATTCTGCTGGAGATCTATCCCGAAAAGCAAAAAACCCGTATCGATTTTACGCTGACAGAAAATTACCTGGGCGTTGCAGCGGTATGCCTGACGAAGATTCGAAAAGAGGGACGGCACTTATTTTATGAGAAAGATGGCCGGTCAGTCCGGATCAAACGCATCTATAACCGCCTTATTTTCGACGATTTACAGAATTTCCCTGATCTGCAAACCGACTTTCACCTCACCGACGACGTAGATGTTGAGTGGGTCGGACACCCAAACTGGTTTTTCCGTATCAGCAAGTATACCTTACCGCTTCTGCACAGTCCTTATGTGCCAGAGAGTTACTTTTTGTCTGACCTGAATGACTATCCGGCCGATCTGGAAAATTACGTCCTGAAGCCTTTGTTCTCGTTTGCGGGTAGTGGCGTCAAACTGCACATCACCACGGCAGACCTCGATGCCATTCCGATAGAACAGCGACAGGGCTACCTTCTCCAGCGAAAAGTCAAATATGAACCCGTTATTCAATCACCGGATGGCCTGGTAAAATCCGAAATCAGGATGCTGTTTATCTGGCCTAAGGCCGATGCACGCCCTACCCTGCTGACAAACCTGAGTCGGCTGAGCCGGGGCGAAATGATTGGTGTAAATTTTAACAAGAATAAAGATTGGGTAGGTGGCACCGTCTGCTTTTTTGAGAAGTAGCAGACGGTGACTGTCTTTTTTTACTCACTGACGTGTCAGTGCGTTTGTCACAGCTTCACGTTCCGGTAAGCTCGATTCTTCATGTACTGCTTTCTCTATTTTATGCAGATAGCTGTTTGAAATAGCGAGTATTACCAGAAAAATGATTGGTTCTAAGGATCTTATGAGCGAATCTCCACTACAGTAGTGTGCCACGCTAGCCGAAATAAGTGTAACACCAAATCCTGAATAGGCCCACTCTTTTAATCGGGTTGAAAATTGAGGTATGAATAAAACGATTAACCCTGCTATCTTAAAGACTGCCAGTTCAGTTCTCAAATAATTTGGCAGGCTAAGGCGATCATAGTCAGGGGTAAACATTTTATACAGACTAAACATCATTACAAAGCCAATAATTGCTGTTGCAATCCAGTAAATTGTTTTATCCTTTTTCATCTTATTTGCTTTTTAGTAGGTCATTTTCAATTTGCGATTATTGGCTACTGGCAGTGTGAATTTCACCAACTCGCAAGAGTTGTCTAGCCATTTTTGACTCGATTTAGCGGGTATTTTCGTGCTGTCAGTTTCTTAAATTGCCCTTTGCGGCTTGAGAAACTTCAGTATGACCAGTGAACCGTCGTCGCTATGTCGGTTTTGAAAAGCCGACACCACTACACGAATAAACCGACACCACATCGTTAACGCCATATCGACTGCTTGACAGAAGAATTAACGAATCATTTGTCATTATTTTATTATAATATTTTTACGTTAATTCTCTCAGAAATACTAAGAATTTTCGTAACTTTTTTATGATTCTGGACTACGTCAATTTAAAAACACTCAGTAGTAGAATTGTAAAAAATAAGGTGAATTGTATTGGATAAAATAGAGTCAGATTACGTTTTCTTTTTTTTATCGCTTCAGTAAGTTCTATATTGCTTTCTGCCAGTATACGTCTTAGCATAACACCCTCACGTCTGCCTACTAGAAGTCCATTGGCAATTAGAATAATAACCAGGCCGAATTTTAGTCTAAACCATAACTGTTCGCCAAATACGCCATTGGTCATTGCCATCATACCTACTCCCGAAAGAATAAGCAGAATGATTCCTATTCCCATAAGTACCGGAAATTTAGCCAGGACCTGACTGATCACTATGGCCTGGGATTTATCCTTCCCGAACAGTTTCCAAAACTGTCGGTATGCAACGAAGTCGACGATGGTCGTGCCTGCGAATAGCACAAACCCGGTGAGGTGGAGTACTAAAAAACCGTAATAAACCATTTGCGAAGCCATTTTGTCTATCCTTAACTGGAATACAAAATTGGTTCGGCGAATTCGGTCCAGCCCGTGACATTTGTCACAAAATCAGCGCTGGCGTCTATTGTTTCGAATTCGGCTCAGAGTTTCGCGTTTAACCCCCAAATAAGAAGCGAGTTGGGTTAGCGGCACACGTTGCACGAGTTGGGGCTGATTTTTTTCTAAGTATTCGTAGCGTTTTCTAGCTGTAAGAAGCCGATACAGCTGCAATTGTTTTTCCTGTTTGGCAGCAATAAGTTGAAGGTTTCGTTTCGCAATTAATTCTATTTCAGGCGCTCTTTTGCTAATGGCAAGTACATCCATTTTATCGAATTTATAAACCGTTAACGGTTCGCAGGCCTGAATGAAGAAACAGGATTTTACGGCAAAGACATAACTGTTCATATCAGTCGCAATGTCGTTCTCAAAATAAAAGCTGGTATTAACTTCCTCGCCATCCTGCACATTGAATGCGCGGCAATATCCTTTACTGATGTAGAATAATGAATGACAAACCTTGTCGGCCTGTACTAAATAATCGCCTTTTTTGATTGCAATTTCTGTTATTATGGATCGAAGAATTGTCCAGCTTTCTTCGGAAAACTCGGTAAAGGAATGGATATACTGTAATAAATCTGTCATTGTGTTACTGCACTACAACTTGATCAATAAACGCTGAGTTTCATCGATCTGGGTATCAATTCGCAGCCGATTGTTCCTGTACGATTTTTGGCCTGAATGCCAGTCAACTTCAGTATAAAAAGTATTCTGAGCAATTGCCAGTTTGGGCAATTGCTCATTCGCGCTAACGGCTCCAGGTCGAGTATTACTTAGTTCCAAATATCAAATTGTAGCCAATGTACGGATAGAAGAGTATGATTTTTCCATCGTGCAGGTAGTTGCTCCGATAGATCAAACTGTAAAGACCCAGATCAAAAGCATGCCGTTTGCGATCAAGTCGGAAAGCGAACGATAAAGTAGCCCGTTGTCCGTTATCACCAAACTTAGAACCCTGTCCCAGGTTGATCTGGTTATCGCTGAGTAAGGTCAGGCCGGGCCGCACCTTCTGCATAATACCCACTGTAATGAACGATTGGTTGGGTATGTGTTCGGTGGTGAAGGGTGTTGGGTAAGCTGAAGACCAGAGTTGATAAATTCGCTGACTTCCCCAATTAACCAGGCCGTAGCCGAGTGTTATGTTTCGTTGGCTATTGCCAAATGAACCAAGTGCCTGCAATGTCAATGCACCCCGCCGATATGATTCGGCGCTTGTTAACGGCTGATAAGCGACGGAAAGGCCAACTCGAACTTTGCGGCCAATAGGCATACTAAATTTCGATGAAAGCCTGGGAGTACGCATCCCATTGTCGAAATTCGTAAAGAAGCCTGTCTGATATTGTGAAGGGATTGGTGTAGTAAGCCTGGCTCCAATACTCCAGAAGCGGGTAATTCCATAGTGGAATTCATTCTGGAAGAGCCACTTATTTCGATAATAAACCTGCCCTTTTTCGGGATTGTAAGCCGTTTCGCCGACAAGCAACCAGGGTGAAAACCGGTTTGAAAACACACGATTGGAATCAGTAGCTGTACGTGGCTCCATCCATACCGAATCGATACGGGCTACCAGTTCCGGCTCAAAGTAGGTCAAATGGCCATTGCGCTTTCGAACGGTGATCATTGCACTATCACGCTTTACAAAGCTGCCCTCTATCCGCGTGCTATCTTTAAGGACAAAGGTCGAGAACAGGGACGTACGGGGAGTCAGACTGGCCGGGCGCGGTCGAATGGGCATGATACCCAGTAACTGATCGATCTCGATATAGGTCATATCGCCATCGGTTTTTCTGACGGTAACACCTGAATTATCGTTCCTGATGATTTGCCCTCGTACCACCGAACCATCGTGCAGCAATAGAAATGATTGCTTGCGGGCCATGTCCTCCGGAGTTATTTTCACACCTTGCGCCCACAAGACCAGTGGGCAACAGAGCACTAGTAGAAGTATTGTTTTCATAGTTGAAAAGTTGAGCTTTTCAGTTCCACTCCACAAAGTAACTAAAAATCACTCACAGTACACTTTCTCCCCTTGTTTTCTTCCTTCATTAGGCAAGACCTAATTTATTGGTATACAGTTGGTATCATGCCTGCTTTTTGTCGTTGATCGAACTGACTATCTGTATTGATAGCATTGCATTTCGCTATTAATACAGCGTCATCAATAAAGCCGTAAAGTTCTCACTTAAAACACTATGATGGTTTTGTGAGGTCAGATATTAACAAGAATTAAGACTTGATACCTTTTCAACGAGTATTTAACTAAAAATGGTGTAGATAATTGTAGAACGCGTGATTTATAGTGAAACCGGGCGTTTTATACCAATTTCCCAGGGGTCATCGCCCGATGCACCGTTTAATAAGTTCGCCATTTACCGGTCAATGACTGCGCATACAATTCGATTTTCCGGTGTATTCTTGCAGTGTTAAATATATCCATACCAAACTTATGAAAATGTCCCTCCCTATGCGGCCCCTGGCCCTGTTGGCGCTATTTGCCTTGTCGATCCTATTCGACTCCTGTAAGAAATCTGATGCTCCTGACGACCCGACCAAAGGGTTTACCACGCAAATTCAGAACATTGTTCCGACCACGATCATCGACGATCTCAGAACACGGGGAATGACCATTAATGAGGGTAAAGTTCCACCGGCCTTGGCGGGTACCATCATTGTCGCTTCACCCTGGGAATTACTGAGCCCATATGGTACTGAAGACTCCTGGCAAAAGGGAAAGGTTATCGCTGATTATAAATATAAATTTTATGAGCAGACTACCGATGGCAAGATCAAGTATGACTATAAAAATGACGGATCGGATACCGGGTCAGGCAAAGGGGCTTTTATTTCTGGCAATGGCAATTCGTTTACGATCTTTTCAGAGGATATCGGCGTATCTAAAACGATCAATTATAAAACGATCACGGTAATGTCAGGAGAAATTACGGATGCCGGTATCAAGAATTTTCAATATGCCTTTGTCTTGAAGGAAAAGACAAATGACGATAATAACAGCGCCTTGATTCCTGTTGGAAAAGGGCGGATTTGGATCGATTCCGATAAGCTGGCCACAAAAACGACCAGCTTCCGGTTAGCTGCGCAAGGCGAAGCAAGCCCGATAGTCTCCATGCTAACGGCTAACTAAATCGATCACCCCCCCCTCAGATTTCGCCCGGTCAGCCCTCGCTACCGGGCATTTTTGTTTTCAACCTAAATGAACTGAAAGCAACTGACTGACATTTAACAATTGATGGATCAGGCAGTAAATTAGTTTACAGTATCGACCAGGCTATATAACTAGCTGAAACATAGGCACTAGCGCCATTTTTTGAATTTTCCGGCTGATGGGGTTGAGATGAAGCCTCACTAACGTTTTTTGGTTACCATGAACAGTGTTACACACCGACAATTATTTTTTCAGCACGTTGCTCAGACATCCGACTTTCCGTTAGCGTTGGAATTTGAACGCTCCGAAGGCGTTTACATGTACTCAACGACTGGTAAAGCCTATATGGATCTGATTTCGGGCATCGGCGTCAGTAATGTGGGACATCGGCATCCCCGCGTTTTAGAAGCCATTCAAAATCAGTTGGATAAATACCTTCATTTGATGGTCTACGGCGAATACGTTCAGACTCCGCAAACGCAGCTTGCTCACGCCCTGACGCAAACCCTACCACCAAGTCTGAATAATGTTTACTTTACCAATTCCGGCACGGAAGCTGTCGAGGGAGCCATGAAAGTGGCCAAACGGTATACCCGCCGAACCGAAATCATCAGTTGTTTTAACGCTTATCACGGTTCAACGCAGGGTGCCCTGTCGCTCTCGGGCGATGAAAATTTTAAACGCAATTACCGCCCGCTCCTACCTGACATTCGGCATATTCATTCCGGTAGCTGGGATGATATCGAGAAGATCAGCACCCGAACGGCGGCCGTCATTATGGAAGTAGTCGGGGGCGAAGCGGGTGTTCGTGTACACGATCCTGCCTACCTGAAGGCTGTTCGCCAGCGTTGCACCGATGTCGGTGCCCTGCTGATTTTCGACGAAATCCAGACGGGGTTTGGCCGTACCGGCACGTTCTGGGCCTTTGAAGGCTCTGGAGTCATTCCAGATATGCTCCTATGTGCCAAAGGCATGGGGGGCGGAATGCCAATTGGTGCCTTTATTGGTTCGGCAGACCTGATGAGCGTCTTGAAAAACAACCCAATACTGGGCCATATTACCACTTTCGGGGGGCATCCGGTGTCCTGTGCAGCCTCGCTGGCAACCCTTACTGTTATTCGGGACGAACGACTTCATGAAGCCGCAGAAGCGAAAGGGCAATTATTCCGGCAATTACTACAGCATCCAGCCATTCATGAAATACGGGGTAAAGGACTCATGCTGGCTGCCGAATTTGCCTCTTTTGAGGTTGTAAAGCCCGTTATCGACCGAGCCATTGACAAAGGCGTGATCACCGACTGGTTTCTGTTCTGCAACAATTCGATGCGAATTGCTCCTCCGTTAATTATTACTGAAGAGCAGATTCGGGAAGCCTGTGCCGTGATTCTCAATGCAATTGACGCTTAACGAACTAAGGAAACACAACGGAGAGTGTTCCTAATACAAGAGCAAGGCTGAAAATAATCAATAAGCCGATTAGTACGGTTTTCAATAAACTACCTGGTGGTTTGGTGGATTGATTTGCCATACTCGTTCGTCACGTTGGTGGAGGTTCTTACACAAAGATGCACAAAGTTTCACTAAGAATGCATGGTTATCCTAGTTTATAAGCTGGAATGGTCTGTTTTTCAACGGCATTATAACGGAATGTTACCATGCTTTTTCTTTGGCATCGTGGCTACTTTATTTTCCAGCATTCCAAACGCCCGGATGAGTTTCTGACGTGTCTGGTCAGGCATGATTACTTCGTCAATATAGCCCCGGTGAGCCGCCCGATACGGATTGGCAAACTTTTCGGTATAATCCTGCACCTTCTCCTGCAACTTGGCTTGTGGGTCGTCGGCTTCCGCAATTTCGCGTTTAAAAATGATTTCGGCGGCTCCACTGGCGCCCATCACCGCAATTTCGGCAGAAGGCCAGGCATAGTTGAGGTCGGCTCCAATGTGCTTCGAGTTCATGACATCGTAGGCACCACCATATGCCTTACGCGTAATGACCGTAACCCGCGGAACGGTGGCTTCGCAAAAGGCAAACAGTAATTTAGCCCCATTCGTAATAATCCCATTCCACTCCTGATCAGTTCCGGGCAAAAAGCCCGGCACATCCTCGAGTACCAGCAACGGAACATTGAAGCAATCGCAGAAACGAACGAACCGGGCCGCTTTCGTGCTGGCATTTATATCAAGAACCCCAGCGAGTACAGCCGGTTGATTCCCCACAATACCAATGCTGCGTCCGCCTATCCGCGCAAATCCAACGACAATATTTTCAGCAAAATTCTTGTGAACTTCCATAAAACTACCTACATCCACCAGTTCCTCAATCACTTCGCGCATGTCGTAGGGCTGGTTCGGATTTTCCGGAATGATGCGATTGAGTGAAGGACGGACTTCGTCCTGACCCGGTTCATACGGAAACATCATGGGATCTTCCTCGCAGTTCTGTGGAATATAACTCAGGAGCCGTTTAAGGTGCTGAATACAAGCCAGTTCATTTTCGCAGGCAAAGTGGGTCACGCCCGATTTTGTGCTGTGGGTGCTGGCTCCGCCCAATTCTTCAGCCGTAACGCTTTCATGAGTAACGGTCTTCACTACGTTGGGTCCCGTCACGAACATGTAGCTCGTGTTCTCGACCATAAAAATGAAGTCCGTAATGGCTGGGCTATAAACGGCACCTCCGGCACAAGGACCCATAATTGCCGACAATTGCGGAATCACACCCGACGCCTTTGTATTTCGGTAAAAAATATCCGCATAACCCGCCAGCGACAAAACACCTTCCTGAATCCGGGCCCCGCCCGAATCGTTTAGTCCGATTATGGGTGCTCCATTCTGCATGGCCAGATCCATGAGCTTGCAGATTTTTTCAGCGTGGGTTTCAGACAAGGCACCCCCAAATACCGTAAAGTCCTGGGCAAAAACATAGACAAGCCGCCCATCAATCGTACCGTATCCCGTTACGACGCCATCGCCCAGGTAATGCTCCTTGTCCAGCCCGAAGTCGCGGGTGCGGTGCATGACGAATTTCCCGATTTCCTCAAATGACCCTTCATCAACAAGCAGAGCAATTCGTTCGCGTGCTGTCAGCTTTCCTTTGGCGTGCTGACTATCAATGCGTTTCTGTCCTCCACCGAGTTCGGCTTCGGTATTTTTTCGGGCCAGAATTTCTGTTTTTGAGAGCTTGGCAGTTGAAGAGGAATCGGTATCGGGACGGGTTTCTGTTTGCATGAGGTTGATCGTTGCGAAAGCGAATTAGACAAAGTTAAATGTTCTTATCAATTCCAACGATTTTGTAGAATTTTGTATCATCATTTAGACCAATGTTTATTTAAAGCCACGATGAAACAAGGACTCTACCTGTTCTTTTTTCTGCTCGTTACGCGATCCGTTTCGGCGCAGGATTCGACAATTCGTTATCGGCACTCGACCGGAGTTATTCTAAAACTGGCCCCTTTGTCTTTATTGCTCGACCCCGACGCAACCGTTCAGGGAGCTGTTGAAGTTCGCATCAGCCGTCAAAACTCCGTTCAGGCTGAAATTGGCTACGGCCATAAAGGGTTATCGGTTACAACGGATCAGAAGGAAAAATTTGCAGATTGGTCGATCTGGCGTTTTCGATCGGAATGGCGTCACTACACCAGTCACTACCGCACGAACAATCGGCAAAACATTCACATTCGAAGCAATTTCCCTTTAGGCAATTACATCGCTGTTGAAGGATTTGCCAAACAGATCAATGGCACAAAAGAAAGTAGTTATGCAGCGCTAAATGCCCCGGTTTCTCAGAAATCCATCAGTCGATTTGTGGTGGGTAGCCATGTAAAATGGGGACGTCAGATTGCCATCCCTGGTGAGTCAGTTACCAGCCTGTCCCGCGTATTGCTGGATCTGTACATTGGTGTCGGGGTACGTTACGGTATTACGCAAACAACTCCCGATGAACGGCAATGTGGCTGTGGGTTTCTGCCCGATCGCTTTCAACCAGGTCGTAGCCCTCAGCTAAGCGTAGCCGCCGGACTAAAAATTGGGTTTGGTTTATAGAGCCCTGAAGTTGAGCTTTCAGGCTTTTTCGCCGACATTTGCTAAACTACTAGTTGTTTGATCTGTGCGAAAACGTTATCTGGGGCTGATTTTCCTTTCCATCCTTTCTCGAATCACTGATGCTCAAACCCTCGGCGGGCAACGCGTTTTTTCGTTTCTGGATCTGCCCACGCACGCACGTGTTGCTGCCCTTGGCGGGCAGGTTGCTTCTGCCACTAAACCCGACGGTTCGTATCACCTCAACAACCCGGCACTTGCCGATTCCAGCAAAGATAATCAACTGGCTATTAGCCTGATGCCTTATCTCGCAGCTGCGAAGTATTATACCTTACAGTACGGTCTACCCATCTCATCTAATTCAGTAGACCGGCATGCCCGTTGGGCAATAGGCTTGCAGTATCTTAGTTATGGTCAGTTTGACCTGACCGACCCAGCGGGTAATTCCTTGGGCACATTCAGTGCCAACGACTATGCGCTGAGCCTCACTCATGCCCGGACAGAAGGTAATTTCACGCTTGGTGTTACGATCAAAGCAGTCGGTTCAAGTATCGAAACTTATTCTGCATTCGGCATCCTGGCCGATCTGGGCGGTGTCTGGCGGCATCCAAATCAGGACTTAACCTTCGGTCTGGTGGCTAAAAACGTTGGTTATCTCCTCAAAAATTACGGACCAACCGACGCTGATCTGCCTTTCGATTTACAGGCTGGGGTAACCGTAAAGCCCAAACACGCGCCCATACGCCTGACCGTAACGGCCCACCATTTACAGCGATTCGACATCAGCTATAACGATCCCAATTTGAATGTACGCTACGATCTGAACGGCAATTTGATTTCACAAACGACGAGCGTAATGGAAAAAATTGCCCGTCATTTGAGTATCGGTGCCGAATTTCTGGTTAGCCGGCATGTGCATTTACTTTTGGGTTATAATCACCAAAAACGCCAGGAGGGTAAAGTAGCAACAGGCGCAGGTGGTGCCGGTATTTCGTTTGGCGCTTCCGTACAGGCTCGTGGCTTCCAGCTCACCTATGCCCGATTCTCATCGGTTCCCACAGCCGGAACCAGCCAGCTCTCCATACGCATTGACCTGGACCGGTTCCTGCATTAACGATCCTTGATCAGGTTTACAAATCGCTTCAAGCCCGAGCAGATCAGTACTCTGGAAAAAGACCCGGAATTGGTGCAAACTTAAGTTCGCAGCGATCTAACGTGCCGGTACGTATTGATGAACACGCCTGTGGGCGTAACCTTCGTGCTGACCAAAGCCAGTTCGCACGGGTCCACACTGTCCGAAAAAAAACGCTTGCCCCGGCCCAGGAAAACCGGGTAGACCAGCAATACAACCTCGTCGGCCAATCCCTGGTCGAGCAACACCGGCGTCAGTGTTGAACTTCCCCAGACGATCAGGTCAGGGCCGTCTGTTTCCTTAAGGCTGCGAATACCCGCTATGCTATCCGTACCTAAGTCCATAAACGGCCCCCATTCGAGGCTGTCCGGTCGGTGGGTGGCGACGTATTTGGTCGCAGCATTCAGGCCGTTGGCTATCGGCATATTGCCGGCTTTGGGCCAGTAGTCGGACCACAAATCGTAGGTGTGACGGCCAAGCAGCAGATCGAAGGGGCTGCCCTGTGCCTCTTCAACGGCCTCTAAGCCAGCCGGACTTCGAAAAGGCATCGTCCAATTGCCATGCGTGAAGTTTTCGTCGTTTTCGTGCTGGATCACGCCGTCGAGTGAGATATGTTCCAGGATTCGGATCTTTCTCATATTATTTGCTATTCGTTTACTGTATGCACAAAGTTAAACCGGACGAGGTATTAATATGAGGGGCAATCGCGACAATCTGAGGGTGTTTGTGACCAGCTGCAACTGTTAAAAATGGCGGGCAGATCCTTGTCACTACCTCGTAAAAATCCAACAAATTGTAGCTGTCCAGCCTTCTGAATTGTATCGGTACGATGATGCGATTCTACCCAAAACGGCCTCCCTAACCTTCTTATTTTAGTCTTCATTTTGTTGTTTTGTCAGGGTTCAGATAGGGGTTTGAGCAGTTAAGATTGTCAGCTATGAAACGTACTCATTAGTCAAAAAATCTCAGCCTTTAAATTATCCTTGACCAGTATTCTCTTGGACAAAATAAAGTAAACGTTTATTTTAAACAAGAATTTAAAATAAGTGAAAACTTTTTTTGGACTTACACTGTATGTGTGTAGTCAACCGAGTTTACTTCATAGAAATGGGGTTGGCACACCATTCAACGATTCATCTTGCTTATGGACGAAAACTATACGGGCTCGTCTGACCGGGATGCTTTTCATCCCTCTCTCACTCGTTCCAACCGATTCTGGCTGGTCTCCCTCCTTTTGTGTTTACTAACTGTCTGTCAACTGTTTGCACAAAAAACGATCGTTCGGGGTAAAGTGATTAATGCACGTACCAATGCTGCGGTTGAGTTCTCGAACGTTCTGGTCGAAGGCTCAACAATGGGTACACAATCCGACCTGAATGGGGCTTATGCCCTGGAGTTATCGCCAGGTACGATTACTCTCCGGGCCTCCTTTGTTGGCTATGCGCCGGAATCAAAAACAATCACCATCGATGGTTCGCAGAAAGTACTGGTGCTCAACTTCCGGTTGCAGCCGCAGCAAAAGAACCTGTCGGAGGTGACGGTTCGGGGGAAGCGCGAACGCTACCGGAATAAGGATAATCCGGCGGTTTTACTGATCGAAAAAGTGATCGCCCACAAGGGTCAGAACCGCAAGGAAGCGCTTTCGTTTTACCAGTATAACAAATACGAAAAGATTGAATTCGATCTGAGCAACATCTCCGAAAAATTCCGTAATCGCCGATCGCTCAAAAAGTTCGATTTTGTCTTCAACTATCTCGATACGTCACAGGTAACGGGTAAAGTAAACCTACCCATTTATCTGAAGGAATCCATTTCCAACGTACTCTACAGCCGTAACCCCGAGCGAAAAAAAGAAGTCGTGGAAGGCGAAAAAATGACCGGACTGGGAAATTACGTGGACAATAATGGCATCAAGGTTTATCTGGAAACCCTCTATCAGGATGTCAATGTGTACGATAACAGCATTATGCTGCTATCGAATCAGTTTCTCGGCCCGACCTCGCCCCTGGCTCCGCAATTTTACAAGTACGTCATCATCGATTCAACGGATATCAAAGGTGTTCGATGCGTGAATCTTGGCTTTTCGCCCCGAAACAAAACCGATTTACTGTTTCAGGGAACAATGGCAATCGCACTCGATTCGAGCTACGCGATTCGGAAAGTGGTCATGGGTTTTTCGAAAGACATTAACGTCAATTTCGTCACTGACATGCGGCTGGCCCAGGAATATGATTTTGTGCAGGATCAGGGGCTGATGCTCACCAAAGATGAGCTGGCCATTGAGTTCAATCTCCTCAAAAAAGAGAACGGCATGGGCTTGTTTGGCCAGCGCAGTGTTTCGTATCGCGATTACATGGTGAATCAACCCATTGATTCCAAACGATTCAGTGGTTTATCGAGCGATGTCAGTAAAGATGCCCTGACACGATCTGATTCCTTCTGGGCGCAGGCTCGCCATCAACCCCTTTCGGATAAAGAACTGGGTATCTATGAAATGGTCGATAGCGTCCGAAAAGTCCCGGTATTCCAGAAATTCATGAACACGGCGCTATTTCTACTGGAAGGCTATAAACCGTTCGGCCCATTTGAGCTTGGTCCAGTCAATACATTCTATAGTTTCAATCCGGTCGAAGGGTTGCGATTACGCGTGGGTGGACGAACAACGACAACCTTTAGCGACCGAATGGCTTTTGAAACCTACGGCGCGTATGGCTTTCGCGACAAACGGGTCAAATATTTTGCTTCAGCCACCTTTTCGCTGACGGACCATAACACCTATACCTACCCGATCAAGCATTTGCAGGTCAGTGTCCAGAACGACCTGAAAATTCCGGGGCAGGAACTTCAGTTTGTGCAGGAAGACAATTTTTTGCTCTCGTTCAAACGTGGGCCCAACAATCGGCGGACCTATAACCAGGTTTTCGCCATCGATTACCTCAACGAATCGAAGAGCGGACTAGGCCTTAACCTCAATGTAAAGCGCATTGAACAAACACCGGCGGGGGCACTTACGTTTGACCGGTATGTACCGGAAGGGGGAGTATTACCCATATCGAACGTAACCAGTACTGAACTAACGGCAGGCCTACGGTATGCTCCCCACGAGCAGTTTTATCAGGGTAAAAACTATCGGGTTCCCATCGTAAACAAATATCCGATCATTCAAATCCGCTTTACCGCTGGAATTAAAGGATTACTGGATGGGCAATACAACTTTCAGCGTCTGATGGTCTATGCAAACAAACGGTTTTATGTGGCACCCATCGGCTATACAGACATTACGCTCGAAGGCGGGCAAACATTTGGTCGGCTCCCCTTCCCATTGCTAACCATTCACCGCGCCAACCAGACCTACGCTTATCAACCGGAGTCGTATAATATGATGAACTTCCTGGAGTTTGTCAGTGATCATTACGGGGCTGTTTTTGCCGATCACTACTTCAATGGGTTCATTTTCAATAAGATTCCTTTATTAAAAAAACTCAAACTGCGTGAAGTAGTTACGTTCAAAGGTTTGTGGGGCGGACTACGCCCGGAAAACCGACCTGGTCCCGACAATATAACGACCGGGCAGTCTGATGGCCTGCTCCGGCTACCAACGGATGAAAATGGTAAGCCTGTTTCATTTGCACTGGATTCCCGGCCCTACATGGAGGCAAGCGTGGGTATTGCCAACATCTTCAAGATCCTCCGGGTCGACCTGATCAAACGACTGTCATACCTCGATAATCCACTGGCCCCTCAGGGCTATGGTATCCGCTTTAGAATGAAGTTCGATTTTTAGAATTTAGTAGCTTGTTCCTGTGAAAAAGAAAATACTCTTCATAGTCGGTTCGGTTAATCAGACCTCGCAGATGCACCAGATTTCGGCGCAGCTTGCCGATGAATATGACTGCTGGTTCAGTCAGTTCTATGCTGATGCTAAGTTAATTAACTGGGGAATCCGACAGGGCTGGCTCGATCATACCATTCTGGCGGGCAAATTCCGAACTGATGCCGAAACGTATCTGCGCTCGTTCAACCTCAACATCGATTATCAGGCAAAACAAAACCGCTACGACCTCATCGTGGTATGCTCTGACCTGGTTGTGCCGGGAGCGGTAAAGGCCACGAAGAGCATTTGGGTGCAGGAAGGTATGGTCGACGAAGTAACCTGGCTGACCAGGGCCGTGAAAGCCCTGGGTTTACCGCGCTACTTCAGCGTTGGTACATCGCTCAACGGCGCGTCGAACCTCTGTAACATCTATTGCGCAGCGTCAGAAGGCTATAAATCCTTTTTTACGGGGATGGGCACGGAAGCCAGCAAAATTTTCGTGACGGGCATTCCCAACTTCGATAACGTTCGCCAGTATATGGCAAATGATTTCCCGCATCACGATTATGTCATGGTGGCCACATCGGATATCCGGGAAACCTTCCGAAGCGAAGACCGGCTGGGATTTATTCGCAAAGCTGTTTCGATGGCTAATGGACGCCAGCTATTGTTCAAGCTCCATCCTAACGAAGCCTGGGAGCGGGCCGAAGCCGAAATCCGGCAGATTGCCCCACCTGATGCGTTGATTTTTCAGCAAGGCAATACGAACGAAATGATCGCCAACTGCGCGGAACTCATCACGCAGTATTCAACGGTGGTGTATGTAGGAATGGCCTTATTAAAGCCGGTTTCGTCTTACTTCGATATCGATGAACTCCGTCGATTAACGCCCATTCAGAACGGTGGCACATCGGCTCAGAACATTGCCCGCATCTGCCGCGACTTCCTAAGGGATACGGGTCCAGATGAACATTTTGTTAAATCGTATCAATACGAAGCCGTGGCATATGACCGGCAACGACTTTCGCTGTAACTAGCGCAATTAATTTGAATCAGGTGTTTACGTGCCGTTTGTTTTGAGTATATGAACCGCTCAGCCCTTGTTGTCATCGTTCAGGCCCGGATGTCATCGAGCCGCCTGCCAGGCAAAGTCCTGATGCCTATTCTGGACAGACCATTACTGGCCCGAATGCTTGAGCGATTGAATCAGTGCCAGACACCGTTCACGACAGTCGTTGCAACGTCAACCGACCCGTCCGACGATCTGATCGAGCAATTTTGCCGGGATGAGCATGTGGCTTTTTTTCGGGGAGGCCTGGACGATTGTCTGGATCGGCATTACCAGATTGCAGAACGCTGGAATGCAGACATTGCGGTTAAAATTCCCTCCGACTGCCCATTGATCGACCCGCGTATTGTCGATCAGACTTTACAGTTTTTCCTGGATCATCCCGGACAGTATGACTTCGTCAGTAATCTACACCCGGCTACCTGGCCCGATGGCAACGATGTCGAAATAATGACCCGAGCCTGTCTGGAACGAACACACTTCGAAGCAACGAAGCCCCTCGAACGCGAACACACCACACCCTATATCTGGGATACGGCACCCGAAACGTTCCGCAGGGGTAACGTGAGCTGGCAAACGGGTCTGGATTACTCCATGAGCCACCGCTTCACGATTGACTACCGGGAAGATTATGCGTTCATCCGTACTGTTTACGAGGAATTATATCCGGCAAACCCAGCCTTTTCCTGCGAAGACATTCTGGCTTTACTTGAGCGCAAACCCGAAATCTATGCCATCAATGCCGATTTAGCGGGCGTAAACTGGTACCGCAATCATTTAAACGAACTCCACACTGTTTCAGCAAATCAAACGAGAGTACTCAGTAATTAGTTAATGGGTTTGCCGTATTCATTTTGCGGTTTTTTCATGAACCAAAAACAGAACGCCGTAAACCATAAACCCAAGTAGTGCATGAATAGTGAACAGTTAACTGATCTACAAAAAACAGCCCTGAAAGTTCGGGAACACATCATCCGGATGTCTACGGATGGAGGGTGCTTTACGGGCGCGTCGCTCTCGGCGACGGATCTGGTCGTTTATCTCTACAAACAGTTTCTGAACATAAAAAAAGAAACACTGAACGATCCTGGTCGCGATTACCTGTTTTTGTCGAAAGGCCATGACGTACCCGCCCTTTACGGCACCTTCGTCGAACTGGGCTGGCTCCCTGTCGAACGGCTCAACAATCATTTATCGACACGGGATTCCATTTACTGGCACCCAAATGTGATAGTTCCCGGTATTGAATTTCATTCCGGCTCATTGGGCCATTTGCCATCGGTAGCACTGGGCGTCGCCCTGGATTGTAAAATAGCCGGATCGCCCAATAAGGTCGTCTGTATTCTGGGCGACGGTGAATTAAACGAAGGCTCCGTCTGGGAGGCCGTTCTGGTAGCTAATGCCTACAAGCTTGATAATCTGCTCTTTGTGGTCGACCGAAACTTCTTCCAGGCCAACATGCCTACGGAAGAACTGATTCCACTGGAACCGCTGGTCGATAAATTTTTGGCCTTTGGGGCTGGGGTCAAACGGGTAGATGGGCACGACTTTACAGTGTTAGATGATACACTATCCATATTTCCATTTCAGTCCGGGAAGCTCAATGTGCTCATCGCCGATACGCGCCGGGGCAAAGGCTTGCCGAGTATTGAAGCCCGCGCCGATCGCTGGTTCTGCAATTTCACTCACGATGAAGTAAATGCTCTGCTCGCTGAACTACACGGCGAACACACAGCTACACTGGAATCTGAAACGCTTGTAGTGCGCTAAAAGAAAGGAATATAAGCTGTATGAACCCGCTATAGAACAGGTGACCGAGCCCTTCGATCAAGCTTTTTATAGCTTATCGTATACACCTTAGAGCAACTAAAAAAATGACTTACGAGGAATTACTTACCCAAACTGCTCTTGCCGATGAACGGGTTGTCGTTATGACGGCCGAAAACCGGGCACTGGTACGGAATATGCCCAAAAATCTTGGTAATCGCTTTATCGACACCGGCATTACGGAACAGACTATGATTGGTGCGGCTGCGGGACTGGCGCTACGGGGCCGCACTCCCGTTGTTCATGCCCTGGCGGCTTTCCTGTCGATGCGGGCTTATGAATTTATCCGTACCGATGTTGGCATTGGTAATCTGCCCGTTAAACTGAGCAGCTTTATTCCGGGTTTTTTGTCTGATGGCAATGGCCCTACGCACCAGGCGGTTGAAGATATCGCCCTGATGCGGGGTATTCCGAACATGCAGGTCTTTTGCCCGGCTGATGAACAGGATCTACTCCAGATGCTACCCACGATCTGGGCCTCAAAATCGCCATCCTACGTGCGGATCTCAACCCGACCAGCCACCTATCAACACAACCAACCCTTCGAAATCGGGTGCGCCGAAGTGGTCTCGAGGGGTTCCGATGTAACGATTCTGGTGTACGGTATGCTCTTCGAACAGGCATTGATTGCCGCCAATTTGTTACGTCATGATGGGTACTCGGTTGGTCTGGTGAATATGCGCAGTCTGAAACCGGTAGACGAAACGGTCATTCTGGAGGTTTGTGCCAATTCGGATCTGGTCGTGACCGTTGAGGATCATTTCCTGACTGGTGGGCTGTATAGTATTGTGGCAGAAACACTTCTCAAATACCGCAAAACGGCCCATGTTCTCCCCTTTGCCCTGAAAGGGAAATGGTATAAACCGGCCCGCCTGAATGAAGTACTGGAACATGAAGGATTTACGGGGGCCCAAATTGCCCAGGCCATCATCGAGCATCTGGTAGAAAATCTAGCCGACTGACAGAGAATGATACCAGGCGATCCATGATCCGTTCGCTTACCCATTCACTCTGCATAACTCATCATCTCATGAATAGTATCCGTTTTAACGAAACCTATCCTGACATTACAGTGTCGGATCAGTATTACGAACGGGCATTGGCCGTTCAGAAGCCCATTACCCAGACGCTTGCCAAAGGACCAGGGCAGTTTACGAAAGGTATTGCCCCGAAATACCTTGATCGTGGCAAAGGCGCACACGTTTGGGATGTCGATGGCAACGAATACCTTGATTTTAACGCAGCCATTGGGCCGGTTTCGCTGGGTTATTGCTATCCCGTTGTCGATGAGGCCATTCGACAGCAGCTCAGCAAAGGCATCACCTTCTCGCTGATGCATCCGCTTGAAGTTGAACTCTCGGAGTTGATTCAGGAAATTATTCCGAATGCTGAAGCGGTAAAAATCAGTAAGACCGGTGCCGATGTTTGCTCGGCCGCCATTCGTGTGGCCCGTGCGTTTACGGGTCGCGAAAAAGTCTTCTGCTGCGGCTATCATGGCTGGCACGACTGGTACATCGCCGTTACGAGCCGGAATGCAGGTATTCCAGATGCGATTCAGGATATGACCTACACGTTTGAATACAATGACATCGACAGCATCAAGGCAGCGCTCGACGACACCGTTGCTGCACTGATCCTGGAACCGTTCATCTTCGAAGCACCTAAACCCGGATTTCTGGAAGAACTGGCGGAGGTTTGCCGCGAAAACGGAACCCTGTTGATCTTCGACGAAATGTGGACTGGTTTTCGGATCGCGATCGGTGGGGCACAGGAGTATTTCAACGTCAAACCCGACCTGGCGGTTTATTCCAAAGCCTGTGCCAATGGCATGCCCATCGCCCTCCTGACCGGCCGTACTGATGTGATGAATCTCTTTAACAATGAAGTATTTAGCTATACAACATTCGGCGGGGAAGCCCTCTCTCTCGCTGCCTGCATCGCTACGATCAACGAACTTCGCGATAAAAATGTACCGGCTTATCTCGACGAAAAAGGCGGCTTACTGAAAAATGGCTACAACCAGCTGGCTGCTGAACTAGGTCTATCGCACCTGACCAGGTGCATTGGCTATAACTGCCGATCGATGGTTACGTTCGCGCCTGGCGCTGGTAATGGGTTGGAACTCAAAACCCTGATGCAACAGGAAATGATCAAGCGCGGCATCTTGTGGGCGGGTTTTCACAACATGTGTTTCAGTCACTCCGATGAGGATATTGCCTATACGCTTTCGGCCTACCGGGATGTGCTGCCGATTATGAAGGAAGCGATCGAAAGCGGTAACGTAAAATCGTATCTGCACGGTGAAGTGCTCGAAGCGGTATTCCGCAAAACGAGTGATTATAACATCAAACCGAGGGTAACAGTTTGAAAATAATTCTAGTGTTAATGCCTTGCTTTACAATACATTAACACTAAATCCTACAAGCTGAAAATCGAAAACTTTTTTCCTGTGCTTGATAAATTTTCACTTACCGATCGGGTGGCTATTGTGACCGGGGCGCTTGGGCTGATCGGGCGCAACCACTGCCGGGCACTGGCGGAAGCCGGAGCCAATGTCGTTGTGGCCGACCTAAACGAAGAAGCGGCTCGGTCGTTCGCTTCCCAATTGGGCGATACTCATTTTGGCATCGGACTCGATGTAACCGATGAAGCAACGGTTAAACAAGTCCGCGACCGGATTCTGGAACGTTATGGCCGAATTGACGTACTGGTCAACAATGCAGCTTTAAACGAAGCCGTCGAAAATCCGGCCATGGCGCTGGAATTAACGGCTTTCGAAAACTTTCCAGTGTCCCAGTTTCGGGCATCACTGGAAGTCAATGTAACAGGTGTTTTCCTGTGTTCTCAGGTATTCGGTAGCGTGATGGCCCAACAAGGCAAAGGCAGCATTATCAACGTAGCTTCTACCTATGGACTTGTGGGTCCCGACCAGCGCATTTACCGCAATGAAGCAGGCGAACAGACTTTTTACAAAACAGCCGCTTATCCGGCCACCAAGGGTGCCGTAGTCAATTTCACCCGGTTTCTGGCCGCTTACTGGGGGCAGAAAGGCGTTCGGGTCAATACGCTCTCGCCGGGCGGTGTAGAAAACGGCCAGAACGAGTTTTTCATCTCGAATTACTCCGCTAAAACCGTACTGGGTCGTATGGCCCAACCCGATGAGTATCAGGGGGCTGTTGTTTTTCTGGCCAGCGATGCATCGGCTTACATGTCGGGTGCCAATCTGGTAGTCGATGGTGGCTGGACGGCAATTTAATGAACTGATTTACAGGAGTCGATTGGCCCGAAAATACCCGAAATGGCAGTTTCCGCCAATCGACTCCTGTAAACCATAAACCGTAAAACAATTTGAATCAGGAATTAATCGAAAAAGCTGCTCGCATAAAACTCCTATTGACGGACTGCGATGGCGTTCTGACCGATGCAGGCGTTTATTACGGCGAAAAAGGCGAGGTGCTGAAGAAATTCAACATGCGGGATGGTATGGCCGTTGAGCGGCTTCGGAAACTGGTGGGTGTTGAGACGGGAATTATTACCGGCGAAACCTCACCATCGGTTGTGTCGCGGGCTGCCAAATTAAAGATTACAGAGTTGCACCTTGGCAGTAAAGATAAGCTGTCTTTACTGGCCGAGATCCTGGAGCGCAAGGATTTAGATGCGTCGGAAGTAGCGTTCATCGGCGACGACGTCAACGATCTGGAGATCCAGAAAGCCGTTGGATTTTCGGCCTGCCCGGCTGATGCAACCCGTTACAACAAATCCATTGTCGATTACTGCTGCGATGCGAAAGGTGGCGAAGGCTGCTTCCGCGAACTGGCCGAATTAATTATTGACGCCAAACATATTGTATCCGTTCAACTTGCATCAACCATACAACCCAATGAGAACCATTACACTTAACACAGGCCGAAAAATTGGCCATGGACAACCCAGTTATGTCATTGCCGAAATTGGCATTAACCACAACGGCTCGCTCGAACTGGCTAAAAAATTGATCGATGAAGCCGTAGCCGCCAGAGCCGATGCGGTGAAGTTTCAGAAACGGACGCCCGAAATTTGCGTTCCCCGCGATCAGTGGAACATCATGCGCGACACGCCCTGGGGTCGCATGACCTACATCGACTATAAGCGCAAAACTGAATTTGGCATGCTGGAATATACGGCCATCGATCAGTATTGTCACGAACAGGGTATCGACTGGTTTGCTTCGGCCTGGGATGTGGAGTCGGTCGATTTTCTGGAAGCCTTCGATCCATGTCTGTACAAACTGGCCTCAGCCTCATTGACCGACCTGGCGCTGATCGAAAAAATTCTGCATACGGGTCGCCCGCTCATGCTCTCCACGGGCATGTCGACCATGGCTGAAATCGAAGAAGCGATCGCGCTCGTTGAGGAATACGATACTGACTATCCGCTTTTAGTTGCGCATTCAACTTCGGCTTACCCCTGCAAACCCGAAGAATTAAATCTGCGGATGGTTCCAACCCTCCAGGCTGCTTACCCAACAATTCCGATTGGTTATTCGGGACATGAAACAGGCCTTTCGACAACGGTTGCCGCGGTTACGCTGGGAGCAACCTTTGTGGAGCGCCATTTCACACTCGACCGGGCTATGTGGGGTTCTGACCATGCCGCATCGGTTGAACCACAGGGATTACAGCGACTGGTCCGCGACATTCGTGATGTCGAAACCGCCCTCGGTGATGGAGTCAAAAAAGTATATGAATCTGAACTTGGGCCGATGAAGCGGCTACGGGTAAATATTAATTCCGCTTTTTCGGTCTAATTGCCGGTGGCACGGCTCGAAGCAAAAGCCCTATGCCAGTGGAACATTATTTTAGAACGATACGGTTTGTATGAGACAGTTGATGAATCATACATTTTGGCGACACCAGCTACCGTATCACCCTCAAACACTCGTTAAACATGATGCCGCAGGCAGAATTAGTACGAATCACGACCGCTATTCTGGTGGTCTGGATCGTCGGCATTCTTATCTGGGAACGGGTTGCACCCTACCGCAAGGGGCTTCCGCTGTTTCGGGATGGGTTTTGGGTTGACCTGGTTTGGTATACCCTTATTCAGAGTTACTTTCTCAAGATTCTGATTTTCGATTACATTATTGCTCCGTTGCAAACGCACTTCGACTGGTCAGACTGGCAATTTGTCAGGCACTGGCCAGTTTGGGTACAGGTGTTGTTTTTTCTGTTTACCCACGACCTGTACATTTACCTTTTTCACCGTTTTCAACACGCCAACAAGTGGCTCTGGCGAACGCACGAAGCCCATCACTCCAATAAAGAGGTCGACTTTCTGGCTGGATCACGTTCTCACGTTGTCGAAATCATTATCAACCAGACCATCGAGTTTGCGCCAATTATCTTACTCGGTGCCGATCCGGCCGTAATTCCGATCAAGGCACTGCTGGATGCCATGTTCGGCATGTTCATCCATGCCAATATCCGGGTCAGGCTGGGGTCCTTAAAGTATATCTTTAACAGTCCGCACCTTCATTTGTGGCATCATGCTAATTATCAGGAAGTTTTCCATGCTAACTTTGGCACGAAGTTTTCGTTTTTCGACTATTTGTTTGGCACTGCCTATGATCCTGAACATACGCCAGGCAATCTTCCGGAAAACTGGGGCTTATACTATGATTACCCGAAAGACTATTTTTTGCAGCACGCTTTTTCGGTGAAACGGTTTGACGAACGAAAGCTTCAATCCAATAAATGGTTTTCACGCTATTACATGCTTCGCCCCAACCTGTTGCGTTTCCTGAAGAAACGACTCAACCGACAAACGAATCCCTCGCCATTAGAAACTGAAAACGTCAACTGATTGTGCAAGCCTGGTTTTTCCTGTTCATCGCAGCTTCTTTTGAAACTGCCTGGACCTATTCCGTCAAATATATGACGTTCGATCTGTTAAAAACGCTCCGCTGGAATACGTTCTACACACCAAATGTCGGTTTGCCAATTCTGCTTCCGTTTGTTGGCTATGTCGTTTTTGGGATAGCCAACATCTATTTTTTTTCGCAGGCCATCAAACAGATTCCTACGCCAACGGCCTTTGCGGTCTGGACTGCCATGGCCCTGGCATTGATCAAAGCCGTCGATGTGTTTATTTTCAAAACCAACTGGTCCCTGACCGAACTGTTTTTTCTGACACTTATTGGCGTTGGCATTGTCGGTTTGCGAGTGTACTCGGCGGGGTAATTAGGTAAGGCTAACGGCTATGTCAAGAAATACCGCTCCCAGATAAAGCTGGCTAATGTGTATGGCCTAACCAAAAATCACCTTCCTTTTCGCACATTTTCATTTTTCCTGTGTTTCTTTGACGGGGTGCAGAAGGCATCCCGTTTTATCAATGACTCAATTACTCAAAGACCTTACCCCTCGGCAGATTGTTGCCGAATTGGATCAATACATCATCGGCCAGAACGATGCCAAACGCAACGTAGCGATTGCCCTCCGTAATCGCTGGCGCCGGATGAACAGTACTGCCGATATGCAGCGTGAAATAACGCCTAACAATATTCTGATGATCGGCGCAACGGGCGTTGGGAAAACCGAAATTGCCCGTCGACTCGCCAAAATTGCTGATGCGCCCTTTATAAAAGTCGAAGCTTCGAAGTTTACCGAGGTTGGTTATGTCGGTCGCGATGTCGAAAGCATGGTCCGCGATCTGGTCGAACAGTCGGTCAATATGGTGCGGGCGGCTAAGAAAGAAGCCGTTCAGGTTCGCGCCCAGCAACTCGTTGAAGATGCCATCCTCGATATTCTGATTCCGCCCGTAAAATCAGCGAATGGCCAACTGGGTTTTGAGACTGATGTTAAAGATCCCGATGCCGAGTTGAATGAACGAACCCGTGAGCGTTTCCGCGAGAAGATACGTTCTGGCGAAATGGACGACCGGAAGATTGATATCGATGTTCAACAAAGTCAGACGCCAAACATCGGTATCATGGGTGGTGCAGTCGATGACCTGTCGATGATGAACATTCAGGAAATGATTGGGGGTATGATGCCCAAACGCGGTAAAAAACGCAAAGTCACCATCGCTGAAGCCCGAACGATTCTGCTCGAAGAAGAAGCAGCCAAGCTGATCGATATGGACGAGGTAAAAGAAGAAGCGATCCGTAAAGCAGAAGATGCCGGTATAATTTTCATCGACGAAATCGATAAGGTAGCGTCTGCCCGTTCGGGTAATGGTGGTGGCCCGGATGTGAGTCGGGAGGGTGTCCAGCGTGATCTGTTGCCTATCGTTGAGGGTAGCGCGGTCAATACCAAATATGGTGTTATCCATACCGATCACATTCTGTTCATTGCGGCCGGTGCTTTCCACGTTACCAAACCCAGTGATCTG
Source organism: Spirosoma endbachense (assembly GCF_010233585.1). Lineage (NCBI taxonomy): Bacteria > Pseudomonadati > Bacteroidota > Cytophagia > Cytophagales > Cytophagaceae > Spirosoma > Spirosoma endbachense. The sequence goes on from NZ_CP045997.1 coordinate 637,525, forward strand.
ATTCCAGAGTTACAGGGCCGTTTCCCGATCCGGGTAGAGCTGCAAAGCCTGTCGGAGAATGATTTTTACCAGATTTTAAAAGAGCCTAAAAACGCGCTGACCAAGCAATATGTGGCGATGTTAGCTGCCGAAGGGGTAGAACTAAGTTTTCAGGACGACGCCCTGCGCGAAATGGCTCATATTGCTTTCGAAGTCAATGCCGAGGTTGAAAACATTGGTGCCCGGCGATTACAGACCGTTCTGAGCCATCTCATGAACGACTTCATGTTCGATATTCCGGACGTTATCGGAGCCAATGCTCATGTAGTGGTTACGAAAGAGCTGGTCAATGAAAAACTCGACAGCTTAGTGCAAAACCGCGATTTAAGTCAATATATTTTGTAAGCAATGTAATGTGACCGGAAGATCGCGAAGACTAAGATGTAGTGAAACTAACAACCGGGCTTTAGCGATTTTCCGACCACAAAGCAAGTATCCGAATCACCTGGTCAACGGCCCGGTCCGTATCGGATCGTTTCCGGTCGGGTGGGTCGAATCGATTGAAGGGTCTAAGCTCCAGAACATACGTTTCGTCAACGGTTTCGTCGTCAATGGGTGTGTAGAGCTTATAACCCACAACGTTAATTGGGATCAGTCCATGCCGGCTCTTGAAACGGGTCAGCACGAACGCCAGTAATTTTTCAACCGCTCCTGCCGGGAACCCATCCGCAGGCACAAATCGGACTTCAGCCCGATTTCGATCGACAATCGTCTGCTCATCTGGGCGAAAATGCCCTTCGCAACTCGAGAATGTACGCACAACTCCCGTTGCATTCAAAGCCTCGACCAACGGCCGGATGTGTGGTTCAAGATCGGTAATCATGACTCACCGTCGATTAAGGCCATTTCGTCGGCCTCATTGATCCGATGACGACCCGGCTTTTGTCGTTGGCGCCATAGCCAGCCCAGGTAGAAAACGGCAATCAGAGCCAGTCCCCCTGACACCGCAAATGATGAATCGATACCTGCTTCGCCAGTGATGTGATTGAGTAGCCAGCCCGATGCCAGTGCGCCAATTCCAATGCCGGCTTCGAGCGCAATATACATGGTCGCCATAGCCCGGCCCCGCGTTGCTTCATCACTCAGATCAGCCGTCCACGCCTGTATTGTCGGCGAATTCATACCCCACGACATACCATAGAATATAGCCGCTGTCCAGAACCAACTGTGCGCATTGCGATCCGATGGGTCGGTCATAATGAGTAGTACCATCGAAAATGCCAGTACCGCAGTTGAGATAAACAAAATCGGTAATCGTCCGTAGCGATCTGATGATTTACTGAACAGCAACCGGACAGCCAGTGATGCAATGGTGTATACGGTAAAAAATAATCCCTTATTGGCGATACCAAGCGATGCGCTTACCGTGCCAATTACGGTTAAGATCACCCCCGACGAAAATGACTGAAGCAGGAGAACCAGGAAAGGTGGAAGGGCTTGTTTATCAAACAGTTCTTCCCGTTTCAGACGTAATAAACCAAACCGGAACGGCTGCCGGTTGACCAGTGTTTCAGGCATCTGGAGCAGAATGCCGATCGATAACAACGCAAAAGCCGATGAAGTCCAGAACATGACATTCATGGAATAATCATCGGCTAACCAACTGCCAATGGCTGGGCCCAGCGACATTCCCATTGCCGTGAATAGACCAAGCATTCCCATTGCTTCGCCCCGACGAGTGGCTGGAACCACATCGGCAACATAGGCCGACGTAGCGGTCGGTTTGGTTCCGGTCGAAAAACCATGAATGAGCCGGAGGGTCAGAAACCCCCAGACGGTAAGTAGATAAGGATACAGAAATCCGCACAAAAAGCAGACAATTGATCCAAATGCCATGACGGGTACGCGTCCGACGGTATCGGTGATTTTTCCACTAAATGGTCGTGAAACGCCCGCTGTAAGCGTAAACAGGGCGATAATAAGACCCACGTATTCCCGCCCGCCCAGCTTCGTCAGGTAGTCGGGAAGTTCAGGAATCATCATCGAAAAACTTGCCGAAAACAGGAAGTTACTGACACACAGCAACCAAAACGAGAGCGTGTAGAGAGAAGGGCCGCGTGAGGTTGAGCGAAAGCGTGACAAGTTGGTACTGGTAGTTTGTGGCTGTAAAGTTAGCCCGTTCTCCTGAACAACGTACGACAAAGGGCTTGACAACCGCACAAACTAGTGACTTTATTTTGGCTCCGGAGTTGTATTCCCACCATCAAGCACAAACCGCCACTGTCCATTATGCTGGCGTTTCCAGACGGTTACGTAGACACCATGTTGCTCTTTACGCTTCCCGGTTTCGTCTTTACCCGTCAGCAACCACTGGCCAAACGTATAGCCAAACTCGCCCGACTGAGCTGCATCGGCTTTAAGCACCTGCCAGGTCAATATTGGACCATTTGCAGGCATTCGGCTCAGTTGCGCCCGGAGCGAATCAAAGCCAACCGTCGGAGCAGCCCCCTCATTCATCCGGATGACATCGTTGGCTGCATAGTACGTAAAGGCTTTCGCCATGCCTTGCTTTTCTGACATACTACTGAAATTCTGATCAGTTTCCCGAATTTCGTCAATGGCTTTCTGGCGGATGGCCGCGGCTGGGTTCATGGATCGGGGACTATCAACTCGGGTCCGACATGAACCCGCCAGACTGATAACCAGCAGAATAGATACCGAATACTTCATTACGGATGGGGTGAATGAAAAACGTTACGAGCACAAAAATGAGCAAAATTCAGTCGGGCGCGCGTGTAGCTCACTTTTACAAACAAAAATCGCGGGTTTTCACCCGCGACACACAATTGCCAGCACTGCCGGGGCCAATCACCTCGCGTATTTAGCCTGCATCATCTTAATGAATTTAAGGCCATTCTCGGCAATATCCCAGGGATCATTATACTCCCGCCAAACATTGATTGAATTGGCAAAATCGATATCATTGCGGGTAAAGGCTTCAATTGTCATCCAGCCGGTATAGTTCAGTTCAGCCAGTGTCCGGAACGTATCGTCCCAGGGAATATGTCCATCGCCTGGTGTTCCCCGGTCATTTTCGCTGATGTGAACATGCGCCAACACGGGTGCAATCGTACGAATGGCATCGGGGAAACGCTTCTCTTCCATATTGGCATGGTGCGTATCAAACATAGCCCGAACATTCGGGTGATCGGTTCGACGAATCAAATCCAGCAATTGTTCCATCGTATTACAGAGGTAACATTCGAAGCGGTTTAACGCTTCGGGTGTCAATACGATATTGGCCTGTTGGGCATATTCGCCAGCGGCATGAAGCACTTCCGCGCTATGAGCGTACTCATCCGGCTGTGGCTCGCGTCGGCTGAATGTTGCAAATGCCGAGTGGATTGGGCCACAAATGACCGTTGCACCCATCGCATGAGCCCGGTCAATGGCTCCTTTCAGAAAACTCAAAGCCTGTTCGCGAATTCTGGCTGATTCACTGGCTGGATTTTCATCAGGCCCAACAACCATAACGGTGGTACTTTGCAAGCCAAGCTGCTGTAAATGATGACCAAACTGGCGATAGGCAGACACATCCTGATTGTCGATAAAACATTCGATTCCGTCGTAGCCGATGGCTTTTAGTCGCTCAGCAATGGGATTCATTTTCTCGGAAATAGGTGCCGACCAGGCTAATAAATTGAATCCAATTGGTGACATCGTTACTGTTGACATAGAATAAAAAGAAGATTTTTAAGGCTAATCGTTTTGAGAGGGCATATATTCGTGTACTACCAATCCCTGGAAACAATGGTGAGGAAGCCAATAAATAGCTTCCTCACCATTGTTTTTACTTATTTTTCCATTGGATGATCTTTCAGTAATTGCTGGGGAGCGTAAAAATCCTTTTTAGCCTCAGTAGCGGCCCGAACTTTTGCCACTTTCTCAGGAAGTACGGCTGGAGCGTTATTTCCAAACGAATTCCGGACGTAGGTAAGCACAGCGGCTATTTCCTTGTCCTTGAGCAAACCACCGAATGGAGTCATAGGCACCTGACCCGGATATGATTTACCACTTACATCGATCGGTCCCATAAGGCCTTTCAGCGCAATCTTGATCAGACGATCTTCATTGCCCATTACCCAGTTTGTTCCGGTAAGGGGCGGAAATCCGGAAGCTGTAAGGCCCTTACCATCGGGCTGATGGCAGGTGGCGCAATACCCTTCTTTGGCATAAATTTCTTTACCCAAATTAAACAGAGCAAGTTCTTCGCCTTTCAGCGTTGATTTGGTGGCAACTTCCTTCTCTTTCTTAACATTGACCCCATTCAGGTGAGCAACGGCGGTTTCATGCGCGTGAATCATCCAGTCATCCAACGGCTTTTTGGTCGCTTCAGCCAAAATGGGTAGCCCTTTTTCCTTACCGATCCAGGAGGCAGCCACAATAGCAACCAACCGAACCCGGCTATTGTCGTCCCGAACAGCCTGCATCAATAAATCGGCCTGATCGGCAACCTGATGACCGGTATAGCGCACAACCTGAACAGCAGCCGCTCTGGCATGGTAGTCTTTTGCTTTTAATACTTGCCGTAACAGTTTCTGATCTACCTTATTCATCCCCCAGCTCACCCATAACCCTTCCAGCAAATGATGTTCGTAGCGTGGGTCATTTTTATCCAGTCCGGCTACCCACGTATTCAGTTTTGTCAATACCTGGTTCACATCCCGTCCACGAAGTTCGCGCCGTGTCCGGTATCTAGTCCGGTATTCGGGCAGTTTGAGATTATCCAGGAGCACTTCAATACTGGCACCATCAATACTGGCTGGTTTAACCAACGGTCTCGACGGATAGGTAATCCGGTATATACGACCGTGCGAATGGTCGCGCAGGGGGTCGCGGGCGTTATGCTGCATGTGGCCGATCAGGATGTTATGCCAGTCGATCACGTACAGTGAACCATCGGGGGCAAATTCCAAATCGACCGGTCTGAAGTTACGGTCTTCACTAACAACAAGATCGGCCCGGTGGTGGCTTTTATAGCCAGTACCCTCATCGGTTAGGGTATGTTCTTTTGTCCCCAAGAAACCAATGGTATTGTTGATCAGGAAATCACCCTGAATTTCATCGGGAAAGTGTCGGCTGGAAACAAATTCAATGCCGGAAGTCGGGCGGACACGGTGAGCTTCTTCGACCAACTGAACTGACTTGTGCGTCGCTTCACCATACCTTGGCAAAACGCTGCCGGGCATCATCCAGCGCACATCCGGACTGGATGTTTCTGCGAAGAAGGGTTGGCCCCAATCATCAAAGGCAATACCCCAGGGATTCGGAATGGACAGTTGCGCGGTGCGTTCCAGTTTATGGAGTTGTGGGCTGTACCGGTAAAATCCACCATTGGTAGCGCGAACCGGGCCGTATGAAGTTTCTACGTTCGTATGTAAAAACACACCCTCGCCCGAATAAATGGCACCCGAAGGATCGACGGTAAATGCATGGCTGTTGTGGTGGGTATCATGATCATCATAGCCACTCAAAAGAATCTCCCTCTTGTCGGCCTTGCCATCACCATCGACGTCAATTAACAGCTTCAGGTTGGGACCCTGCGATACATAGACGCCTTCTTTCGCTAGTTCAAAACCAAGCGGCAGATGGAGACCATCGGCAAAAACGGTTTGCTTGTCGGCCTTACCATCATTATTGGTATCTTCGAAGATCAGAATTTTGTCATTAGGCTTGGTATCTCCGGGCTTGTAGTGCGGATAACTGGGCATGGCAGCCACCCATAACCGGCCTTTGTTATCGAACGACATCTGCATCGGCTTCGCTAAATCCGGAAATTCTTCCTCGGAAGCAAAAAGCTCGATCTTATAACCCTGAGGCACTTTCAGTTTGCTCAGGGCATCTTTCCCATAGAGGTATTGGAGGCTACCGTTTTTCTCCGGATTGAAATTAGTTTTGACCGATGGGAGCTGCTTTGTTTTCTTATCCGCAGTGGCAACATCCATTTTCTCTCCTTTCGTTGCCGCCAGCCAAACGGCCGTATCCCGAATGGCGGTCATCTGGCGAATTTTCTCAATTTCTGCCGGGTAATTGTCCGGACCGAATGGATTGTACCGACGACCATACACGTGAACACCATTGGGAATTTTGTAATCATTGTGCCACATCCAGTTTTTTTCCAGAACGGCATCATGAACCAGCGACCGGTTGGCTTCGGCCTTAGGCGCTGTCTTGCCAAAAACCTCATCGCTGAGTAAAGTTGCCAATTTCTTATAGCCAGCCTCGTTTAGCTGCGAGCCGTCGATGGTCAGGGGCTCTGCACTGGAGTCGTACCACTGCTGAGAAGGCGTAAATGCATCCACAAAAAGGACTTGATCGCCACCCTGATTATTCTGGTCAACGACTTCCTTCATCGCCTTCGAATACAGCGATAGGTTTTCGTTTTCCTTTTTACCGTTTGGGAGGTCATAGGTAGCGGATAAATCCTCAAACGCGATAGGAGAAACAATGGCCAGCTTCGGAGCGGCCGTTCCGTTGTATTTTTGCTTGATTGTCCACTTGATAAAGGCATCCAGTTCGGCCTTGTAGTTGGCCAGTCCTTCTTTTCCCTGAAAGGATTCATTGTAGCCAAAAAATGCGACGATCACATCCGCTTTCAGCCGGGTCAGCCATTCGTCGGGCGACTCGAAAGTACCCTGGCTGTCGGAAGGATTCGCATACTCCGTTTGAAAACGTTCTGCTCCGGGGAATGCCCAGGGCGAGAACCGGCTTGAACGGGGTCTGAATCCGGGTGTATCGCCGGGATCACACATGTTCCGGATATAGAGCATCTGCTCTGGATAGCGAACCTGCATTTCGGTCTCAAAATGACCGTAGTTCATCATTCTTGACCCCAGATTATTGCCAAGCAACATAATACGAGTCCCTTTTTCGAGGGGTATTGATGCCGATCTATTGGCTTGAAATGCGCTAAACGCGATTAATAATAGTCCAGATATGCTTAGCAATCCGATGATGCTATTTTTCCTGGTTCTAGCCATTTTGAGGTATACTATTGATGTCTGAATTTTTAAGTGACAGGGTAAGCGCAAACAACTTATTATTTTTTAGGATGCCCATACGGTACGTCGATGTCAATTTTGCCCTTCCACTTAGGCACCGGTTTTCCCAATTCCCAGTGAATCGCATTAATGACTAATCGCTGAAACGACTCTACCCGAAAATCTTCCGGATGGCCTAACGTAGTCATGAATGCTTTTCCGCCCCACTGGTTTTTCCATGTCCAGGCTACGGGGTTGTCGATAGCTTCTTTATCGGGGTTAATCGATTTACCCATTAAGAGTGGAACCGCTCCTTTGGCCGGATAATCAGGGAGGACACGATAGAGCCAGGATGCGGCATGAAAAGCGGGTTCGACACCTGTCAGAATCGGGTTCTTTGCAGCTTCGGGAAGAATTGTAACATCGGTAGTACTCTTGTGGCCATAGTGCGTATGCTTGGCCGCACCACCCCAGCCCGGAGGGGCTCCAAACGCAAATTCGCCAAATGCATTCCAGCGATTCCGTTCATCACCGTCGGGATAATTGAAGGCATGTGTCGTTGTTCGGAAGCCCATCACCGGCTTTCCCGATTTCAGATAATCGTCAATATATTGAAGTTGCTCCTGCGGTAATTGACGCCAGCGAAGGAAAAAAACTGCCAGATCAGCCTCCTTGAGTGCTTCTAGTCCTGGAATATCTTTTTCGCTGTTGTAATCAGGATGAGCTTCCAGAATTTTCGTCCGCATACCATAGTTTTTCTCCAGCTCATCCGCAATGTATGGCAGGGTGAGTTCACCACTATACTCATGATCACCTGTAACAAACACGATATAGGGTTTAACTGCTTTAGTCCTGATTGACGGGTGGCAGTTAGCAAGAGTCGCAGACAAGCTTAAAGGGCTTAGTGCCAGTAAACTGGCTGCATTTTGCAAAAAAGTTCGGCGGTTAGTTTTCATTTAGGCAATTCGTGTAGTAAATCAATCTTCCTATTTAAGGCAGTTAAGCGCCGAAATTACTTATCAATTCAATCTTAATCCAAAAATAGTTACGTAAATCGGCTAAGTTTCTTATAAACAGGCTTTACTTTCAAACCGCCACTGATGATTTCCTATTGTCTGCACTAGTACAGTATTTTGGTGCAGAATTAAGAAAATGAATCTTACCCTATAAGCATCGCCAGCACTTCAACTTACTGTTATTCAAAATGGCAACTACATTTTTGACCGCCCAATGGCGAAATCTAATTTTCGCGAATTATGCGCTGGACCGGCAGGTGTTAGAGCCGCTGGTACCGTATGGAACAGAACTCGACGAATTTAATGGTGTCTGCTACGCTAGTCTGGTCGGGTTTTACTTTGAGCAGGTCAAATTGTTTGGAAAAGTAGCTGTGCCCTTTCACCGAGAGTTCGAAGAGTTTAATCTACGGTTTTATGTCCGTCGAAAAACGCAAACCGGCTGGAAACGGGGTGTCGTTTTTGTTAAGGAGCTTGTCCCTAAATTTGCCATCTCCCTTATTGCCAATACGTTATACGGTGAACCCTACGCTACCCATCCCATGCGCCACCGCTGGGAAGCAGACGAACGAAGCCAACATATTGCCTATGAATTTAAAGTCGGCCCTTCGTGGAATCATATCCAGGTGAGTGCCGACCGAAAGGGACATCCATTGACGCCCGATAGTGAAGAAGCATTTATAACGGAACATTACTGGGGCTACACGCGTCGTGGGGCAATGCGAACCTCGGAATATGAAGTCGTACACCCGCCGTGGAACATCTACCCGGTCACCAGTCACGATATCTGCTGTGATGTAGCAAAGTTGTATGGGTCACAGTTTGCCCCATTTTTTGAGCAACCACCTCATTCGGTATTTCTGGCCGATGGATCAGCCGTAATTGTAAAATCAGGCTCGGCCATTGAGTAACTTTTTTGCAATATCCTGTTTTCTAACTAGGCTAAAAATAACGGATATGCTCATTAACTGGTGTATACTTCTGGGAGTTGTTCTCCTTATGGCGTTCTACAATGCTGGATACCAGGCAAATCAGTCAATTGAAGCACCAACGCACATCCAAACGACCAGCAAAAACCCACCCAAACCATTGATTACCAACAAAAAAGAGCAGCGTAAAAAGCTATACCAACTGCTCGGAAAACTACCCGACCGCAACAGGCCAATCTCTGTAACGCTCCTATCAACGCAGGAAACCGATGAGTTGATTATTGAAAAACTCCTCCTGGATATCAATGGCCAGGAACTAGTACCCGCTTACTTTACGAAGCCCAGAAATCACACTGGCAAACTCCCCATCGTTTTATTTAACCACTCCCATTTCGGTCAGTACGAAGTGGGCAAGGAAGAATTTATACGCGGCAGGCCCGAGATGCAGCAACCACCCTATGCCCTGGCGCTGGGTCGGGCGGGTTACGCGGGTTTGTGTCTGGATAGCTGGTGTTTTGGCGAGCGGCAAAACCGTAAGGAGTTAGATACTTTCAAAGAAATGATCTGGCATGGTCAGGTACTGTGGGGCATGATGGTTTATGATAATCTGAGGGCACTAGACTACCTGCAAACCAGACCGGAGGTAGATACCAAACGAATAGCGACAATGGGCATGTCTATGGGCAGCACCATGGCCTGGTGGCTGGCCGCTCTGGACGAGCGGATCAAGGTGTGTGTCGATTTGTGCTGTCTCACCGATTACCAGGCACTTCTGGATGCGAAAGGGCTCGGTTTACACGGGATCTACTATTATGTACCTGACCTGTTGACCCATTTTACAACGTCGGATATTAATGGGCTTATTTCTCCCCGTCCACACTTTAGTTTAGCAGGGCGATTTGATGCGTTAACTCCGTTGCCGGGCCTTGAAAAAATTGATCGTTCGCTCAAGGTAATTTATCAACAGGACGGCGCATCCAACGCCTGGCAATTGCGAATTTACGATGTGGGTCATCAGGAGACAGCAGCGATGCGGGCCGATATAATGACCTTTTATAAAAAATGGCTATAACCGAAACACAAAACACTGACAATCAATAAAATAATCTCAGAATTGCGTTTATGTTATTTTACTTTCCCAATCGGTTTTGTACGAATAGACCCAGCCCATTTTTTTTGCCTCCATTTTTACAAAAAAAGGCAGGAGAAGATCCCGAAAAAATCGTTGGAATGCATTAGGAACTGCCTTACTATCGCCCACTTTTCGGGCTTGTCTGATCATTGTTTGAACCCGTTCCTGACGCAGTGATTGAAATCGCTCAAAAGCTTCAGTCAGTGACGGTAAATCCCGAATACACTTGGCTAATACGATCGTATCTTCCAGCGCCAGTGAAGCACCCTGCCCAATATGCGGGGCGGTGGCATGGGCAGCATCACCAATCAGGCAGACCCTTCCTTTATGCCACTGTGGTAAAAAAGGTATATCATAAACCGGATAAATTTCAATGGATTGGGCAGCCCGGATGATCTCAGCAATGGGGTACGGGTCCTGTTTATGCAAAGACAATAGTTGCTCTTTTAAGGCTGCCAGTTCAAGTTGGCTAAGTTCGCTTTTATGCGGCTCGTCAGGCTGGGAAAAGTTATTGAACCACCATACCTCGCCCTTGTTGGAAAGAGCATAAGCGAAAAAACTGCGTTGCCCAAACGTCATCCGGATAGAACCGGCCAGATTACTTATTCCTGGTAGCTTGGTAAACCCACCTGTCGATAAAAGCCCCGTATACGAGGGTTTAACGGCATCCTGAAAAAGGCAGCTCCGGGTAGCCGAGCGAATGCCATCGCAGCCAATCAGCAGATTGCCCTCCGCCTGCGAACCATCCTCGAAGAAAGCAGTCACCGTATTTTCATGGCCCTGCGAAAGGGACGTTAATCGTTTCCCAAACTCAATAGCAATTCCTGCCTGTTGGGCAGCTTTCCGCAACGCACCATTGAGCAACCCGCGTTTTAACTGAACGGTTTCGCTACCATATAAAGCCTTCTGGTCAGCGTTATCGATCAGGCCGATCGGTTTGTTCTGCGCATTAAAGAAACTGATTTTCCCCGGTGTATAATCGGTCAATATTTCCTGAAGGGGTAAAAAATCGTTAATCACATTCAAGCCATTGGGCGAAATACCCAGAAAAGCTCCTTTCGTATCATTGGGCATGGGCTGGGCTTCATAAATGGTGGCGTCAATACCAACTCGTTTCAAAGCGAGCGCCATGACTGGGCCGGCAATTCCACAACCGATGATGATTGCCTTATTATTCATACTGTCCTGCTGGTTTATGTTGAAATCACGCGGTGATCCTGCCGATCACGATTCGTTGATCAAAAGTAGGTGACCTTGCGGGGAGGGTGTTATATTTAAAGGAGTAAAACTTATACCTGAGAGAGTATGTCTTTTATCGTTCAAAACGGTGACGATAGCCGTGTTCTGTACAGCAATCAAGCAGCAGCCAACAACTTTGTTAGCAGCAATTTAAAAGGCGAATGGCTGCATCAATCCTTTCCGATGGGTGATTTAAAAATGAAGCAGTGGCAATTCGACGGAATCAGGTTCGGCTACAGCGAATGCCTTTTTAAAAATCCGGTGTCGTTCGACTGGCGTGGCGATATGGATGTGGTGACCCTCTATTTTAACCTGAAAGGCCGGGTGTCAATGGGAAATAAGCAAAACAGGATTGAGCTTGGCACGAACCAGCAGAATATGTTTTACGATACGGAAGCCACCGGCACGATGAAGGCAGAAGAGCTCAGGCTAAAATCCTTCATGGTCCAATTCACGAAGGATGCCTTTATCAGGATCGCCAGCGGAGGCAATGATACGCTCCGGCATTTTGCCGATCAGGTTGCGGCTGGCAAACCGGCAACACTTTCCGGGAGTAATTTATACATCGATGCCTCTATCCAAAATTGCATCAATGCGATTCTGAGCTGTTCCTTTTCCGATTCCCTGAAACGTCTGTTTTTTATGTCAAAAGCGATGGAATTGCTGGTTTTACAGGCGGAGGCTCACAATCGGATGCTACTTCCCCAATCGGTTTATGCCAAAACGGAGTATGACAGGGAGCGGATCATTTTTGCCCGCGATTACATGCTGGCACATCTGGAAATGCCGCCCAGCATCACAGAACTCGCTCAGTTGGCTGGCCTCAATGAGTTCAAGTTAAAAAAGGGGTATAAGGAATTGTTCGGCACCACGATTTTTAGTCATCTGGCCGAAGCGCGCCTTGAACTTGCCCAACAGGAGCTTCAACAGAAGGAAAAGTCAATTACACAGATCGCCATTGAATTAGGCTACTGTTCGGTACAACATTTCAGCCGGGCGTTTAAAACCAAATACGGCATTGCCCCCAAGCAGGCCCAGATCAAATACTGAGTAGCTTGCCTATGCCAGTCATTCGGGATCTTTTAGCGGGCAGGCTGGTTCTGTACCTCACTTGGCCACTACATACTGCGCTCGTTTCGCAATATCAATATCCTGAGCAACGACTGGTCGTAGTTTTTCCCAATGGAAACGTAGTTTGTCATTTTGTGCCCAGGTGGTGCCTTTCTGCTCGCTCAAATGAACCAATGGCATCTCGTTGTACAACGGGCTTGTGATCGAAACGACCTCATCCCAATAGCGCAGGGCTGCCTCAAGGTGTTTTACAGCCTCCTGCTTAGTCGATTCACCACCTTTTGTGCGGTATGTTTGTAAAGCAACTGCTCCTTTCAGTTTTTCGGCCAGATGCAACCCCAGATTAGCCCATACCCGCACATCTGCCACTTCGTACTGGAGCGAACGATTCGCCGATGTGTTTATCGATTGCACAAGTTGCAGTGATTTCTGACTATCCCGTTCCAGCATCTGAGCCAAAATCGGGGGTGTTATTCTAGTCTTATCGAATGACTTACCCGACAAAGTTGCTTTCACAAACTCACTTACCGACACATAATCCGGATCGAGAACGGCCTGGGTAATTTGCTGATCGACGGAAATATACGACACGTTCTTGTTCGCATCATGGGCCATCATCCCTTCACTATACAGCGAGAAATCCCAGGTAAAATCAAAGGCCGATGCCAGCCGCAACGGTGTCGACGACGCCAATGCATAAGCCTCGAGCAACGGATCAGCTCCGGAACCATACCGACGAACGAATTCAGCCTTGAAAACCGCATCGGGCGTTGCCGGATTGTAGAGTAACCGGCCCCAAAGTTTATAAAACAGCCATTGACGTTCAAATGCGTAGGTCCAATCGACTGGCCCACCTGGTTTGGTAAAATAGTCTTTGGCCGGAATGTACGTTTCAGAACCAAGAAAATAGCCGCCCATATACGACTGATTATTGGTGGCAATGTGTGCCCGAACAAAATCGGGGACTCCCCAGCGCAGGCAAAAGAAATCTTCATTCCGAACCGTCCAGGTGATTTTATAAGCCGTTGGGTCGGGTTTGAAATAGGTATCGTATAACTTTCCTCCGTGCACTTTTACCAGCTTGGGCGTCGAGTGGGCATGCGACCAGTTGTATTTTAAGTCGGCCCAGATCGGGCCTTCAATAAAGGCTAGCGATCCCTCCTGCTCGATAGACTTTCGCGTCAGCTTTTCGGTTTCAATACTGGTTACGCCCAAGGAACCAGTCGTACTTGAAAATGGAATCCGGTGAATAAGCTTAGTTTTTCGATTTGCCAGCCGCATCCCGTCAAGGATCGTCGCTTTCATCCAGGTTTCTCGTTGCTGGGGTGTCATCCCACCCATTCCCTCACCTAGCGTCAGCCCAAAACCGGTCAGTTCCGGATACTCCTGAAGTACCTGTGTCACACACTCCCGAGTGTACCGCCTGACAACTTCTGACGTATCGCCATTGACAAAGTGAAGATGTTCCAGATTGTTGAGTGCCGGATTAGGGTTGTACGCTTTCGAAAATTCGGGGCTGGTAAAAATATTAAAGGGAACCAGATAGGTATCGATCGCCCGTTCATTTGCCATCCGGAAAATAGCGCGGAACAACGATTGCCATTCCTTCATTTGCTGATCATTGAAGGGCGTAGCAGCCGGAAAATTAGTCGGCCTGATCATAAATGGATAGGGATGCAGGTTCCATAAACTCAGCGCATTAAAGCGATTTTCAGCCATCATGTCCAGAAATCCCTTCCAATATGTCGTGTCCCGACAGGTTTCATAGTGCAGGTCGAGCGCGTAGCTATGCCGATACGTATCCCAGGGTAAATCAAACTTAATGGCTCGCAAGGCCAGGTGCGGCTTTTCACTACGGGCTTTGATCTGTGGAAGGGAAACGCCATTTTTAAGCTCTTCGACCACCGTAAGGCTCCCATAGATAAGCCCTCGTGGATCACCACCAGTGATGGTCAGACTTTTGTCATGCCAGGCAATGACGTAGGCTTCGCTTCCCAGTTTTTGGGCATCGATCGCCAGATTAATGGTATAGGCGGGCTTGCTCTGATCCAGCTTATATCGGCGCTCCAGTAGTACTTTTTTCAGCATACTGGCTGCATAGTGTGTCTGTGCGGATTGATCAGCCTGGTGAATAGCTACCTGTTGCGAAAATCCAAACGGAATGATGCCAACAAGGCAGATTAGTAGAAGTAGTCTTATCATGGCAATAGAAGGTTTGTGTCGGGCACTTACTGGCATGCTTTGAGGCCAGTCTAATGCGTTTCCCCTTTTGATGGTTAACACAGCCTATGATTCCAAATGCAGGTTAGTCTGGGTATATACTTGGGAATTGAAAAATAAATAACCCAAATGAGACCGTTTTCCGATTCCGGGAAATTCGTAACATCCGCTCCATACCAGTTAATCCTGCCTTTATGTCCTTTACTGAACGAACTGATTAATCGAGTATCTTGCAAAAAAGCACGTTACCAGTGATTTGTTGCACAAACTGTCAATCATGATTCAGTTCAAACGGTTAGACCATATCCTTATCTCGATTCCGGAGGGCAAAACGGCCCAGGCGAGAACGTTTTATAGCCAGGTGCTCGGACTGCGCGAAATTCCCGGTGAGCATCCGAAAGGTGCAATCTGGTTTCAAATTGCTGATATTGAGTTGCACTTGCGGGAAGAAGAAGTGGGTCAATATTCGTCCCGGCACCCCGCCTTTGAAGTCACTGACCTGGAAACCGCTCAGCAGGAACTCAAGCAGAAAGACGTTGCTCTTGAGTATTCAACGGAGATCGATGGGCGTCAACGTTTTTTCATTCGCGACCCTTTTGGCAACCGGATCGAGTTTTTACAGTACCAAACAGGTCAAAAATAGATTGATTGCCAAGTCGCGTCGGGTTGTGATTTTAAGACAGCCTGGGGTGGGAATAGTATGACAGGATGGTCCGTTCCTTTTACTACCTGTCCAGTGGATTTTAAAGCAGTACCTCCTACCCCGTTGTCATGAAAACCGTTGAGAATTGTCCAGCATCAAACACCCGGCGCGATTTTGTCAAAAAGACGTTTATCGGTACAGCTGCCCTGTCGGTAGGTGGTATCTTACCGGGATTCAGTGCCCAAAGCTACGGTCGGATTCTGGGAGCCAATGAAAAAGTACGCGTCGGTGTCATGGGTGTCAATAGCCGTGGGTTGGCCCTGTCGAGCAATTTCGCCTTACAACCCAACTGCGAAGTGGCAACGATCTGTGATGTTGACGCCAGAGCGGCCGAAAAAGCCATTTCAACCGTAACCGGCATTCAGACAGCAAAGCCTAAAAATCAGCCCGACTTCAGGAAGGCCCTCGAAGACAGGGACATGGATGCACTGGTGATTGCTGCTCCCGACCATTGGCACGCTCCCGCTGCTATTCTGGCTTCGAAAGCGGGTAAACATGTATACCTGGAAAAGCCATGCAGCCATAACCCCCATGAGGGTGAATTGCTGGTCGCCGTAGCAGCGAAGTACAAAAACGTGATTCAGATGGGGAACCAACGGCGATCATGGCCCAATGTGAAGCAAGCGATCGATGACATTAAACGGGGAGCTATTGGCCGACCTTATTTTGCCAAAGGCTGGTATACCAACAACCGGGCAACGATTGGTATTGGTAAAGAAGAAGCCGTGCCTTCCTGGCTGAATTATGACTTATGGCAGGGACCGGCTCCCCGTCGTTCCTATAAAAATAACGTTATTCACTACAACTGGCACTGGTTCTGGCATTGGGGAACGGGCGAAGCACTCAATAACGGCACGCATATGCTCGATCTGATGCGTTGGGGACTCGACGTCGAATACCCGAATAAAGTTACGTCGCTGGGTGGGCGGTATCGGTATAAAGACGACTGGGAAGCTCCTTACACGCAGGTCATTAATCTGACCTTCAACAACAATACGGCCATGACCTGGGAAGGTAGAAGCTGCAATGGCCGAACCGTTGAAGGAAGTGACGTAGGCGTTACGTTTTATGGTGAAACGGGCTCCTTACAATACGGGGGTGGAAATGCCTATAAAATCTTTGACCTCGATAACAAACTGGTCAAAGATGTAAAAAATGATTTACCCATCGATCCCCGCAACCGAATGAATCCGTCACAGGTGCTCGATGCCACCCATCTTCAAAACTTCGTCGAAGCCATCCAGAAAGGAACGCCACTGGCTTCGGGCATCATAGGTGGTCACCAGAGCACCTTGCTCTGCCAATTGGGGAACATTGCGCTACGCTCAGGCAGTGCGTTGGACATCGATCCGTCGAATGGGCATATTTTAAACAACAAAGCTGCGGCAACATTCTGGCAGCGTGATTATGAAAAAGGGTGGGAACCAACGGCTTAGTTACCGGCCAATAGGTATTGGTGATTCACTTATTGATTTACATTCAGAACGCCTTTGGCAATGAATCCCTGTCGAATAATCCCAGCAATTTATTAACGACCAGCCACGAATGAGTGCACTAGCAATTGATGTCAGTAGCCTGAGCAAGCGGGAAACCACGATTTCAATTTTTCTGATTGGGCTGATGTTTTTCATCTTCGGCTTCATTTCCTGGGTTAACTCCATCCTGATTCCCTACTTCAAAATAGCCTGCGAACTAACCAGCTTTCAGGCCTATCTGGTCGCTTTTGCGTTTTACATCGCCTATTTTATCATGTCAGTTCCGGCGTCTTATCTGTTAAAAGCCGTTGGATTCAAGAAAGGAATGATGATCGGTTTTTGGGCAATGGCTCTGGGCGCATTCATTTTTATTCCGGCCGCCATGACCCGAACCTACGCCGTTTTCCTGATGGGGCTTTTCACCATCGGCATCGGCCTGGCCATTCTGCAAACGGCAACGAATCCATACATTACCATTCTGGGTCCGAAAGAACGGGCTGCCCAACGGATCAGCATCATGGGTATCTGCAACAAAGCCGCCGGAATCCTGTCGCCCCTTGTGTTCGCTGCCGTAATCCTGCGCCCGACCGATACGGATCTATTTGCCCAGTTAAGTACGATGAGCCCCATTCAGCGGGGGGCGGCCCTCGACGAACTGGTCCGTCGGGTTATTCCACCCTATGCCGTGTTGGGTACGTTCCTGTTTGCGCTGGGTTATCTGGTGTATCGGTCGCCACTTCCCGAAATCAATACCGAACACGAAAGTGCCGATGTTGCCACAGCCAATGCGGGAAAAACGAGTATCCTCCAGTTTCCGCACCTGATTTTGGGCGCACTGGCCATTTTCCTGCACGTAGGTACGCAGGTGATCGCCATAGACACCATTATCGGCTATGCTAACTCGATGGGAATCGATTTATTAAAAGCGAAGGCATTTCCATCCTATACGCTGTTCTGTACCATCTGTGGTTATATTATTGGTATCATCTGTATTCCGCGATTTGTCAGTCAGGTTGATGCGTTACGTACCTGCACCTTGCTTGGAACTGCCTTCACGCTGCTGATCATTTTCACCAGTGGAACCGTTTCGTTTCTCGGCTACACCGCCGATATTTCCATCTGGTTTGTGGTGCTATTAGGGTTAGCAAACTCGCTCGTCTGGGCCGGACTCTGGCCGCTGGCGCTGGATGGGCTGGGGCGTTTCACGAAAATTGGTGCCTCCATTCTGATTATGGGCTTGTGCGGGAATGCCATTATGCCTCTTATTTACGGTTATTTGGCGGATGTGTTCACAGTCCGGCTTGCTTACTGGGTGCTTTTTCCCTGTTACCTGTATCTGGTTTTTTATGCCGTGTATGGACATACGGTGAAACGGTGGTCGTTGATGAACAGTAGCTTGTGATGCGGCAAAAAATAAGCAACGGCACGATTTTGACACCCTATCGAACGATCCGGAATGGAACGGTGGTCATTGATGGAAGTCAGATTCTGGGTATCCATGACGGGCCGGTCGATGTGCCCGACGCGGTCGAGATCGATGCACAAAACCAGTTTGTGTCACCCGGTTTTATCGACATTCATGTACACGGTGGAGGTGGCTTTGATTTCATGGACGGCACCGAAGAAGCCTTCCTCAAAATCGCAGAACTTCACGCCCGATACGGCACAACGGCGCTGGTTCCGACCACGCTGACGGCTGAGCGCGATGATTTATTACAAACGCTGGATGTCTACGAGCGGGCAAACCGGAGCAATACCCGTGGAGCCACCTTTCTGGGCATTCACCTGGAGGGGCCATATTTTGCACTCAGCCAGCGGGGTGCTCAGGACCCGCGTTACATCCGGAATCCCGACCCGGACGAATACGAACAGATTCTCAATCACTCATCTTCTATCGTTCGCTGGAGTGCGGCTCCTGAATTGGATGGCGCTATTCCTTTTGGGCAACGACTGCGCCAGAAAGGCATTATTGCCGCAATAGCGCATACGGATGCGCTCTACGATGATGTCGTAATTGCCTGCGAAAACGGTTATTCGCTGGTAACCCATCTGTATTCAGCGATGTCGGGGGTTACGCGCCGGAATGCGTTTCGCTACGCGGGTGTGATCGAAAGTGCTTTTTTGCTCGATCTCGACGTCGAAATCATTGGGGATGGCATTCACCTGCCGCCCCCTTTGCTTAAGCTCGTCTATAAAATTAAAGGCGCAGACCGAACCGCTCTGATTACCGATGCGATGCGGGCAGCCGGTATGCCCGAAGGCGAAAGCACCTTAGGCTCGCTTAAAAATGGCTTAAAGGTGATTGTGGAAGATGGCGTTGCCAAACTCCCCGACCGAACGTCGTTTGCAGGCAGCGTGGCAACGACCAGTCAACTCGTCCGGAATATGGTAAAACTGGCCGATGTATCGTTAACGGAAGCGGTTCGCATGGCCAGCACGACACCCGCCCGAATTATGGGCATCGATCATAAAAAGGGATCGCTCGCCAAAGGCAAAGACGCCGATATTGTTCTTTTTGATGAGAATTTCACCATTGGCCTGACAATGATTCAGGGGAAAATTGTGTACGAGAAATAGCTTTCGGCCTGCGATCAATCGGCTTACCAATACCGATTCCATGCAGACCGGCTACATATTGACTATTAATAATTGTTTTGATGAACGAATTCAACGTAGACCAGCTCAAGGTTAATCTGTTTGACAATCGCCGGAGCCTGGGCGAAAATGCGGCCAGCCTGGCCGCAGCCAGAATCATAGCATTGCTGCAGGAGCAACCGGTTATCAATATTGTATTTGCAGCAGCGCCTTCGCAAAATGAATTTCTGGAGGCTCTGGCAAAGCAGCCCAATATCGCGTGGGAACGTATCAATGCATTCCACATGGACGAGTACATTGGCCTGCCCGACAACGCACCGCAACGGTTTGGGAATTACCTTAAAAATCAGCTATTCGATAAAGTACACTTGCGGGCTATTTATTATATCGATGGCAACAACGACCCCGACGAAGAGTGCAAACGATACGCTGCGTTGCTGACTGACTACCCTACTGACATTGTCTGCCTGGGTATTGGCGAAAACTGTCATATTGCCTTCAATGACCCACATGTTGCTGATTTTGAAGACCCTGTGCTCATCAAAAAAGTAGGACTGGACCTGACAAGCCGCTGGCAACAAGTCCACGATGGTTGTTTCCCTGCGCTTGACGACGTGCCGGAATACGCCCTGACCCTAACCATTCCGGCGCTGTTTAAAGCCCCTGCCTTATTTTGTATGGTGCCAGCTGCTCATAAAGCAGAAGCCATTCATCATACACTGGTCGATGCCATTTCAGAACAGTATCCTTCGACTATATTACGACGGCATTCCAACGCTATGCTGTTTATTGATCAGGACAGCGCCGGTAAATTGACGCTCGATACGGATGCGACCAGTACGGAATCTGCTGTATTGTGATCGCTTTGGCCGGGCGAACAATAAGAATTTTCCGCAGGTTATTTTTTGTGTTTTCTTAGCCAATCATTCACTACGCCCGTTACCGTAAAGCGGACATCCTTGAACCGTTCGGGGGGCGTGGTGTCCAGGGCTTGTTTCAGGCCAAGTACGTTTGGATAAAAATCGACACCCTGATTCTGAAACTGATCGTCAATAGCAGTCAGTAGCCGCTCTATTCCATACGAATCAAAGCTCCAGTGTTGTAGATTGTTGCTGTCTTTAATGTCGGCCTTTATAGAAGCTGATAGCCACAAAATACTCTGGTTCAGCGGTTTGACAAACAGTTCCGGGTGATCCACCCGATTGCTATCCAGGAAATAATACACTTCCCGATAGGATCGTTTATCGCTCAACAGCGCCAGTAGTTCAGCTTCCCAGGCCGGATGTGCTTTGATTTTCGCAAGGGCTGCATTTCGGGTATCTTCGGGCTGATAACGAGTTGAATAGTTCAAAAGGCTGAAGATCGGATCTTCGGGCTTCTGGCTCGCGATGAACGTTAAGCCCTCTTTGTGCCACCGGTCTTCCTGCTCGATTCGGCTGGCCATTTCGATCCTGGCAAGCTTTGCAGAATCGCGTAAATAACCGAGCAATAACCCTCCGCTAAACAGTGCGCCTATGCCCCATCCAACCCAAAATGAAATTTTAAACACAGTAGGTGAAACGGCAGATTGCCATCCTGAATTCAGCGAGAAAAAACATACAACCAGCCAAAACAAAGGTATAAAGATCTGACCATGCCGCACAGAGATCCAATGCAAAAACTGGGGATACACGGTGTCATTGTGCCATTCCCATTTGAAAAGCGCGCAAAAGAAAGTAGTTAAGGCCATAAACAGCCAGGCCAGGAGTACAAGAATAGTGCGTTTGCCGCCCCCGCCCAAAACCCAATCAAATCCGCCGGTTGAGTTAATAATAATCGTCAGAATCAGGCTGCATATGGAAAAGCCTATTCCCAGAAAGAACAGGGCCAGGCCGTAACCCATTGCATTATCGCCAGAAAGTGAAGGTTTCGATGCGGTAAGCATGGACAAGCCTATGTAGAAAAAGAAGGTAATGAAAATAAAAATGTATCCAAACATCTGTGTATCGTTTCTAAAGGTATTGACCGTTTTCGGGCTGTGAGGAAGCAATCGTACGCAAAAGTGAACTGAGAACCGCAGGACAATAAACTATTTATTATTGAAGCGTATGACTGGGTCGATGAATGGCTTATAGATTTGTTTGAATCGTTATTCCTCCATACTGGTGAAGAATGGTTCAAATTGGCCCCTGAAATGATGTAGAGTCAGGTTCAGAATACGATCGATAAGCTGAGTATACTGTACCAAAATTAAACTACTTATAAATCCGTGAATCAGTCCATTAATCAGTTGATGCGATAGATGCTTCTGCGATGTGGTGTCAGTTTTTAAGAAACCGACACCGCTAGGTTTTTTAAAACATCGTCGTTCTATGCCGGATGTTAGTTGAGAAATTGCTGAAGTCAACTTCAAGAACCTGCCCTCACGCCAATACTAGCAAAACGGGATTAATTCGGGTAGCAACCCATCAACAGGATGGCGTTAATCATCGACCAGTAAACCATACCGACAGTAGCATTTGTCGCTTTAATTCCTGAGAAACACATTCGCATAACAATCTCTCCGCTGGACGGTTATTTTATTGATCCTGCCGTATACCAATAACTCCCTAAATCTGGTCAATCAAAAAACGGGACTTTCCCAAGAGCTGCATGCAGGAAGGCAACGAAACTCCTCAACTGACTGAGGACGAAAAGAAGCTGTTTGAAGATCTGATGCCAGAGGATCTTAACGAAATTCTGGATACTGGCGTGAACAGACGCCACTTTTTAAAACTGTTGACACTGGCAGGCGGGGGCATACTGGTGGCACAATCAGCCGCGGCAGAGCAGGTCTTAACCCGATCGCTCAGCCTTCCGTTCGACAATCCCGCACCGGCAACCATAGAAAATGGGGTTACCGTATCGTTCAAGGTCAATGGTGCTGCCCGAAAACTACTGGTCGATTCCAGAATGACGCTACTGGATACCCTACGCGAGAGGCTGGAACTGACAGGTTCAAAAAAAGGCTGTGATCACGGACAATGTGGAGCCTGCACCGTAATGGTGGACGGTCGGCGCGTCCTGTCCTGTCTGACTCTGGCGGCAACCTGCGAAGGAAAAAGCGTTAAAACGATTGAAGGATTGGCGCAAGGCAATGAACTGCATCCCATGCAGGCTGCTTTTCTTAAACACGACGGGTTCCAGTGTGGCTTCTGTACGCCCGGCCAGATCTGTTCGGCAGTGGCCCTGATGGACGAAGCTAAAAATGGAGATGCAAGTTATGTAACCGACAATGTCCGCCAAAAATCCGGACCAGTCCAGTTGTCGAACGAGGAGATCCGGGAGCGGATGTCGGGGAATCTGTGCCGCTGTGGTGCTTATCCAAACATTGTAGCTGCCATTCAGGAAGTACACAGCGGAAAACCCGTAGAACAGACCTGGCAGTTTGTCGGCTAACCCATTCTAACCAGCACCTCATGAGACCATTTAACTATACCAACGCCAAAGACTTCGCATCGGCCGTAAAACTATTGACGGCTAACCCCAGCGCAAAGTTTCTGGCCGGTGGCACCAATCTGCTGGACCTGATGAAGGAGGATGTGGAACGACCCGATCAGCTGATCGATATTACCCGTCTGCCACTCACCCAGATCAGGACCATTTCAACCGGAGCAAATCAGGGCGGCATGTCGATCGGCGGACTTGGCAAGAATACAGACACAGCCAATCATCCGTTGATTCGCCAGAACTATCCGCTTCTAAGCCAGGCTATTCTGGCTGGTGCATCCGGTCAGATTCGGAATATGGCGACTAATGGCGGCAACCTGATGCAACGAACCCGCTGTCCTTATTTTTATGATGTGGCCATGCCCTGCAACAAACGCGAGCCGGGAACGGGCTGTGGGGCGCTGGAAGGCATTAACCGAATGCATGCAATCTTTGGCTGGTCGGATAAATGCGTCGCCGTCTATCCATCCGATATGGCTGTCGCGCTGGCCGCCCTGGATGCTGTCGTAGTTGTCAGCAATAGAGCCGGTCAGGAGCGCAGAATTCCGTTAGCCGATTTTCATCGGCTGCCGGGTGATTCGCCGGAAAAAGAGACGAACCTGAATCACGGCGAATTGATCACGTCCATTGAGCTGCCCAAAAACAAGTTTGCCGAACAATCCTATTACCTGAAAGTTCGCGACCGCGCATCGTATGCGTTTGCGCTGATCTCGGTGGCTGCCGCTCTTGAAATGGACGGTAATCGAATAATTCGGTCCAGTCTGGCCATGGGCGGTGTGGCGCACAAACCCTGGCGGGCATTGAAAGCAGAACAGTTGCTCGCCGGAAAAGAAGCGACCGAAGCGAATTTCAGGGCAGCGGCCGCAGCAGAAATGTCGGATGCCAGGCCGTTAGCACACAATAAATTCAAAGTTGAACTGGGTAGTCGGAGCATTGCGCTCGCGCTTCAACTGGCCAGAAGTGGGAACAAGTCCTGATGTGTATACGCTCCTAATGCCATGCAAGAAAAAAATAAGCTAACCGGAACACCTGTCAGCCGTATCGACGGAATCTTGAAGGTGACTGGCAAAGCGGATTATTCCACAGATCACCCGGTTAAGAATGTCGCTTATGCGGTTCTGTTCAAAAGCACGATTGCGGCAGGAACGATCATAGACATCGACACCTCCGCTGCTGAGAAATCACCGGGTGTTCTGGCGGTGATCACCCACAAAAATGCGCCTAAACTCAATGTAAAAGGGGGCCTCCGCGGGGGTGCATTGCTGCAAAGTCCCGTAATCGAATTTAACGGCCTGCACATAGGTCTGGTCGTTGCCGAAACGTTTGAACAGGCTCGATATGCCTCCCGTCTGATCAAGGTAGACTATGAAAAGGCAACGGCTAAGGTTGATTTTAGCAAGCTGGCGAACCAGGCAGTACCCCCAAAAGACCCTGCTGAAGAAAAGCGGGGTGACGCGAAAGCAGCACTTAGTACAGCCGCCTACACGATTGAAGAAGTGTATGCAACGCCGATCGAGCACCATCACCCACTGGAACCCCATGCCACCATTGCCGAATGGAATGGAGACCACGTGACACTTTATAATAGCTCTCAAATCGTAAACGGGGCGCAAAACGCAGCGGCAGCAACACTTAATCTTAAGCCGGAAAACGTCAGGATCGTCTCCCCCTATATCGGCGGTGGTTTTGGCTCCAAAGGCGGTCAGTGGGCCAATCTGGTACTGGCAGCTGTGGCGGCTAAAGCGGTGAACCGCCCCGTAAAACTGGCACTGACCCGCCAGCAAATGGTCAATTCGGTCGGGCTTCGGCAACGAAATTTTCAGAAAGTTAGTCTGGCGGCTACTAAAGACGGGAAACTGATCGCATTGGCCCATGAAATTACGACCCATTCGGCGATTCAAACTGAATTTGTAGAACCTTGTGGCGATTGCTCGAAGATCATGTACGATGTACCTAACGCACTGATTAGCTACCGGGTTGTGCCGATGCACATGATCCTGCCAACCTATACCCGTGGCCCAGGGAAATCGACGGGTAGCTTTGCCCTCGAATCGGCCATGGACGAGCTGGCCTACAAGCTAAAGATGGACCCCATTGAATTTCGGATAAAGAACGAGCCTACGCGTGATCCGTCCAATGGCAAACCCTGGTCTTCGCGGAAGACGGTTCAGTGTTTACAGGAAGGTGCCAAAGCGTTCGGCTGGGAAAAGCGTAAGCCAGAGCCCCGCCAGAATCAGCAGGGCAATTACCTGATCGGCTATGGCGTTGCCTGTGGCACCTATCCGGCCCATCAACGCCCAAGTTCGGCCCTGGTGAAGCTGAAGCGGGAAGGCAGCGACGTTCGGGCGACCATTGAACTCGCGGCTGCGGATCTTGGAACGGGCACCTACACCATTCTGGCCCAAACAGCAGCCGATGCACTAGGCATGCCCCTGTCCAAAATAAGCGTTAAAATTGGCGATTCGGATCTGCCTCCGGCTGCCGGTTCGGTGGGGTCGGTCGGTGCAACCAGTTACGCCAATTCGGTCAATGATGCCTGCCAAAAACTAATGGATGAACTGGTGGCAAAATCGGGAAAGCAGTATTTTGTCCGGCCAAGTGCTACCCAGTTAATGATTTCGGAAAATATTAGTGCTTATCAGACCCGAGTGGATTCCAAAGCGATGGAAGGCGCGGAAGCTTACTCTTCCCATAGCTTCAATGCGAATTTTGCCGAGGTCCGGGTGAATATGTCTACCGGTATGGTTCGGGTTTCCCGTTTCCTGGCCGTAACGGGAGCAGGCAAAATTCTGAACCCAAAAACTGCCCGTTCGCAAATCATCGGTGGTAACGTCTGGGGTATTGGCATGGCGCTGACAGAAGAATCAGTGATCGACCCGCGCTGGGGAAACTTTGTTACCCGCTCCTTTGCGGATTATCACGTTCCATCCAATCTGGATATTGGCAGCATGGAGGCCATTTTTATCCGGGAAGAAGATACCCTCGCCAATAAGTTAGGGGTAAAAGGAATTGGAGAAGTCGGTATTGTTGGCGTGGCGGCTGCCGTTGCCAACGCCGTTTTTAATGCCACCGGCAAACGCGTCCGTGAATTGCCCATAACCCCAGACAAACTGTTGTAATCATAGTGGTCTTTCCAGAATATGCCTTCCATTATTCGTGTAATCCGATAGTTAACATGGTTTTTTTACCTGCTATTTAAATTAGGTATTTCGCACATAGGCCAGAGCCGTGCCACAGTTTTGAGCTGTGGCACGGCTCTGGCCTATGTGCGAAATACCAGTACTATTACTTTTCCCATGCTTTCCTTTTAGCGTCACATAAACGGTGGGTTCCATCGAGTCTGTAATATGCTCAGCGAATATGTCCCGACTACCCCACAATCACCAATCTAGCTGGCAGGTTCAATTATTTTTAGCGGGAAAACCCATTAGGAATGTATATAAACTTGACTTTCTCCTTCTATAACGTGGAGACTCAGGAAAACACACTCTGATAGTGAACTCAATAGTCTGTCAGCAACCCTTAATTCAGCTTAAAAATGCAAGAGGAACAGTCAATTAATCGGCGGGATTTCATCGCAAAAACAGCTACGGCAGTGGCTGGTTTCATGATTGTCCCCCGTTTTGTTCTGGGCGGGAAACGACCCGACGGCTCAAAATACATAGCGCCCAGCGACGTCATTTCACTAGGTTTTATCGGCACAGGCAAGCAGGGACGAGGCCTGACATCGTCATTTCTCAGTACGAACGAAGCCCGGATCGTGGCCATTAGCGAGGTATATAAAGCCAAAGCTCAATTGACTCTTGATCGAATAAAAGCGCATTACGAAAAAAATACACAACTCGGCGCTTATTCCGATATTCCCGTTCATACTGATTTCCGGGAACTCCTGGCCCGCAAAGATGTTGACGCTGTTGTGATTGCCGCGCCCGATCATTGGCACGCGGCTATGGCCGTTCGTGCCGCCGAGGCCGGTAAAGATATTTACTGTGAAAAACCACTGGCACTCACCGTGAAAGAAGGACGGGCCATGGTAAATGCCGCCCGCAAATACAACCGTGTGTTTCAGACTGGAAGTATGCAGCGGTCGTGGCCTGAATTCCGGCAAACGGCCGAACTGGTTCGGAATGGTTATATCGGGGAGGTCAAGAGCATTAAAGTTAACGTTGGTCCACCTCCTACCCCTTACAATCTGTCCGCAGAGCCGATTCCTGATGGATTGGACTGGAGCAAATGGCTAGGTCCTAATGCGCCGGTGCCTTTTAATTCGGAACTAGCACCACCAACCTCCAAAGACGTATTTCCCAACTGGCGCAACTACAAAGAGTTTGGCGGTGGCATGGTAACCGACTGGGGTGCGCACATGTTCGATATTGTGCAATGGGCTCTGGATATGGACAACAGCGGTCCGGTCGAAGTCATTGCTCCCGACGGCAAAGAGCATCCTTTTCTGACGTATCACTACGATAATGGGATTGTGATGACCCATGAAAAATGGGATTGGAGCAATGCAATTCTCTTTACTGGAACAGAGGGTGAACTACGGGTGCAACGCCGGAAACTGGAAACGACACCGACCTCACTGGCCACGAAGGTTATTGGCGAGACCGAAAAACACGTGTATCATAGCGACAATCATTACAAAGACTTCTTGGACGCCATGCGGAAGCGCAGCAAGCCCATTTGTGATGTGGAAATAGGTCATCGCACGGCATCGGTCTGTACTATTGGCAATATTGCTTACCAGTTAAAACGGCCCCTGCAATGGAATCCGAAGAAGGAGACGTTTAAAAACGATGCAGAAGCCAATGCGTTACTCGGTCGTCCGATGCTCAATGAATGGGCGATCAAGATTTAAAAGAGCAATTTTCGTGATGCCAACGCAAGTCGGGATTTTGGTTTGCGTTAGCATCACGAAACAGTCTTCAAAAGAGAAAAATTAGTCTTTTGAAGACTGTTTCTTACGCATTACCAGCTTTCCATCGAACACTTGCTGCCATTGCCAAATAACCTTGCCCTTCTCTCGTTTCAGGATGAGTAAGGGTTCGTTAATCTTCACTCGATCTTTGGCATAAAAAGCCCCTTCTTTGGTGGATCGGTAATATACCTTTAATAAACTGGAGGTGCCTGTTGCCCAGCACTCCAATCGGTAGAATGTTTGAATTCCCTCGGCATGAAGCTCACAAAGATTCATGCCCCGGTATTGATCGGCTACCTGAATAGTGTAGGTAACTCCTTCGGGGTGTTCACCCGTCCATGTTCCAAGCCAGCTATCGGTTTGTCGGAAATTAACCAGTAGTGAACCAAGCAATAGTAAACAGGAAATAGACACTAACTTAAGCATAAGTACTTTTCAGTGTTTACTGGATAATATGCCGGATATTTCGGCTTATGAGCCAATTCAGGATCGATAGCTCCAAAAGCGACTGGAACGTAATCAATAACTCAGACAGACGAAGAAGGTTTTTGAACGTATTTAGTCAATCATAAAACCTTCAGAATTGGCGTTCGTCATTCAGAAGGCTATTTATCTCCATTCGTTAGCTCTAACGCATATATGCACTGGTGCTGGTAGCCAATGCATCATCGAGCCAGAACGGGTGAAGCCTGGCTAATTCATCCGGAAGCGCATCTACCCGAAAGAGCCGTAATGCCTGCGTTTCTTCATTGGCAAACCCTTCGTTAAGTTCACTGAGCAATTCTCCTTTAAAATAAGTCGTGACATACTGAACAATGCGATTGGGGTAAATATAGGTCTGCGATGCGGGCTCTGAATAAACGCCGATCAACCGATCGATGCGAACCTGAGCATCCGTTTCCTCGCTGATCTCCCGGTAGATCGCCTGTTCAACCGTTTCGCCAAACTCGACATGACCGCCCAGTAATCCCCATTGATTGACATCCCGTCTTTTTTGTAATAGAATTCTGCCCTGCTGATCAAAGATGATGGCGGCTACAGCGGGCAAAATGAGTTGCGAAGGCTTTTCCACGTGTACTATGCTTCTAAAATCCAACGGGGTAAATGTAGCTTTTAAAACCAATTCATTTTGCTTTTATTGGCAAAACGATGTACGACTTCAACCTGTACTTAAATGGATAATCCATTTGTCAACACCCTCACTCAATTCAGTTCCCTCTCCGAAGATGGCCAGCTAGCACTGGCTAAAGCATCTGTTCGCCTGGAGCATGAAAAGGGGCATATTCTGATTCGACAGGATTCGGTTAGTGAATACATCTATTTCATTGAGCGTGGCCTGACCAGAACGTACTATTACAAAGACGGCAAAGACATTACCGACTGGCTAAGTGCAGAGGGTCAGTTTGCGGGCTCTATAGCTAGTTTTATCACCCGTCAACCCGACCGGCGCATTGTTCAGTTGCTGGAGCCGTCCGTCTTATGGGCCATTTCCTTTTCGGCCCTCGAGCAGTTGTACCGAAGCTACCACGAAATAGAGCGACTGGGTCGACTGCTGGTCAGTCATGGGCTGGTGCTGCTGCAGAAACGATTTGATGATTTACATTTCGCTACGGCTTTAGAACGTTATCAGCAGTTTATGGCCAGTACACCGGCACTACTTCAACGTGTTCCCTTAGGCATGATCGCTTCCTATCTTGGCGTAACTCAGGAAACACTTAGCCGGATTCGGGCTCAGGTCTAGTTTTTGATAATTGTCAAAGGAGTCGTGCGCGTTCCGTCGGAGTTTTGTTTGATAAAACTCAAAAACGGAACAGCACCCATGAACACTATTCTTTGGATTAGCCAGTGTTTTCTGGCAGTCGTATTTACGTATTCAGGCTGGATGAAATCGACCAAATCGGAGGATCATCTGGTGGCGATCGGGCAGACTGGGGTTGAGCATTTGCCGATTCGGTTGATTCGGTTTATCGGCCTGGCTGAATTGGCGGGTGTGATTGGTTTACTCGTACCCGGACTGATCTCTATTCAGGTCCTACTAACACCCATAGCAGCCTTCGGGTTAGGACTCATTATGATTCCAGCCGCTGGAATTCATTACCGGCGTCATGAACTCAAAGCCGTTTGGTTTACTATTGGCATTTTTCTGCTCTGTTTATTTGTTGCCTGGAAGCGGCTCTGAGATTTAAAATAAAGCGTTTCTGCCTGATTGGTGTTCTATAGAAAACCCAAGCACATGGCGCACGAACAAAAGAAGAACAAGAATATTAAAAAAGTGGCTACCAAAGCCCCCAAGGTTCATGGTAGCCCCAAAGTCCCCAAATACGAACAGAAGGATGTTGGTATCACGCCACCGGGAATAGTTGTACCTAGCAAAAAAGACCGGAAATAATCAGTCACTGGTGGGCTTATTGAATCACTAATTTATGGCTAAGGCAGATTTCCAACCCCGGACGGGCGTCCGGGGTTGGGTGACCTTTGGCTGTGCGCCAATTAATTTTCACGTCTTAACATTCTTTAACTGCCTAATTGTCAATACACAATCTCTAGTCTTGATCTTTGTTCTACTTACGGCTTCCCTGTCCGATCAGATGATTATAAAGATCCTGCTCTCCCTTACTGCGGCTCTGTTCTGGTTAAAAAATCCTGGACACGCTCAATCCATTGAAAAGATTATTGTTAATCAGAAAGACAGTCTGACCGGTTACTATCTGGCCATCCAACCGGCTAGCCATACGATTTCAAACGTATTGGTTCTGCTGCCAGGTTATGCTCAAACGCCCGAAAGTATCTTTCCCGAAACCAAGCTTCCTAATGTCGCCTATGTCAATAATGTACTTGTAATTGCGGTTGCCGAAGGGCCAAAAATCTACGCCGATTCGGCCGTTGTGCCCAAATTAAATCAGGTCTTTAAGGATGTCATCAGTCGGTATGGCGTGCGGCCCGATCAATTCGTATTAGGCGGCTTTTCTGCTGGTGGTACGATTGCGTTACGCTATGCTGAACTCTGCAAAGAATCTCCCAGTACCTATCCAATAAACCCTAAAGGTGTATTTACCATAGACTCGCCAGTCGATCTGATTAATTTATGGGGCTATTTCGAGCGGGAGATTGCCCGAAATTTTGCGGAGGCAGGGGTTTCCGAAGCCCGGTTTATAACAAAAGTTATGGCTCAGGAATATGGAACCCCAAAATCCAATCTGTCCCAATACAAGCAACTGACCCCTTTTTATAGAGACCTTAACGAGCCAGGTAATGAGCGTTTCTTAAAAAACATGGGCGTCCGGGTCTATCATGACGTGGACATTAACTGGTATCTGAAAGAACGAAGGCGAAGCATTTTTGATGCTAATTATGCCGATTCTTCAGAGCTGATTAATCGGTTGCTGGTGTTGGGCAATCAACGGGCTGAGTTTGTCCAGTCTGATCGAAAAGGGTATCGAAGTAATGGCATGAGACATCCGCACTCCTGGTCGATTGTCAATGAAGTAGAGTGTATCCAATGGATAAAGGGATTGTCGTCGGGTGCTTATGTGTATTCAACCCCTGCCAACTGGCGAACCGAACTAACTGATTTCCCGCTTGAGAAGGCAGTGCTGATCTGCGATTTGCGCCTGGCTGGGGGCAGGTCGGGAGCGATGAATTCTGGTCCTACACCTCGCTGTGGTGGCTGGACGGCAAGCCAATTATCAATAACGCATCACTACAGCGGGATTTGGAAGCCTATTACACGGGGTTAATCAAGCTCAATGTCGCCAATAAATCCATTGATGTAAGCCGTATTCCCAAACCAAAAGTGAAGATCAGCTCCGAAGCACCCGGCCCAGACAATGTCGCAGCTTTAAGCGGGGTAATTAGCCTCTACGACCCCTTTATGACAAACCAGATTATTGAACTGTATTTTAAAGCGTCGGTCAGCGATTGTCCCTCAGCCGCTAAAACAACGATCTTTTTTGAGTTCTCCCCTCAAGCCAAAACAAAGGCTATCTGGCAGACAATGAATCAAATTCAACATGACTTTAGGTGTATTGACTCCTTGTAGGTTGGATACTCCTCCGAAAGTAGATCGTTGAGCCATCAAACAGCTCAGGGGCACTTATAACCCGTGCTCAGGTGATCTACTCCAGAAAAGCAACATGAATTATTTGGCGCTTTCCCGGAGTAGACCTGATTTAAATTTATTCACTCCGCAGGCTTTTGACAGGGTTCATTACGGCTGCTTTGATCGCCTGGAAACTAACGGTCAGTATAACGAGCAAAAGCGATGACACTAAAGTTACGATAAATACGCCTGCGCCAATAGTTATGCGATAGGAATAATCCTGCAACCATTTTTCCATAGCATACCAGCCAATCGGTGCCCCAATGACAAAAGCAATACCCATTAACTGAATAAAATCTTTGGTTAACAGGCGAACAATATTGGGGACCGTTGCTCCTAACACTTTCCGTACGCCGATTTCTTTAGTCCGTTGCTGGGCAGTGTAAGCCGCCAATCCGAAAAGTCCCAGACAGGAAATGAATATGGTCAATCCAGTAAACAGGCCGGTCAATAAACCGGTGCGTTGTTCGTCGGCAAATTTGGCTTTATACGACTCATCGGCAAATGAATAGTCGAACGGATAGCCCGGATTATATTTTTTAAAGACCGTTTCGACAAGTTCCAGGTTTTTGGCTGTAGTGTTCGCTGGATTTAACCGGATGCTTGTCCATGCCAGGTCGACTGAACCTTTTGGCCCATTGACAATGACCGGATTAATCGACTCATAAGGAGAGGCAAAGATGAAATCTTTCACAACACCAACCACCTGCCAATTCCGGTCATCGAAATGAATACTCGTTCCAACAGGGTTTTTCAAATGCATCGTTTTTACAGCAGTTTCATTTAACAAAACCGCCGATGAATCTGTACTGTATTTCCGGATATCAATCTCCCTGCCTGCCAGTAATTTCGTGCCTGTCGTTTTCAGAAAATCTTCATCGGCTCCAAATCGATCAAACTCGATGTCTTTATCTGCTTTTGTGCTGCCGGGCCATGAAAGACCCCATTGGCGGGAGTTGATCGTCGTAATCGGGCCAAGTGATTTGCTCACGGAAATCGCGGCTCCGCTTTGGAGTAATTCCTGTTGTAACGAGCCATAGTGCTTTGGCAGGTCACCTGATAGGTAAGAAAACAGGAGGTTATCGCGGTTATAACCGCTTTCCCGATTTTGGGCGTAATTCAGTTGATGTTGAATTACCAACGTGGCGATTATCAGCACAATAGCAAACGTAAATTGCGCGATTACCAATCCTTTTCTTGGCGAAAATATGGCATTTACGGACTGATAAGTTCCTTTAATAACCTTGACTGGTTGAAAGTTAGCGAGGAAAAAAGCAGGATAACTTCCTGCCAGCAACCCTGTAAACAAAACAAAAGCCACGGCCATCAGCCAGAAATCTACAGACCCCATATCCAGGGATAACCGCTTGTCAGTTAAGTCATTGAACAGAGGAATACACAATACGATCAAGAGCAGCGCCCCTATTCCTGACAGCAGGGCAAGCATTACCGACTCGCTCATAAACTGAAAAATCAGCGCTGATTTCTGCGCACCGGCCACTTTTCTGACGCCCACTTCTTTGGCTCTTTTTTCGCTTCTGGCGGTACTTAAATTAACAAAATTGACCGCAGCAATCAGCAGGATAAAGCCTGCAATAATGCCGAACAGACGTACAGTAACAATCTTTCCTTCAGTCAGGTAGCCATTTTCCTGTTTTGAATACAGGTGCCATTTACTGGCCGGATGTAGGAAAATCTGCCTGTTCGATACATCATCGATTACTCCTTTGAGGTGTCCCGCTGTAACGCGTTTGATCTTCTCATTGACAGCATCTGGACTAACCTTGTCTCTCAAAAGCACATAGGTATAATTATTATTCGAGCTCCATTCGTCAGAGTCCCAGCCAGGTGTCACAAATTTGGCCCAGGGTAACAGATAGGCTATACCGCTAAATTGAGTATTGTCCGGCAAATCATCCAAAACCCCGGTCACAGAAAAACTATCCTTATGATCAAGCTGAACTACTTTACCCAGCGCATCGGTAGTTCCAAATAATTTTTCCGATAGGGATTTTGTGATGACGATTCCGTTGCTACCCGAAAGAGACGTTTGGCGGTTGCCCGAAATGAATGGAAAATCAAATAAGTTCAGGAACGCAGGGTCAACGAAAGCACCGTCGGTATTCAGCTTTTTGTCAGTTGCCGTCAGGAGAAACGTGGCAGACCGGAATCTGGAAACGTCCTCAATGTCGGGATAATCCTGCTTAAGTGCCGGTGCCAGAGGCTTTGGTGTAGTCCCCCAAACCTGCACGATTCCGCTAAATTTATCCCGATTATAAACCTGAAAAAGCCGGTCCGTTTTGCTGTAAAAGCGGTCGTAGTTGAGTTCACTTTGAATCCAGAGGAAAATGAGCGAAGAGGCCGCCATGCCAACAGCCAATCCGGCAATATTGATGGATGCATAGCCTTTTGCCCTGATCAGATTGCGCCAGGCGACTTTTAAATAATTGCGAATCATAATAGGATCTAAAGTTGAGGGATGAGGGTATTCGCCAAATCGTTGAGGATACACGGTTATTTTAGCCTGTTGGTGTAGCCCGACCAGCCCGGTACTGGGTTTACGTTTGATCACGAAGGGCCTGATTAAACTCACTACGTCCCGGATGTAGCGAAGCCGCGCTTTTTTCAGGCCAATTTGTTGGACTCGCTCCTGAAACAGCTCGTCCAGATCACCTTCCATCTCCTCGACCAGATGAGGAGCGCAGAACCACCGCAAAAGACGGGTAGCCCAACGCGGTCCGACGGGTCGGGGTGGCTGCGGGTCAGTTGACCTATTCATGCCCAGACCGTTTTAGTAAGGCTTCCTGAACCTGCCTGTAGGGATGCCGAGCCTCCTGTTCGTGGTTCGTATTGCGTTTCATTTGATACACAATTTTGCCTGTAACAACGGATCGATCAGCATCGACCGGTCGAATGGTCATGGTTCGCAGGGCAACCTTTTTGAACGGGCTGAAGCAGGTATCTTTCATTACTAGCGGTTTATTATACATATACATAACAAATGCCCTGCCAAACTAAAAAATAGCCCTCTGTGCGCTATTTATGGCTATTTGATACCTATTTGACATAGTTATCCTGTCCAGAAACGGACAGCAAACGTACTATTGTGGACACCAATAATGTGGAGCTCACAATTCTACAGTGGCCCAGAAAATAGCCTGACTGTTTATGATCCTGATTCTATCGAACCAGGTTCGCTTAATTCATTGAACACAAAAATCCCCGCCCTCATCTGGAGCGGGGATTCTACCCACCGTAACTGCGGCCGGTTGTAACTTGTACTTAACCTAACTCACTAGACCCTCGCTACTACTACTTCGGTTGGAATCCTTCACAAATTCATAGCAAAAAACTTTTTCATTTGGCCTGCTAGGGGCCGATTCTTACGGATAGGCTACTTCTTTCAAAAACAGAACAGAAACAAACCGGTGGTATTAGAAGGAGTGATTTTCTAGACTATACAGCGTGATTGACCGATTAGAAAAAGAATGGAAATACTAAAAACCGTTTACATAGAATTTGTTTGCCAGTGGCTGCAAATCAACTAATTTACTAGCAGAATTAAACGATAATTAAGTATGTATCAGGACGATTACGGTCGTGAATGGGAAGGGCCCTTTCCTTTTTCACTAAGCATGATCAGTGCGCATGCTCCCAGAGCAACTGGTGTTTATCAGCTTATTTTCCCGAATGGGAGTGGTTTTGAGGTGGCTTATATTGGCATTGCCACTGGCGGAAATTCCATTTACAATCGACTTACAGCGCACTGTACCGGTACTGGGAATTGGGCTCTGGCACGACTTAGTGATCCGGACTCTTTCCTGTTTGTCTGCTATCGGTGTGACGATCTGACCGCCAAACAGATAGAATCTCATGTTATAACCCTGAAAAAACCACCCTTTAATGTAAAGCCAGAGTACAAGCATTTCATTCCAAGCATCTCGATTCATTAACGGTTCAAGCCACTTTAACGATCTGGCCGTGTACCTCTGGGTTGCAAACAAATGCATTCTACCATTACGGCATGCGAATTAATTGGTTGCCCCACCATTCACTAATAAGTGCTGCCCATTTACAAAGGAAGACAGGTCGCTGGCAAAAAACTCAGCAGCGTTAGCCACATCGTCTACGTCGGCCAATCGACCCATTGGGCAGCTATCAAGCAATTGTTTTCGTAGCTCAGGATAGCTGGCCGGGTCGGTAAAGATGCCGGAATGATCAACGGCAAACGGAATAATCGAGTTTACCGTAACGCCACGATGGCCTATTTCCTTCGATAGAATATCGACCAGGTATCTTGGTGTCGTTTTGCTGCCCCCATACACTGCCATGCCCGGAACCGGGAACGATGTGGTACTGGAAGCAATGTAAATGATCCGGCCATTGTCTTCAATTGTTCGGGCAGCCTGCTGCATGGTAAAGTACGAACCTTTGGTATTAATGGCGAAAACCCGGTCGAACTGCTCCTCGGTAAAATCCGTAACGGCAGTTTCCACCAGTTCAATGCCCGCGTTAGCCACAACGATATCTATTTTACCAAATGCCTGTCTGGCTTCCGTAAACAGACGTTCGATCTCAGCCACCTTGCTGACGTCGGCCTGGATGGCCATTACTTTGGCCCCCATTGCCTGAATGTTGCTCACAACTTCATCGGCCGAAGCCTTATCGCGAGAATAATTGATCACAATAGACGCACCCAGGGCGGCATACCGTTCGGCAATTGCTTTTCCTAATCCTCTGGCAGATCCGGTAATTACGGCAACTTTATTGACTAGACTATTCATGATTGTTCGTGTTTAAGAAGAAAATGGAACTGAAAAAGTTGGCTGGAAACGGATGGTTAAGCCATACCGCCATTGATACCAAGATTCTGGGCATTTACCCATTTAGCGTCATCGCTGGCCAGGAACACCACAATTTTGGCGATATCATCCGGTTCGCCCAGACGATTGAAGGGCGATAGAGAAGCCAGCCGGTTGATCGTTTCCTCCGACTTTCCATTGGTAAACAATTCGGTGTTGGTGGGACCGGGCGAAACCGAATTAACATTGATACCCCGACTGCCGACTTCTTTCGAAAAAACACGGGTTAGCTGCTCAACGGCTGCTTTGGTTGCGACATAGGTTCCGTAGGTGGGCAGCATAATCCGGTTTACGGACGTAGAAAAATTAATAATACTACCCTTATCGGCCAGGCGGGTTGCGGCTTCCCGCATGGTATTGAACGTGCCTTTGACATTGATGTCGAACTGGCGGGCAAAATCCTCATCAGTCGTATCCTTAATGAGTTTGTTGATCATGATACCGGCATTATTGACCAGCACGTCAAGTCGGCCATAATGGGCAATAGCCGCATCGAAGAGATTTTTAACATCCGTCGTCTTGCTGACGTCGGCCTGGAGCGCAATGGCGTCTCCCCCCTGCTGAATGATATCGGCAACTACCTGTTCGGCAGCCTCCTTACCACCGGCATAGTTGACAACTACTTTTGCCCCGGCATCAGCCAGTGTCAGGGCAATAGCGGCACCGATTCCTCTTGATGCGCCGGTTACGAGTACTACTTTTTGTTCGAGCGTTTTCATAATCCTTTGTGTTAAATTGATGATACAAAGGTGGTATGGGAAACGCCCGCCGAACGTACACGAATTACAGCATTAGATGCAAATATCTAAGATTAGCTTTTGAGGAGTTGTTTTCGGTAGTCAGCCGGGCTCATGGCCGTGTGTTTTTTGAAGTAATTGCTGAAATGAGTAGCTTCTGAAAAGCCCAGCAGATTAGATACTTCCTTAATCGACATCGACGCGTTCTGGAGCAGTGTTCTGGCTTCTGCAATGGTTTTTTCGGCTATCCAGGTACTGACTGATTTCCCCGTTTTGCTGGTAATTACATTAGAGAGGTAGTTCACATGCAGCGATTGTTTATCTGCGTAGTCCTGAACGCGCAGGGGTTGATGCACTTTACCCGTCACGAGCTCACGAAAATGGTTTTCGAGGTTGCGCTTAAAGGTTTTGACAATCTGGGAACTCCGGTTTCCTTCATAAATCGGGTTATAGTCGTTCCAGAAATACTCTTTGATTTTCAGGAGCAGCACGACGAAGAAATTACCGATGATCCTGTTTTTGTAGGGTGAACCGGCATGATACTCTTTCTCAATTTGGCGATACAGTGTTTCAAATTCCGCAAAATCGGCTTGTTTCAACACCTTAGGATAGACTGTTTCGGCAAGCAAGAACGGGAATTCCCTGAAAATGTCAGGGTGAACATTCTCCCGAAGAAAAGACTCAGAAAAAGTGATCAGGTACACCTCGTCGATCTCATACCACTCAAACGATTTAAAATGGCCGGGATTGGTGAAGTAGATGGTTCCGGGCTCGGTTGCAAATGTTACATCGTCTGTTGTGTACTGCCCTTTGGCATTCTTGACGAATAAAAATGAGAAATAATCAGGTCGGAAACCGATCGATTTGAATGGAAGTTGGGGATGAAGGGCTTTTAAATTATTTATCGTGAACTCGGCATTGGTTTCAATACCTGAAACCGGCAAATCCATCGTTTGATACGTCTCATGAAGGTTTTTAAAAATGACAATATTCTTTTCCATGTGTCCTTCAAAAGGAATAATGCTGTTTAGTGCGCTCAAAATTATGAATAGGAAACCACTAAACGACTTCCGGTAAAGCGTCTGGCAATTTAATTGGCTTGATGGCCGGAGCAAACAGATGAATACACAGCCAGGCCAGCAGATACGCACTGCCACATAATACGAACAGGTAATTATAACCAATCGTAATGTCGCCCGCTGCTTTGTAGGTATCCAGCAAAGACCCCACTATGATCGGAAAGAGAAGCCCACCGAGTGAACCAGCCATGCCACCAAGCCCAACCACGGAGCTAACCGCGTTTTTGGGAAACATATCCGATACCAGGGTAAACAGGTTTGCACTCCAGGCCTGGTGTGCAGCAACTGCCAGACTCAGCAAGCCAACGACCTCCCAGATGGTGGTCGCGTAGCGGGTCAAGGCAATCGGGACAATACACAGCGCATAAAGCAACATCGCCGTTTTCCGCGAACGATTGATCGTCCAGCCCCGCCGGATGAAATACCCTGATAGATAACCGCCCCCCACACTTCCGAGAGTAGCCGCAGTATAAACAAAAATTAGCGGGAGACTTGGTTTCTTAAGATCCAGATTAAACGACGATGCAAAGTAAGAAGGCAACCAGAACAGGAAAAACCACCATACCGGATCGGTCAAGAGCTTCCCTAAAATAAACGCCCACGTTTGGCGGAATCGAATCAGGTCGATCCATCGAATGGCGGAGTTCCCTTCATTGCTTTCGGCATCGCTGGTAATATAGGCCAGTTCCTGCGGTGACACGTGTTTATGTTGCTGTGGGCTATCATAGTTCCACCACCAGAAAAAGAGCCAGACAAAGCCAATCAGGCCCGTCAGTATAAAAGCAACCTGCCAACCGTATACGCCCAGTACCCAGGGAACCAGAATGGGGGCCACAACAGCGCCAATGTTCGTTCCGGAGTTAAAGATACCCGTTACCAGCGCCCGTTCCTGCCGAGGAAACCATTCGGCTACGGTTTTTATAGCCGCCGGGAAATTTCCACCTTCGCCCAACCCCAGCAATGCACGATAGACGCCAAACCCGAATGTACTCGTTGCCACAGCATGCAGAACGGCGGCTATACTCCACAAAAACACAGCGATCAGGTAACCTACTTTGCTTCCGATTTTGTCAATCAGCCGGCCGAATGCAACGTAACTGAGCGCATAGGCCGCCTGAAACGCCATAACGATATGACTATAATCGGTTTCCGTCCAGTTAAAAACGGTTTCTAAAGTCGGTTTGAGCAGACTGATGACCTGACGATCCAGGTAGTTGATCGTCGTAGCAACAAACAGCAATCCAACAATTCTCCAGCGGTAGTTAGTCATAAGACATAGGGCATGACCCGTTGAGTTCGATTACTTTCTACGGCTAAATCGATTACGCGGGTAAGCCGTCGAATTTCGGCGGGTGTAATAGCGGGTTCTGCTCCGTTTACAATGGCTTCGTACAGATTATCGTAAAATGGGGTGTAATTACCCGGCTGACTTTCGACCAACTCGGCCCGACCGTCGCGGTAAAGTGTTCCCCAGCGATCTTCAGGCTCGGAGCCCCAGGTTGCCTCATTCGGCAGTTGATTGAGTCGTAATCGTTCTTCCTGTGCATCTAAACCACCTTTGATAAACGAACCTTTCGTTCCATGCAGGCTATAACGCAACTGATTATGATAAATCATCAGACTGGACTCAAGCCGGACGACCTTGTCAGCGTAGCCCAGTTTTATATCAAAATAATCGGCGACATGACTGTCTGGGCGAATGATGCGGATGGTAGCCTGAACCGTTTCGGGATCACCAAACAGATTTAATGCCTGATCGAGTAAATGTGGCCCTAAGTTATAGAGGTTTCCACGGCCTACGCCCGGTTGCTCTTTCCAGCTTCGGGCTTTTGGGTCTATGGGCGAGAACCGATCATACCGGCATTCATAATCAACAACGGCTCCTAAAGCTCCGTTGGCCAGTAAGCGTTTAATTGTCAGAAAATCAGAATCCCACCGGCGATTCTGATACGCGGTTGCCAGACACCCCTGCTGCTCGGCCAGCTCCAGCAAGTCAATGGCTTCTGGCTCGGTAATGGCAAATGGTTTTTCGACCACAACATGTTTTTTATGTTCCAGCGCTTTCCGGGCATAATCAACATGAGTTTCGTTGGGTGTACAGATAAAAACGAGATCAATAGACGGATCGGCAAATAACTCATCGGCCGTTGCCACCCACTCAATCCCCGCATCGAACTGATGAACAGCGTCGGGGCGACTACTGGCAATTTTCTTTAGATGAAATCGTGGATTAACGGACAGGAACGGCGCGTGAAAATACCGTCCCGACAAACCAAAGCCAACTAATCCAACCTGAACAACAGTAGGCATACTAACAAGGCAGAAAAAAGATGAAAAACTCAGAATACAGAGGGGAAAGCACTTCCAACATACTTATCTCCTGTACCAGATACGCTAAATAATTAGCCTCAATCGTGTAAAATCAGTTTAGCGTATAGGCATCATCGTCTGAAATACCCATCTGCACATTTCGTTTTATCAACTTATTTTCAATCGTTAAGCGGATTGTCTTCGGCAGGATACACGACTGTTTGGCAAATAGTAACACAACTATATTATGCTTATTCGCTATCTTTGATTGGTATACTGTCCGCATAATGATTCATACTGATATTGATTTAAATAAGGATATTGAACGCGTAAAGCAACTCTCCATAGTACCCACAATACTCGATGTAGTTTGCCAGACGACTGGAATGGGTTTTGCCGCAATTGCCCGCGTAACTCAGGATCGATGGATAGCATGCAGCGTTCGCGATGACATTCAATTTGGCCTGGTTCCTGGTGGCGAATTAGAGCTAGGAACAACGATTTGTAATGAAATAAGGGATAGTCATCAAGCGGTAATTATCAATCACGTTGAGGAAAGTGATGATTTTTGCAACCATCCTACACCCCAGATGTATGGATTTCAGAGTTATATTTCATTTCCTATCATCCTGAAAAACGGTGAATTTTTTGGTACGCTCTGTGCCATTGACCCGAAGCCTGCGCTACTCAATAATTCGAAAATCATTGGCATGTTCCATTTATTTTCGGATTTGATCTCCTTCCATTTACAGCAGTCAGAATTACTGGAGCGGAGTACGATTGCGCTTCAAAATTTGAATCAGAAGCTTCTGGATTCAGTCGACGAAAATCGGCAGTACCGTCATATTTCTAATCATAATCTTCAGGAACCTCTTCGAAAAATCAGGTTATTTAGTGGTCTGCTGGTTGATGCAACCGAAAAGAACGATGTCGATAAAGCAAAGAGTATTGCGTTTAAAATCGATTCAAGTGCCCAAAAATTATCACTAATGATTAAGGACTTGTCCGTTTTTTCAGAGTTAAACGATGAGGATTTGTCTTTTGAACTTGTTGATCTGAACGAAATCATTGCTGTCGTATGCCGCCAGTTAAGTTCTCAGGTGAAAGCCAGAAATGCAACCATTAGAAGCGCACCATTACCACTTATAAAAGGTATACCGCTGCAATTGGAGCATGTTTTTTATCATTTACTCAATAATGCAATCAAATTTTCGAAACAGGCAGAGCCGCCAGCTATAGCAGTTTTAGTGAATAATTTGTCGAAATCTCAACTCAGTCATCCGCTATTACCGGGAAATAAAGCTGATTTTGTCGAAATCCAGATACAGGATAATGGGATTGGCATTGAACGATCTCAACTTGAAAAGATCTTTGATATATTTTCTCAGGTTCCCTTTAATAGTGTTCGGGAGGGCGAAGGTTTTGGGCTAGCCTATTGTCGCAAAATCATTCGCAATCACTCCGGGATTATATCGGCCCAATCTGAATTGGGAAAAGGAACTACCTTATCAATTATTTTACCGCTCGCAAAAGAGTTAGCGCTTTTGCCGAATTAATTCACGTTTTAACGACCTCATAAAGTGGCCTGGCACCGTTATTCATCTCGGGGTCTTTCATTATCTGTTTAGGGCTCAAGGACGTTCTCGCAGCGCAGTAGCACGACACTGATAGAATGTCCTTGAGCAGTTACAAACTTTTCTAGATCAAAGCAGTAGTATACTGATAGATAAGACCTTATAAATCTGATTCAACCCTTAATATTTTTGGCTATGCAACTGAAAGATACTGTTCTCGCTGCGTTAATCGGTTGTTTTGCATTTAGCTTTTGGGGCTGTAGCAAGATAAGTAATGGAATTCCACCGGCACCGACTGTCAATAAATTTCTTAAAGGAGCTGATGGCCCACCACTTTGGTTGGTCGATAATGTTGAAGTAGTTAACCCTCAAGAAAAGGGTAGCTTTCAGGTTAGTCCCAATGATATTCAAAGCATCACTGTTCTTTCACCCGCGTCAAACAGTGATTTAATCAGTCGCTTTGGTCTAAAAGGCAAAAATGGTGTTGTGCTCGTAGCAACAAAAAAAGCAGGAAACTAGCTGTGTTTAACTTACCGACTACCTAACTAAAGTACAAAACTCACTTAATAGGGGCTGCCTGCTTTATTTTGTACTTTAGTTAGGTAGGTCAGGCTGCTCTCACCATAGCATATTCCAATGTTTCAGGGCCTGTTCAAGCTAAACTCAGGCATTTGCCTGAAGTTAGCTTAGGGCATTTATCCGCTTTTGATTCCTAATGGGTCTAATTTGTCTGATTGAGCATGGTTGTTCAATTCTATCAAATGCAACGTTTCGGCAAAGCCAACATCATTTGATAAATACCCATTATAAATGCGCAAAAAATCTACCTTCATACTCCTGTTAATCTTATTAAACTGCCAGGCACTTATTGCCCAAACCGGTCCGGAAACAACTAAGAATGAACCTGTAACGAAAACACTGGCTATAAAAGAATTACAGTCAGATTTTGACCTTTTGAGGCAATCTATTACAGAGGCACATGGAAGCCTTTACCGCTTTACGGATAGTTTATCGCTTAACCGGACGTTCGATCAATACCGAGCCAAACTAGGCACAGTTCATACCAAACTTGCATTTATCTCGCTGGTTTCTGCTATGGTTGCAGAGCCAGGTGACGGGCATATGCGCTTAGAATATGACAATGCTACTACTGCTCAGATAGTAAGTGCCAGGATGTTTCCATTTCGGGTGATGCTAACAGACAATAGGTTAATGGTCGTCTACAACGAAACTAAAGAAGATACAACGA
The DNA here is from genome assembly GCF_010233585.1 of Spirosoma endbachense. NCBI lineage: Bacteria > Pseudomonadati > Bacteroidota > Cytophagia > Cytophagales > Cytophagaceae > Spirosoma > Spirosoma endbachense. The sequence continues at coordinate 681,217 of NZ_CP045997.1, forward strand.
TTGCACCCGGAATGGAAATTGTTAGCATCAATGGGCATAAACTAGCAGGCTTGATCGCGTTATTATTAACTAAAATTCCCGCAGACGGCTACATTGAGACTGGCAAGAGACGAAAACTTGAACGAAACTTCCCGCAATACTATTGGCTTTTTGCGGATCAATCAGACAATTTCACGGTAACGACAAAGGACGCCAACGGTCAGGTTATCAGTACCAACGTTTCTGGCGTATCTGCCAGCGAACGTATCGCCAACAGGAATACCAACACGATTAATCAGAAGATGCTTACCGCTCTGGCAAAACTAGAGGGACCAAAAGGTAATTTTTCTTTGACATTTCCTGAAGGCACTTCTATTGCCAGCCTACGAATACGCACATTTGACGATTCACGTTTTATGAGTGAATTGGATAGCCTATTTAGCTTGATCAATACCAAAAATCCTACGGCATTGATAGTAGATCTGCGTGGCAATGGTGGGGGTGTTGATGAATACGGTGCAGCACTCGTCTCTCATTTTACCAATAAATCATTTCGCTATTTTGACAGAATCTGGATACGATCGATCGCACCATCGTTTGCCACCTGGAAACCACAAACCTTTGAGGATCTCCGTCAGGGCACCGTCCGGGATGTAAAGGGAGGCTATCTGGTCAAACCGGCACTGCATTCCGGCGTAGGTGTACAACAGCCAGCTGCCAAACCATTTACCGGAAAATTGATTGTTCTTATTGATGGCGGCACGTTTTCAACCTCGGCGGATGTGGTAGCTATTTTGGGAGAAGTTAATCAGCCAATTTTTATTGGAGAAGAAACGGCGGGAGCACGTGAGGGCAATACGTCCGGCCTTAATGCACTCATTAAATTACCATATTCAGGCCTGAGCCTGAAGATCCAGATGTATGGATACTGGAATGCGTTGAAAAAGCAAAATAAAGGTAGGGGCACACGTCCTACCTATAAAGTGGTAAATAGTATTACTGACTTACTAAATAGCAGAGATAGACAGTGGGAACGCGCACTTATACTTGGACAGACCCATTGAAAGATAGCCAGTAGCAATCGACGAATTATACCTAATTGAGCCGTAAACCGATAACCTTTTAAGTAAGATTAGTTTTTTGGGGCTTAGTGATTTTTAAGTGTTCCCGGTTTATTATTATACCTAGCCGCCAGAATATAGCTTGCGATCGGACATAGAGGTTGCATAACTAGGCTGGGATAACATCAACCTGACGACCCACATCACTCGGCATACGTTTGCGCCATTGGCCAATAGCCGGATCTCTGATAAGCTCAGGATCAGTGCCGCCCTGGATCACAGCAAGCTCTCGACAACGGAGGTTTATCTTTCCGAATTGCGGCAAAGTGACTTCAACGATGCGATGGATGAACTCTGGAAATAAGCAGCTCTGGCGTTGCAGAAGAGCGCAAAACCAAGAGGCAGGTTACTGGTGTAACCTGCCTCTTATCTTAATTCTTCTTTTAGACTTTTAAATTTGAATACGGTCACACAAAGCGACATTTTTTTTATTTTTTCCAGATAGTTCTGTCAAATCTTACTACTGTGCAATACACAATCCTGTTTTTTCTTAAAGACCCAGTTGACGAATCAGTCGATTTAATTTATCTCGGGAACGCTTGAGCCGCATCTTGATGGTACTTTCATGGAGATTAAACTGTTGGCTAAGTTCACTAATGCTCTGCCCCTGTTCATACTTAAGCCGTAACAAGGCTGCTTCCTCAACGGGTAGATCTTCGATCAATTGTTCGAGCGCCTGTAGCTGAAGTTCATCAGAAACGATTGCCTCCTCCGCTAATTCCACCCCTTCTGGAAAATCCTGCAACTTCATCCGTTTACCGAGCCGAATTTGATCCAGGCAGTAATTATGCGCAATCGAGTAAAGCCAGGTTGACGGAGCCGACTTCTGTTGAAAGGTGTCTAATTTACTTAAAACCCGGATAAAGATATCCTGGGTAAAATCCTGAGCCGCTTCGCTGTCTTTGGTCATCGACAGGCACTTCTGATAGACCTTCTCAGCATATTGCTTGTAGAGCGTTTCAAAATCGTTTTGTACCCATGCATTACGCTGTTGCTTTTGCTTAGATTTTGAGCCTTCGAACGGATTCAGCATAAGTATAATGTGGATTTGGGTTCCAGTCAGTAACAAATGTTAGGATTTAAACTGGAACTGCGTGATTTAGTTAGAGTTAGCCCTGCAACAATCTTTGATCGTCAAGGTAGCAAAGACACCTACTTACCTTTTAGATAGTTTTATCTTATGTGTCTTAATGACACAAAATCAGAGAAAAATTATTAATTTTTTTTATAAACTTTGCCTCAATATTGTCTGAGTTCGTAAAAAGGATATTTATTATATGGTAGGTTAGTCCTATTACTATATAGACAAATAACAGTATACACATTTATTTAAAGTATCAATACCTTCCAAGCTCTTTCAGGACCCGGTCGTACTCGGCTATCATAGCCCGGCCAGTTCGGTATTGCTCCAGGGCTTTAGACCGGGACGCTGAAAATTGCTGCCTTAAGACCTGCATAACAATCAGGTTGGCGTTGATGAGGCCTTCGATCCGGCGCTTCTTTCGTTCCAGGGCTTTGCGGTCCATCTTCTTACTTACTGGTTGTACTTGATAGACCCGCTTCGAGCGAATAGGGTTTATTTGCTCACTAACTAGTTAATGAATCGTGTTGATATAGTAGTAATACATACCGGCTACTAATAGTTATTAATTACTTGTATTATCTTTTTATACTATTACAATAGTCTATTCCACATCTTAACTTATCCGCACTTTTATGGCTTGTATCGCTCCCAGTGAAGCAGTAGAACGACAAATTGCATCCAATTTTGGTCAGGTTGCTGAAAAAATCATTGCAACCTATTATCTAAGGTACGTTGGTCGGCCAGCCTTTCGGCTTGAGCCTAAAGATTACCAACACCGATACCGGTGCGATTCAGTATCTGCAACAGCCTAACGTCACGCTGAATCCCGCCCTGGTGAACGACAACCCGTTTGACAGCATTACCTTTAAAGCAGGAGCGCTAATAAATACCCTGGCCGTCAAAACCATTACCAGCATTAATGGCGTGCCACCAGCGGCAGCCCTTTAGAAATTCTCGACCAGGTTATGAATTTGCTGGCCGCACCGGTGCTCACGGCTAGTGGCCACTTCCTGGCACAAACCAACGGTGATGATGGTGCTTTGTACGAGGCTTATGGGGATCAGCCTTCTGTGCGCTCACGATGGTCAATACCTCCGGTACAGACATCGATGTCATTCAGACGGGTAGTGAGCCCCGGATTACCATTTTGAATGGGAAAGACTTTATGCTTCGGGGTATCGCGAACGCCAATGTGTTATCCGTTCGACGCACTGACCGTACCAATGCGCAGGTCAGTGTTGTATCCCGTTGGGAAAGCTGATGAACCGCGCGCCTGGTGATAGTAAAAAAAAGCAGGCTAATAAAATCAGTCTGCTTTCCTTACCCTAAAACCTACCGCTGCGATTTGAAATAACAACAGGTTGCAGCAAAAATAGACGGTAGAGCCATTGGCATTTTTCAGAATAGACCGTTGGCCCTAAAACCTAGATGAAATCCCTTTATTTACCTATGAATACTTTTTGTTAAAACACATAAAGCAATACAAATAAGTCAGCTTTTGGGCCAATAGGTTTACATCAAACAGCCTTCTACTTCTGGTTTATTCTACTTACTGCTTCGTCAATCAAATGGACGGAAAAAGTTTGGGACGGAAAAAAAAGCGTGTTTTTATGCCGCAAACCAAAAGAGGGATCTTTGCGAAGGTCAACGACTACATACTTAAAATCAGAGGAGAGATACACTTTAGCGACATAAGGTAAGCTTCTGGCCTTTTGTAGCTCAGATTGGTAAGCATCTATCTGGTGTAGCATTGGTAGTGGTGGTCAATTCTTAACAGTAGGGCTTAGTAGCATAACGTTCATTGCTATTGTTTAAACTGGTTTGGCCAGGGCAAAAAAATGCACTGTCCCACCTTAAGCAAGTGAGACAGTGCGTTTAATTAGGTATGCTTGTAGAAAGAGGGAGGCCCGAAAACCTTGTAAAACTATAAAATTAATAGTGGCTTTATATGATTACTATACTATTTATTCCTCTATTCGGATTGAGTATTCTAGCTTTTTTCTATTGGGCATTAAAGTACCTTCGACTCTTTGCTTTCTTCGCAATGCATTCATAACACTAGTTTGTATAAACGGTCGTTCGGTTAGCCAGTCTTTAAATTGCTCCTGCTCCTTAGTAGACAAAGTAGATAAATCGATTTGAGTCATCATTTCGTCAATTGTCATCTCTCAGTTGGTTTGTGGATAGCTCCTTCCAGCAAAGGAATACCCCATTCTCAAAATAGAAATTTACGAATTAAGCCAACTTCCAGATTGACCAATTGAAACAAACTGGCTGAAATTGGCGCAAATTCAACGAAATCTTTCAACTTCTTTCAGGCTCCTGGCAACGGGAGCCTTTTACTTTTCTGGCCACAAAACGCTAAACCAAGCAAGCCACTGGCCATGAAATCGTTTATCTCCGCAATGCTTTTTGGTCTGTTGGCCTTCTCTTTCGCCAACACCAACCCCCTTTCCGCTTATGCGCGACCTCAAACTATTCGGCCTGGTTCTCCTGGCTTGCCTGGCAGCACTGCTCCTAAGCCGCGTCATTCTCAATCAGGATTCCAAAACGTAAACGCTAAGCAACCAGGCCAGACGATTCAGCCGCGCAACGGTCAGTATTTTACCCCCGATGAGTTGGAGCTGATAGCCCGCACCGAGCTATCCAATTTTACAGGAGCGCCGGCCGCAGGTTCAGCCGTCATTGATCGGGTGGGTGTGGGTGAAGTGCTAGTCGTATTCGGCCATTCGGTTGCCCAGGGGGAAACCAATCAGGTCTATACCAATCCAGATCCGCGCGTTCGCTGTGTGAACTACCATGATCCGGAGTGTAAGGAAGCCAATCTGCCGCTGGTGTATTCGCCGGTAACAGCAACCAGTAAAATTGGTCCTTTCGGTTCTGGTCCCTACGTCTGGGGGCGGTCATGGGTAATAAACTCGCAGCGGCTTTAAATGTGCCCGTATTGTTATTCAATACGGCATTTGGTGGGTCGCAGATCCTGCATAACTATAAAGTCATCAAGGGTATTCCCTTTGACCATAGCTTTATCAAGTATAACCTGGGTATGCCCTACCAACCGCTCCGGGCAACCCTTACTAAATACATTCCGACGACGGGTATTCGGGCGGTCATGGTGCACCACGGGGTGAACGATCGCAACGACAGCAACCGGCAGCAATTTGCCGAACAGTACCGAACGGTTATTCAGCATAGCCGGGAAACCTACAAAATTCCCGATGTCGCCTGGCTGCTGGCGATGGAAGATGGTGGTATCGAGATTGATTCGGAGCAAATGCGCGCGGGCACCAGTGACGTGCTGGCCAGTGAACCCAATTGCTACGTGGGCGCTGATCTACTGGCTTTACGGCAGCAACGCGCGGGCCGTGACGATACAATTCATTTGCGGGTAGACGATTGGGATGCTTACGCGACACTTTGGGCTAATTCGCTCTTAGCGGTCATCAATAAGACCAAACCCAAATCGGCAGTCCTGGCCACCGAATAAACCAATAATGTGGTCAGCACGTCGGTGCTCGGCATCAGCAATGCGTGGGTGTTTTTGCCCAATTCGGAAATGGCATTTCTGGCGGTGGCGGTTGGCGTAACGGCAGCGCTGTTTCAAACCAGAAAGCTCATTCCGGCCCTGATTGCACTCTGCTTTGTTACCTACGGTTTAGGCCGCTTACGATCAGCGCCCTAACTGGCTTTCATGGGTATCCATTCACCAGCGGTGTTTTTGGTATACCATTTACCATCCAGACTAACCCACGGCCCTTTACCGGGCAAAATGCCCTGACGCTTACCGGTTGAACTGACGCCTGAGTTCTTCGACGTAGGCTTTGTGCTTTTTAATGTGGCGGTCTTCATAGGTGATGTAGGAGGTAATTATTACTGCAAACAGGGTATCGGGGCAATCGGTTCGAGACTCAATAGTAAAGGTAGTGAAATAGTATTTGCTCCCATATGATGAAATGGCATAGTACTTATTGGGATCGTCTGATTTAGGCGATTGAGTAATGTACAGATTGCCAGACAGCATTTTAGATACCTGGCTAAATCGCAGATTATGAAAACGGGATTTTGCCGTGGGTGCGTCCAGATCAGCCCGGTAGTTTTCCATAAAATGATCGCAATTGGTGGTCTGCCAGAAGATTTCGGCCCGTAAGCCGGGGGTTAATATGAAGGTAGTATTCTTAGGTAAGTGACTCGATTTTTTCATGAACTTAAAACGAAACATACAGACTTTGGTCACGCAAACTAGCGGCTATTGCCGTCATGCTTACACCTATTGGGTTAAGTACAACGCTGTCAGCAGATGGGCAAACCGCTGGTTTGCCCACTCTCTCACCGATGCAACCCCGGTCGCTCCTGGCCGATTTGGAGCTATAATTTGCTGATCGATGCTTATTGGCTTTAAAAATAGATTTCATGAAAATGACCTTGTCGGGGCACTGATAGCAGTCAGTACGGGTTCAAACTGGATTCACACGGAGCTGATCTACCCCGATGGTGTTTCCGTTTCGAGTTGGGCCCAAACAAAGGGCGTAGTGGCTCGACCCACCACCCATACCCTGAAGAACCCAACCTATTGGGAAGTCTATGACCTGGGACGTTTCGACACGACCGGCTTGGATGCGTTCATACGCTCCCAGATCGGCAAAGGCTATGACTGGCAAGGTGTGTTTTTCACCTACGGACTGCCCTTACAAAAACAGGCCTGGGACAAGTGGACGTGCGCGGAGCTGGTGTATTTCGCCCTGGTGCATTATACGCCGGTGGATCTGCCAGGTACCCAAACGGCCGTAACACCTGGCCAGCTTCGGGCCATGATTAAGAAAGCAGGCTATAGACGAGTGATTTAAGATGTTGCAGCTCAAGAAACCCATCGGAACAGTAAGCCCCAAGGAAAGACGATTGGGCCTGGTACCCGTTTTTGCCAGTCAGAAATATGTCGATACCAATACACGGGTAAGCGTTGGTAGTCGGGTGAATGCCTATTGGGATGAGAACGGGTTTACGCCGATCTACAAAGGCTTTTCCAGAACAAAACGAACCGTATCCGCAGACGACATTAACCGGGCGGTGATCAAGTTCCGCTTGAAGGGTATCGAGTTTGGCAACTGGCTAACCAACGAAGATGCCTACAATTACCTGGCGGCTTTAGTGATTGCGCTCAAAGATCTAACCAGGATCGTCGGGTATAGTAATATCGGGTTGAATGGTACGATAGGCATTGCCTTTGGTGCGCGTGGTCATCAACGCGCGGCCGGTCACTTTGAGCCGGATACGTTTATGATCAATATGACCCGCTACAAACGCTATATCGAAGATCTTTCGGGTAGGCGTATCGATGTACCCAAGTCAGTAAAGTTCATGGAAACGGGCGGGGTGGGTTCCCTGGCTCACGAATACGGACACGCCCTAGATTACTTCTTTGGCACGTTCGTCGAGCAAAGCAAGTTTTACCGCTCCCTGACCTACGGTTCTGATACCTCGCTCATTACCAAGAACATCGATAAAAAAGGCTCACTCAGGTATCAAATGACCGAAATCATCCAGGCCATTCAACAGACCAGATCCTACCGATTCATGCGTAAAAGCCTGGTCACGAAAGGGGAATCGGATTCGTACTGGCTTCGGCACAATGAGCTTTGGGCGCGGCTGTTTGAAGTGTGGGTGAACTACAAAATGCGGGAGAAAGGCATTACCAACCGGTTCCTGCACAAAGAGAAATACAAGTCTTTAGCCAAGTCGATTGGCTGTTACCAAACCCAAACCGAATTTTCCAGGATACGGCCGCTAGTGGATCGGCTCATGCTTTACATCGCTAAACTGGCTAACTAACGAGCTATGGCAACGACCTATAAAAGTGGTGATATCGTCGGCACCCGGAACACAAGATATAGAGTAGGTGATGGTATTATTCCCGGACTCGGCCATTGGGTTGATGAAACGTATGTCTGGCGTTTACGCTATTTAAGCGATGTCAATTTGTGGGTATTGACGATAAAGAGCAGCCTTCCAACAGCCTGGGATGGAAAGGAGCGGCTACAAAGCGCTACAGACATCAATCAGTATACCCTTGATCCTGAATTCCTTGCGAGTGACTTTGTTCAGAAAAAAATTTTAGCGGATAATGCGGCTTTAGAGAACGTTCATCTTCAACAAAGTATGGCTTTATCGGATAGCCAGGTTCAGGATAATACGACCACGCTAACTGTAACCAATTCAACGAAGCCCAAAGACCCTGACCCGAAACCACGCGTCAACACAACCTATCTGCTTATTCTAGCCGCCCTGGTCTTGTTAATTCTGGTCGTAAAACGTAGATCTTCCTAAAGAATGGCTACTACCCCGCAATACGCCGAACCGTACTACTCAGCCTATATCAATGCTGATTGTAAGGTCATTTCGCCCCTATCGGCTAACTATCATGCCTTATCGGAAAATTGTCAACAGGTTAATTACCTGATTGATCAGATCAACAAACCCTACACCGGCAACAGCAACAGCGAACGGCTAGCCTGGCTAAAGATGGTCAGCGTATTGAAGAGGGCGGAGCATTGCTTGCTCTGTTAGGTCTTGTAAAATCAGTTATCAACTTCTTTAAAAAAACAGACTAGCCATGTGGATTATCATTGCACAAATCATTTGTCTGGTGGCCGCTATTGGTCTACTGGCCATCCTTTACGATCTGGATCATGAAACGCCTGCCTTTATTCGGTATGGAATCCTGATTCTGGCAACTGCTTTTGTTGGTGCCTTTGGAGCGAGTTTCCGAAACCGTGACGTATATGAACATGCAGCTGCTATTGCCTTTACCGGAGTTGGAGCACTGGTCGTGGTGATTGTGACTTACATGTTTATTACTAAAAAGATCCAACCGGCAGTCATGAAGATTTCCGGTTCTGCGTTGGGTATTGTTGCCCTACTCTGGTTGGTCGGTAGCTGCTCAGATATCAAACGGCAGGAATTACAAATCATTGATGCCAAGGCTCCAACCTCTTCAACCGTTGCGATCGGGGATAGTACACAGAAAGCGATCGATGACTTTAAGAGCCTGTCTAATCAATGAGGCTTTCCGATCGCATCCTTATCTATATAGCCAGTCTACTCCTGTTTTTTGCGGGAGTAGCATTGTGCTCAATGGCCAGTGCGCAGACGCTGCCCATGCACGCTAATCAAGATCCGGGCTACTGGTATAATCTGTATCAGGAGGAACAAGCCAGGGCGAACGGACTGGAAGCGTCAGGTCGAACGTCGATCGATGGTTTGAAAGCCAGTCTAAAAGCGGCAAATGATACCATTACGAAACAGAGTGCTACGATTGTTCGACTCGTCAAAGAACGCAATAATCAGGCAGACCGGGCAACTCTGGCGGAAAAGCAGCTCAAGCCAGTCAGTGACGAGCTTGCTAAATACGAAGGCAAAACGATTGCCGGCAAAGCGATCCGAAAGGTAAGTAACGCTTTGAAGTATGTCGGCGGAGTTACCATTATTATCATTGGCGTTAAAGCAGCATTACTCTAATTAAATAATCCCCTATTCTCCGCCCCGGAGGGTTTTGATATAGGGGCTTGCACCTGCTTTTGGACAGCATATACAACTGCTCAGCTTGTGTAATGACTAAGAAAGGTATAGTTTATCATGCGAGTGATAGTGGCGATCAGCAATAACTAGTGCCTATCTTTTACTTATTACGGGTAAATTGACCGCCCAAATCCGTCAACGCCAGATCAGTCGATTCCGTAGGTGATAGATCACCATCACCGGGCGGCCCCGCTTATTTTTCTTTTCATCAGCTAGTTAGATTCTGTTTGATGAAGTGTGTGTGGCAGTCAGTTTGTAATGGAATCAGGTGGTCTGTGGCACCGATATTACCATTACGTCGAGTCGGCTTTCTAATCAGGATGATTCAGTTTTCGTAGCAGTCGACCAATGACAATAGCCTCCCGGCCAGAGTCGAAACGAACCAACATACTGCCATTTCGCCCCCGAATACACTTGCCATCTTCACGGAGCACGGCTGCGCAGGCCTGGCCTTTTAGTGCCGGATCAGTCATACGATCGCCGAGGTACGTGTAGCGTTTCATGGGATAGCTTTTATAGAAGTAAATGAGTGAAGCCTACTGATACCGGAAAGTAAAGTGAATTTCAAGATACTGATTGTCAGTTAATATTGTACTCTTAAGGCTAAAATCATAGCCCATAAACTGTATTAATTATGGAATTGAAAGGTGGTTTATACATAACACCACGGCAGCTTTTAGCTTGTGGAGCCAATCCAGCCTATATAGATCGATACATACATTGGATCGAATTCTTTAAGAACGATAGACGCTTCGAAATAAACACCGCTTTGCGGTTATCCCATTTTTTGGCACAATTGATTCATGAATCCATGAATTTTTCCAGAGTCCTGGAAACTGGAAGTGGAGAACGATATGAGGGCAATAAAAAACTGGGTAATACGGAGCCAGGTGACGGTAAAAAGTACAAAGGCAGGGGGTTGATCCAGATAACTGGTCGCTGGAATTATGGAGCTTGTCAGCGGTTTTTTGGCGAACCTTATTTGGAAAGACCTGAATTAATGGAACGAGACAAGGACGCCGTAGCCGTATCCTTTTGGTACTGGCGTTTCAGGAAACTCAATGCATGGGCCGATAAGGATAATTTGCAAAAGGTAACTTCCGGAATAAATGCCGGGATGGACAAAATTGATCGTCGGGAAAAGCTTTTAACCAAGAGCAAAAGTGCACTAACCGATATTTCTCAATACAGAAATATATTCCCACCTGATGTTGCCTGATCTATGTCGGTCGTATCGTCTAGTTTGCCGAGATAGCTGCACCGTCTGAAATAGCAAAAATCCCGACCAACAATGCCAGTCGGAATTCGATACCACCATTCACTACACTAATTTTCGGCTTAGTACGTATGTAACGTCTTAGATCCTTGTTGGTTAGATTAAGGAACAAGCTAGTACTCTTCCAATTTAATGGTTAGATAAAAGTAGCTATCTTTCCGACATGGGCCAAATCGCTAAACCGTTTGTGCTGTCGGAAGCCGATCTCACAACGCTCGACCAACTCGTTCGTAAAGGTAA